>JAVBOK010000015.1:0-42422 GCA_031550605.1 Desulfovibrionaceae bacterium | reverse complement strand
GGGCGGGTTGACGTAGCCCAAAGTGCGGTTGGACAAAATCAGACCGGCCATCAGGGTCGCCTTGTCTTCCAGATCCGGAGAAATGGCCACGTAGCCGATGCGCTCGCCGGCCAGGCCGTAATTCTTGGAAAAGGAGCCGATGACCACGGTGTTCGGGCTCAGGGGCAGGACCGGAGGCACGGTCAGGCCGTCATAGGTCAAAAAGCGGTAGGGTTCGTCACAGACCAGATAGATGGGACGGCCGTGAAAATGCGAGGCGTCGGACAACATGCGGGCCAGGGTTTGCATGTCTTCGGCGGAATACACGGCGCCGGTGGGGTTGTTGGGCGAATTGACCAGGACCACCCTGGTTTTGGGGCCGATGGCCTCGCCCAGAGCGTCAAAATTCGGGCCGAAGTCCTCGCTTCTGGCGGGCACGGTTTTAAACACGCCGCCGTGGTTGGCCGTGTAAAAGCCGTATTCCACAAAACAGGGCGCAAAGCTCAGCACTTCGTCGCCCGGCTCCAGCACGCTGTGGAAAAAGGCGTTCAAGGCGCCGGCCGCGCCGCAGCTGAGCATGACCTCGTTGCGGGTCAGGTCGACCCGCTGCTGCTCGCCGAGCCAGGCGGCCAATTTGTCCAGAGCCCACGGAAAACCGGCATTGGGCATGTAGCCCAGGCTGGCCGGCTCGTTCAGATGATCCGCCAGTTCATGCATGGCTGTTGCCACCACGGGCGGCGGCGGCAAATCCGGGTTGCCCAGGCTGAAGTCAAAAACATTTTCCGCGCCGAACTTGCGCTTCAGCTCTATCCCGGCGTCAAACATCTTGCGGATCATCGACCCTTTGGAAATGCTCTGGGCTATGTGCTGCGATACAACGCTCATGTGGTCTCCTTTGCGTGCTTCTTTGCAATCATTCTTGTACCCGGCGCGGCAAATCGTCAAGTGCCGCCCCCAGCCTGTCCAGCCAGGCCGCGGCAAAGCGGGGATTGTCGATCAAACCGCGCAATTCCGCCCGACAAGCCAGCCCAACGGACTTGAGTCCGCTTTGCCAGGAGTCCGCCCCCGGGCCGGTCAGGTCGTTCAAACTGTGCTTGCCCAAGGTCGACAGCAGGGGCACCAGCCAGACGGGACCGCGTTGCGCCAGGCGCAGGCGTTCAAGGCACTCGCTGAAATACGGAGGGCTCTCCATGCAGGCCAGATGCAAATGCGCATCAAGCCCGGCCAGCATTTGCGCCCATCGTTCGTACAAGCGCCCGGCGGGGCTGGGGCTGCCGTGCGCCATCAGCAAAACCGGCTGCTCCGGTGCGCGGCCGGCGGGCAGATGTTCCAGCAGACAGGCGCTGGCTCGCTGCAAATCCTCATCCCCATTTTCCTCGGTAATCAGGGGCTGGCCGATGCTTACCGCAAAAGCGGAATCACAAATTTTGCCCGCTTCCTCAAGCATGGCCTCAAATTCCAGGCCCGGGACCACATGCAGGGACTGCACCGCCACCTGGCCGTAACCGTCAAAACGCATTCTGGACAGGGCCTTGCCCACGGAATCGGACTTGGCCCGGGCCAGGGCCATGCGCCTGCGGTTCAGTTCCGACGTATACGCCCAGCGCACGGGCAGGCGAAAGCGCCGCTCGGCCAGATCCTGAAACCGCCGCAGGCTGTTGGCGTTGTGGTTATTGGCCGCGCCGTAAGCAACCAGCAAAATTCCGGTTTTCATGCTTGGCCGCGCTTGCTCAGAAAAAATGTTTTCTCCGAAAAAAGCAGCAGGCCGGCGGCCCGCAGTTTGGCCGCAAACACGCCCTGGCCGGGAATCAGGCGGCGCGTGAAGCTGCCGTCATAAATCCGGTCCGGCCCGCAGCTTGGGGATTTGGCCTTGAGCACGGCAATCCGGCAGCCGTGGGCCACAGCCAGCTCCAGAGCGGCCAGGGCTCCGGACTCAAAAGCCCGGGTCCAGTCTTGGCCGTCCTGGTTGATAACCCGGCCGGCTCGGATTTCCGAAGCCCGACGCGGGGTGGGCAGGCCGCCAAGCCGCTCGGGGCAGACAGGCAAAGCCAGACCGCCGTCAACCAGACGCGCTATGATTTCCGAGTAATTGGCGCCGCCGTCATAGCGGCAGTTTTCGCCCGCCAGGCAGGCGCTGACCATAAAAGGATAAAAATCGCGCTCAGGCAAAAACCACTTCCACCTGTTCGGCCTCTTCCTGGCCCCGGTGTTCGATTTGTCCGATAACCCAGGCGGGCTCGTTCATGGCGTCCAGACGGACCATGATTTCGTCCGCCGTATGCTTGTCCACCAGCAGGACAAAACCGATGCCGCAGTTGAAAATTTGCAGCATGGCCGGCCAGTCCAGCTGGCCCTGCTCTTTCAGCCAGTTGAAGACCGGCGGAATTTTCCAGGAGCCGAAATTGATTTTGGCCTGGACCGGATTGGGCAACACCCGGGGAATATTATCATAAAAGCCGCCGCCGGTAATGTGCACCATGCCCTTGATCCGCAAGTCGCGCATAAGGGACTTCAGCAAATCCACATAAATGATGGTGGGTTCCAGCAAAATATCTTTAAAACTGCGCTCCGTGCCCGGCATGATGTCGTCCGCCTTGGCGCCGGATTCGGCAAACAGCTTGCGCACCAGGGAAAAACCGTTGGAATGCACGCCGGAGCTGGCCAGGCCGATCATGACGTCGCCCACGCTGATGCCCGAGCCGTCAACAATTTTCGGGCTGTCCACCAAACCCACGCTGAAGCCGGCAAGGTCAAAATCCCCATCCTGATACATGTCGGGCATTTCCGCGGTCTCTCCGCCCAAAAGGGCGCAGCCGGCCTGACGGCAACCGTCGGCAATGCCGCGGATCACCTGCTCGGCCTGATCCACGTCCAGCTTGCCGGTGGCGAAATAATCCAGAAAAAACAAGGGGCGCGCGCCCTGGACAATGATGTCGTTCACGCACATGGCCACCAGGTCGATGCCCACGGTGTCGAACTTGCCGAACATGGAGGCCAGCTTGATTTTAGTGCCCACGCCGTCCGTGGAGGCCACCAGAACGGGCGCTTCCATGCCGGCCATGTCGGGTTTGAACAGCCCGCCGAATCCGCCGATATCGGAATACACCCCTTGAATCCGGGTGGAGGCGACCATAGATTTAATTCGGGTAACCAGATCGTTTCCGGCATTGATATCAACGCCCGATTCGGTGTAGGCTTGGGCTCTGGCTACGGATTTTTTAGGGGACATGGTTTTCTCCGAAAGAGGATGTTCAAATGCTGAGTATAGGCGTTTTACCCCCGGCAGGCAAGGAAAAGCAGCGGAATACGGGCGTGCGGACGCGCCGCGCCGTCGCCCGTTCCGCCATCGGCGGCATCGCGTTTGCGGTTGCCGTGATATTTTTCGCCGCCCCGGCCATGGCCGCCGGCGGCATCGAACTGGGGACGGGCAGGGAAGCCCGGATCGGCACGGACCCGGCCACGGACGACCGGATCATGGCCACCCCGCCCCCGGCCGCTCCGCAGCCGCAAGACCAGGGGCCGCAGACCGTCATCGTGTCGCCGGAAATCGATCTGCGCCGTCCGGGCTACGGGCCGACCCCGCCCAGGCCCTATCCGCCCGGCCCCAGGCCGTACGGGCCGCAAGGTCCGGGCGCGCCCTATCCCGCCCCGCGCGGCGGCGCGCGCTGAAGGCCCGGTATGGCGATCCCGGCGATTTTATGGGACAAGGCCCCCGACGGGGCTCTGCGTTGCGGGCTGTGCTCCCGGCACTGCCTGATTCCCGAAGGCTGCGCGGGATTCTGCCGCGCGAGGGTCAACCGGAAAGGGGTCCTCTGGTCCCTGGTCAGCGACCGCATTGTTTCCGCCAACCTGGACCCGGTGGAAAAAAAACCGCTTTTCCATTTCCTGCCGGGAACAGGCATCTTTTCCGTGGGCACCCAGGGCTGCACCATGACCTGCTCTTTTTGCCAGAACCATGGCCTGTCGCAGGGATCTCTCGCGGCATCTTCATTCCGGCCGGGGCTGCCCGGCGGCTACGGCGCGGACATCGCCCGCGCCGCCGTGAAAACGGGCGCCGCCGGCATCGCCTACACCTACAACGAACCCACGGTGGCCGTGGAGATGGTCCATGCCGCCGCGCCCGCCGCCATCGACGCGGGGCTGGCCAACGTGCTGATCAGCAATGCCTATCAGAGTCCCGCATGCCTGAACCTGCTGCGGGATATGATCCACGCCGCGAATTTCGACCTGAAATCCTTTCGGGACGAGTTTTACCGCAATTTTTGCAGCGCGCGGCTCAAACCCGTGCTGCGCACCATTGAGACAGCGGTTTCCTTCGGCTGGTGGGTGGAACTGACCACCCTGCTCATCCCCGGCCGCAACGATTCCGACGCCGAGTTGCGGGATATCGCCCGCTTTATCAAAGAAAACCTGGGACCGCAGGTGCCCTGGCACATCTCGCGCTTTCATCCCATGTTCCGGATGCGCGACGTGCCCGCCACCCCGGTGGCCGACCTGGAACGCGCCCACGCCATCGGCCTCGCGGAAGGGCTGCTGTTCGTCTATACGGGCAACGTACCCGGCCACGAACATGAAACCACCCGCTGCCCGAACTGCAAAACCATAGACCTCCGGCGTAGGGGCTATCGCATCGACGCGCCGCCCGCCGCCGGAACAGGGCGCTGCGCGGAATGCGGAACCGCGATTCCCGGCGTCTGGAGTTTTCATCTCCACCCCAAGGAGGATACGCCATGATCCTTATTTATACGGGCGACGCCAAAGGCAAAACCAGCGCGGCCATCGGCCAGGCCGTACGCGCCCTGGGCCGCAACATGCACGTGGCTTTTGTCCAGTACATGAAACGCGAAGGCGTCGGCGGCGAGCAGGCCGTGCTGGCCAGTCTGCTGGGCGAAAAATTCCGGGCCGGCGGGGTCGGCTTCCTGACCGGATCCGGGGATTTCGAAAAGCACAGAAAAGCCGCCCGCGAACTGACCGCCTGGGTGCATACCCTGCTGCCCGACCTGGACATGCTGGTGCTGGACGAAGCCCTGTACGCCCTGAACGCCGGCCTTGTGACCGAAGGCGAGTTGCGCGGGATCCTCGCCGCCTGCAAGGCGTCGGACACGCACATCGTGCTTTCCGGCAGGCATCTGCCCGTCTGGCTGCACGACATGGCCGATCTGGTTACGGAAATGCGCGAAATCAAGCACCCGCACACCAAGGGAACAGCCGCTATCCGGGGCATAGAATTTTAAGCGCCCCCTTGACCTTCCCCCGGCCATTCTCTATACCAGCGCAACTGGAGATTCCCTTATCCGGGGGTTTTTCGGGCGTGCGCCGAACCGTTCGAGCGCAGAGAATTTTCACTGTGACGCCCGCAGCTGTCCAACGAGAACCGTCATGAATTTTGTCGAAGCTCTGGCTGAAGACACCGACACGCTGGCCCGATTGATCAGAGCCTTCTATGACGAAGAACCCGACCTGCAACTGTTCACTCCGGAAGAATCCCACCGCCGCGCCGCGGAAATCATCTCCCTCTCCAACCAGCTGGTCTTTCCCCTGCTGATCCGCCAGGGGGACCAGGTGATCGGCCACGCCCTGATGGTTCCCTATTATTCCAACGAATTCGGCGGACTGCTGGTCATGCTGGATGAATTCTTCATCCTGGCCGAGCACCGCAGCCACGGCGTGGGCGGCGAAGCACTGGAAAAGCTCAAGGGCTGGGCCCTGGATCACGGCTACTGCGGCATGACCCTGGAAATCACCGACGCCAACTACAAGGTTCTGCCCTTTTACGAACGCCACGGCTTTGAGGTGCCGCCGCGCAAAATCATGTACTGGTTTCCCGGCCCCTGGGGAAAAAGATACTGATCCCCGCGGCAAAGGCACAATTGACGGCGCGTCACACCAGTTGCAGATAGCCCAGAAAATCCGCTTCCAGCCCGTTCAGGCGGCAGTCGATATAGCGCGAGACGTATTGCGCGAAGCTCATGGGCCGGCCGAACACGGGATAGGCCGCGCCTTCGCCCCCGAAGGCCAGCCCCAGCCGGGCCGCCACCCTGGGATGGATGGGCAGGTGAAAGCCCTCGTATTGCGGGTTGAAGGCCGCGCGGGCCTTGCCCGGCACGGGCGGCAGGCCGAGATGCGCCAGGATGCCGTCCGCCGCGTGCAGCAGCAGGGTTCTGCCCGGATGGTTCACGGTCTGGAACAGTTGCTCCCGCCGCCAAAGCTCGGCCAGAAGGTCCGCCGTGGGGGCGACGCAGCCCTTTTCCTTGGCCCGTTCCCGCTCGATGCTTTCCCGCGCCACGGCTTCACAGTCCGCCATTCTGTCCACGGAGCCGTGCAGATAGATGCGCAGAATTTCCGGCTTGCCCGCGCCGGAATCGATCAGTTTGTTCAACGCCACGTCGCCGAAGGCTATGGGACCCTCATTCGTCCAGAAAGGCCAGTATCCCGTAAAGAACATATTGGGAATGCACAGGGCCAGAGCCGAAGAGGGCAGACGGGCCAGCAGCGATGCGGACGAAAATTCGCCCCAATCCGGCCCCAGGCGCTGGTACAGAAAAAGCGAAGCGGCGGACAGATCTTCCGGGGCTATCGCCTCGCGGATATAATTGGTATAGTGTCGTATCCGCCAGCGCCGGGAAAAGGCCGGAGACGCCGCAAGCAGTTCCGCCAGAGGTTCGCCCTGGCAGTTGGCATGCAGAACGCAGAGTTCGGGCGCAGTTGTGTTTCGGGCCATGGCCGGCCCAGCATAATCTAGGTGGAGGCTCCATGCAAAGCTATTCATTCGTCGCGACGGAATGCCGTATGCAGAAGGAGCAATCCGAAAGCTCCCCCGAAGTGTACACCCTGGGTCTGTCCGACAGGGATCCGGACCCGGAACATTACATCATTCTCCAGCAGGCCCTGGACCGGGACAAACTGAATGCCGGCCTGGGCATGGACGATGCGTATTTCGTCTCTTCCTTCTTTGAGGGCGACGGCTACGGGGTGGTGCAAAGCTACGCCCTGGAACCCGGAAAACTGATCCTGCACTTCACCCGCGAACATACCCCGGCCATCGGCTATGCCACGGTGGAGGTGCATTTCGCCCCGTCCGTCGTGGACCATGAGGAGTTGCAGGACTTTCTGGGCACGGCTATCGGCATCCCTCTGGCCTGACCGCCATGCGCACCGCCGTCCGCGCCCGCCGCATCCTGCCCCTGGCTGGCGAAACCGCCGCCCTCGGCCTGGCCGCCCTGGCCGCCCCGTTGCGCGCCGTCGACGACGGGGTCATTCTTGAGGAAAACGGCCGTGTCCTGGCCGTGGAGCCGTACCCCGAGTTCCGCCGCCGCGTCTGGCCCGAGGGCGCGCCCGGCCTGGAAGACCTGGGGGAGGTCACCCTGGTTCCCGGCCTGGTCAACTGCCACACCCATCTGGAATTTTCCCACCTTGGCGGCAGGACGGTGCTGGGACAGGGTTTTCTGCCCTGGCTGCGCAGCCTGATTCCCCTGATCGGCTCGGCGGACGAAGCTCTGGTCCCGGCCCTGAACAGGGCCGTATCCACCCTGCGCCGGACCGGCACGGCCCATGTGGGCGACGTGATCACCCGGCGGCCCGATCTGGTGGCCCCGGCCGTGTTCCGCCAGAACCTGGGGGCGACGCTGTTCCTGGAATGTCTGGGGCATGATCCGGGCAGCGCGGACCGCTTCATGGATCTGGCCGGCCTGCCGCTGTTCGCCGACGCCGCCGGCCGGGGCGGCCGGCCGGGAACGGGTGCGGAAACGGCGCCCCTGGTGGCCTTTTCTCTGGCCGGTCACTCCCTGTATTCCACGTCTGCCGAAAACCTGGCCAGGGCCAGGGCCTGGTGCGCCGCGCGGGGCGCTACCTTCAGCCTGCATCTGGCCGAGCACGCCGACGAAGTGGAATGCCTGCGCACCGGGTCCGGCCCCTTTGCCGACCTGCTGCGCGGCCATCTCGTGCCGGAAGGCTGGCAAGCCCCCGGCCGCCATCCGGTGGCGGAGGCCCAACGCCTGGGCCTGCTCGGCCCCGGAACCCTGGCCGTGCACTGCGTGCAGGCCGGACCGGAAGAAGTCGCCCTGCTGGCGGAAAACGGATGCGCCGTCTGCCTGTGCCCCCGCAGCAACGCGGCCATCAATGTGGGCGAGGCCCCCGCGCGCGCCTACGCGGCGGCGGGCGCGCTGCTGGCTCTGGGCACCGACAGCCTGGTGTCCAACAGCGACCTTGACCTCTGGGCCGAAATTCGTCTGCTGGCGGGAAAAAATATGTTGCCCGCAAACGCCCTTCTCCGTATGGCTACCGTGAACGGAGCTTGCGCCATGGGGCTTTCGGAACGTCTCGGAAGGCTGGATAGGGGGGGCAGATTCTGCTACAGTTCCGTTCCGGACGATCTGGCCGGTCTGCTGGAATGAGCCATCCCCGCAAGGTCCGCTCGAAGCGGGCGGCGCTTTTGTCCGCTACGCCCCGGCCTCTCCCGTTATCTGTTTCATTCATGACCAGGGCAGCGCCTGCTCGCAGGACAGACCCGCAACCATGACGGTGCTTTATGGAAAACAATGTCGTATGGCCGCACAAGGATCTGCTTGACGTCACCCAGTTAACCCCCGAACAAACCACCTATCTGCTGGACCTGGCGGAGCAGTTTCACGAAGTGAACACCCGGCCGGTCAAGAAAGTGCCCACCTTGCGCGGCAAGGGCGTGGTGCTTTTTTTCGCCGAGGACAGCACCCGGACCAAGACGTCCTTTGACATGGCGGGCAAACGCCTGTCGGCGGACACCTTTTCCCTGGGCAAGTCGGGCAGCAGCATGAACAAGGGCGAAAGCCTGAAAGACACGGCCCTGACCCTGGAAGCCATGAGCCCCGACATCATCGTCATCCGGCATCGCTCCAGCGGGGCCGCCCAGTTTCTGGCCGAACGGCTGTCCTGTTCCATCATCAACGCCGGGGACGGCTGGCACGCCCACCCCACCCAGGCCCTGCTGGACCTGTTCACCCTGCGCCGGTACTGGAACGGGCAACTGGCCGGGAAAAGCCTGCTGATCATGGGTGACATCGCCCACAGCCGGGTGGCCCGCTCCAACATCCATCTGCTGGGCATGATGGGCGTCAACGTCCGCGTGTTCGCCCCGCGCACCCTGCTGCCCGCGGGCATTTCCCGCTGGCCGGTCACGGTATATCCGGACCTGCGCGAGGCGCTCACCGGCGTCGACGGGGTCATGTGCCTGCGTCTGCAGCGCGAACGCATGGAAGCGGGGCTTCTGCCCGACATCAGCGAATACTCGTCCACCTTCTGCCTGACCAGGGGCCTGATGGCCCTTGCCGCGCCGAGCGCCCCGGTTCTGCACCCCGGCCCCATCAACCGGGGCACGGATATCGCGGCGGACCTCGCCGATTCGGTCGAAAGCCTTATCCTGCGGCAGGTCAACGCGGGGGTCGCCGTGCGGATGGCCCTGCTGCTGGCCCTGTGCACGCGGAGCGGCGTCCAGGTTCAGGAATAGCGCGACGCGCGCGTCATCGCGCACGGAGCATTTTCCTTTGGAAAATGCGCGGCGGAGTATCCGCCCGCAGGCGGACAGCGCAGCGCGCCCTGCGCGCGGGCTGCTTCGGCTTGTACGCATCGGGGAAGGAAAGTTTTTTCGGGTTATGAACACCGTGGAACCATACACTTTCACAGTCAATCTGCTCTAAGAACGGAGTATCTCCATGTCCGAGCATACCAGTACATATATCGCCGGCGCCCGGCATCTGGGCGCGGCTGTTGATCTTCTGGCCGCAGACGGCCGTATTGCCGCGTTCGGCCCGGCCGGGTCCCTTGCCGTACCCGCCGAAGCCGTCCGGGTGGACGCCGGTGGCCTGACCCTGCTGCCCGGCTGCATCGACGCCCATACCCACCTGCGCGAACCGGGTTTCGAATGGAAGGAAGACATCGCTTCCGGCCTGAGCGCCGCGGCCCACGGCGGGTTCTGCGCCGTCCTGTGCATGGGCAACACCCGGCCGGTGAACGACAAGGCGTCCGTCACCCGCTTCATGCTGGACAAAGCCGCCGCCGCCCATCCCCGCGGCCCGCGCCTGCACCCCGTCGGCGCGCTGACCGTGGGCCTGGAAGGCACGGAACTGTCGCCCATGGGCGAATTGGCCGCCGCCGGCTGCGCGGCCTTTTCCAACGACGGCCGGCCCGTGACCAGCACGGAAATCTTCCGGCGGGGCATGGAATACGCCGCCATGTGGGGCAAGCTGGTCATCGACCATTGCGAGGACCCCTTCATGGGCAGGGGCAGCCACATGAACGAAGGATTCACCAGCGGCATGATCGGCATCAAGGGCCAGCCCACCGTGGCCGAAGCCCTGCACGTGGCCCGCGACATCCTGCTGGCCGAATACCTGGACATCCCCGTGCATCTGGCGCACATCAGCTGCCGCCAGTCGGTGGAACTGATCGTCTGGGCCAAAAACAGGGGGGTGAAAGTCACGGCTGAAACCTGCCCCCATTACCTGCATTTCAGCGACGATCTGCTGAACGGCTACAACACCCTGGCCAAGGTCAACCCGCCGTTGCGCACGCCCGATGACGTGTCTTTCCTGCGGTCCGCCCTGGCCGACGGGGTGTTTGACATGCTGGTCACCGACCACGCCCCGCACGCCGCCCATGAAAAGGAAGATCCGCTGGACGAGGCCCCGCAGGGCCTGATCGGGCTGGAAACCGCCCTGCCCCTGACCTGGGACCTGATCCGCCAGGGGGTCATTACGGAACAGCAGGCCATATCCCTGTGGTCCGAAGGCCCGGCGCGGGTATTCGGCCTGCCCCGCAACCGCTTCAGTCAGGGCGACCCGGCGGACTTCATCCTGTTCGATCCGGACCGGGAATGGACCGTATGCCGCGAAACCATCCGCTCCAAAAGCTGCAATACGCCGCTTTTCGGCAAAACGGTGCGCGGCGCCGTCGAGGGCAACTGGGTGGGGGGATACAGGATTATTTGATCTTGAAACATTCCCGTCTGGCTGATACCAAAAACCATACGTCGGCATGCCGCGCGGCGTATGGTTTTTCCGTGCAACCGACAGCCCGCCTGAAGGATCCGCCATGCCCCAAGCCTTGATGAAAACCGCCATCCAGGTCTGCAAATCCATCATGCGCAACGGCTATGACGCCTATATCGTCAACGCTCCGCTGCAATACGAACTGCTTGCCGCCCTGCGGGACAGGGAACTGGACCTTGCCACGGACGCTCCCTTCGAAGAACTGGCCCGCATCTTCCCCAACGTCCGCGAAGGGGGCGAAGAAGGCCTGGCCGCCGTCATGCGCGAGGATGACGCCCTGTTCCGCCTGTACCGTACGGACACGGCGGAAGCATCCCCGCCGCAGCGGGCTCTGACCCGCGCCACCCCCACCCTGTTCCGGCGCATGGAAAAATCCGGCGACCAATCCGTCACCACGCGCGGGATGTTCACCCCGCCGGTCACCCTGCCCAACGACGGGTTCGTCGACTTTTCCAACGGCGTGGTGCGCCTTTCCGGCCTGCCGGACGAAGCGCTGTGGCGCAACAACCTGATCGGCATCCGCGCCCTGCGCCACGCGGCCAACTTTGACCTGCCCATTGAGCCCAACACCTGGCTGGCCATAGCCCGCGCCTCGCAACGCATCCTGGATTACGTGCCCATTCGCGACATCATGGACGAATGGCGGCAGGTGCAGGCGGAAAACATGTGGCGTTTCGTCAAGTTGCTGGTGGACTGCCAGATCATGCACGGCCTGATCCCGGAAGTGGCGGCCCTGTCTCTGGCACGCCACAAACGCCCTGACGGCACGGAAGAGAGCATCCTGGATTTCACCCTGAAATGCATGAGGGAGTATCCGGAAGATGCCTACGCCTATGACTGGCTGGGCACCTTCGCCGTGCTGCTGCACAATATCGGCAAACTGGTGACGGCCGAATACCTGGACGGCGCCTGGACCTTTTACCAGCACCACCAGGCCGGCGCGAAAATGGCCCGCAAGATCCTGCGCCGCCTGCATTCCGACCCGGCGGACATCAACCTGATCTGCCACCTGATCCAGCACCACATGCGTTTCCATTTCATGATGACGGACAAGGGCATCCGCCGCTTCATGGCTCTGGAGGAAACCGGCCGCCTGATCCATATGGCGCGGGCGGACATCAAGGCCCTGGGCGACAACTACACGGCGTTCAATCACAATATGAAGTACCTGTCCAGGGCGGAAACTCCGGAACAGATGCTCGAGCCGCTGCTCAACGGCAACGAGATCATGGAACACACGGGCCTGACCCCCGGCCCGCACGTGGGCGTCATCCGCCAGGCCCTGCTCAAGGCCCAGATCGCCGGCGAAGTGACCAACACCCAGGCCGCCGTGGCCTACGTCCGCCGGTACGCGAAGGAAATGTCCCCGGCCGGGGCCGCCTGACCGCTCCTCCGCTTGCCAAAGAGCGCGCGGATGCTTACTGTATCCTGATGCCAAAGACCCGCTTTTCCGGCGGATACCTATAAGGAGAGACCATCATGTTCCAACGCCCTACTGATGTCATCACTTCCCGCGCGGAAGTCGTCAATGCGTTCATGCGCGGCGTCTACCTGTGGATGACCATCGGCCTGGCGGTCACCGCGTTCTGCGCCTATCTGACCCTGAACAACGAAACCGTGTTCCGCTTTGTCTTCGCCAACTCCATGGTCTACATCGGCCTGCTCGTCGCGGAAGTGGCCCTGGTCTTCGTGATCAGCGCCGCCATCCACAAGCTGTCCGGCGCGGCAGCCACCGGTTTGTTCCTGCTGTACAGCGCCCTGAACGGGGTTACCCTGTCCGCCCTGATGGCCATCTATACCTCGCAGTCCGTGTTCCAGGCCTTTCTGACCGCCGCGGGCATGTTCGGCGCGGTCAGCGTGTACGGCATGGTCACCAAGCGCGACCTGACCGGCATGGGCAGCTTCATGATGATGGGCCTGTTCGGCCTGATCATCGCCATGGTGGTCAACATGTTCCTCGGGTCCAGCACCCTCAGCCTGGGCATCAGCATTCTGGGCGTGGTCATCTTCCTGGGCCTGACCGCCTTTGACACCCAGTATCTGCGCAACATGGGCGAATCCGCCCCCATGGACGACGGCACCGCCATCCAGCGCGGCACCATCCTGGGCGCGCTCAAACTGTACCTGGATTTCATCAACATTTTCCTCTTCCTCCTGCGCCTCATGGGCGACAGGCGGTAACAGGCGGCGATAGTCCGGGGGAGGCGAAGCCTCCCCCGGAGACCCCTTTGGCAGGGGCATGATGTCCCTGCCCCTCCCCCGTCAGGGGCCGCGCCCGTTTCAGCCTGAACCGCCCTGCCAGACATGCAGGCGCCCAGTCCGGAACGGGCGCGGCGTGCATGCGGGGCCAGGGTGCCTTACGCCCCCTCTGGAACTTGGGGCGGACCGTTCCGCTGGACAGCGGAACATGAGACGGGGGAGCGGGCGAGTCCGCCCCGGTGCGGGCCGCGGAATGCGGCGAGCCCGCCTTGCCCCGCAAGATGGCTGCAACAATAATGAATCTTTTGCCGCTGCAACGCCGCTTACGCCCCCTGCTGGGCCCCGCCGCCGCCGTGTACGGCGCGGCTCTGCGTCTGCGCGCGGCGCGCTATGCGTCCCCCATTCCGCCACGCCCGTACCGGGCGGCCTGCCCGGTGGTTTCCGTGGGCAACATCGCCTGGGGCGGCAGCGGTAAAACCCCCGTGGTGGACTATCTGCTGGACTGGGCGGAACGCGCGTCCGTGCCCGCCGTGGTCCTGACTCGGGGGTACAAGGCGTCGCCGCCTTCCCTGCCCTTTTCCGTCCGCCCGGACAGTGACGCCCGGGCCGCCGGGGATGAACCGTTGCTCCTGGCGCGGCGGCATCCGCAATCTCTGGTGCTGGTCGACCCCAAACGCCGCCGGGCAGCGGCCTGGGCCGAACAGAACGCCGCGCCCCGGCTCTTTTTGCTGGACGACGGCATGCAGCACCTGGACATGGGCCGCGACCTGAATCTGGTGCTGCTGCGGCCCGAAGACCTGCTGGACGAGTGGAACCGGGTCATCCCCGCCGGGTCCTGGCGCGAGGATGCATCAGCCCTGGAACGGGCCGACGCCTTTTGCATCAAGGCCGACCCCTCGCGTTTCGCCGCGCTGCTGCCCGCCGCCGAAAGCCGTCTGGCCCCTTACGGCAAGCCGCTGTTCAGCTTTCATCTCGCGCCCGCCGGCCTGTCCCGCCTGCAGAAAGAAGGCGACGCCGCGGACGCGGTCCCTGACCTTGGCGGGGCAAAATATGCCCTGGCCTGCGCCGTGGGCAACCCCGGCCAGGTGCGGGAAACCGCCCGGACCCTGCTGGGCGGGGATCCGACCGTAACCGAACGCTTCGACGACCATTACCTGTACACCGAAGCGGACGCCAAACGCCTGGCCGCGCACGGGCTGCCCCTGGTCTGCACGGCCAAGGACGCGGTCAAGCTTGCGCCTCTGCTGCCGCATTTCGGCGAAATCCCGGTTTGGGTCCTGGATGTGGCGGCCGCCTTCGGCCGCGGCCTGTTCACGGAACTGCGCTTTGACCAGTGGTGGGAACTACGGGCCGCGGAACTGGGCCTTTTCCCCTGCGCTACCGAGTCCGCAACCCCGGACGGGGGCAATCCCCCTGTTTCCGCAAGGCGTTTCCATGGTGAAAAAACAGCCTGACAGCGCCCCCGCGCTCCCTGTTTCCGACCCGGACGGCCGCGACGTCGTCGCCGTCCTGAAGCGGGTGCACAAGCCCCTGCGGCTGGACGATTTTCTGCGCATCTTCGCCCTGCCCCGGCGCCGGAAAAAAAACCTGGAAGCGGAACTGGCCGCCCTGCTTGAAGCAGGCGAACTGCTGCGCCTTGGCGGCGGGGCCTACTGCCTCTCTTCCGGCCTGAAGGAAACGAGCGGCACCCTGCACATGCAGCGGTCCGGCATTGGGTTTGTGCTGCCCGACCCGCCGCAGAAAGCCGAAATCTTCATCAGTCCCCAGCATCTGGGGGATGCCTGGCACGGCGACCGGGTGGCGGTGACCCTGTTCCCAGGCCAGCGCGGCAAAAGCCGAGACGGCCGCATCGCCCGCGTGCTGGAACGCGCGCAAAAGGAACCGGTCGTGCGCGCCGTGCGCCGTCTGGCCGGCGGCGAATGGCTGTGCGAAGCGACAGATCCCCATATCCGCGCCCTGTTTCTGACGGACGCCTCCACCCTGCCGCAGCCGCCCGAGCGTGATGCCCTTCTGCGCATCCGGCCCGGCGAACGGAAAGGGCCACAGCTCTGGCAGGCCCGCGCTCTGGCCTGCCTCGGCGAGGAAACCAGCGCGGCCGTTCAGGAAGAATTGACCAAGGCAAACCACGCCATCCCCCGCGCCTTTCCCGCCGACGCCCTAGCCGAAGCCGCCGCCCTGCCCCGCGACCCCGGCCCGGCGGACTGGAACGGCCGCAAGGATCTTACCGCCATCCCCTTCGTCACCATCGACGGTGATGAGGCCAAAGATTTCGACGACGCCGTGCATGTGGAAAAAAAAGGCGCATCTTTCCTCCTGCGCGTGGCCATCGCCGACGTGGCCCAGTACGTGCGGCCCGGCTCGGCCCTGGACGCGGAAGCTTTCTCCCGCGGCAATTCCTACTACTTTCCCCGTTCCGTGGAACCCATGCTGCCCGAAGATCTGTCCAACAACCTGTGCAGCCTCAACCCGCATGCGCCCCGTCTGGTCATGGCCGCGGAAATGACCTTTGACAGCCAGGGCAACCCCGGCAAGGAATCCTTTTATCCCGCCGTCATCCGCAGCGCCGCCCGCCTGACCTACGACGGCGTGCGCGACGCGCTGAATCGGGGGACGCCGCCCCCCCTCCCCCCTGCCGGGAGGGTGCCCTTTGACGGGGGGCCAGAGGGCAGCGCCCTCCGGCCGCCGGAGGCATTCCCTGTCCCGGACGAACTGCTGCCCATGCTGCGGACGGCGCTGGAACTGGCCGGCCTTTTGGCGGAACGGCGGCGGGAGCGGGGCAGCCTGGATTTTGATCTGCCGGAACCGCGATTCCTTTTCGGACCGGGGGGGGAAATCGCCGCGGTCGCGGCGCGCGGAAACCATTTCGTTCACAAGCTGATTGAGGTCTTCATGGTCGCGGCCAACGAGGCTGTGGCCCGATTCCTGACGGCGAGGGGGGAGCCGCTGCTCTATCGCAGCCACCCGGCCCCGGACCCGGACAAACTGCGGAGCCTCTTTTCCCTGCTGGCCATAAGCGGGCTGTCCGGCGGCGGACAGCCGGGGCAGCGGCAGCGCATTCCCGCGCCCAAAGAACTGCAGACCGCGCTGGAAAAAGCCAGGGGCACTCCGGCGGAATACCTGATCAGCCGCGCTGCCTTGCGGGCCATGATGCAGGCCGGATACACCCAGGCTCCGGAGGGGCATTTCGGCCTGGCTTCCGACTGTTACTGCCATTTCACGTCGCCCATCCGGCGCTATGCGGATCTGGTGGTCCACCGCGCGCTGAAGACCGCGCTGGGCGCTCCGGACGGGGGGAACGCACCGGGGCGGAAGGCCCTGCAGCGCATCGCCGACCACATCAACGAGACCGAACGCACGGCCATGGACGCGGAACGGGAAATCCACCGCCGCCTGAGCGCCGTATTCATGCGGGACAAGGTTGGCGAGGAATTCGACGGCGTGATTTCCGGCCTGACGGAATTCGGCATGTTCGTGGAACTGGCCGGCGTCATGACAGAAGGCATGGTGCGGCTGGGCGATCTGGCCGGCGACTATTATGTCCATTATCCCGAACGCTGTGAACTGCGAGGGGAACGGAGCGGCCGCACATTCCGCCTCGGACAGAAGCTGCGGGTGCGGGTTACGGACGTGAACGTCGCGCGCCAGGAGATCAACCTGGAACCGGCCGGGGATGCCGCCCCGGCGGCCCGGCGGGGCCGCGAGGGCGGGAACGGGCCGCGCGGTAAAGGCGGCCGTCCCGGGCGGGGCGTCCGGAACGGCAAAAAGGGAACACGCCGGAAGGCGTGACCCGCCGGAGCTTTTCCCGCATCGTTGCGCGCGGGAAGCGACCGCTCCGGGCAAAAAACGCGGGAATCCTCACGGTGAAACGCCCGCGGACCGGCATGGCCCGCGGACGTTTCACCGACGACTGTCCTCTTCGCGCGGCGGCGTCACACCACGGCGTCCAGCTTGTTGCCGATGCCGGCGGCGTTCATCACGGTCTTCTGAAAGTCGTAATCGGCGTTCAGTTTCGTGCCGCCCATGCCGTCAGGCACGCTGTTCATCTTGTCCAGGGTTTTGGTGATCACCGACGCGCCGGTCGTGTCCTTGATGGCCCCGGCGGCCACGGCACCCGAAATGCCCATAGCTGTATCCATACATGCGCTCCTTGTAAGAGATGGATACCTGCTTTATCGGCATGAACCGGCAAAGCAATAGGTGCCGTCAGCCAAATCGTTCAGTACCGTTTTATTGAACGACGAGAGAACGGGGAAGGGAAACTTTTATACACAAAAGATTCCCTTCCCCGCATTGCGGTTATTCCCAGCCGCCGCCCAGAGCCTTGTACAGGTTCAGGGTGTTGACTTCGCGCAGCAGTTTTGTGGTGATCAGGCCCTGCCGGGCGCTGAACAGCGAACGCTGGGCGTCAAGCACGTTGATGTAGCTGTCAATGCCCGTTTCATAGCGGGCAGTGGAAAGTGCGTAGCTTTGGCTGGTGGCGTCGACCAGGGCCTTTTCCGCTTCCAGCTGTTCGCCGATGGTGGAACGCTGGGCCAGGGTGTCCGCCACTTCGCGGAATGCGGTCTGGATGGCCTTTTCGTACTGGGCGACGGCCATGTCGCGTTCGGCTTCCGTGGCTTTCAGGGTGGCCCAGTTGCGGCCCATGTCAAAGATGGGCACCACTGCCTGGGGCTGGAACAGCCAGGTGCCGCCGCCGCGCGAAAAGAGGTCTTTGTACTGCGGGGCGATGGTGCCGATGGCGCTGGTGATGCTCAGCGAGGGGAAGAAATTGGCCCTGGCCGCGCCGATGCTGGCGTTGGCCGATTTCAGCTGGTGTTCCGCCGCCAGGATGTCCGGGCGGCGCTGCATGAGGTCCGAAGGCAGCCCCGCCGGCAGATCGGGAAGGGGAGTGATGTCCTCCAGTTTCTGCGCCAGAGTCAGGTCAGGGGGAACAGGGGCGCCCAGCAGCAGTGTCAGGGCGTTTTCATCCTGGGCCACGCGGGTCACGTACTGGACGGAGGTGACGCGGGAATCTTCCAGAGACGCGCGCGACTGGTTCAGGTCCAACTGGGTGGCGATGCCCTGCTCGAACAGGGCCTTCACCATATCATAGGTGTTTTTTCGGCTTTCATAGGTGGATTGGGCAAGGGAGAGCACTTCCTTGTCCGCCGCCCATTGCAGGTAGGCGTTGGCCACTTCCGCCACCAGGCTGACCCGGGCGCTGCGGGCGGCTTGTTCCGTGGAGAAGAACTGCTGCAGAGCGCTTTCTTTCAGGCTGCGGACGCGGCCGAACAGGTCCAGCTCAAAGGAGGTGAACCCCACGGTCACACTGTACTGGCGGGATATGCCCGCTTCCCCGCCGGGGTTCACGGCTTTCGGCAGATACTGCGCGGAAAGGTCGCCCACCGCGTTGATGCTCGGCAGCAGGTCCGCCCGCTGGATGAAGTACTGCGCCCGCGCTTTTTCGATGTTCAGCGCGGAAATGCGCAGATCACGGTTGTTGGCCAGGGCGATTTCGATCAGCCGTTTCAATGTGGGGTCGTTGAAAAAGTCCGCCCAGACCGGGCTTGTTTCCGCGCCTTTGCCGCTGTTGGCCGCGCTGCGGCCGTATTCGGGCCAGTCGCCCTGCACCGGCAGGGCCGGGCGCTCATAGCGCGGGGCCATGGTGCAGCCGGAAAGAACGGACAGAAAAAGTACCGTGAAGAGGGTTGCAAGCGCGCGCATATCAGATGCCCTCCCCGATGGACGGATGCGCCGGAGGCGCCTTTTTCTCCTCGACGGCCCTGGCCGCGGGCGGCGGAGTGCCTCCTCCGGGCCCCTTGTGCACGTCGACCTTGAAGATGCGGGAAACCAGCACAAAGGACAGGGGGATGAAGAAGATGCCGAGGAAGGTCGCGGAAATCATCCCCGCCATGACCCCGGTGCCGATGGCGTTCTGACTGCCGGAACCCGCGCCGGTGCTGATGGCCAGCGGCAGAACCCCGAGGATGAAAGCGAAAGAAGTCATCAGGATGGGCCGCAGCCGCATGCGCACGGCTTCCAGAGTGGCGTGGACGAGGTCCATGCCTTCTTCTTCCAGTTCCTTGGCGAATTCCACGATCAGGATGGCGTTTTTGGCCGACAGGCCGATAATGGTCAGAAGGCCCACCTGAAAATACACGTCGTTGTTCAGCCCGCGCATCATGGCCCCGGCCAGGGACCCGATGACGCCCAGCGGCACAACCAGCATGACGGAAAAGGGGATGGCCCAGCTTTCATAGAGCGCCGCCAGGCAGAGGAACACGACGATCAGGGATATGGCATACAGGGCCGGGGCCTGGGCGCCGGACTGGCGTTCCTGAAACGAGAGGCCCGTCCAGGTGAAACCCACGCCGGCGGGCAGTTCACCGGCGTACTCTTCCATTATCGACATGGCCTGGCCGGAACTGAGCCCCGGCGCGGCCTGTCCCAGGATTTCAATGGACGGGACGCCCTGATAGCGTTCAAGACGGGGCGAACCCTGTGCCCAGTGCCCGCTGGCGAAGCTGGAAAAAGGCACCATGTTGCCGTCCGCGTTGCGCACGTAAATCTTGTTGAAATCTTCCGGCTGCATGCGGTACGGGGCATCCGCCTGAATAAAGACCTTTTTGGTGCGGCCCCGGTCCAGGAAGTCATCCACGTAGCTGCTGCCCCACAGCGAGGCCACGGCGTTGTTCAAATCGGAAATGCTGACGCGCTGGGCAGCCGCTTTGACCAGATCAATGTCCAACTGATATTGCGGACTGTCTTCCAGGCCGTTAGGCCGCACGCCCACCAGGCGCGGATCAGCCATGGCTTTCGCGAACAGTTCGTTGCGCGCCCCCATCAGGGCGTCATGCCCCAGGTTCGCGCGATCCATCAACTCAAAGTCAAAACCCGACGCGTTACCCAGTTCCATCACCGCGGGCGGCGCAAAAGCAAAGGCTCTGGCGCCCTTGATTTTGGAAAAAGCGGCCATGGCCCTGGCCACGACAGCGGGCGCGCGCAGATCCTTGCGGTTGCGCTCTTCCCAATCCCTCAGGCGGACGAAACACATGGCGTTGCTCTGGCCGTTACCCGCATAGCTGAACCCGGCCACGCACATCAGAGAATTCACCGCTTCTTTTTCGCTGTTCAGAAAGTGGTTTTCCATGGCCTTGACCACATCAATGGTCCGTTCATAGCTGGCTCCGGCTTCCAGCGTGGCCTGGGCGTACAACAGGCCCTGGTCTTCCTCGGGCAGAAACGCCGTGGGCAGTTTCAGGAAAAAATAGCCCATGCCGGCCACGCACAGGGCATAAATAAGCACATAGCGGACGGGCCTGGCCAGGATTTTGCCCACTTTGTTCTGGTACCCGGTGGTGCGGGCTTCGAACCAGCGGTTGAACCATCCGAAAAATCCGTGCTGGTGGTGTTCGACCCCCGGCTTATGGGGTTTGAGCATGGTGGCGCACAACGCCGGGGTCAGCACCAGGGCCACGATGACCGAAAGCGCCATGGAAGATACGATGGTCACGGAGAACTGACGGTAAATGACGCCCGTGGACCCGCCGAAAAAGGCCATGGGAATGAACACCGCGGAAAGCACCATGGCGATGCCGACCAGAGCCCCGGTGATCTGGCTCATGGATTTGCGCGCGGCGTCGCGCGGCCCCAGGCCCTCCTCCCGCATGACGCGCTCCACGTTTTCCACAACCACGATGGCGTCGTCCACCAGGAGGCCGATGGCCAGAACCATGGCGAACATGGTCAGCGTATTGATGGAAAAGCCGAATGCCGCCAGAGCCCCGAATGTGCCCAGCAAGACCACGGGCACCGCGATGGTGGGGATGAGCGTGGCCCGGAAGTTCTGCAGAAAAAGGAACATGACCAGGAAAACCAGAACAATGGCCTCGAACAGGGTCTTGTACACCTCATGGATGGAGATGCGCACAAAAGGCGTCGTGTCGTAGGGATATGTGGCTTTCAACCCGTGCGGAAAAAAGGCGGAAAGGTTCTCTACCTCCGCCTTGATCCGGTCGGCTGTTTCCAGGGCGTTGGCTCCGCTGGACAGCTTGATGGCCAGGCCGGCCGCCACCTGCCCATTGTAGCGGGCTTTGGATGTGAAGCTTTCGCCGGCCAGTTCCAGACGCGCCACGTCTTTGAGGCGAACCGCCGATCCGTCCGGATTGACCTTGATCAGGACGTTCTCGAACTGCTGCACGCTTTGCAAACGGGTCTGGGCAATGACCGTGAAGTTGATGGTCTGCCCGGGAACAGCGGGCGCGCCGCCAAGCTGACCGCCCGCGATCTGGGCGTTCTGGCCCTGAATGGCGCTGGTGATGTCGGAAATGGCTATTTTGTACTTCTCGAGCATGGGCAGATTGACCCACACCCGCATGGCGTACTGGGCGCCGAAAAGGTTGATGTCGCCCACGCCCTGCACGCGGCTGATAGGATCCTGGATGGAGCTTGCGATATAGTCGCCGATGTCGGCTTCGGACATGCTGCCGTCCGAAGAATAAAAACCGATCACCAGCAGATAGTTCTTGGTCGATTTGGCCACCGTCACGCCCTGCTTCTGCACGGCCTGGGGCAGCAGCGGCATGGCGAGTTGCAGCTTGTTCTGCACCTGCACCTGCGCGATGTCGGCGTTGGTGCCCGCAAGAAAGGAAAGCGTCACCACGGACTGGCCCGTGGAGTCGCTGTACGAATACATGTAGTTCAGGTTGTCGATGCCCTTCATCTTTTGTTCGATGACCTGGGTCACCGTATCTTCCAGGGTTTTGGCCGACGCGCCGGGATATATGGAGGTAACGGCTATTTCCGGCGGCGCGATGCTGGGATACTGGGCCACCGGCAGGGTTTTGATGGCCAAAGCCCCGGCCATCATGATCAGGATGGCGATAACCCAGGCAAAAATTGGTCTGTCGATAAAAAAATGAGCCATGTGAATTCCCCTGTGCCGGCGCTATTTGCCGCCCTGCGCCGCGGAAGTCTTCGCCGTGGCGTTCTTTGGAACATAAGGAACGCTGTTGGCCTTGACGCCGGCGCGCACCTTCAGGCGGCCGTCGACGATGACCTTGTCCCCTTCCTTCAACCCGGAACCGATCAGCCATGAATTGCCCACCGACCGGTCAATGCCCACCGTCTGTTCCTTCACCACGCCGGATTCGTCCAGCAGCATCACGGTGGATTTGCCCATGGCGTCACGGCCCACCGCCTGCTGGGGCAGCAGGACGGCTTTCTCGTTGCGGCCTTCATCCAGAACGGCCCGCACGAACATGCCGGGGAACAGCAGCCGGTCTTTCTTGCCGGGCGCCATCTCTTTCATGGGGTTCGCGAATTTGGCCCGCACCGTGACCACGCCGGTACTCTGGTCCACGGTCACGTCGGAAAGCAGAAGTTCTCCGGGGATATCGTAGCGTGTGCCGTCTTCAAGTTTCAGCATCACCCTGGCCCCGCCGCCCGGCGTCGGGACAAGGCGGCCTTCCAGCAGGGCGCGCTTCAGGCGCAGGATGTCGGCGCTGGACTGGGCGACGTCCACGTACATCCAATCCAGCTGCTGCACGGTGGCCAGCGACTGGGACTGGTTAGCGGTGACCAGCGCGCCCGGCGTCACCGTTGAAATGCCCACATGTCCGGAAATGGGCGAAAGGACTTTCGTATACTCAAGATTGATTTTCGCCGTGTCCACGCTGGCCTGGGCAGCGGCCACATCGGCCTTGGCCTGGTTGTACGAGGCCATGGCATCGTCATACTGCTGTTTGCTGACGGCGTTGACTTTGACCACCTTGGAATAGCGTTCCGCCAGCAAACGGCTGGAGGTCAGGTTGGCCTGGGCTTTGAGCAGCGCGGCCTTGGCCTGGTCAAAAGCGGCCTGGTACATGGAAGGGTCTATTTGATAGAGTTGCTGGTTCTGGCTGACCTCAGAGCCTTCAATGAACATCCGTTCCTTGATGATGCCCCCGACCTGAGGCCGCACATCGGCGACCTGCAGGGCCGAGGTGCGGCCCGAAAGCTCGACGGTCAGATCAATCGGCGTCGCCGTGACCGTCAGCACGGAAACTTCCGGCGTCGGCATCTCGGGCTTTTTCGCCCCTTCATCGCATCCGGCCAGCAGAACAGCGGCAAAAGCAAAAAGAAGAAAACCGGGAACAAGACCTTTCAGGTTGCGCATAGATCACCTCAAATAGCCGGCTCGCTGCCGGCCATGCGCCTATCGTTTGTCAGAAGCAGCCGCAACACAGCGGCGAAACAAATCGGACGCCGCATGCGACGCAGTTTGGCCACTTTTCATATATACACCAAAATAAATGGCAATGCAGCAGGAATCGGAAACTTTTTTCAAAGGCCATCTGCTTTTTTTTCTTGGGCCTCGTCGACTCCGACAGCCTTCATGGCCCCGTCTGCGGCCTTTTGCAGCAATGCTTCGAACCGTGCTTTCTCTTCCGGCGTGAAGTCACCGAGCAGAATTTCGAACCATTCTTCCTCTATTGCCACCACTTTCGGATAAATGGCATTCGCTTTTTCCGTCGGATACAAATGGGCCGTGCGCTTGTCCCGCAGATACCGTTTTTTGGTGATGAACCCGTCTTTTTCCAGTTTGTCCAGGGCGCGGGTGATATTGCTTTTGTCCAGCAGAACCAGCGGCTGCAATTTATCCTGCGTGATGCCGGGCTGTTCGCAGATCATTTTCACAAAGAACCGCTGGCTGCTGCCGACGTTCAGACCAGCGAAACGCGGATCAAGGTACATCTTGCCGTATCGGAGAATGATTGACATATGCCGGATGAACGTTTGCATGCCGCGCCGTCTCCAGAAAATTGCGTCCGCAACTTTATCATTGCGGACGCAACATATAGAGAACACCTTGCGCTGTCAAGCGCCGTAACAATCATTCGGGAAAATCACGCGGAAAACCGCAACGGCCGCGCGCGCCAAATCCGGCCGCGGCGTCAGGACCGCCGGCGGCCGCCACGGATCAGGCCCAGTTCGAAGGGCGTTTCCTGGTACACGTGATAGTTCAGCCAGTTGGAAAAAAACAAATGTGCGTGCGCCCGCCAACTGACCACGGGCGGTTTCGTCGGATCGTCGCCGGGGAAGTAGTTCGCGGGTTTCGCGATGGGCAGATTTTTCTCCACGTCCCGAAAGTATTCGCGGCCCAGGGTATCCGCGTCGTATTCAAAATGGCCGGTGACAAAGACGTCGCCGTTCTCCTTGTCCATCACGATGCAGACCCCGGCATCCGGCGACAGGGCCAGCACTTCCAATTCCGGCACCTTTTGCACGTCTTCCAGGCGGATTTCCGTATGCCGCGAATGGGGCACGGAAAACACGTCGTCAAAACCCCGGAACAACTGCAGGCCGGGCGTCATGATCCGGTGCGGAAAAACGCCGAACTTTTTTTCCGGCAGAGGGTATTTCGGTATGCCGTACCGATGGTACAGCCCCGCCTGCGCCCCCCAGCAGATATACAGGGTCGAAAACACGTTGGCGGCGCAGTAATCCATGATGGCCTGCAATTCGTTCCAGTAATCGACCTCTTCAAAAGGCAGCAGTTCCACCGGCGCGCCGGTGACGATCATGCCGTCGAACTTCTGGTCCTTCACCCGGGAAAAGGTGGTGTAAAAGCGGTCCAGGTGCTCGGCCGAGGTGTTGCGCGACACGTGGTTTTCCGCCTTGATCAGTGTGATGTCGATCTGGATGGGCGTGTTGCCCAGAAGCCGCAGCAGCTGAATCTCCGTCGCAATCTTGGTCGGCATCAGGTTGACGATGGCGATCTGCAAAGGCCGTATATCCTGCACGACCGCGCGGTCCTCGGTCATGACGAAAATGTTTTCCTGTTCCAAAGCGGCCCGCGCGGGCAGGCTGGATGGGATTTTGATGGGCATGGCGTATCCTTGGTGATCCTGAAAATTACAGAGACTTTCGCTTGCGCAACGCCGGCGGCGCGGCAACGTCGCAATAGGCGCCGGGCAGGCCCGTCCGTTCCGGCGCCGGCAGCGGGATCCGCTCCAGGATCGGGAATTTGGCGGCCGCGTCCATTTCGCCGGGAGCGTTGGGCATCAGATCCCTCAGCGTTTGCGAACGGAGATACTTACGCATATGCGCGTCGAATTCAAGCCAAAAAGGGCGGGTCATGCACACCGGCGTCCGGGAGCATCCCGCCGGCGCGTCAAGACAGGGAACCGGGGCCGTCAACCCGCCCAGGCTGTCAAAAATGCTTTCCAGCGTCACCTGCGCAGGGTCTCGGGCCAGTTCATACCCGCCGCGCGGGCCGCGGGTGGAAGTTATTATCCCCAACGGCCGCAGCAAATTGACTATCTGCTCAAGATATTTGACCGAAACGCCTTCTTCCACCGCAACGCTGCCGATGGAAAGGCGCCGCCCCCCCTGGCTGGCCAGACGCATCAACAGCCGCAAGCCATATCGAATACGCGTAGGGTAAGCCATGAGTGTATCCCCCCTGCTGCCACCGCATTACGGCGGATGAAAAAACCTGTCAATCAGACGGCAGCCTGTATGCGCCGGCATGCCGTGCACCCCATGGTATACCTCAAAAAATATAGGTCAACCTCTTTACCCGCCCTGTCCGGCGCTTTTGTCTCTTTCGTATTGACTGTTTTCGATAATGGGCGCATATAACTACCAATTAATGTATAGACTTTATCTATAGTTTTTTTCCGACGCTTGCGCGTTCCGGCGGATGAAGTTCCGCCGCCGATATACGAGGGTTCCATGTGGAGATTGCGTAGCGCCGCGGCGCGTTGTCCGGGCCTGTTCTGCTGCACGCTGCTGTTGTTTTCCGTGCTTTTTGCCACCGGGCCTTCCGCGGCGGGCACGGCGGTCGACAGCGCCGGCCGCGGAACGCGGCAGGCGGCCGCCAAACCCGCGGTAAAAAAAGCGGCCCCCGCCAAACGGACCGCAACGCGACGGGCCGTGCGCAAATCCGCCCCGCAGGAGGTCAAGGCCGCCATCACCATGGACTTGCGGCACAAACGCGTCCTGTTCCAGCAGAACGCGGACAGGCCCGTAGCCCCGGCGTCCCTGACCAAGATCCTGTCCATGTTTGTGATCCTTGACGAAGTGAAGGCGCGCGGCCTCTCGCTTGATTCCATGGTCACCATCAGTCACAAGGCCGCCAGCACCGGCGGTTCCTGCATGAATCTGTACACCGGCGAGCGGGTCCGCCTGCGCGACCTGCTGCGGGGCATGGCCGTCGCGTCGGGCAACGACGCTTCCGTCGCCGCCTGCCAGTTCGTCGCCGGGTCGGAGGACCGCTTTGTCCAGATGATGAACCGCAAAGCCAGGCAAATCGGCATGAAAAACAGCGTATTCAAAAACGTGCACGGCCTGCCCGCCAAAGGGCAGCGCACCACCGCGCGGGACATGCTGACCCTGACCAGCCGCTATCTGACGGCCCACCCTGAAGCGCTGGAGCAATACCACAGCCGCCGGTACCTTGAATTTCACGGGTACACCCCCAACACCAACCCGCTGCTGGGTCTGACCAGAGGTGTGGACGGTCTGAAAACCGGCTATGTCGACGCCTCGGGCTACAATCTGATCACCACCGCGAAACGCGGGGACACCCGCCTGATCAATGTCCTGCTGGGCGCGCCCAACAAGGCCGTGCGTCTGCACGTGGCATCGCGCATGGTGGAAACGGGTTTTGACGCCGCCGAGGCCCTGTCGGCCAGAGAGGCGGCGGCCAAAGCCCCGAAACCGAAACGGGGCGGGAAAAAGAACAGCGCCGCCCCCGCCGCCAAAAGCACCAAAGACAAAAAAGACGCCGGGACGGGCAAGGCCGCCGGCTCCGCCAGGGCCGAAAAGTCTTCACGCGGCCAGGCGTCTTTCGCCCGTGAGGCCTTGCCGTAAGATTTTCCGCTCCACCGTTGCCACGCATAAAAAGATGACAAACCCCGTCCACCGGGGTTTGCAAAGGCACGCCCCCGCCGCAGGCCGGGAGCGGACGCCGTGCGGCGTCCGGCTGGTTTTCCGCTACGGGTCCCGGCGTCAGGATACCCGACGCCGGGAGGGGGAAGTTACATGCCGCACTGCTTGCGGGCCTGGGCCAGCACGTTCTTCGCGGCCGAGGCCATAAAACCCTGGTCCGCGCCCAGCAGGAAATAGCGCACGCCGAGATCCATGTAATACGGAACCCTGTCCGGAGAGCAGAGAAAACCCGCCGCCTTGCCCGCCGCCGCGATTGCGCGCAAGGAACCTTCAATGCAGTTTTTGACTTCCGGATCTTCCAGATTCCCCACCCGGCCGAAGGACTGCGACATGTCCATGGGGCCGACAAAAACAGCGTCCAGGCCGTCCACGGCCAGGATGGCGTCCAGGTTATCCGCGCTTTTGCGGGTTTCGCAGTGGGCCACGGTGAATACCGCCTCGTTGGCCAGAGCCGAATACTCGGCCGGAGAAAAACTCAGGCCGAACCCGGCGGCGCGGGTCGTGGGGGCGAAACCCCGTTCCCCGGCCGGCAGGTAGCGGGCGGCAGCAGCCAGTTCCCTGGCCTGTTCCGGAGTGTCCACGTTGGGAACCTGCACCCCGGCCGCTCCGGAATCGAGCGCCGACAGAATGAACCCCCGGTTCAGGCCCGGTGTCCGCACGATACAGGGCATTCCCGCCAGATCGCAGGCCCGCAGAATGCCGGTGATGTCTCTGGGGGCGAAAGTGGCGTGTTCCGCGTCGATGACGCAGAAATCATAGCCGAGCATGCCAAGTATTTCCGCGCTGTCCGCATCGCAGAATTTGATGAAGCAGCCGAACAGCGGCTTTTTTTCCGTGATCATGGTTCTGAGTTTGTTGGGCCTGATCATGCGATACTCCTGGGTGCCCCCGCCGGGGCTGCAAAAACGAACGCGGGTGGCTTAGAGGGTGATGCCCTTTTTCTGCGCCTGACGCCGTTTGTACAGGGCAAAAAAGAAGGATGCCGCGGCCAGGGCGATGAAGGTCGCGGGGATGGGATCGGTCAGGAACGGCATCAGGCTGCCGTCGGTCTGTATCAGGCCGATGCGCAGCTGACGCTCGAACATGGGACCGAGGATGATGCCGATGACCAACGGCACCGAAGGATAGGAAAACTTCTTCAGAAAATAGCCGATGATTCCGAAAATGATGGCCACCCACACGGCGGCGATGGTGTAGTTCATGTTGTAGCAGCCGATCAGGCTGAGCACCAGCACCAGCGGCAGCACATATTTTTTCTGCACCCGGAGGATGACGGGAAAAATGTAGGTGCCGGCCAGCATCATGAACAGATACATGAACACGCTGGACAGAAAATACGCGGCGAACACGTTGGCCACCAACGTGTAGTGCTGCGAAAACAGCACCGGCCCGGGATCCAGGCCGTGAATCTGCAGGCCGCCCATCAGCGCGGCGGTCACCGAATCGCCGGGTATGCCCAGGGCCAGAAAAGGAATCAGCGCTCCGGCCACGGCCGCATTGTTGGACGTTTCGGACGCCACGATGCCCTGGTAGTTGCCTTTGCCGAAGCTTTCCGGCTCGCTGGATGCCTTCTGGGCCTGATCGTAGGCCACGATGCCCGACAGCGAGCCGCCGATGCCCGGCAGAATGCCGATAGCCGTACCGATCAGGCTGGAACGGATGAAGTTGCCGACGGAGGCGCGCATTTCCGACAGGCGCATGAAGCGGTTGCGCGCGTCGCCGGACCGTTCGATGATGAATTTTTCGGACAGGGCGTCCATTTCCAGCAGGGCCTGCGACACCACGAACAGCCCGATCATGGCCGGCAGGGCGTCCACGCCGTTGGCCAGGGCGGCGAATTCCAGAGTGTTGCGCTCCGTGCTGTTGATGGGGTCGATGCCTATGGTGGACACGGCCAGGCCGAAGGCCAGCATGATGAACCCGCGCAGCAGGGACGATCCCGCCAGGCTGATTACAGTGGTAAAACCGAAAAACAGCACCGCGGCGTTTTCCACCGCCCCGAATTCCATGGCGAAGCGGGCCAGCAGCGGAGCCAGGCCGATCAGGAAGATCCCGCCCAAAAGGCAGCCCACCAGGTTGCTGGTAATGCCGATGCCCAGCGCCCTGCCGCCTTCGCCCCGCTTGGCCATGGGAAAGCCGTCCAGCCCCGTGACCAGCGAAGCCGGCGTGCCCGGCATGCCCAGCAGGATGGCGGACACCAGCCCGCCGGATACGCCGCCGATATACACGCCCACCAGCATGCAGATGCCCAGGGACGGGTCCATCCCGTACGTCGTGGGGATCAGCAGAATCACGGCCAGCGTCGCCGTCAGGCCGGGAATGGCCCCAAAAATGATACCGAACACCGTGCCCAGGCAGATCAGGGCCAGGGGCAACGGACTGCACACGTACATAAGCGAATTGAGAAGCGCTTCCACTTCCGTCTCCCGAAGCTGTTGCGAAAAAAACCGCGCGCGCCTAAAACAGCAACGCGGGCGGAAGGTATATCTTGAACAGTTTGAACACGCCGGAAATGACCACAATGGTCGCCACGGTGAACACAATGCATTTGCGCGCGCTACGGTCCTCTTTGGCCTCAAGATAATAGGACAGCGCGAAGATGAAACCCCCTGTGGCGATGTAAAACCCGATATACGAAAAAATCAGGCCGTACAGCACGATCAGGCCGCAACCGGCCAGGGCGAAGGTCAGCGTCATGGTCCGGCCCGGCGCGCGGTCCGTTTTCGCGGCCAGCAGCGCCAGGGCCGCCCGTACGCCGCACAGGCCCAGCAGGGCGCAGCCGATTATTCTGGAATACGCCACGGAACTGAGCTGTTCCGGCACCAGAAAATTGGTCACCAGGTTCGAAGGATAGACGCAGACCCCGCCCAGAAACAGCAACAGGGCCAGCAGGCCGGCTTCCCCATATGCCAGGGGCAGGCCTTTGCCTGTTTTTTCATTCTCGCTCATGCGCTTCTCCAAAAGGCTTGAAGACATTGTACGGGAGCAGGCGAGGCGGCGCCTCGCGGGACTCGCGGCCCCTTGACCCCGGGCGGAGGGCGGCAAGGTTTCGTATCGATCACAGGCGGCCATGCCCCTCGGCGTTCAAGAACGGGTGCACTCCGCCTGTCCGCCCTGTTCCGCCGCCCCGCGGAAGACCGCGCCCTGCCGGGGCGCGGGGCGGCTCCGGCAAAACCGGCGCCGCGCGTCCCGGCGGCAGGCTACTTCAGCAGGCCCGCTTCCTTGGCGATGGTCCGCACGGTGTCGTAATCTTCGTTGAAGACCTTTTCCCATTCAGCCGGGGGCATGAATTCCAGCACGCAGGCGCGGTCTTCGGCAAAAGCCTGCATGGCCTTGTTCCCGACCAGGGTTTGCAGCAGGTTGGTCATGACGTTGATGGCTTCGTCCGGCGTGCCTTTGGGCGCGAACAGGCCGACGCGCGTGCCGAAACTTTTCTTGATGCCCAGGTCGGCCAGGGTGGGGATGCCCATGGCCTTGAACGCGGGCATGGGTTCGGTGGTCATGGCCACCAGAATGCGGGTTTCGCCGCCGCGCATGTTGGCCAGCGCGCTGACCGCCTGCACGGAGGTGAAGTCCACCTTTTTGCCCACCAGGGCGGCAAAGGTTTCGCCGCCGCCTTCCAGCGGAATGTACTTGACCGCGTTCACGGAAACGCCGTTCTGGGTCAGAAAATTCATCAGGGCCACGTGGGTCACGCTGCCGATGGCCACGCCGACGCGAATTTTGCCGGGGTTGGCCTTGATGTCGGCCAGCAGATCCCCGATGGTCTTCCATTTCGCATCCGCGCGCACGTCAAGGGCCGCCGGGCTGAACAAAAGCTGCCCGATCATGCGGTAATCCTTGTAGCTGTTGGGGATCTGGCCCAGGGCGTTGTTGGCCACCATGCCCGTGTGGTGCAGCAGGATGGTATACCCGTCCGGCGCGGCGTCACGCGAGGCGTTCAGGCCGTTGCGGGACTGCGCGCCGTGGATGTTGGTCACCACGATGGGCACGGGCAGCAGTTTTTCCTGCCCCACGATGTCGGAAATTTTCCGGGCGACGATGTCGTTCAAACCGCCGGCCGCGTACGGGATAATAAAGCGGATTTCCCGTTCAGGATACGCCGCGGCGGCATCGCCGGACAGGACGGCCGACGCGCCCAGCGCCAGAAAAAGGAAACAAAACCAGACGGCAAGCATTTTCACGCACTTCATGGCAGCCCTCATGTTCGTTACACTGTTATCATGACAAAACGTTTTCCTTCCGCCGTTGCGCCGCCCGAACGCAGACGGGCAGACCGGGCGCGGCAACAGGAACCGCCGGGAACGCCTGCCGGCGCCGGGATATCCGTATGTCTGTTTATTTGATCAAATATCAAATACACAATACTCCGAGTGGGCTGATTCTGTCAATATGCGGGCATGGAGAGAGCGGTGCGCCCCCTCCCCGGCCGCAAAAAAAATCAGGCGCGGCGCAGAAGGATTCCGGCCCCTTGCCGCCGCTTTTGTCCGGAAGATGGAGCGGGGCAGTTCCGGCAGGTTCGGCGCCGGCCCGGCCTTGCGTTGCCGGATGCCCGGCGGATGTGCCGGGCGGCCCCGGCCGTTGCGAAAAAGGCGTATTCCCGCGAAATTCCGGCCCGCCGCAAAGAACGGCGCCCCTTCTCCGTCTACTTGCGCAGACGGGCGATGAGATTTTCGACGGAGGCTTTCAAGTGACCGTGCACGATCCGCGCAACGGTTTCGGCGTCGCCCGCTTTCGCGGCGGCCATCCACTCCCGGTGTTCCCGCATGGAGCGGCCGAGTTGTTCGGGCAGTTCCGCAAAGGTCATCCGGGTGATGCTGGAGCGGTCCCACAGCGAGGATATCAGCTCCGCCAGGGTCTGATTGCCGCAGTTGGCGTAGATGATTTTGTGGAAAATGTAGTTGTACTGTTCGTACGTGCGTGAATCCAGCCGTTCCACGCAGGAAGACATTTCGCCCAGCAGCGAATCGAGCTGGGCGAATACTTCCGGAGTCAGCAGGGGCACGGCCAGGCGCGCGGCCAGGGTTTCAAGCTCCCGGCGGATGATGATGATTTCCCGCAGCTGCACCAGGTTGACGGAAGCGACCTTGGCCCCGGAATGCGGGGTGATGTGCACCAGCCCTTCCTGCGACAGCCGGCCGATGGCTTCGCGCACCGGCATGGGACTGACCCCCAGCCGCCGGGCGATACTGGAAACAACCATCCTGCCGTCGGGCTGCAGCATGCCGCTGGTGATTTCCGCCTTCAGCCGGCCGTAAACCCATTCGTTCTTCGTCACAAAGGTGTGGACGCCGCCGTCCCCGTTCGCGTCGGAAAACCCGGCCGCGCTCTGATGCGGCGCCATCTTGTCGTTATCCATAGTTCGTCCGCGTTATCTGTTGACCGCCGCGCCCTTTCTGTCCGGCATCCAGCGGGCGTAATTATCCAGAATGAAAGCCAGACAGGCGTCGGCTACCAGAGACCGGCTGAACCGGTACCCCTGCAGAACATCCACGCCCAGTTCGCGCAAAATGGCGGCCTGGGCGTCGTTTTCCACGAATTCCGCCACGCTGGTCATGGCCCTGGCCCGGCACAGACGGGTGATGGAGGCCACAATATCCGCGCAAATGGGGTTTGTCACTACCTCAAGGCTGATGGCGCCGTCGATTTTGACGGAACTGACCGGAAACTGCTTCAGGTATTTCAGCGAACTGTGCCCCATGCCGAAATCGTCGATGGCAATGCGTATGCCCATGCCGTACAGGCGCGAAACCACCAGGCTTTCCGGAGTGCCCGCGTTCAGGGCCTCCGATTCCGCGACCTCCAGTTCCAGAAGCCGCGGCGGCAGATTATAACGGCTCAGGGTTCCCATCACCGCGGCCGGCAGGTCGTCCTCCAGTTGCAGGGCGGACAGATTGACGGCGACGACCATATCCTCAATGCCCGCGTCCAGCCACGCCTTGCGCACGGAGCAGGCCTGGTCCAGAGTCCACAGCCCCAAGGCGCGGATCAGGCCGGAGTCTTCCGCCAGGGCGATGGTGATCGGGGCCGGTATGGAACCGTACTGCGGGTGTTTCCAGCGCAGCAGCGACTCCACCCCCACAATGCGGCCCGTGGTCGCGGAAATCTGCGGCTGGAACTCAAGAAACAGATCCCGGCCCAGCAGCCCGGCTTCTTCCAGGTCCGCCAGCAGCCCCCGGGCAAGCGCGCCTGCGTCGTCCTTGAACTCGATGCAGCGCTGGCCGGCAGGCCCCGCCATCGGCGAGCAGGACCGGTCCAGCAAACGCTGGAAAGCCAGGCCGACCCGCTTGGCGGTATTTTTGTTGCCGATCAGAACGAACGGCGCGTACGCAAAAATGCCCACGGTGATATTCAGCAGCTGCAGCAGCGTTCCCTTGACGGAGCCCGTGCACAGGTACCCGTTCAGCAAAATGGGGGTCGTCCATTCCACGGCCCTGGATGTCCCCGGCACCAGCCCGAAGGCCACGGCGGCATAACTGATGACGGCCAGCAGCAGCGGCGTAAGCAGAAAGGGGATCACCATCACCGGGTTCAGAATCACCGGCAGGCCGAAGAGCAGCACCTCGTTGATATTGAACAGACCCGGCGCGAGCGACAGCCCGGCCAGACGGCGGTTGGCCTGTGTTTCGCCGAAGAAGAGCAGCGCCCCGGCCAGGCAGATGCTGGACCCCGCCCCGCCCATAAAGACAAAGGTGTCCATAAACGTCTTGGTCATCACGTGCGGCAGGGGCTGTCCGGCCGCCGCCGCCGCCTCGTTGGCGGCCATGGCGGCCCCGTAGATGTCGTGGGTGATGGGGTCCAGCACGTTGGCCCCGTGAATGCCCACGAACCACAGGCCGTGCAGGGAAAAAATGTAAAACAGCCCGCGCTCCAGGCTGTCGCCCGCCAGATCGAAGGGTTTGCGGATAAGCTGGTGCATGGCCTCGTGCAGGGAAACGCCCGCCAGCGTGTGCACGCCTATCCCGATCAGGGCGAAGACGGCCACCGTCAGCGTGGCCGGCACCAGGGCGTTGAACGCGTTGGGAATGGCGAGATCCGTCGCCCCTCCCGGCAGGTGCAGCCGCAAGGATTTGCAGGAGAAAAGGAACAGAAAAAGCTTGGTGGCCGCCAGTGCCACCAGCAGGGCGACAAAAAGGCCCGCGACTCCGATCCAGCGCTGGGGCAGCATGCCGTCCGTCACTTCGATCAGGCAGCTCAAGGCGGCGAAGGCCACCAGCCCCGCGATGACCGGACTGACCTGCACGATGGGGTTGCGGGCATTATACTGGTCGGCGAGGTGCTGGCCGATGCTGTACAGCATGATCAGGGACATCACCGCGAAGGTTCCGTTCCAGACCAGAGTGCCGAGCATCCGCCAGTTCGGGCCGAAGGTGTCCTGCATGAAAACTTTGTACGCCGGCAGGGGAAAGCTGTTCACCAGCACGGCGAAAGACCCCAGGAGCATCAGGGGCATGGTCACCACCATGCCCGACCGGATGGCCGTGAACAAAGGCCGGTCCGATGTCCGCTCCACAAGCGACATGACCGTCCGGTCCAGGGACCGCGCCGTCGTATGCACAATCCGTTTCGGCATCGAACTCCAGGGCATCGTCAGAGTGCCATGTCCATCCCGCATCCGCCCGCCGCGGGAACGGGGAGACCCGGCCCCGTCCCCCGAAAACGGCTGCGTCAAAACCGGTCCGCTATTTCCCCAGATACGCCCCGACCAGCCGGATCAGAATTTCCGCGGCCGGCATCAGGTCTTCCTCGTCAAAGTCGAAATGATCGTTATGGTGTCCGGCGGTTCTGTCGGTGCCCACCTGGATGTAGGTGCCTTCCCCGCCGCTTTCCTGCACCACGGTCATCATGTGCGAAAAATCCTCGCTGGCGCCGAAATCCTTGATATCCACAATGTTGGTGAACACGGGCATGGTTTCGGCAATGGCCCGTACCCGGCCGGCCATGGCGTCGGAACTGGCCCCGCTTTTGGTCCCGCCCACGACGGCCACCGTATGGGTGCAGTCCCACATGGCCACAGCCGCCTTGATGATGCGTTCCGCCTCGCGGGTCATATAGTCGTCCAGCGCGCTGGTCACGCCCCGCGTTTCCAGAGCCATGAAGGCGTTGGGGGGAATGACGTTGCGGCCCTGCCCTCCTTCCAGGCGGCCCACGGTGATGCGGGTCGCGCCGTCCCCGTGGCGGGCGATGGCGTGCAGGTTCGTGGTCGCGGCGCAGGCGGCCAACAGGGCGTTCTTGCCATCCTGCGGCGCGGCGCCCGCATGAGCGGATTTGCCGGTGATGGTCACATCCCATTTGGTCGTGGCCAGAAACCCCTTGGCCCCGCAGACGATGTCGCCTTTTTTCGCCGCCTGGAACCCGATGTGCACGCCCGCGATAAGATCCACGCCGTTGACGCAGCCGGCCGCGACCATGGGGCCCGCGCCGCGCACGCCTTCTTCCGCCGGCTGGAAAATCAGGCGGATGGAGCCTTTCAAGTCGTTCTTCATGCCCGCGAGAATTTCCGCGACAGCCAGGCCTACAGCCACGTGCCCGTCGTGGCCGCAGGCGTGCATGGCCCCCTTGTTGACGGACGCGAACCCTTCTCTGAACGGGCGGTGCGCATTTTCTTCACACTCCACCGCGTCGTTGGAGTCAAGATCGAAACGCAGGGCGAACCGGGGGCCGGGACCGCCGCCGCAATCCATGTCCGCCCACAGCCCGGTCAGCCCCCCTTCCATCAGGGCCACCAGCGCGGGATCGGCGCCCTGCTTCACGGCCCGTTCCTGATGCTCCTTCAGAACGGCGGGGGACGGAACGCCCATCATATCCCCGGCGCTGACCGCGTCCCTGCCCATGGTCAGGCTGTAGCCCAATTCCTTCAACCGCCTGATCACCAGCGAGGCCGTCCGGAATTCCGTCCAGGAAGCTTCGGGGTGCTTGTGCAGGTCGCGCCGGGTGGCGACAATAAACGGTTTCAGAGCGTATACTTTTTTGCTGACGGCATCGTCCATGATTGTCTCCTTGTCCCGGCCGGACGGCGGAATGCGCATTCCCGCCGCCGGGGGCCGTGCCCGGCGGCGGAATATCCGGTAACAGCGCGCGTCATGTCAGCATGAACATGCTGACCAGCGCCGCGAGGATCATGCCCGGCGCGTTGCGCTTGGCTATTTCAATGGGGTTCACCCCGGCGAGGCCCGCGCAGATGATGGCGGCCCCGGCCAGCGGCGACATGGTGCGGCCCAGGGCGCCGCCAAGGGTTGCAAGGCTGGCCATCTTTTCCACGGTCATGCCGAATTCGGCCGCGTGCGGGGAAACCGCCTGGTTAAAGGCCAGCGTGGCGGCATCGCCGGATCCGGTTATGATTGCCAGCACGAAAGGCCCGAAAGCGGCGGCCCAGCGGGCCAGTTCAGTCACGCCCTTCAGGGTGCTGATGAACGTGGCCACCAGGCCCACAGCCTGCATGCCCGCCACGAATACCCCGGCCGCGATGATGATGCCCATCACCGATCCGTATGCGCTGCCCATGCCGTTGAAAAACTCTTTCACGCAGGCGGTGGGGCTGGACCGGGTCACGAGGATGCCCAGAATGGCGCCCGTCAGCATGGACACCGGCACCGAGGTATAGGATTTGAACCAGGGGATGGCGGCCATGATCGACTTGCCGAATTCCGGGGCGGTCTTGCTGCTGAACCAGGCGCTGAGCACCAGCAGCAGCACGGGGATTACCGGAACGACGGCGTAGAGGATGTTGGCTTTTTCCATCTTCGCCAGAGTGTGCCCGGCGTCCGGAACATAGCCCTTGTGCTCCCTGCGCAGCATGGCGAAAAACGCCAGAGCCACGGCGCCGACGATCACCACGATCACGTCCACGTGCGAGTGCACGGCGATGACCTGCATCACATCCCATTTGAGCATGTTGGCGATAAAGGCGTTATGCGAAAGACCGGGGGACAGCATGCTGCCGTACGTGCCGGCCATGACCGCCGCGCCCGCCACCGCCGGGTGGATGCCCAGCGATATCATCAGCGGGATCAGGATGGCCCCCACGGCGGCCGCGCAGCCGGCCGCGCTGGACAGGGAAATGTTGATGAAGGCCGTGACCAGCACCGTGCCGGGAATAAGAATGAAGCGCACGCGTGAGAGCATCCCCACCATCAGGTTCACCAGGTGCGCGTCGCACTTGGTGAATTTCATGACAAAGGCGAACCCCATCACGGAAAGGATGGTCTTGATCAGGCCGGAGATGACCATGCCGTTCTCGAACGCCACAAAAGCGTTCAGCGGGTTGAGCGACAAGGCGCACAGCAGAAAACCCGCGCCGAGCAGAACCAGACGCGTTTCGGTTTGCTTGATCAGCAGAAAAACAACCCCGGCAATGACCGCGACCCCGACCCAGAGCATGACGTCGGCGACCAGTCCCTTACTGACACCCATGGCCAGCAGCAACCCTTCCAGCATGGCAACCTCCTTTACGGCGGTACGGCATGATACCGACGCCGAAACCGAAAAAAATATTTCGCGACCAGATCCAAAAAAGAACAAACAACCACAAGGTATTTTAAGCGGTTATATATTACTCTATACGTCGTCCGCCATGTTTCGTCAACAAACATCTCCCGACACCATCCGATGACAGGCACACTTCCTCTCGTGTATAGTGCCCCCCACGCAAAGACCATTCATACGGGAGCCCGCATGGCCAAGATTTCCGACAGAACACGACGCTCCGCCGTTTCCGGCGTCAGCAGGACGGTCTGGTGTGTCAGCGTCCTTGTGGCCCTGCTGGCCGGCGTATACATCGGCAACGTGCTGACCGTGACCGTGCTGCACGCCCCGAAACAGGCGGAGGGCATCCCCCCGGAAGTGCAGCGGGACATCGCGCGGTGGCAGGAAAAGACCCGCGAAAATCCGCGCGATGCCGGCGCGTGGAACAATCTGGCCTTTCTTTATCATGACACCCACCAGCATGAAGCGGCCATCCGCGCGTATGAGGAATCGCTGAAACTGGTCCCCGACGCGCCCGACATCCTGGTGGACCTCGGGGTCATGTACCGGGCCGTGAGCCAGCCGCAAAAGGCCGTGGCCTGCTTCGACCGGGCGTTGCGCCAAAACCCCGCGCACCAGATCGGCCTGCTGAACAAAGGCGTGGTGCTGTATTTTGATCTGAAGGATGCGGCCGGAGCCAGAGCCGCCTGGCAGGAACTGCTGCGCATCAACCCCAAGGCCGCCCTGCCCGACGGAACCCCGGTGGCCACGCTTTTGCAGAGAATGTAGACGCGGCATTGCAGCCGCCGGAGGCCGCGAACCGACCGCCGCGCTTTTGCGGAGAATGCGCCCGGCCCCGGCGCAGAACGGCATCCCGTACCAGGGCGGAATCGTGCGGATGCCGCTTCCGCCGTTTCGCACAACGGAGCAAGCGGCCCGTGCGCGCCCCTGTTCCGCATGTTCCGGCATTTGCCTGAACAGCGTATTTCTGTATATAAGGTATGGCACATTGAAATTATCATGTAGCGGAGTTGTTCAGATCATGCCCAGCCGTTCGCACACTTCCGGCCTCTGCCGTTTTGCTCTGCGCTGCGCGTTTGCGCTGTTTCTTTTCTGCATGCCCGCGGCGGCGCAGTCCGCTCCGGTTCAAACGGCGCTTTCGACGGCGCGCATCGCCTACATGGCCGACGCGCAAGGCACGATGACCGTGCAGCAGGCCGCTTCCCCCGCCTCCATATACCGTCCCTTCGTGTCTTCCTTCCGGTTGCTCCGCGATCTGCCCGACGCGTTCAACGGCGCCGTGTGGCTGCGCATCGCCGTACCCGGCCGGGAAGAGGCGTCCCCGGCATCCCCTGCGTCCTTCAACCTGGATATGGGGAACGGCCTTCCGGGCGTGACCCGGTTGTTTACTCCGCAACGCGCGGAAGCCGGCGGGCCCCTCACTTACTGGCAGGCGGAGGATACTTCGGGCCGGGTGCTGTTCCCCCTGCCCGGCGGCGCCCTGACGCCCTCCGTCGTGTACGCGAGGATCGACGGCACGCCGGGTTTGTGGTTCAAGCCGGTGCTGAGCCTTGCGCCTGAAACGCCGCCGCTGCTGCCCCTGAATCTTCTGCTGCCCGGCGCGCTGGCCGCCGCCCTGCTGATGCAGCTTCTGCGCTTCGGCCGCGAACGCAGGGAATGGCGCCTGTGGGCGGCTCTGCTCGCCGGGACCGGGCTGGTCCAATGCGCCATCCCGGCTTTGCCCGCCGCCGGGGCGGCCTACGCCATACCCGCGGTCTGCGCCATGATCGCCCCGGGCATCGCCCTGATGCTGCTGTCGCATACGGCCCGCCATTTGTTCGCCACCCCCGGGACCATGCCGGGCGCGGACAAGGCGTTGCGCCTGTATCCTTTCGCCGGGGCGGCCCTGGCCCTGGCCCCGCTTGCGCCGAACGGCCTGTGGCTGGCCCCGTACCTGCCTTTCTGGCCCCTGTTCGCCCTTCCCCTGACGGCTTTCGCCGCGGCCGCCCTGTCGCGCGGCCGTGGCGGCGCGCTGGGCTTTTTCTGCGTCTGCCTGATGCCCGTCGTGGGCATCGCCGCCTCCCTGTGGGAAATGACCCTGGCCGGCCAGCCGATCATGGGCGCCGCGGGCGGCCTCTGGGGTCTGGCCCTGGGATCGCTGGCCCTGGCCCTGGCCTCCGCCTCGGAAGAAGCGGAGGAGGAAGACCGCGCCGCCGGCAGGCCGACCCCCCTCGCGCAGCAGCTTTCGCTGCATGACGACGTGTTCGCCAGTCTCGCGCGCTCCGGCATCGGCTCCCGTTCCGCCGAAGAGACAGCTCCCGGCGGCGTGGAAACACCCGCCGCATTCGCCGCGCCTGAACAGAAAGCCCCCGCGCCGTCCGCACCCGAAGCGGGCGCGGAGCAGGCCGCTTCCGAAAGCGCCGACGATCCGGAACCCTCTTACGCCCGAGCCGCCATGGCGGCCTTTCTTGCGAGCGGCGACACTCCCGCCGCCGTTCCCGCTTCTGAAAACGTCCCTGTCCCCGATGTGGCCTCTTCCGCCCCATCTTCCCCATCCTTTGAAAACATTCCCGCCCCTGACGCTGCACTCTCCGCCACCCCGGAAACGATGGACGAAGCCGCCCCGCCGGTCGAACCGGAAACTCCGGCCCCCGTGGAAGACGCCCCCGGCGTTCCGGCCTTCGCACCGGAAAGGGAACCGGTCGCGTGGGAAGAACGCCTTTGCGAAACCTTTGCCTCCCACGAGGAACCAGCCCCGCCTCTCGCCCCCGCCGGGCAGCAGGAGCGCGAGGAACCCGCCCCGCGGCCCCTGCCGCCTTTGGCGGCCATGCCGAGGCCGCTTCAGGCCCCTCCCCGTAGAACCGTGTTCGACCTGGCCCTGCTGGTCCGGGAAGCGTACGACGATGCAGCCCCTCTGGCGGAGCAAAAAAACATGGGCCTGACCTGGTTCATCTCGCCCCAGGTCGGACGCGCCTTCAACGGGGAGGCGGAATTGCTGTATTCCGCCCTGCGCCTTCTGCTGCGCGACATGGTGGCTTCCTCCGAACGCGGCACCGTGCGTTTGAGCGTGCGCCGCCTGCCGGACAGTCCGGACGCGGGGCATCTCATGTTCACGCTCGCGAACTGGGACGGCACGGCCGCTTCGCGCCGGCGCGACCTTTCCGGCATGGCGGAGGCATGGGACCTGGCCGAACGGACCGGCGGCATGTTCAATGTGGAGCATTCGCCCCTGAGCGGCACCACGCTCGTCTTTTCAGCCGCCTTCGCAAGCATGGGCGCCCCCGCCGCAAGCCGCGACGCGGCCGCATCCGGCCCCGGCGACAATGCCGGAGAAACCGCACTGGCCGTGGAAGAGCCCGCTTTTGCCGGTTCCTGCGATCCTGCCGGGGGCTGCCCCCCTCCGGACAACGGCTATGAGGAAGGCGGCATCCAGATCTTTGCCGAACCCGGCGACGCCGAAGCCGCCCCCCTTCCCCCGGTCCTGCCCGCGGCGCCGGAAGAGCCGGAGGAAGCCGGGGCGGAACGCGACCCCGCGCGCATTCTCGTGGCCGACATGGCCGCCGGCAGCCGCAGACGGCTGGCGCAGACCCTGGCCGCCCTGCCGCGCCCCCTGCTGGAAGCGGCCGATGCCGCCACGGCTTTGCGTCTGTACCGCAAGCATCCCTCGGGCATCCTGATCGCCAACGCCGACATGCCGGAATCGGACATCATGGACGCCGTTTCCGCCATGCGCGAGGCGGACGCCGCCGCCGGCCGGCCGGACCTGCCCGTTCTGGCTCTGGTTTCCCATGAAGCGCAGGCGCAGCGTCTGCTGGCGGCCGGCTGCACGGAAACTCTGTCCAAACCCGTGGATCCCGAAGCGCTGCGTGAAGCCGTGCAGCGCCTGGCCCCCGGCGTTCCCGCGCCGGAAGGCGGAACCGCCCCGGATACACCCGATACCGTGGAGCCGGAAAGGGCTCTGCAAGACGCCCTGGCCGACATCCCCCCGGCGGACGGAGAAGCCCCCGCGCCCGAGGCCCCGGCTCATCCCGTGCGCGAACTGCCCCTGTTGGACCTGATCATCACCGACATTGATCCGGACCGCGACGACGGGCCGCCGGAGACCGGTCCCGAAGCCGGGCGCGCTGTCACACCGGAGACGGCGCCCGGGACAGCGCCGCGCGAAGCGGAACGCCCCCTCTGCGAAGAGTTCGCCGTTTGCGAGGAACAGCCGGCCATCCCCGCGCCCGCTCCCGGCGCCGCCGCGCCGGAATCGCCCCGGACCGCCCGGCCGCGGGATCCCGTACCCGTCATGGCGAAACCGGTACCCTCTCCCCGCGTCGACGTATCCGCCCCGGACAATGCCGTGCGGCAAGCCGGAACGGAGCGACGCGCGCCGCAGTCCGCTCCCGTTCCCCCAGCCGAGCCCTCCCAACCGGATACCCCGCGTGAAACCGAAGGCGAACCCTCCTGCGAAACCTTTGGCGTATGCGAAGAACCCGCAAAGGCGCGGCCCGCCCAAGATCCCGAGGTCGAACAAGCGTGCGAAGCCTTTGCCGTATGCGAAGCCCCCCTTCCGGCGGACGCCCCGGCGGCCGGACAGGCCCCTTCCTCGTCCCGCGAAGCCATCACCGTGCCGCTGCCCGGCGAAAACGACAGCGTATTCAGGGACCTGCTGCCTCTGGTTCCGGGCCTGCTGTACGACCTTTCCGACGCCATGGCCATGGCGGCCCAGGGCAAGGCGGAGAAAAAGCCCACCCTTGTCCGCCACGCGGCCGGCCGCGTGGCGGGCAAGGCCGCCCCCATCGGACTGGCCCCGCTCGAACGCCAGGCCCGGTGCGTCGAGCGCGCCGCCGCAGCCGACGA
>JAVBOK010000008.1:0-66478 GCA_031550605.1 Desulfovibrionaceae bacterium | reverse complement strand
GCCGCCGAAGGCGGCGTGAGTGAGCCGAAAACCACGTTTTTCGGCGAACGATCTTTCACGAAATAGCTACAGCTATTTCGTGAACATCACACTAGAATGGCCAGAAGTTGTCGAGCAGACGGGTAAGCCAGCCGGACTTCTGCTTGTCGGCAAGAACGCCCTTGCCATAGTAGTCGATGTTCGAATCGGCCATCTGGGTGGACAGGATGGAGTTGTCGGACGCCACGTCGCGCTGCCGGATAAGACCCGTGACGACCATGATCTGGGTTTCGTCGTTGACCTTGATCGTGCGCGCGCCTTCCACCTGCATCACGCCGTTGGGCAGCACCTGCACCACGCGCACGCCGAGGGTCGCGGTCACGTAGTTTTCGCGTTTGGTTTCGCCGGTGGCGTCGTTTTTGGTGTTGGTGGTGGTTTCAAGCACCGGGTCCACGCCCACGGAACCGGCAAGCGGGCCGCCGCCGAAGAAGAGCGGCGAAACCTTGCTGCGGCCGAACGCGGCGGTGACCCCGATGCTGTTGGACGCTTTGCGTTCCGCCGTGGTGTCCACCTTGCTTTTGGATTTGGCGTTTTCCACGACCTTGACCAGCACGATGTCGCCCACCTTCCGGGCCCGGTTGTCGTCGAACAGGTATTTTGATCCCGAGTCGGAAAACAGGGAACCGGGGTTGGCGTCCCGTTCCTCGGGTTCCGTATAGGCCTGCGGCGGCACCATGGGCGGCATGGGGCTGGTCTGCCGGCCGGAGCCGTTGCAGCCGGCCAGGAAAATGGCCGCCGCCAGAAGTCCCGCGGCAAGCGCGCCGCGCTGTCCCGTATTTTCTTTTCCGCGTATTTTCATGAGTTGCCTCCCCCTTATCTGACCACCACGGTCAGGCTGTCGCGCACCATGGCGCGCAATTGTTTCTTGCTCTGCAGATTCCGGACCGTGATGCTCTCGCCGAACGCGCCGTCGCTCAGCGCCTCTCCCGGCATGCTCAGCGTAAAATTTTTGCCCTCAAACAGCATGGTCACCGTCGCGCCTTTCTGCACCGTGGGAATGACCGCCACATCCGTCTGCAAGATGGGCTGCCCGGTTCCCACGGCCCGCAACATGCGCCAGGGTCCGCCCCGGCCGTCCCAGATCGCGCCTTTCAGGTGGGCGATATTTTTCCGGGCGTACGCGACCCGTTCCGGCCTCAACACCTCGTCGCGATTCAGGGGAGACGCCGCGCAGGGCACCTCGACCCACTGGTCCACAAAGACCGTGCCGGACAGGCGACGCACAACACCGCCGTCCCGCTCTTTCACGGCGAAACGCAAGGGAACGCGCCCGGGCGCCGGATCGGGCAGATTTTCCAGTTCCACCGTCTGGCCGTGATGGCTGATGAAGACATAGCCCGGCAGACGGAAATCCTGCATGGACGTTTCGCCGGGCAGGGAAGCCAGCAGCGGCGTCAAGGCTTTGACGGCTATGTTCCGCAACGCGTCGGCATCCAGCACGGCCCCACCCTGCTGCAGCGTCATGGAGGCGGGATACAGACACAACGATGACAGTTCTCCGGCATACTGGGCCATGGCCTGCTGAATCCTGGGCCGGGTCATGTTCATGGGCCGTCCGGCCGGGGGCGCCGGCCAGAGCACGGACCGCGACAGTTTCGCCCAGACCTCGGATCTGATGGGCCCGATGGGATCGGCGATTTCGCCCAGAAGCACGGATTCGCCCCGGATCACGGCCGCTTCTTTCAGGCGCAGTTGCCAGCCGCCGTCATACGCGGCCGAAGCCTGCCGCCACAAAACAAATCCCAGCAGCATGCCGGCAAGGGCGCAGAGCCCCAGGCGCGCCGCCATGCCGAAAGCCTCGGACGCGCGGCAGCGAATCCGCGCTGTTGCGCCGGAACCTGCCCGCCGGTGTACGTCTCGTCTCGAATCCATGGCCGTCCCCCTGATTTCCGGTGTTGCCCGCGCGCGTTTTTACCGTTTCAACTGCACGGCGGTCTGCAGCATCTGGTCGGAAGTCTGGATGGATTTGGAGTTCATCTCGTAGGCCCGCTGGCCCACGATCATGTTCACCATTTCGTCCACCACCTCGACGTTGGACATTTCCAGAAAACCCTGGGCGATGGTGCCCACGTTGTCTTCGCCGGGAACGCCTTCCGTGGAGTCGCCCGACGCTTCGGTCGGGGAGTATAGGTTGCGGCCCCGCGCATCAAGCCCGGCCGGGTTGATGAAGGTGTACAGGGGGATGTCGGCGGCGGCCAGTTCCTGCCCGTTGGCGTCCAGGGCCGCGATATGGCCGTTTTCCGTGACCACGATATTCTTCGTTTCCGTGGGCACCGTGAATTCCGGCTGCAGAACGTAGCCGTTGGCCGTGACCACCGTGCCGTCCTGGTTCAACTTGAATGCGCCGGCCCGGGTGTACAGCTGTTCGCCGTTCACTTCCACCTGGAAGAAGCCCTGCCCTTCAATAGCCAGATCCAGGGGGTTGTTGGTGTTCTGGTAGTCGCCCTGGGAAAAGAATTTGTGCACCGCCGTCGGCCGCACGCCAAGGCCCACCTGGATGCCCGTGGGCAGGCGCTGGTCCCCGGCCGTGCCGGTGATGGACCCGGCCATTTTCGCGGTCTGGTACATCAGATCCTCAAATTCGGCCCGGCTTTTCTTGAAGCCGATGGTGTTCACGTTCGCCAGGTTGTGGGCGATGACGTCGATGTTCAGCTGCTGGGCCACCATACCCGTGGCCCCTGTCCAAAGGGACCGCATCATGATCCGTATCCTCCTCGCCCTGCCGGGCGCTTGTTACCCGTTACGCCCTGCCGCGCCCGACTTTGTTGGTCGCCTCGCGGTCAATGGCGTCGCTGGTCTGCATCACTTTCTGGTACGCTTCGAACTGGCGCTGTGTTTCAATCATGTTCACCATTTCATAGACCGCATCCACGTTGGCCGATTCCAGAAACCCCTGGGCCATCCAACTGCGGCTGTAGTCGATCTCCGCTTCGCCGGCGTCCGCGCCGGGCCGGGCCCGGTACAGGTTGTTGCCGATTTTTTCCAGGTTTTGCGGATTTTCGACCCGCACAAAAGCCAGTTGGCCGGTTTCTGTGTCATCGGCGAAAATGCGCCCGTTCTCCGCGATCACGATGTTCTTGAACCCCGGCGGCACGACGATTTCCCCGCCTTCGCTGAGCACGGGCCACCCCAGTTCGTTGACCAGCGTGCCTTCGGCGTTGATGGTGAAATGGCCGTTGCGGGTATAAAAGTCGCCGTTGGGCGAGCGGACCTTGAAGAAACCTTCCCCGCTGATGCCCACGTCAAAGGGGGCGTTGGTGACCTTCAGCCCCCCCTGTTGGAAATCCGTCACCGCCACCGCGATGCGCGGTTTGGCGATATGCTGCGGGTCGGGAAAATATTTTTTGTCCCGGATGCTTGCCACAGGCTCCATGATCACGTCATGAGCGAAACGGCTCATGGTGTCCCTGAAGGCCAGCATGTCCCGCTTGTATCCCGTGGTGTTCACGTTCGCCAAATTATTGGCGATGCTGTTCATCCTGTGTTCGTTGGAAAGAGCGCCGAAAAGCGCGCTGTACATGGCATCCTGCATACTTCCTCCTCAGGGGCCTCCCCTGGCTGCCCAGGCATATGCAACATGCGGGCCAAAAGCAGAAGAAGATTTCCGATGCGCGAATGCGCTTTTCGCTTGACACGCCCTTCCTTGGGCGCGTATAGCCCGCCTATCAGAGGAGAGAGGGCGCGCGCGCCGTCTTTCTACATCCTGGAGGCCGAACCCGGCCCCTTCGGGGTGGCCTGAGGGCCTCCCCTTTTTTTGGCTCTGTGGCCGGGTACGGCACAGAGTAGTGCATAATGGACAAAACAACGACACTGACCGCCGCCCTTACCGATCTTGCCGTTCCGCTTGCCGCTTCCCTTGGCCTTTCCGTCTGGGGAATCGATTGCGCGTTCGGCCCCAGAAGCCTGATCCGCGTGTATGTCGAGGGACCGGACGGGGTGGATATCGAGAAGTGCGCGGAGCTTTCCCGCCTTTTGGGCCTGACGCTTGACGTGGAAGATCTGGTTGCCGATGCCTACGTACTGGAAGTGTCCTCTCCCGGCCTGGAGCGGGTGTTTTTCACCGGGCAGCAGCTTGCCGCCCATGTGGGCAGAACGGTGGAAGTGACCCTGCACGAGCCCCTTGCCGCCTACCCCGGCCGCAGAAAAATGATTGGTGTTCTGACAGATGAAAAGAACGGCGTGTTTACGCTCCTGCCTCTGGATGCCCCCGGTCCCGGCCTGGACCCGGTCAGTGTGAATTTTGCCTGGAATGACGCCAAAAAAGTCAAACTGGTGCATTTTCTGCCCGAAACCCCGGCCGCGAAGAAAGGCGTCAAGCCCGGACGGCGTCCGGCGAAAAAAACCGGCACGAAGAAAACCGATCCTGATCCGCAGCACGCGGAATGAGTAGAGCGAGGAAATCCGCATGAGCATGGAACTCAAAAAAGCCATTGATCAGATCAGCAAGGACAAGGGCCTTGACCGGGACATGCTGGTCGACACTCTGGAAGAAGCGGTCCGCACTTCCGTGTTTCGCAAATACGGCGACACTATCGACATCGAGGTCAGCTTCAACGAGGAAACCGGCGAAATAGACGTCTACCAGTTCAAAATCGTGGTGGACGACGTCGAGGACCCCAGCAGCCAGATCCTGCTGAAGGATGCGCAGAAACACGACCCCAGCGTGCAGCTTGACGACGAGATGGGCTTTCGCCTGAAGGTGGAAGACCTGGGCCGCATCGCCGCCCAGTCCGCCAAGCAGGTCATCATCCAGCGCATGCGCGATGCCGAACAGGAAATTATCTACGAGGAATACAAGGACCGCAAAAGCGAAATCATTTCCGGCATCATCCAGCGCCGCGACAAGTCCGGCTGGATCATCAACATGGGGCGCACGGAAGCGATCCTGCCCAAAGAAGAGCAGATCCCCCGCGAACACTACAAGCGCGGCGACCGGGTGCAGGCCATCATCATCGACGTGCGCAAGGAAGGCCGCGGGCCGCAGATCGTGGTTTCGCGCTCGCACCGCGATTACATGGCCGCCCTTTTCCGCCGCGAAGTGCCGGAAGTGGACGACGGCACCGTGCAGATCATGGGCGTGGCCCGCGATCCCGGCAGCCGGGCCAAGGTGGCCGTGCTTTCCCGCGACCGCGACGTGGACCCCGTGGGCGCCTGCGTCGGCATCCGCGGTTCGCGCATCCAGAACATCGTGCAGGAACTGCGCGGGGAACGCATCGACATCGTGGTCTGGAGCGCCGATATCGCGACCTACGCCAGAAACGCCCTGTCCCCGGCGGTCATCAGCCGCATTGTCGTGGACGAGGAAGAAAACCTGCTGGAAGTCATCGTTCCCGACGATCAGCTGACCAACGCCATCGGCCGCAAGGGGCAGAACGTCAAACTCGCCGCGAAGCTTCTGGGCTGGAAAATCGATATCTACACCGAAACCCGGTACAACGAGGCCAACGCCATCGGCCAGGGCCTCGATCAACTGGCCAACGTGACGGAACTGCCTGTGGAAAACTTCATCAACGCCGGGTTTTCCACTGTGGATGCCATCGTCCAGGCCGACGACGCGGCTCTTTCCGCCATATCCGGCATGACGCCCAAGCGCATCAGCGACTTGCGCACCGCGGTCAGCTTTTTGCAGACCACGCCGACGGCCGGGGCGGACCAAAAGGACGACGCGGGGGACGCCCCCGCGGAGGCCGACGAATAGCGTGGTACGGGAAGGGGAAAAACACATCCCCATGAGGATGTGCGTTATTTGCAGAGAGCGGCGGCCCAAAACGGAGCTTATGCGCTTTGCCGTACGCGAGGGGGCGCATCCCCTTGCCGATCCGCGCCGGATTCTGCCGGGGCGCGGGTGCTATCTTTGCCTTTCGCCCTCATGCCGGGCGCGGTTTGAAGCGAAAGGCGCACGGAAATGCAAAGGGGTTTGACGCATGACTGAGGATAAAGTCAGAGTAAAAGATCTTACCGCGCAACTGGGCGTATCGAGCAAAGAGATGCTCGGCGTGCTGCGTGAATTGAATATCGCAGCCAAAAGCCACATGGCGACGCTGTCCGAAGAAGATGCCGTCAGGGTCAGGGCCCGGTTCACGGCCCCGGCGGAAGACCAGGTGCGGCGTGAAACGCAAAGCGGCGTCATCGTGCGCCGCCGCCGTCGCGAAGCTGATGCGGCGCCCGCTGACGCGGCCCAGGCGGATGCGCCCCGGGCCGATGTTCCCCAGGCTGACGCGACCCCTCCGGCGGTGCAGGACGAAAAACCTGTTGTTTCTTCCGATGAGATAAAGAAGAAAAAGGCCCCCGCGCAGGCCGCGCCGAAAGAAACGCCTCCGGCCATCCCGGCTGAGGTCAGAACCGCGCGGATCATCCGCCGCGGCCCCGCCCAGGAAGCCGAAACAACGCCCGCGCCCGTGTCCGCGCCTGCGCCTGCCGCAGAGCCGGAAAGCGCCGCGCCCGCAGCCGCGGCAAAACCCGTGAAGGTCCCCGTCCCGGAACCGGCGGCGCCCAGGACCGCGGTGCAGGAACAAAACCCCGAAGAAATCGCGCCCAAACCCGCCCCCAGAAAGGAAGCGGAAAAACCCCAGGTCCGCGTGGTGCGTCCCGCGAGCATGGCCAACATTTCGGCAGAACCCGAGCGCGGCGCCGACGGCCTGACCGTCTCTTCCGCCCCTGTCCTGGCGCCGCGTCAGGACAAGGACGCGGAGGACGCCGTGTTTGACGATGCCGGCGGCGACGCCCGCCGCGCCCCCCGCCGCGCCGAGTCCTCGTCCGCCCCGCAGGGACCGCGCCCGTCCCAGGTCCGGGTCATTTCCCGGCCCGACGCCAACGCCCGGCCGCCGCGCGAAGGGGGCGCCGCCCCCGGCTCCCGCCCCGGTTCTTTCCGCCCCGGCGGTCCCAGACCTGCCGGTCCCGGCGGACCCAGGCCCGGCGGACCCGGAGGCCCCAGGCCCGGCGGACCCGGCGGACCCAGACCCGGCGGCCCCGGCGGGCCGCGTCCCGGCGGTCCCCGGCCAGGTTTTGCGCCCGGCGCGCCCGCTCCTGACGCGCTTTCCGACGCCAGCAAAAGAAAGCGCCAGAAGACCCGGCGCACGGTCGAATTTGAAGCCGGCGCTGAGGATTTCAGCAAACGCCGCAAGGAAATGGACGCCGATGACGGCAGTTGGTCCCGCGGCCGCAAAAAATCGCGCAAAAACCGCGACCAGATGCAGAACCGCGCCGCCACGGTGACGCAACCCCTCAAGGCCGCCAAACGCAAGATCCGCGTGGATGAATTCATCCGGGTTTCGGATCTGGCCCACCAGATGGGGCTGAAAGCCACGGAAATCATCAAGGTGCTCTTTGGGCTGGGGGTCATGGCGACCATCAACCAGACCCTGGATGTTGACACCGCAACCCTGGTGGCGGCCGAATTCGAATACGAAATCGAAAAAGTCGGCTTTTCCGAAGAGGCCTTTACCGAAGAGCAGGAAACGGACGATCCCGCCAATTTGGTCACCCGGCCCCCGGTGGTCACCATCATGGGTCACGTGGACCACGGCAAAACCTCGCTGCTGGACGCCATCCGCAAATCCTCGGTGGCCAGCGGCGAAGCCGGCGGCATCACCCAACATATCGGCGCCTACCATGTGAAGACCAAAAAAGGTGAAATCGTGTTTCTGGACACCCCCGGCCACGAAGCCTTCACGGCCATGCGCGCCCGGGGCGCGGAAATCACGGACATCGTGGTGCTGGTGGTCGCGGCGGACGACGGGGTCATGGAACAGACCCGGGAAGCCATCAGCCATGCCAAGGCGGCGAACGTGCCCATCATGGTGGCCGTCAACAAGATGGACAAGGCCGAGGCCAACCCCGAACGCGTCAAACGCGAACTGGCCGAACAGGGGCTGGTGGCCGAGGACTGGGGCGGGGACACCACCTTCTCCTATGTTTCCGCCAAAAGCCGCATGGGCATTGACGATCTGCTTGAACTGCTGGCCCTGCAGGCGGAAATTCTGGAACTGAAGGCCAACCCGGACAAGGCCGCCCGCGGCCATATCGTCGAAGCCAAACTGGACAAGGGCAGGGGCGCGCTGGGCACCGTGCTCATCCAGCAGGGCACGCTGAACGTGGGCGATTCTTTCGTCTGCGGCGTGCATTTCGGCCGGGTGCGCGCCATGTTCGACGACCAGGGCCGCAAGGTCAAAAGCGCCGGCCCCTCCATTCCCGTCGAAGTGCAGGGTTTTGAAGGCGTGCCCGAAGCGGGCGAGGAATTCGTCTGCATTTCCGACGAAAAGGCCGCCCGCCGCATCGCCGACACCCGGGCCATGAAACAGCGCGAAAAAGCCCTGGCCAAGGAATCGCGCATCACGCTCGAAACCTTCCTTTCCCGCAAACCCGACCAGGTCGAAGCTCTGGTGCTCAACCTGGTGGTCAAGGCCGACGTGCAGGGATCTCTGGAAGCCATCACCGACGCGTTGGGCAAAATGTCCACCGACAAGGTGCGGCTGGAAGTCATCCACGGCGGCGCCGGGGCCATTTCCGAATCCGACGTGCTGCTGGCCTCGGCTTCCGACGCCATCATCATAGGCTTCAACGTGCGGCCCACGCCCAAGGCCAAGGAACTGATCGAGCAGGAAAAAATCGACATCCGCTTCTACGACATCATTTACAAACTCGTGGAAGAGGTGAGGAACGCCATGACCGGCATGCTGGCCCCGGTGGAAAAAGAAGTCTACCTGGGTCTGGCGGAAGTGCGCGAAACCTTCAGCGTGCCGAAAGTGGGCACCATCGCGGGCTGTCACGTCAACGACGGCAAAATCGTGCGCAACGCGCAGATACGCCTGCTCCGCGACAACGTGGTCATCCATACCGGCAGGATCGGATCGCTCAAGCGTTTCAAGGATGACGCGCGCGAAGTGCTCAAGGGGTACGAATGCGGCATCGGGCTCGATCGTTTCAACGACATCAAGGTCGGCGACACCATCGAAGCCTTTGAAATGGTGGAAGAGGCGGCCAGCCTGTAAGACTTTCCGGCAGGCCGGGGCAAGGCCGGAGGGGTTTCCCTCCGGCCGCCCGGCGAGGCCGGAACCTGCCCCCGAACCGTATGACGATTGTTGCTTCGCTCCCTCCGCTGCACATGGTGCTCGCCTGGTTTGCCGTGGGCCTTTTTGCCTCGGCGGCCGGGGTTTTGCTCCACCGGCACGGCGGACGGACCGCGAAACTGATGGGGCGGACCCTGGCCGCTTTCGGCCTGACTCTCGGCGGCATCGGCCTTATCTGTACGGGCATGCTGCTTTTCGGCGGGTGAGAGGCATGATCGTCGGACTGTTGCGCGTCGAATTTCGCCTGCACGGCAACACTTCGCTCAAGGACAAACGCCGGGTGGCGAACAGCCTGAAGCAGAAGGTGCGCAATACATTCAATGTCGCCGTCGCGGAAATCGGCAGCGAAGACGACATGGGCCGCCTGGCGCTCAGCGTGGTCAGCGTCAGCAACGACACGCGCCATCTGGAAAGCCGCCTGACCAAGTGCCTGTCCATGATGGAAGCCGCCTGCCCGGAAGAAATGGTATACAGCGACATGGAGTACATCGGCGTTGACTGATACAGCCAGAACCCTGCCGGCCTGCGTGGAAACGGCCAGACGATTCAAAACCGCAACGCGCATCCTGGCCGTCACCCACCACAACCCCGACGGCGACGCTTTGGGGTCTTTGGCGGGCGTCGGGCATATCGCCCGCGCCCTGGGCATTGACGCGCGCCTGTACTGCACCTCCCTCCTGCCCGAGCATCTTTCGTGGCTGCCCCTGCCCGCGCCGCTCATCGCTTCTCTTGCGGACCTGGGCGACTGGCGGCCCGACTGCGTCGTGGTGGTGGACTGCGCCGACGCCAAACGGCCCGGACGGGAAATGGAAGAATACCTGCCGGCCTGCCGCGCGGGCGCCCTTGGCGGCGGAACCTCCGGTCCCGTACAAACCCTGTGCATCGACCATCATGTGGGCAATCCGCTTTTCGCCGAGCACAACTGGGTGGACCCCGGCTATTGCGCCACCGGGGCCATGATCGCCGACCTGGCTCTGGAACTGGACGTGCCGCTGTGCGGCGAACTGGGCGAGGCCCTGTATCTGGCGCTGGTTTCCGACACCGGTTCCTTCTCCTATTCCAACACCAACGCCCAGGCCCTGCAACTGGCCGCGCGCATTGTGGCCTGCGGGCTTTCGCTGGCCGATTTCACCGCCAAGTACGAAAACAACTGGACTCTTGCGCGCATGCACCTGTGGGGCGAACTCATGGGGCAGGTGCGCCTGTACTGCGACGGCACGGTCGTTCTCAGCGTGGTCACCCAGGATGTGCTGGACCGTTTCGGCGCGCGGCGGACGGATCTGGAAAATTACGCGTCCTGGCTGCGCCGCATCAAGGGCGTGCGCATCGTGATCCTTGTCCGGGTCAGCTCCGTCGGCAGCAAGGTCAGCCTGCGATCCATGGGCGACGTCAACGTGCAGGAAATAGCCGCCATGTTCGGCGGCGGCGGCCACGTGGCGGCGGCCGGCATCGACATTGCCGCGCCCCCTCATGAAGCGGCCGAGCGCGTTCTGGATGCCGTGCACGCGGTTCTGGGGTTTCCCCGTTACGCCGCGTCCGAAAACGGCCATGTTTAGCGCGGGACAGCGGCCATGAGCAGCCAGACCGTACTGATGTATCTTGCCATTCCCGTTCTTCTGGGCCTCGCGGTTTTCGCATGGCGGGCCCTGGCCGCCCTGCGCCTGCGCATGGCGTTCAGATCCGCCCGCGAAAAGGCGGAAAAAGGCGACGCGCAGGCGCAGTTTCGTCTGGCCTCCTGCTATTACTGGGGCCGGGGGGTCGACGACGACCAGGCCAAGGCCTTCCCCTGGTTTGAAAAAGCCGCGGAACAGGGGCACGCCCAGGCCCAGATCTGCCTTGCGGGCATGTACAGGCACGCCATCGGCGTGGGCAAGGACCTGAAAAAATGCGTGGCCTGGCTGCGGAAAGCGGCCGAAGCCGGGGAAGCGGAAGCCGAATTCGCCCTGGGCCTGATGACCGAACAGGGCCAGAGCCTGCCCCGCGATATGGAAGCCGCCCGCGCCTGGTACCGCAAGGCCGCGGACAAAAATTTCGCTCCGGCCCAGACCTGCCTCGGCCTGATGGCCTTGCGGCGGGAGCCGGAACCGGATTATGAAACCGCCCGCGCCTGGCTGGACAAGGCGGCCCGGCAGAATCACGCGGAAGCGCAGGCCGCCCTGTCGGCCCTGCACCGCGAAGGGCTGGGCGCCCCGCCCGACCCCGCCGCCGCGTTCGCCCTGATGTACAAAGCGGCCGGAAACGGTCATAGTGACGCCCAGTATACTCTGGGCCGCTGCTATGAACAGGGCGAAGGCGTCCGGCGGAGCGAAAAGAAAGCCCGCCTCTGGTACACGCGGGCCGCGAACCAGGGCCATGTCCGGGGCCTTTCCGCCCTGGCCTGGATGTACGCCTGGGGCAGCCGCCCCGATTTCGCCACCGCCTATACCCTGTTCACGGTCGCCCGCGAACTGGCCCGGGACGAAATGCGTGAAAAATGCGATGCCGCCCGCGAGGAGGTCGGCCGCAATCTGACCGCCGCCGTGCGCGCCAAAGCGGAAAAAAACGCGGAGGTCTGGCGGGGCCGTTTTGAGAGCAGGTAACGCTTCAAAGAGTCGCTTGCCGGCGAGCGAAGACCGCCTGCGACTCTTTCGCGCCAAGGATTTGAAGACAAGTCCTTGCGGGCATTTCAAATGTGAAATGCTCCAGGATAACCTTTTGCGCCATCGATGCATCCAGGAGTTGCGTTTATGAACGACCGCATCCGCATGAAATCCCTGCAGGGAAAAGTCTGTCCGGCCGACGACGCGGCCCGTCTGATCAAGGACGGCATGGTGGTCGGCATGTCCGGTTTCACCAAGTTCGGCGACGCCAGGGCCGTGCCCCGCGCCCTGGTCCGACGCGCCCGGGCGGGCGAAGAATTCTGCATCACCCTGATGACCGGGGCCTCTCTGGGCTCCAACATCGACGAGGACCTGGGGGATGCCGGCATCATCGCGCGCCGCCTGCCGTACCAGGGATCCGCCAGGCTGCGGAACCACATCAACTGCGGCAGCACCATGTACATCGACCAGCACCTGTCCCACACCGGCGACTACATCCGTTCCGGCCACCTGCCCAAACCCGACATCGCCATCATCGACGCCACCTTCATCGACGAAAACGGCGGCATCGTCTGCACCACTTCGGTGGGCAACAACCCCGTCTGGGCGCTGAGCGCGGACAAAATCATCGTCGAGATCAACGAGACTCAGCCCCTGGACATGTACGGCCTGCACGACATCCATGTTCCGGAAAACCGGCCGGGCCGGGGTCCCATCCCCATTCTCAGCCCCGGCGACAGAATCGGGACGCCGTTCATCCCCGTGAATCCGGAAAAAATCGCGGCCATCGTCATCCATCAGATCGGCGACACCCCCGTGACCCTTGAAGCGGCCGACGACGAGACCAACGCCATCGCCGGGCACCTGATCGAATTTTTCAAACACGAAGTGAAAAAGGGACGCATGACCAACAGCCTGCGGCCGCTGCAGTCCGGCGTGGGCACCGTGGCCAACGCCGTGTTCCGGGGCTTTCAGGATTCTCCGTTCCACGATCTGACCATGTATACCGAAGTGGCCCAGGACGCCGTGTACGATCTGCTCGATTCGGGCAGGATGACGGCGGTTTCCACCACATCCGTTTCCGTCACGGAGGCGTATCTGCCCCTGTTCCAGCATCCCCGAAAACTGCACGGCAAGCTGGTGCTGCGGCCGCAGGAAATATCCAACAACCCCGAAGTGATCCGCCGCCTGGGCGTCATTTCCTGCAACACGGCTCTGGAATTCGACATTTACGGCAACGTCAACTCCACCCACGTGGCGGGCAGCAAGATGATGAACGGCATCGGCGGGTCCGGCGACTTCGCCCGCAACGCCGCGTACACCATTTTCGTGACCAAGTCCTACGCCAAGAAAGGCGCGCTTTCCTCCGTCGTGCCCATGGTGGCCCATCATGACCACACCGACCACGATGTGGACATCCTGATCACCGAACGGGGGCTTGCCGACCTGCGCGGCCTGGCTCCGCGCGAGCGGCCACGGGTGATCATCGAAAACACCGTGCATCCCAATTTCAGGGAACTGCTGCTGGATTACGTGAAAGAGGCCGAAAAGCTGGGCGGCCACACCCCCCATGTCCTGTCCAAAGCCTTTTCGTTCCACCAGCGCTTTCTGGAAACAGGCAGCATGCTGCCCTGAGGGGGATGGAGTGTCCCGCCTCTGCATCCTGCTCTGCGGCCTGTGCGCCGGTTTTGCCGCCCTGCTGCTTATCGCCTGCTTCAAATCCGATACTCCGGTGCGGCAGGAAATGTACATGGTGGCCGGCATATTCGCCTTCGCGGCCGTAGGGCTGTTCCGGCTGGCACGGCATCTGCGGACGGGGGAACGGGGCGGGAAACGCTGATGTGCCGCCCCATGCTGGACAAACAACGATATTGTCGCATATTATGATGAGTTCGGCATGAACGACTTGCGATACATCCCCCCGCAGCAGGACGGCGTGCTGGCCTTGCGCAAGCCCAAAGGGCCCACCTCCGCCGCCTGCATCGCCGGCATAAAGCGGCGCCTGGGGCAGAAAAAGATCGGCCATGCGGGCACCCTCGATCCCATGGCTTCCGGGGTGCTGCTGGTTCTGCTGGGGCAGGCGACGAAACTGTCCAGGCATTTGATGGCGGACGGGGAAAAGGTCTATGCGGGCACGGTGCTGCTCGGCCGGACCACGGATACCTGGGATGCCGAAGGCACGATGACGGAAGAACGCGACGCTTCCTTTGTCACCGCGGACATGATAGAAAGAGAAATCGCCGGCATGGTCGGCGAGACGGTCCAGGAAGTGCCGCCCTATTCGGCGGCCAAGCACGAGGGCAAACCCTTGTACGCCCTGGCCCGCAAAGGAATGGAAACGCCGGTCAAGACAAAGACCGTCATTGTTTCCCGCGCGGAAGTCGAATGGGTCGATTTGCCGCGGTTTCGCTTCCGGGTGGTGTGCAGTTCCGGCACCTACATACGGTCCCTGGCCCACAGCTTGGGGATGCGTTTGGGGTGCGGGGCTGTGCTTACGGAACTTACCCGGGAGTACAGTCACCCGTTCGGCCTCGCCGATGCCCATGACCTGGAAACGGTATTGGGCGAGCCGGAGCGGTTTGCCGGGCGTGTCGCGTCCATTGCCGAAGCCCTGCGAGGCTGGCCCCTGCTGCGTCTGGACGCGGTCCGGGCGGCGCGGGTTCGCAACGGAATGAGGACGCCGCATGAGGCCGCCCTGCTGGAGGAGGATTTCACCCCCGGCATGAGCGTCCTGATGGTGGATGACGACGGCGCCCCCGTCGCCCTTGCCCAAAGCGCGATCGACGACGGCAAACCGGTCTGGACCGTGATCAGGGGACTGTGGACCTGAACGCCCCGCGCGTTCGCAACCGAGGAGGATACAGCTGTGGTCATGGATGGCGAACAGAAAAAGGCGGTCATCACCGCCCACGCCAAACACGAAGGGGACACCGGTTCCCCGGAAGTGCAGGTCGCGCTGATTACCGCGCGCATTGACTATCTGACGGAGCATTTCAAGTCCCACAAAAAGGATTTCCACTCCCGCCAGGGTCTGCTCAAGCTTGTCGGCAAACGCCGCAACCTGTTGAACTATCTGCGTAAAACGGAAGTTCAGCGCTACCGGGCCCTGATCGAAAAACTGGGGCTGCGCAAGTAGCGACATGGCTTGGATTCTGGGGAGGCCTCGCCTCCCCAGACTGTTTCTTTTTTCACTGTAACCGGCGGCGATGCCGCCGCGATACGCAGGAAGGGGGGTCCGGGAAAACGACGGTGAGACCGGGGGCGCTGTTCCCCGCACTTACGGTTTTCTTCCCGGAATCCCCTTCATACAAGAGGATTCATATATGAGCATTTTTCCCTCCACACGGGTGACCGCCACGGTCGGCGGCAAAGAAATCATTCTGGAAACCGGACGCCTGGCCAACCAGGCCGAAGGCGCGGTCTGGGTTCAATGCGGCGGCACGGTGGTGCTGGTCACCGCCTGCTCCCAGGCTCTGGATTTTGACAAGGGCTTTTTCCCGCTGACGGTTGAATATTCCGAACGCATGTACGCCGCCGGGCGCATCCCCGGCAGCTTTTTCCGCCGGGAAATCGGCCGGCCCTCCGAGAGGGAAACCCTGATTTCACGCCTTATCGACCGGCCCATCCGCCCGCTGTTCCCCAAAACCTTCAAGGACGAAGTCCAGGTGCTGGCCAGCGTCATCTCCTCCGACCAGGAGAACGAATCCGACGTGCTGGCCCTGACCGGCGCGTCCGCGGCCCTGCACATTTCCTCCATTCCCTTTGTGGAAACCGTGGCCGGCGGCCGCATCGGCCGGGTCAACGGCGGCTTCATCCTGAATCCCTCGATGAAGGAACAGGAAGCCAGCGACCTGAACATCATCTTCGCCGCGTCCAAAGACGCCGTGGTCATGGTGGAAGGCGACGCGAAATTCCTGCCCGAAGACGTGATCATCGAAGCCCTTTCCTGGGGGCACAAGGAAATTCAGCCTCTGATCGAAGCCCAGGACAAATTGCGGCAACTGGCCGGCAAAGAAAAGAAGACCGCGCCCGAAGCGCCGGACTTCGCCCCGCTTGCCGACTATCTGATGCAGGCCGTGGGAAGCGACCTGAAGGCCGCCCTGACCATTCCCGGCAAGCTGGAACGGAAAGACGCCCGCAAGGTGGTGAAAAACAAGGCCATGGCCCTGCTGGCCGAATCATCCCCCTACAAGGATGACGCAGCGGCCCTGGCCGCCGCGCCGGACGTTCTGGGCTCTCTGGAAAAAACCATCATGCGCCGCCGCATCAAGGAAGAAGGCGTGCGCCTTGACGGCCGCGACAGCAGGACCGTGCGGCCCATCCTGATCGAAACGGGCGTACTGCCCCGGGCTCACGGTTCCGCCCTGTTCGCGCGCGGCGAAACCAAATCCCTGGTCGTGGCCACGCTGGGCAGTTCCACGGACGAGCAGCGGGTCGATTCCCTGACCGGGGACGTGACCAAAAAATTCATGCTGCATTACAACTTCCCGCCCTACAGCGTGGGCGAAGTCAAACCCGTGCGCGTTTCGCGCCGCGAAATCGGCCACGGAGCCCTGGCGGAAAAAGCCCTGCGCCCCATCCTGCCCATGACCGGCGATTTCCCCTTCACCGTGCGGATCGTGGCCGAAACCCTGGAATCCAACGGCTCGTCCAGCATGGCGGCGGTCTGCGGCGGGTGCCTGTCGCTGATGGACGCCGGCATTCCCGTGACCGCGCCGGTGGCGGGCATCGCCATGGGCCTGATCAGGGAAGACGACCAGTTCATCGTGCTGACCGACATTCTGGGCGATGAAGACGCGCTGGGCGACATGGACTTCAAGATCGCGGGTTCGGCCGAGGGCGTCACCGCGGTGCAGATGGACATCAAGATCACCGGCATTTCCACCGAAGTCATGGCCCGGGCCATGCAGCAGGCCAAAGAGGCCCGCCTGGTGGTGCTGGACGAGATGAGGAAGATCCTGCCCGAATCGCGCAAGGAACTGTCCAGGTACGCGCCCCAGCACTGCGAAGTGATGGTCAACCCGGATATCATCCGCCTGATCATCGGCCCCGGCGGCAAGAACATCAAGCAGATCACATCCGACACCGGCGCGTCCATCGACATCGAGGATTCGGGCAAGGTTTCCATCTTCGCCCCCACCCAGGACGCCCTGGAACGGGCCAGGGAAATGGTGCAGTATTACGACCAGCGCGCGGACCTTGGCAAAAACTACGTGGCGAAAGTCCGCAAGGTGCTGGAAATCGGCGCTATCGTGGAAATCCTGCCCAATCTGGAAGCCCTGGTGCACATCTCGCAGCTGGACGTGAACCGGGTGGAGCAGGCCGGGGACGTCGCCCGTCTGGGCGAGGAAATGACGGTCAAGGTCATCGAGATCAACGGCGACCGTATCCGCGCTTCGCGCAAAGCCGTGCTGCTTGAGGAACAGGGCATCGAGTGGAAACCCGAAGACACGGCCCGCCCCCCCCGTGACCGCGGCGACCGGGGCGACCGGGGCGGCCGCGACCGGGGCCGCGACAGAGACCGCGGCCGGGACCGGGACCACCGGGACAGAGACAAAGACCGGGGATAAGTATTCCGGATGAACGATGACGCGGCGCGGGTTCCAGCGGGAATCCGCGCCGTTTTGCCGCCGTCCTCCGGACAGCGCCGAATGCCGTTCCGCCCCGCCCGGGGTATCCCGAGATCCGTCGGCATTGCCGGCGGGAACGTTTGCGGAGTTCGCCGCCGATCCGCCCGCGCCTGGCCGGCGGCGGGCAATCGAAGACAAGCCCCCGCGAAGAATTCGCGCGGAAATATCCTACACCGCGTAGTCCGCGTCGCGCTTGTCCGCGATGAACATGTGCCCCGGCGCGTGGGTGATGGCGAAAGGCGGCGCGGAACGCATGACCGCCGCCTGGGGGGTGACCCCGCAGGCCCAGAATACGGGTGTTTCGCCTTCCCTGACGGTCACCGCGTGGCCGAAATCCGGTTTCTGCAGATCCCTGATCCCGATGGCCTCGGGAGAGCCGATATGCAGGGGCGCGCCGTGCACCGCGGGATAGCGCGCGGTGCAGCTGACGGCCCGGCTCACCTGCCCGTGCGGCACCGGCCGCATGCTTACGACCATGTTGCCCGAAAAGCGGCCCGCCGGGATGCACGGCAGGTTCGTCAGAAACATGGGCACGTTGACGTTTTCCTCGATGTGCCGGATGCCGATGCCCGCCTCAAGCATCGCGTTTTCAAAAGAGAAGGAACAGCCGATCATGAAGGCCACCAGATCATCCCGCCAGGCGGAACGGATGTCCCTCGGCTCGTCCACCAGCTTGCCGTTCTCCCATATCCGGTAACGGGGCAGATCCGTGCGCACGTCCGCGCCGGGCGCGATCAGCCGGGGTTCGGGATCGCCGGCTTCCGTCACGTCCAGAATGGGGCAGGGTTTGGGGTTTCGCGTGGCGAACAGCAGAAAATCATAGGCCCAGTCCCGGGGCAGCACGATCATGTTCGCCTGGGCGTGGCCCAGCGCAAGGCCGGATGTGGGGGCGGTCCATTCGCCTTCCCTGATCAGCGCGCGCACGTCTTTGGGGGAAGCATGAGCCAGGGACGCAACGGTCAGCTGTGCGGTCATCGCAGCCGCTCCTTTTCGGTATGTCCGCCCGGCTGTCCTGCGGGGCGGCGCGGTTTACGGATCATGTTCCGGCATTCTAGTACGCATTGCATCAATCGTCCATTGGCCGCCTGATGAGCATCGCTTTGCCGGAAAACGCGGTTTCCGCCCCGCTCGCGCCGCCCGTGGCGGCGCGCCGGACGGCCGTCCGGCGGTGGAAGCCTTTGCGAAATGAACGATGCAATGGCTTTTGCAGGGCACGCGGGAAAGAAAGCCGCGCTTTCCGCCGGTCGATTTTCACCGGCCTGCCGCCGGTTCCGGCAAATGGCGTAAAACGAAATATTCCAAGGGAGTCCAGACGGCGGTCCGTTGCCCGGCGGCTTTCAGGCCGTTCAGGATCCAGGTGTTGCAGGTGACCAAACCGCTGAACCGGCTGCTGCCCGCATAAAAAGCAACCCTGCCGCCATGGGGGGAACCCGGAAGGAAGATCGGCCCGCCCCCCTTGTCCCGAACCAGTTCGGCCTCAACATACCGGACCAGATTCCGGTACTGTTCTTCCGTCAGCGAAAGAGCCCGGCATTCCGGATCGCGCATCATCGCCCGCGCGCCGTATATGACCCGCAGGGCCGAAGAGCCGCCGGCCAAAGCCCGCAGGGCGGTCAAAGGCCGCAGGTCGGCCCAGGTCGGCGTGTGCAGAAAGAATTCCTTCTCCCCCCAGCCGATGAACAGCGCCAGATCCGGCCTGCCGGCAGAGGCGGAGGGCGGCGGAAACAGCCGGGTCCAGTCCTGTTCCGCGCCGTCGGCAAAAGCGTGGCGCGCGGGCAGCCCAAAATCCGTATGCGCCCCGCCGCCGCACACGGCAAGGGGCACGGTGCCCCGGCCCGCCTCTTCTCCGCCCGTGGTCCAGAACCCCAGAACCAGCACAGCCAGGGCGTAGAGCCCCGCCGCCGCGCCGCAGGCAAGAGCGAACACACGCAGGGCGCGCCGGGCATTCCGGAAAAGAAAGGAAAAAATGCCCATTGCTCCGCATAGTCCGGTCCGATGGCCCTGTCAAACATGTTTCAGCCGGAAGCAGTGCCGCAAAGGGGGAACGCCGCGCCGCGAACGGCAAGAACGGCCGCAACCCCGGAGAATCCGGCGTTTTCCGCGCGCATCCTTGACCGTGCCACTTTTTATCGATAACGTAGCACGAAATTGTTTCGGAGTCCGCGTGCTTGGATACTGCCTGCGGCGTACGGCCCGGTGCCTGCTGACCGCTTTTTTTGTGACCCTGCTGAGTTTCAGCCTGCTCCGCCTTGCGCCCGGCGATCCGGCCCTTGTGCTGCTCGCCCAGCGGGGGGTGGAGCCCGACGCCGTGTCGCTGGCCGCCGCCCGGCAGGAACTGGGGCTGGACCGCCCCTTTGCCGCCCGGTACGCCGCCTGGCTGGGCGGCGTGGCCACGGGCGACTGGGGCCGTTCATACCACATGCCCCGGACCGTGCTTGAAGAAGTCCGCCGGGCTCTGCCCCTGACCCTGGGGCTGGCGGGCAGCGCCGCCGCCCTGGCCTTTTGCGCGGCCCTCGTGCTGGGCGTGCTGGCGGCGCACCGGGGGAACGGGCTGGCCGACCGTTGCGCGCGCGTCCTGTCCGTCGCCGGAACCAGCATTCCCCCGTACTGGCTGGCCCTGGCCCTGGTCTACTGCTTTGCCGTGCGGCTCGGGGTTCTGCCCTCGCTGGGCACGGAAGGGTTCAAGGGCGCCATCCTTCCCGTGCTGTCCCTGGCCTTCACGCCTTTTGCCGTGCACACCCGCATTCTGGCCTCCAGCCTGCGGGCCGACGCGGACGAGGAATACGTCCGTTTCGCCAGATCCACGGGGCTGACGGACTGGCAGATCCTGCTGCGCCACCGCCTGCGCAAGGGCCTGATCCCCATGCTGACCTCCTTCGGGGCGGCCGTGGGTTCCCTGCTCGGCGGTTCCGTGGTGATCGAAAGCATCTTCGCCTGGCCGGGCATGGGATCCCTGGCCGTGGACGCGATTTTCAACCGGGACTATCCGCTGATCCAGGGCTATGTGCTGGCCATGGCCGCCATCTACACCCTGGTCAATTTCCTCACGGACCTGGCCTGCGCCGCCCTGGACCCCCGCATCCGGCTGGAGAAAACCGCATGATCCGGACCAGGCGCGGCCGGAAACGCGGCCTTCTTTTTTACGCCGGAGCGGCCTTTCTGCTGCTGCTTGCCCTGTGCGTCCTGTTCGCCCCTTTTCTCGCGCCCAACGATCCGGCGGCGAACCACCTTGACGCGCGGCTTCTGCCCCTGTTCAGCCCGGCGTATCCGCTGGGCACCGACCAGTTGGGACGCTGCGAGCTTTCCCGCCTGGTCTGCGGCGCGCGGATAACCGTCGGCGCCAGCCTTGCCATTCTGGCCATCTCCGTCTGCGCCGGACTGGCCGCGGGCGGCCTTGCCGGATACGGCGGCAGGGCCGCCGACGCGCTGGTCATGATGCTGACCGATACCGTCATGGCCTTTCCCAGCCTGATCCTGGCTCTGGTCGTCATCGGGCTGCTGGGGCCGGGCCTGGACAGCGTCATCCTGGCCCTCGGCCTGGTCCGCTGGGCCACATACTGCCGGGTCGCGCGCAACCTCGTTCTTTCATTGAAAGAACGGCCCTATGTTGCCGCCGCCCGCATTGCCGGCGCGGGGGCATGGTCCATCCTGCGCGGGCACATCATCCCCAAAATCATGCCCGTGATCGCGGTGATGGCCGTGCTCGATTTCGGCCGCATCATCCTGACGGTTTCGGCTCTTTCTTTCCTGGGACTCGGCGCGGTCAGCCCCGCCGTGGAATGGGGGGCCATGCTCAGCGAAAGCAGGGCCTACATGGTGACGGCCCCGCATCTGTTTTTTCTGCCGGGGCTGTGCATCGCCCTGGCTGTCGCCTGCGCCCAGGGTCTGATTGCCGGCGCCTCATCCCCGGCCAAGGGCGGCGCATTCCATCCACCCCATACCGGAGCCTGATTTGTGAAACGCTGCCTTCTCTTCGCGGCCGCAGCCGCCCTGTTCCTGGCCCTGGCCTTTCCGGCCGCGGCCGTCTGGCCCAAACGGGTCGTCCTCGGTGAAAAAACCGACATCACCGGCTTTGACCCCGCGGTGCGGGACATGCCCGAACCCGTGCGGCCTCTGCTCTATAACTGTCTGGTGGAGCTGGATGCCGACTTCACCCTCAAACCCGGCCTGGCCGTGCGCTGGGAAAGCAGCGCGGACGGAAAGAGCTGGACCTTTCACCTGCGCCCCGGCGTGCGTTTTCACGACGGAACCCCTTGCGACGCCGAAGCCGTGCGCTACAATTTCGACCGCCTGCGGGACAGGCAGCGAGGCGGCCCGCAGCAAAGCTGGCTGGCTCCCCTGGACGCCGTCGTCGTTCTTGACGAAACCACCGTGCGTTTCGACTTGAAAAGCCCCCAGTTCGCTTTTGATTCCGACCTGACGCCGCCCTTTTTGTCCATCGCGGCGCCGTCGGCTTTCGGCCCGGACGGCAAGGTGCGCGCCGCCGTCGGCACGGGGCCGTTCACACTGGCCGCCTGGGAAAAAGGCCGCGACTGCGTGCTGCGGGCAAACGACGCGTATTGGGGAGGCAGGCCGGCCGTGGACGAGGTGGTCATCCGCCATATCAAGGACCCGGACGCAAGGGCCATGGCCCTTGCGTCCGGCGCCGTGGACATGATCGACCTGCGCGGCGCCCTGACCGCCGCCGAACAGGTGCGGCGGAATCCGAAACTGGCTCTGCTCAAACGGATGGGGCAAACCTCCGAAGTGATTTTCTGCAATACGGACAAGGGGCCGCTGGCGGATGCGAGCGTGCGAGCGGCTCTGGCCCGCGGCATCGACGTCGGGAACATGGTGTCCAAACTGCTGGGCGTCAACGCGGAGCCGGGGCGGCTGTTCTTTTCTCCCGCTTTCGGCGAATACGTTTCCCCCTCTCCCTATGCGCCCGCCTACGCCCCCAAAGAGGCCGCCGGGATTCTGGACAGCGCCGGCTGGACAACGGGCGGGGACGGCATGCGGGCCAAGGACGGCCGCAGGCTGGAACTGTCTTTGCTCGTCGCGGCCAGCAACGCCGAGGACATGCTGCTTGCCGCCGCCATCCAGGACGCGCTGCGCCCGCTCGGCTGCGCGCTGCGGCTTGTGCCGCTGGAAAACGCGGCCCTGCTCAAGGCCTTCACCGACAAAGACCACGACATGCTCATGCTGGGGCAGTGGCTGATCCCCCACAACGAGCCCTATCCCCATTATCTGCGCGGGTATTTTCATTCGCGCTCCGCGTACACGGTGTACCACAGCCCGGAACTGGACGCCCTCATAGACCGCCTGACCGGCACGCGGGACAAAAAGGAGCGCGTCGCCCTGCACCACGCCATACAGGAAAAAATCGCCGGGGCCATGCCGTTTTTGATGCTCTTCCACCGCAACAACGTCATGGGCGTCAAAAAAGAGCTGGCGGATTACCCCCTGCCCGTGGGTTCCTGGCAGCTTTACCGCGGCCTGGCCCGGCCGGCCGCTCCCTGACGCCATGAACACGCTGCTGTCCATAAGCGGCATGCGCGTCTGGTATGCGCGCGCGGGCGAACGCCGCGACGCCGTGCGCGGCGTTTCGCTCGATGTCCGGGAACGGGAACTGACGGCCCTGGTCGGGGCCAGCGGCTGCGGCAAGTCTTCGCTGGTGCGGGGCATCCTCGGCCTGCTGCCTCCGGAAGGCCGGGCGGAAGGCCGGGTGCTGCTGCGGGGGATGGACATATCCCCCCCGCGGGATGCCGGCAAAGGCTACGCGACCATCGGCTATGTTCCCCAGGACCCCATGCTGGCCCTGAACCCGGTGCGGCGCGTGGGCGCGCAGATGGGCGACGTCTGCCGCCTTGCGCACGGCATGTCCGCGCGCAAGGCGCGCGAACACTGCCGCCTGCTGCTGGAAAAAATGCAGTTGCAGAATGTGGAGCGAATCCTCGCGGCCTATCCCCACGAACTCAGCGGCGGCATGGCCCAACGCGCGGTCCTGGCCACGGCGCTGCTCGGCGATCCCGTCCTGCTGGTGGCGGACGAACCCACCAGCGCCCTGGACGCCGTCATCCGCACCGGACTGCTGGACGACATCCGCACTGTGCAGCGCCAGCGCGGCCTGGGGGTTCTGTTCGTGACCCACGACCTGCACCTGGTCGGCCGCTACGCGGACACCGTCTACGTCATGCGGGACGGGCTGATCGTCGAGCACGGCGAAGCGGAACGCATGCTGGCCGCGCCGGCGCACCCGCACTCGCGGGAACTGCTGCGCGCGGGGGGCGCGTTATGAACGCCCTGTGGCGGGCCGAATCCGTCGGCAAATTCTATACCCGGAAATCAGGGTTCGCCGGGCAGCGCGTCCGGGCGCTGGACGGCGTGTCCCTCAGCGTAAGGCAGGGGGAAATGGTCGGCCTGGTGGGTGAAAGCGGCAGCGGAAAAAGCACGCTGGCCCGCATTGCCCTGGGGCTTGAAACCCCCGACGCGGGCACGGTGTACTTGCGGGAAAAGCCGTATGCGGCGTTGCGGAATCCCAGGGATCTGTACCGGCAGGTCCAGTGCGTGTTCCAGAGTTCCGCCGAAGCCTGCGATCCGGCCTGGACAGGCCGCCGCGTCGTTGAAGAGCCCCTCGTCCATCTGGCCGGCCTCGGCCGCGCCGCCGCCGCGGAGCGGGCGAGAGAGCTGGCGCGGCAGGTTCTGCTGCCCGAAGAATGCCTGAACATGCCCGCCGGAACGCTGAGCGGCGGGCAGCGCCAGAGGCTGTGCCTGGCGCGGGCTCTGGCCGTGGGGCCGTCCTTTCTGGTGCTGGACGAACCCACCGCGAATCTTGACGTGCTGCTGCAGCATTCCATCCTCACGCTGCTGCGCGGCATTGCCTCAGCCCGCTCCGTTGCCATGCTGCTGATCACCCACGATCTGCGGTCAGCCGTCGGCGTTTGCGACAGCATCGCCGTCATCCGCGAAGGGCGCATCCTGGAGCAGCGCCCCGCAACGGCGCTGCGCGGCAGCCGGAACCCCCATGTGCTCCGGTTGCTGCGCAGCGCCGGCATCGACACCGGTTAACACGCGTCGCCCACGTCGCCCGTGGCGCATGGCCGCGGCGGGATGCGGCTCTCACAGGGCACGCCGACCTGGCAGAACCCGCAGCCGTACCCTTTGAATCCCCAGGTCGCTTCCACATGCGGCGCGGTGACGCCCTGAATATAGGCTCTGCAGCGGCGCTTGTCATGGCCTCCCGGACCAAGCGCGTCGGCCGGGCAGCGCTCAATGCATTTCCCGCAGGTGCCGGAATTATGGAACAGACAGTATTCCTGATGGTGCGCATACGGACGCTGCGTCACGGGAAGCGGCAGTTCGGCCACCAGCGACCCCACGCGCATGGCCTTGCCCAGGGGCGTGATCAGCCCGTCGCACAAGCCGAAGGTGCCCAGACCGGCGGCGTGGGCCGCGTGGCGTTCGGACCATTTGGAAGCGAACACGTACTTGTCCGATTCCATGCGGCTCCATTCCGGCAGCAGCATAGGGGAAACGGCGCGCACCCCTCTGGCGGCGAGAGACGCCACCATATGCTCGCGCAGCGCCGTGTGCACGTACTGTTCCCCCAGTATCCGCGACCGGGCCCAACGTTCCGAAGGCAATGTCTTTTCTTTGCGATGGTCCAGCTTTGTCCGTCTGGTCTGCGGCAGCACCCAGCTGACCACGAAAAGAGCCGACGCCGGGGCCGGGGCGTCGGGAAAGGCCAGGCCGAAAGCTTCCGCCGGGGTCCAGTGAAAGGAGCCCACGTATTCTTTGTACGAATCCCAGATGGGATCATCCCCGGCGGCAAAACCCAGCAGGGGCAGATCAAAGGCCGGTTCCATCCCCCCCGGCATATGCAGATCGTTTTCCGGGCTTTCCATAAACGCGGTGGCGGCCTGGCGCAACCATTCAGAGGCTTCGGCGGGATTGTCGAACGACATGAGGACCTCCTGCTGACAATGCAATACTACCGCTCCTCTTCTTTACCGTTTGGCCGCGGCAAGGTCAAACGGCTTGCCAGCCATGGCCTTCCGGGGGTATGAAAAAAAAGACGGAGGGGACATGCCGCGAGCGTTCACTGATACGGAACAGCGCATCCTGCGCATCGCGCAACGTGATCTGCCCGACAGCCTGACGCCTTATGCGGACATGGCCGCGGCGGCGGGAACGGATGAGCAATCCGTCATCGGCTTGCTGCAAAGCCTGAAAGACGACGGCACGATCCGTCGTTTCGGCGCCAGCGTCAAACACCAGAAAGCCGGTTTCACCCACAACGCCATGGTGGCCTGGCTGACGGACGAGAGGAACGTCGACGCGGCGGGCCAAGCCGCCGCCGCCAATCCCGGCGTTTCCCACTGCTATCACCGGCCTTCCCCCTCGCCCGACTGGCCCTTTGCCCTGTTCACCATGGTCCACGGCCGCACGGCGGAAGAGTGCGCCGCCGTCATCCGCGATCTGGCCGCCATCCCCGGCATCGGAGAACATGCCGTGCTGACCAGCCTGAAAGAGTTGAAAAAAATATCCATGACCTACTTCTGACCTTTCGGAGCACTCATGACCGACCGTTCCCACGCCCTGTTCCAGCGCGCCTGCAGCCGCATACCCGGCGGCGTGAACAGCCCCGTGCGCGCCTGCGTTTCCGTCGGCGCCGAACCTCTTTTCATCGCCTCCGCCTCCGGCAGCCGGGTCACCACCGCGGACGGCGCGGTCATGCTCGATTTTGTCCAGTCCTGGGGCCCCCTGCTGCTGGGGCACGCCCATCCGGCCGTAACGGCCGCCGTCTGCGAAGCGGCCGCCAGAGGCACCAGCTACGGCGCGCCCTGCGAAGATGAAGTGCGCCTGGCCGAAACGGTCTGCGAAGCCATGCCGCACATCGAAATGGTCCGCATGGTCAATTCGGGGACGGAAGCGACCATGAGCGCCCTGCGCCTGGCCAGAGCCGCCACGAGGCGCAACAAGGTCGTCAAGTTCGAAGGATGCTATCACGGACACGCCGACGCCTTTTTGGCCAGCGCCGGGTCCGGCGTCGCCACCTTGTCCATACCCGGCACCCCCGGCGTACCCGAAGCGGTGGTGCGCGACACGCTGCTTGCGCCGTACAACGACCTGGCGGCCGCCGAGGCCCTGTTCGCCGCCCACGGGGCCGACATTGCGGCCGTCATCGTGGAGCCCGTGGCAGGCAACATGGGGCTTGTGCCGCCCGCGCCGGGTTTTCTGCAGGGCCTGCGCGACCTGTGCGACCAATCCGGCAGCCTGCTTATTTTCGACGAGGTGATCACGGGGTTTCGCGTGGCTTTCGGCGGCGCGGCCGGGCGGTACGGCATCCGGCCGGACCTGACCACCCTGGGCAAGATCATCGGTGGGGGGCTGCCCGTTGGCGCATACGGCGGGAGGCGGGACCTGATGGAACTGATCGCGCCCAGCGGCGGCGTGTACCAGGCGGGCACCCTGTCCGGCAACCCGCTGGCCATGGCCGCGGGTCTGGCCACCTTGTCCGTGCTGGCCAAAAGCGACTACTCCGGCCTGGAGCTCACTGTGGAATCCTTCTGCGCGGCCATGGAAGAGCGTTTTGCCGCGGCGAAAATACCCGTGTGCATCAACCGCGCGGCCAGCATGTTCACGGTTTTCTTCACCGCCGGACCGGTGCGCGATTTCGCGGATGCCAAAAAAGCGGACACGGCCCGCTACGCCCGCTTTTACGCGGCCATGCGCGACAGCGGCGTGGCTGTCGCGCCCTCGGCGTTTGAAGCGGCCATGGTATCCTTCGCGCACGGCAGGGCGGATCTGGACGCCACGCTTGACGCCGTGGATGCGGCCATAGCCGTACTGTAACAACCATATCCGCGAACGCGGGCGCAGAAAGCGCATGACCGGCATGCACTTTCGCGGGCGGATACTCCGCGACGACGCGCATCCGCCGGAGCCTTTTCACGGTGAAAATGTTCTACTGGCAGGACTAATCGTCAAAATACCCCTGGATCAGCACCACGGGCGTGCCTTTGTCGCCGCTGCCGCTGATCAGGTCGCACAGGCTGCCGAGCAGGTCCACGTAGTTTCGCGGAGTGGTTCCTTCGCTGGGACACTCCTTGGCGCTGTCCTTGTTCTTTTCGCGGATCATTTCCGTGACCGCGGCGGTCTTTTCCGTGCCGCGCATGTTTTTGAACAGCGTGTCCGCCACCAGCTTGATCTTGATTTCTCTGGGGCGTCCTTTGAGGCCATCCGTAAAAGCCGGGGATACCACGGGGTCCGCCAGTTCCCAGATGCCCGCCAGGGGATCCTTGAAGGCGCCGTCGCCGTAGATGAGCACTTCCGGGGCCACCTCGCATTTTTGCGCGATTTTCTCGCGGGCCAGACAGACGAAGCTGTCGCAGTCGCGGGGGAACAGCTTCAACTGCTCGTCGCCGGAAATGTTGGAGCCGAGAATGCCATACTGGGGGTTGTAGCCGCTGCCGTTCACCGGTTCGGACAAGACGTCGCTCAGGGTGAACACGGATTGGGCCCCGGCGTTGAGCAGGCGCTTTTTGGTCAGCATGCGGGTATGAATTTCGGCCATCAGCACATGCCCCGTCAGATCAAGAACGCGCCGGGGATCGTCGGAAAGATACACGTCGATGTTGTCGCCCGCCTGCCGGTACAGCGAAATGTAATCAATACCCGTAAAGGGATGGCGATAGTCGCCGGTAAGATCCCGGAACTCTTTGGCGGAAAAGAAGTTTTTTCCGCTGTCGCGCAGGGCGTCCACGTCTTCCGGATTCATGACGGGGTTGCCGACTTCGTCGCAGGGGTATTGCAGCAGCAGGTGCACTTTTTTCGCCCCGCGGGATATCCCTCTGAGGATGTTGAGAAACCTGTTCCGGCTGCAAATGGGGAACACCACCCCCACCTCGCCGTCGGGGAATTTCCGGCGGATATCCTCCGCAATGTCGCCGATGCCGGCGAAATTGCCCTGGGCTTTGGCCACAAGGGCTTCCGTGATGCCCACCACGTCGGTCGGGCGCAAGGCAAGTTTGTTCGCCCGCAGGGCTTCGTGCAGCGAATCCGCAATGATGCCCGCCAGGTCATCGCCCTGGCTGATGATGGGCAGGCGCACCCCGAACGCTTGTGTTCCTATATGCCTCATGGCTAGGCCTCCTCAAAGGAGGCGCAATTTTGAGCGGTCCGGACGTAAAAGTCGAGAATTTTTTTCTCCGGCGCCCGTCAGTCAAAATCGGCGAATACCGCACCGATGTGCAGGGGCCCCAGTTCCCGGTGCCTGTTTTCGTTGCGCAGCCGCCACACGGCCTGGTGCAGCTGGTCGGACGCCATCCCGTTGCGCACGGCGGTATAGGCTTCCAGAAAAGCGGCCAGATTGTCGCAGATCTTGATCAGTTCGCCATCCTTGGGGTCGAAACGGTCCTCATTGTAGCGGTCCTGCAGGTCGCTGAAGCTGACGGCCGCGGGTCTGCCGCCTGCCATGACGCAGTTCGTGAACTCCGATTCCACGCCCAGGCCCAGATAATAGCGCAGGCGGTCGGCCACGGCGGTCAGCCCCTGCGCTTCCAGAGGGCCGAGAATACGCCGGGAAAGCGATTCGTTTTCATAGTTCCGGACCAGTTCATCCAGGCCGCCCACGGACTTTTTCACCGGCGAAATGATGTCGCGGGTCAGCACTTCCGGCAGGTCGTGCAGCAGACCGGCAAAGAAGTTGTTCACCAGCCGCGCGGGGCAGGCATTCAGGCTGAGGCTGAAAAAATAGGCATAACAGGCCACGATGAACATATGGCCGATGACCGATGTTTCCGGCACCCGCGGGGTCTGCGACCAGCGTTTTTGAAAACGCAATTGGCCGCAGAGGTTGGCCAGCTTGTGCAGGGCCGACCATGGACATTCGGAAAGCAGGTCGGACAAACCCTCCAGCGAGGCGTGCGACTGCAGGCGACCGATGAAGCTGGCCTCGATCTCGGGCAGTTCGTCGTCAAAGGAATTCAATCCGCGCAGCAGCTTGAATTCCCAGAAACTGGCGTAATGGTGCGCCGCGTCCAGAATCCGCGCGGCCAGGGGAGAGGCAGGCCCCCCGCGCACGTGGGCATCCAGGCGCGCGGCAAACGCCCCGCCCAGAGGTTTGACGTGGGGTTCCAGTTCTTTCAGCGCCCAATCCGCCAGTTGCGTGAAATGGTCGGGATTCTTTTTGATACTGTAAAAAACCGGGGGCTTGATGTCCGTCACCACCAGCCGGAAAAAATAGTCGCAAATGCCGCCCTCGACCACGTCCTGTTCCAGGCGCAGCTTCTCCTCGGGGGTCAGGCGGAGCGCGTTCACCTGGCACAGCAGCCAGGCCACGATCATCTTGTGCGCCTGCTTGTCCACCTCGATCAGGTCGGTGGGCCGCAGCTTGTCGTTCCAGCGCTTCATGTACGAGCCGGAAAAAATAAGCTGCAACAGATTCTTGTGAATGATGGCCATGCATGTCCCCCGGCGGCCGCGGCCGCTGAAAGCATCCGGCCGGTTTTTGCAAAACCGGGCAGGATGGCGTATACGGATTCGGTTTGTATAGCGTGTTCGTTTTTTTTGGGAAAGCCCCCGGCTTCCCATTTTTCCATTGACAATACCGGATGGACCGCATAAGTAGTTCGTCTTTCGAGCAGTGCTGTAAGGAGAATCACCTAATGAAGACATTCAGCCCCAAGCCCGCGGACATCAACCGCCAGTGGTATCTGGTGGACGCTGACGGCAAAATTCTGGGCCGTCTGGCCAGCATGCTGGCCTACCGCCTGCGCGGCAAGCATAAGCCCGAATTCGCCCCCCATGTGGACAACGGCGATTTTCTTGTTGTGATCAACTGTGACAAAATCAAAGTCACCGGCAAAAAGCCGGCCTTGAAAAAGTACTACCGGCACACCGGCTACGTGGGCGGCTTGAAAGAAACCACCCTGGACACCATGCTTGCCGAAAAGCCCGAACGCGTCATCATGGCGGCCGTGAAAGGCATGCTGCCCCGCAACCGTCTGGGCCGAGCCCTGCTGAAAAAGCTGAAAGTGTACGCCGGCAGCGAACATCCGCACGCCGCGCAGAACCCCACGGCCCTTTCGCTGTAAGGAGTAAAGAATGGCTGCTGAATTCGATTACGGCACAGGCCGCCGCAAAAACGCCACCGCCCGCACCCGGTTGTACACCGGCAGCGGGTCCATTGAAGTGAACGGCCGCGCTTTCGAAACGTATTTCCCCCGTAAATCCCTGCAGATGGTCATCCGCCAGCCCCTGGTGCTTTCCAAGCTGGTGGACAAGGTCGACGTGAAGGTCACCGTATGCGGCGGCGGCGTCACAGGTCAGGCCGAAGCGGTGCGCCACGGCATTTCCCGCGCGCTGCTCGGCGTCGACCCTTCCCTGCGCGGCGTTCTGAAAAAAGCGGGCCTGCTTACCCGCGACGCCCGGAAAAAGGAACGGAAAAAGTACGGCCTGCGTTCCGCGCGCGCCCGGTACCAGTATTCCAAGCGGTAATCCGCCGATCCCGGTTTCACGGCAAAAAGCCCGCGCTTGCGGGCTTTTTGTCATCTTTGCGGAAAACGGCCGCTTTGTCTTCAACGCGGTTGCCGCTGCAAGCGGGAACAAATTGCCGGCGCGCTTTTTCATGCGCCGGCTTTGCAAAAAACCAAAACACCCTTTTCCCGGATGCGGACAAGCCGGCTCGGCCTGCCATGAAGGCACCCCTCTCTGTCAGCTTGCGGGCGGCGCGGCCGCCGGAGTTGACAGAGTCCGCCGCGCCCCGTACACAACAGCCACACCAAGCATCTGGAGCGCCGCCGATGAACGATCTGTCCCCGCATCCGCACAAAGTCGCCCCGCACGGCTGCATCAGCCTGATCGGCATGGCCGCTTCCGGCAAAACCACCATCGGCCGCGAACTGGCGGCCGTCATCGGCTGGGCGCATATCGACACCGACCATATGATCGAGGCTTTTTACGGCGCGAAATTGCAGCAACTGACGGATTCCCTGGGCAAAGAGGGTTTTCTGGACATGGAATCCCAGGCCATCCAGGCTCTGGCCGTGAACAGGGCGGTGCTTTCCACGGGCGGCAGCGTGGTGTACCGCCAGGACGCCGTCGACTTTCTGGCCGGTCTCGGCCCGCTGGTCCATATCGACGTGCCCTTGCCCATCATTCTGGCCCGCATCGCGCGGAAGCCCGACCGGGGTCTGGCCATCGCGCCGGGGCAGACCATTGAGGACCTGTACGCCGAACGCCATGCGCTGTATCAGAAAGCGGCCACCGTATCCTTTACCGGCGGCGACGGACCGGCAGCGGATATGGCGCGCAATATCGCCGAATGGCTGGCCCGCCCGTCCTGAAGCCTTTTCGCGGCGGAGCATTTTCACGTTGACAATGCTTCGGCGAGCAATGCCGCTTTTCACCGCCGCACCGCCACGCAGCGGATGTCTTCTTCCAAACACAGGGCCCGCCTTGCAAGAGGCGGGCCTTGTGTTTGTATCTCTTTGCAGCAAACGGACTTATGCGTGATGCTTGCGGCGTTTTTCCCACAGTTTCATGGATTTCATCTTTTTGCGGCGCTCACGCTGCAAGGATTTGCACACCAGGGGCGTGTTCCGCTTGATGCCCCACTTTTCGCGGTATGCATCGGCATCTGTCCCGTGAGAGGCAAGATGTTTTTTCGTCAGTATTTTAAAAGATTTGCCGCATTCAAGACACACAATGCTCTGTTCTTTGATCGCTTTGCGGACAGGGGTTCCCTGTACCGATTCTTCTTCCGCGGGCTGCGTTCCGCCGCAAACCCCGCGTATTCCTTCAGCCAATTTTTGGACCATCGAAATGATTTCCTCTTCCGCCATGGTCCTGACTTTAGCCTGCGCCTTAACAATTTCAAGAGCTTCTTTCAAATAATCATCCATTTGCCACTCCATACTGTCTTGTTGACTGATATGCTGCCACGAACAGAGATACACGTACCGCTGGAATAAGAATGTTTTCGCTGGGTTGGATCATAATAAGATATCCGACCACCGCACTCTTGTTCGTTCATATATCGTGTCCCCAAAAAACTAAAGATATTTTTTTACAATGCTGCTTTTTTTTTATTGCAACCCCGTCCGAAGGGAAAAATAGGACTCATAACCCCTATGATAATGTGTCCGGCTTTCAGTCAATTCCCATGTCAGTTCCGGGTGAAATCGGTCCTGTGGGGGATTGCCGCATCATGCCCGGAAAAAAGATACAACGAAGTCCGGCGACGATACCGGTCGAAAAAGGGGTCAGCCCGCCCGCCGCATGGCCTCGGCCCCGGCCGGAAAGTTCGGAGGCCCCGCACCGAGGCCTGGCGCATACGCGGCGGCCAGCGCGGCAGTCAGATACCGTTGCGCGGAGGCCACGGCGTCCCGCAGGGTCTGCCCCTGTCCCAGAAATGCCGCAATGGCGGCGGACAGCGTGCATCCCGTGCCGTGGTTATTGGCCGTGCCTATCCGGGGATGGCGCAAGGGCAATGGGTCGGCCTGCGGCAGGCAGAGCCAGTCCGTCATCCCGTCATGGTCCCGCGCTTCTTCCGCGGTAAAATGCCCGCCCTTGATCAGGACCGCTTTCGCGCCCATGGCGATCAGCCGTTTGCCGGCAACCGCCACGTCAGCGGCGGTGCGCAGGCTGTGCCCGGTCAACGCTTCCGCTTCCGGACGGTTGGGGGTCAGCAGATCAGCCAGGGGAAGCATCCGTTCCCGCAGCGCGGCGAACGCGTCATCGCGCAGCAGGGCGTGCCCGGACTGGCTGACCGCCACCGGGTCGACCACCAGCGGAAAATTCCTGCGGCGCAAGGCCTCGGCCACAGCCTTGATGATCGGCGCGGAAAAAAGCATGCCCGTCTTGGCCGCGGCGACAGGAAAACCATCCCGCAGCGTCTGCAGTTGCAGCGTCACAAAGTCAGGGTCGGGCGCATGGATGCCCCGCACCCCTTCCCCATTCTGCGCCGTCAGCGCGGTGATGGCCGAAATGCCGAAACAGCCCAGAACGGTGAAAGTTTTCAGGTCCGCCTGAATGCCCGCCCCGCCGCCGGAGTCGGATCCGGCGACGGTCATGATGACGGCCGGCTTGTCTGCCATGAGATGTCCTTTTGTCTTATTTGCCGCGTTCGGCCGCGTGCATGGCCGCGCGCACTTCCGCCACGCGCGATACGATATCCGGCGCGCTCACCAGTTCCGACACCAGGCAGCAGCAGCGCGCGCCCCGGCGCGCCAGATCGCCGATGTTCTGCCGCTTGATGCCGCCGATAGCCGCGAAGGGGATGGGACAGTTGGCCACCACATGCTCAAGGTATTCCAGCCCCACCGGATCGCAGACGTCATCCTTGGTTTTTGTGGCGAAAATCGGCCCCGCCCCGATGTAGTCCGCGCCGGCGGCCACGGCGGCGGCAACCTGTTCCGGCGCATGGGTGGACAGACCGATCAGCATCCTTTCGCCGACCAGACGCCGCACATCCGCAAGGGGCAGATCCTCCTGCCCCACATGCACGCCGTCAGCCGCAACCAGCATGGCGATGTCCACATGGTCGTTAACGATGAAAAAGGCCCCGGCCCTGCGCGTCATGTCGCGCAGCGCCCGGCATTCGCGCAGCATCTCTCCGGCTTTTTTCCGTTTTTCACGGTACTGGATGATGCGCACGTCCGCCGCGAGCAGGGCGGCGACGACCTCTTCCACCGGCCGCCCCAGGGAAAGACTGCTGTCTGTTATGGCGTAGATATCCGTATCGGGGAATGCATTTCTCATGGTTTTTCCTCTTTTTTGCCGCACCCTCGCCGATACGCTTATTTCAGGATAAAAGCCAGCACCGCCCCGGCCTGCAGGGCCGCCGCCTGGATCACTCCGGGCGCGCAGGGCGGATGCGCGGCATCCACCTGGCTGGAAAAATCGCCGACGCAGACCACGTTCGGCCGCGGCGACCGGACGCGCATGGTGTTTTCCGGATCACAGCCCAGCCCCCCCATGCCGGAAGCCGTCACATAAAAACAGCCGGAACGGGCGAACAAGGCGTACAGCATGGCTTTTGTCCCGGCGTCGTCCACCGCTTCCACCACCGCGCCGCACCCTTGAAACAACGCGGCCGCGTTTTCCGGCGTGACCCGTTCCCGATGCAGGCGCAGATCCATGGCCGGCTCAAGAACGCGCAGGTAGCGCGCCAGAGCGTCCACCTTGGGATGGCCCACATCCGTCGGAAAATAGGCCTGCCGGTTCAGATTGGAGGCCTCCACCCGGTCGTGATCCGCAAGTGTCAGGCAACGGACGCCACTGCGCGCCAGCATCATGGCCACGTTGGAGCCAAGCCCGCCGGCGCCGATGACGCCGATGCGCACGCGGCCCAGCTTTTCCAGCTGGACCGGTGAAAAATACCGGGCCAGCCCCGCCGCCAGGGTCCCGGGGCATTCCTCGCCAGGCGGGTCCGCCGCCGGCGGAACAACAGCCGGGCCGGCGGACGCGTTCACGGCCGCGCCCCCCGCCCGGAAACGGCCCGTTCCGTGAAAGGGCCGGCCGGGGCGGTTTCGATTCCCGGCGCCGGCGATGCCGTCGCGTCGCCGCACAACAACCAGTCGGTGAACACCGGCTGGTACCCCATGCCTTCCAGCGCCGCGGCCACCACAGCGACGGAACGGGGATCGGAAATGGCAAACTGCGGTTCGTCCTCCTGCTTCCGCTCTTTCGTATGGCCGCCCACGAACGTGGAAACCCCGGCGGAAACACGCGTCACTCCCAGCGGGATCAGTTTGTCCCGCAGCCAGGCGGGCTCTCTGGTGGACAGCGTGATCCCGGCCTGGGGCATAAAGCAGCGGAACGCCGTCAAGGCCTGAACGAAATGTCTGTCGGAAACGTCCAGCGGCCTGAATTCGCGCTCTTCTTTGCTGCTAGGCGGGGCCCCGCACGGCCGCATGCGGGGGAAGGACATGCTGACTTCCAGATCCGGCCGGCTCCGCTGCAGAAACGCCGCATGCGCCCCGGCGCAGAATATGTCCCGCCGCCAGTCGTCCAGCCCCAGCAGCGGCCCCAGGTTCACGGAGCGCATGCCGCCCATGGCCGCCCGCTGCGGAGCATCCAGGCGGAAGACGAAATCCCGCTTGGGGCCGGCCGGATGCAGCGCGGCGTACAGGGATTCGTTGTAGGTTTCCTGAAACATGGTCATGCTGTCCGCGCCGGCGGACACGACAAGGGCGTACTCTTCGACGGTCATGGACGGCACTTCGATGCCCACGGAAGGAAAATGCCTGGCCAGAACCGCCACGCAGTCGGCAAGATACCGCGCCCCCGTCCTGGCCGGGGCATCCCCGGTCAGGGCCAGGATGCGGCGCAGCCCGCTGGCGGCGATGGCTTTGGCCTCTTCCTCCACCTGCTCCAGGGACAGCATCCTGCGAGGAATGTCCCGCCTGGCGTTAAAACCGCAGTAGACGCAACGGTTGGTGCAGAAATTGGCAAGATAGAGCGGCGTGAAGAGCTGCACGGCGCGGCCGAAATGGCGCAGGGTTTCGTCGTGAGCCCGGCGGGCCGTCTGCTCCAGAAACGGCTCGGCCGCCGGCGACAGCAAGGCCAGAAAATCCTTTTCCGTCAGCCGGGGGGCAGCCAGGGCGGCGCGCACGTCGGCTTCGCCGTACGCGGCCGCCCAGGGACTTTCGGCCGCAAGCGCCGCAAGGCGGGGGAAAAAACCATCCGCCAGCGGCGTATAAGGCATGGTGCTCATCGTCACATCCTTTATGCCTGGCGGGCAAGAAAGCCGGTTAACTGCCCTTCTTCCGGCGAAGAAGCGGCCGCGCCCGCTTCCAGCGCGCGGCCCGGACCCGCCAGATGCGCCCGGCGCCCGGCGTTGACGGCTTCGCCGAAGGCGCGGGCCATCAGCACCGGATCCCCGGCCGTGGCGATGGCCGTGTTGACCAGACAGGCCGCCGCGCCCATCTCCATGGCTTCGCAGGCCTGCGAGGGGCGGCCTATGCCCGCGTCCACGATGACGGGCAGCCGTATTTCAGCGATCAGAATGCCGACCATTTCCCTGGTGGCCAGCCCCCGGTTGCTGCCTATGGGGGCGCCCAGCGGCATGACCGCGGCCGCGCCCGCGTCAACCAGGCTGCGGGCCACATAGAGGTCGGCGTTCATGTACGGCAGGACCACAAAACCTTCCCTGGCCAGAATTTCCGTGGCCCGCGCCGTTTCATAGCCGTCAGGCAGCAGGTAGCGCGAATCGCTGATCACCTCGATCTTGATCCAGTCGCCGCAACCGGCGGCCCGGGCCAGCCGGGCGATGCGCACGGCTTCGTCGGCATTGCGCGCGCCGGAAGTGTTGGGCAGAAGCTGCATGCGGGGCGGGATATGGGCCATCACGTTGCCCCCGGGGTTGCCCAGGTCCACCCGGCGCAGGGCCACGGTGATCACTTCCGCCCCTGACGCCTCGGCCACGGCGGGAATCAACGAATCGGCCCCGTATTTTCCGGTGCCGATAAACAGGCGGCTGCGCAGAGCCTTGCCGCCAAGCAGCAGCGCGTCATCTTCGGTCTTGCCCATGAGCTTTCTCCTTTATCCTCCGCCCACGAAATGGACTATTTCAATGCGGTCCCCGGCATGCAGAAACGTTTCGGCGAACCGTTCGCGGGGGACAATTTCGCCGTTCACTTCCATCACCACCACGCCGGGTCCCGTGTGTACAGCCTGCAGCAGAGCCGCCGCCGTCGTGCCGGCGGCGTACGGATACGGGGCGCCGTTCACCGTCAGCATCGCGTTGTTTTCTGTGTGCATCCGTCGTCTCCCTGGTGCCTTGCAATTTTTCCATACCATACGCGCGCAAACGCGGAGCGAACAATGTTCTGAAAAACAAAAAGCCCGCCGTGACGGCAGGCCGGAACGTAGAACGCGGTGCAAGCACAGGGAGGCTGTGAGCTTTCCTACGTCAGTATTACCTGCGTCAGGTTCAAGGGGTCAGGATGATCCACTCTCAGCCGACGCCATGGCCGCCGGCTCCCCCAGCTTTTTATGCAGTTTACGCCTGTCGTCACGGCGCGTCAAGAATCGGATGCGCGGGCGCCAAGGATGCCCGCCACAACGGGAACGAGAGCAGCGCCAAGGGCCGCATGCTGGTCCTCGTCAAAATGCACGCCGTCGACAATGCTGGAACCCGCCGCATCCTCGGCGGCGAAAAAAAGGCAGCCCACGGCGCGGCTCATGGCTTCGTACGCCTCGCGCAGGCCGGCGTCCTTCGCCCCGGCCCCCTCGAACTTGCCCGCTATGGCCCCGCGGGGATTGTTCACGCGCGGAGGCGCGACCACCAGGATTTCGGGTACGGGCATGCCGGGCTCAAGGGGAGCCGCGCGGATGGCGTGGATCAGGGCCGCGACCCCCTGGGCGGAAAGCCAGGCGGTATTCTGGTGCATGCTCTGGAAATCGTTCCTGCCCAGCATGAGAATGACCAGGGCCAGCGGAGAGTGGATTTCCATGCGCTGGGACAGGCCGTCAAGGCCGTTGCGCCCCGGTTTGAAAGGATCATCCCATACGGTGCGCCTGCCGTTCAGGCAATCTTCGGTGATCCGCACCGCGCGGCCCGAAACCCGAAGCGCGTTTTCCAGAATGCCGGGCCAGCGTTTCGCAAAGGGAAAGCGCTCCCTCGTGCCGGGAATGATGCCCCAGGTCAGCGAATCGCCGTAGACGAAAACATGATCCATGGGACCTCCGTTATTTGCATTTGATGTACCGCAGCCGCTCGCCCGGGTCAAACCCCGAAAGGCCGGCCGCGCCGCCGGAAAGCGCAATTTTTCCCCGAGAGGTGAAATTTCGCTTTATTTTTTGCAAAAAATCCCATATACACGCACTACGCTGCAAGGTATCATGTTTTTTACATGTATGACTTTCGACATACGCTGACCATGCCATTCTCTATAGTTTTCGTAGGATGCAAATGGAAAAATCAGTGACGGACACAGCGGCGCTTTCGCATCCCCACAACAAAAAAAATCCGCGGTATTTTGCAGTTATTGAGAAAAACAATGCCGCACGGCCGTTGCAATCGGGATGGGCAAAAAAAAGTCCGCATCCCTTCACGGCCGATCGTACCGGATTCATCCGGCCGTTGCGGGCAGGAAAGAACGGCAGCCCATGAGCGTTCCCCCCGTCACCCTGACCCGCGCGCCGTCCCCTGACGCGGCGGCGGCCGCCGCCGCCGGGCAAATCCGTTCACTGGCCCGCGATGCGGCAAACGCCGGAAGGCGGTTCTGCCTGGCCCTGTCGGGCGGCAGGACGCCGACGGGCATGTTCCGCCTGCTGGCCGACCCCGGCCACGCAATGCGCATGCCCTGGGAGCAGACCCTTGTGGCCTGGGTCGATGAACGCTGCGTGCCTGTATCCCACCCGGAAAGCAATTACGGTGAGGCGTTGCGGGCGGGGCTGCCCCTGGACCGCGCCGCCGCCGTGCTGCACCCGGCCCTGTCGCTGCCCGGATGGCCGGAAACTCCTGAAACTGCCGCGGCGGCGTATGAACGCGCCCTGCGCGAAGCTTTCGCCTGCCGGCCCGGGGCCGTGCCGGTTTTCGACGCCATACTGCTGGGTTTGGGCGATGACGGCCATGTGGCTTCGCTGTTCCCCGGCGAACCGGGTCTTGCGGCAAGGGACAGCCTGGTTGTCGCCCAACGCCCGGCGGGCAGGACGCCCCGCCTGACCCTGACCTTGCCGGTCCTGAACGCGGCCAGAGCCTGCCTTTTTCTGGTCACCGGCCCGTCGAAACGCGAAATTCTGCGCCGTGCCCTTTGCCCCCCGGAACAGCCGGAACTGCCCGTGCACATGATCCGCCCCCCCCATGGCCGGATCCACTGGATCGTTGACGACGGCGCCTTCGGCGGGGGGAGATGACCGCGGCCGCCGGCACCGCCGCGCGGGGAAGGCCCCGCCGGACCTTGCCGTGCGCGCCTGCCGGCACGGCCGCCGCGCGGGATGCATTCGATGCGGAGACGGGCCGGATTCGACCTCCATAAAACCTTCTGCCGCGTGGACAGCAAAGGCGGCATGCTGTACACTCTTCTATGGAGCGATATGCACCCTGAACCATTGACGGTATCACGACGGCCACTGTGAACAGATTTTTTTTCGGCTCTTTGTACCGCACCGCCATCAGCGTCGTACTGCTGGCGCTGTTGCCGGCGCTCGGAATTATTCTGCATTCCGGCGTCACGGGCAGCACCAGGGCGGGCAAACACGCCGAGCGCCTGCTGCAGGAAGTCGTGCAATCCATCGCGGCGGAACAGAGCCTGATTGTGGGAAACGCCTCCATCCTGCTGACCGCCCTGTCGCAACTGCATGAGGCGCGCGATCTCAATCCGGCCCTGGGCCGGTCGCTGAAAGCCATCGTCGAATCCACCCCCAGTTACATCCGGCTGGAACTGATCGCCAACACCGGCGCCATTCTGGCTTCTTCCGATCCAACGCCTTTTCCCCTTTCCATTCAGGAATTCCGCTTCGTGAAACAGACCGCGCGGGAAAAAAAATTCAACGTCAGCCGGTTCACCATCGCCCGTCTGGGCGGGCAGCCGGGCTTTCACTGCGCGTTGCCCGTGCTGCGCGACGACGGCACGGTGCCGGCCGTTCTTCTTGCCCATATCCGACTTGACCGCCGGCGGACGGATTTTTTCGCCGAATCGCCCGTTCCCGGCGCGACGGCCTATATCCTGGACCGCCTGCATGCGCTGGCGTACGCGTATCCGCCCGATCCGTCGTTTACCCCCTGCATGTTCCTGCCGGACGAACAGGCCGCCAAACTGGACGCGCAATCCGGCGATTCCGGCATATACACCGACGGAACCGGCGATGCGGAGACCCTGTGGGTCTATACGCGCCTGCGTCTTGATCCGCACACGCAGCCGTACATCACGGTGCTGCTCTTCATGCCGCACGATCTCGCGTATGCCGAGTCCTGGAAAATGCTGCGCCGCAATCTTGTCTATCTGGGCATCGCGGCGCTGCTGGCGTTCGGCATCGCGGCGCTGCTGACGCGGATCGGACTGCTCTGCCCCGTGCGCGCCATCATGAGCGCGGCGAACCGCCTGGCGGCGGGCGACGATGCGGCCCGCGCCGCCGTTGCCGACGATGCCGGCGATTTCGGCTCCCTGGCCCGGACTTTCAATGAAATGGCAGTCGACCTGGCCAGAAGCAACGCGGAACTGATCGAGGCGAAACGGATCGCCGACGCGGCCAGCAACGCCAAAAGCGAGTTTTTGGCCAACATGAGCCATGAGATACGCACGCCCATGAACGCCATCATCGGCATGGCCTATCTGACAATGAAAACCGACCTGACCCCCAAGCAGCAGAACTATCTGCGCATCATCCACTCCGCGGGCAACTCTTTGCTGCAGGTCGTCAACAGCATTCTGGATTTTTCGAAAATTGAAGCGGGAAAAATGCAGATCGAGGCGGCGCCGTTCGACCTTTCGCAGATTTTCGCGGATATTGAGCAGCGTATCCGCCCCCTGGCTGCGGAAAAAGGCCTGATCTGCCATTGCACCGTGGAAAAAAGCACCCCGATCATGCTGATGGGCGATTCGTTCCGGCTGGATCAGATTCTGCTCAATCTGTTGTCCGGAGCCATAAAAATGGCGAGCAAAAGCCCGGTCCGCCTGCGGGCGACCCCGGATTCGCCCGGCAACAACACCGTCGCGCTGCGCTTTACCGTGGAGTACACGGGCAGCCCCCTTACCCGCGAACAAATGGACGCCCTGGGCCAATCCGCCGAAACGGGCACCCGTTCCGCGGACAGCGCGGAACTGGTTTTTTCCCTGGTCGGCAGCCTGACCCGGATGATGCACGGCGAGATCGCCTGCGACGCCCTGCCCCACGGCAGCCGCATCAGTTGCCGCATCCCCTTTGTCCCGCGCGCGGAAGACGCGCTGCTGACCGGCAGGCAGGAGCAGCTGGACGGGATTCGCGCCCTGATCGTGGACGACGATTCCACCAGCCGGGCCGTCATGCGTGACATACTGCGCGACTGTTTCATCCCTTCGTCCGAGGTTCCGGACGGAGAAAGCGCCGTGGCTTTCCTGCGCGCGAAAAGCGGCGGCGAGGAATCCGTCAACCTTGTGCTCATGGACTGGCACCTGCACAACGCCAACGGCCTGCAGACAGCCGCCCTGATCAAGGGATCCCCGGACATCAGGCCCACACCCTGCATCATCATGGTGACCGGATTGGACCGGGCGGAGATGCTGCGCACGTCCGCGATAGATTCCATTGACGGATTCCTGTACAAACCCCTCAACGCAGCGCTCTTGTGCAGCATGATCCGGGATGCGATGCCCGGCGCGTCCCTGCCCGGCCCCGAGGGGAAATTCGTCCCGGGCCTGCCCGACGGCCCGTTCCTCACGGGCGTGCGCCTGCTGCTGGCCGAAGACAACCCGATCAATCGGCAGATCGCTTCCGAGATGCTCTCCGCCGTCGGGGCGAAAATCGATTGCGCGGGCACCGGACGGGCCGCCGTGGATATGCTTTACCGCCGGGCTTCCGCCGGCATTGCCTACGATCTGGTGCTGATGGATCTGCAAATGCCGGTGCTGGACGGGTACGAGGCCACGCGGATTATCCGTTCCGACCCACGGTTCGCAACGCTTCCCATCATTGCGATGACGGCCCATTCGCTGTCCGACGAGGGAAAAAACTGCTTCGAGGCGGGCATGAACGATTACATCGCCAAACCCATTGTTGCGGACGCCCTGTACGGAACCCTGGCCCGCTGGACCGCGAAAAAACGAAACGGAGGAATGGCATGAGGCCGGCGCGCGCATCCCGGGCGGCCACGCTTCTGCTGGCGCTGCTGGCGCTCGCATTTCCGGCCGCGCCGGGCGCGGCTCGCGGCCTGACCCTGGGCGCGACCGCCGCCATGGGCGAATCCGGCCTTATAGACCATCTGGCGCAGACCTATCATCGCGAAACAGGGACCAAAATGCACTGCCTGGTCGAACCGGCCCGCACCCTGATGACCGCGGGCGTTGAATGCACGCTGGACGCATTTTTCAGCGACATTCCCGAAGTGGAATTTGCCTTCATGCAGAAGGGATACGGCGAACAGTGGCTTACCGCCCTGTTCACCCATTTCGTGCTGGTCGGCCCCCGGGGCAACCCGGCCAAGGTGCCCCGCCGGACCCTGCTTGAGGCCATGCGCTATATCGCGGCCACCAAAACGCCGTTCGCATCCAGCCGCGACGGAACCGGCAACAGATCCGCGGAAGACTATGTCTGGAACGTGCTCAAAATGCCGGAAGTATCCCTGGAACCGTGGTATATTACCGGTTCCACCGAGCCGTATACCCTGCTGCCCCTGGCGGCGGCCAAAAACGCATACGCACTTACCGACGCCTGGGCCTGGAAACGCTATCTGGACTCTTTTCCGGACAAAGACAGGGTTCCGCTGGAAATCGTCATCCCCCGGGTCCCCATGCTGCTCAAACAGTATAATATCGTCATCGTCTCCCGCCGGCGCTGCCCCGAAACCAACGTCGAAAACGCCCGGGCCTTTGCGGACTGGCTGATCAGCCCGGCGGGGCAGTCCGCCGTCAACGCGTTCCGGTACCAGGGCACCCAGATATTCTTTCCTCTGGATGCGCCCGAATAGGCGGGAACCGCGCAACCGGGCCGGAATTCCGCCTTCCCCTGCGGCGCGCGCGCCCGCCCGAAAAAAACGGAGGCGTTTTCCCCGGCCCCTTACGGTACGGCCAGCCAGGCCTTGACGGCCCCGATCTGCGCGGCCACTGGCTCCGGCCCCGTGCCGCCGGGCGTGCGGCGGCGGGCCACGGCGTTTTTCATATCCAGCGCGGCGAACACGCCCTCATCGATGACCGCGCTGATTTCCCGCAGCGCGGCAAGGTCCAGGTCTTCCAGGCCCTTGCCCTGCTTCTCGGCCAGGGCGACGGCCGCGCCGGTCAGGTGGTGCGCTTCGCGGAACGGAATGCCCCTGCCCACAAGGTAATCCGCCAGCTCCGTGGCGTTCAGAAACCCGCGCGCCAGAGCCGCGTTCATCCTCTCCCGGTTGAAGGCCAACGCACGCATCATCCCGGCCATGGCCGCGAGGGACATGCTCACGGTCCTGTCCTGGTCGATGAACGGCTCCTTGTCCTCCTGCAAGTCCCGGTTGTAGGCCATGGGCAGACCCTTGACGGTCGTCAGCAGTCCGAACAGGGCGCCGTAGGCCCTGCCGGTTTTTCCGCGCATCAGTTCCGCCACGTCGGGATTCTTTTTCTGGGGCATGATGCTCGAGCCCGTGGCGTAGCCGTCGGGCAGAGCCACAAAGCCAAAAGCCGGATTGGCCCAAATGATGAGATCCTCGCACAGCCGGGAGAGATGGGCCATGATCAGCGCGCCGCAAAAAAGCGCCTCGGCCGCGAAATCCCGGTCCGAAACCGCATCCATGCTGTTCTGAAAAATGCCGAACATGCCCAGTTCCTCCGCGACGCAGGCCGGATCAAGACCATACGTCGTTCCGGCAAGGGCCGCCGCGCCGAGCGGGCAGACGCGAATGCGCCTGTCCGCGTCCTTCAGCCTCGCGCAGTCGCGTTGCAGCATGGCCGCGTAGGCCAGAAGATGCTGGGCAAGGCTCACCGGCTGGGCGGGCTGCATATGGGTGCACCCGGGCAGCAGGACATCCTGGTGTTTCTCGGCCTGTTCAAGCAGCGCGGCGACGACTTCCCGCAATTCCGCGCTCCAGGCGCGGGTGCGGTCGGAAACGAACAGGCGAAAATCCAGGGCAACCTGGTCGTTCCTGCTTCTGCCGGTGTGCAGTTTTTTGCCCACATCCCCGACAATCTCGGTCAACCGGCTTTCGATGTTCATATGCACGTCTTCCAGTTCCTGACGCCATACAAACTCGCCGCGCTCGATTTCGCCCCTGACCGCGTCCAATCCCCTGACCAGCAATTCCGCTTCCCCGGCGGTCAGAACGCCCCGTTTCGCCAGCATCCGCGCATGCGCTTGCGACCCCGCAATATCCTGGGCATACATGACCCGGTCATACGAAACGGACTCCGTATATTTCTGAACCAACTCTTCGGGTCCCGACGAAAACCGCCCGCCCCAGGTCTGCTGCTTGCCCATACCACGACCCTCACCCTGCCCCGGCGCCGCTTTCCCGGCGCCGGCCATGGAGCAATCCGCCGTTGAACCCGTGTGTCCTCACGCCGCGCTGTCCGCTTGCGGGCGGACGCCCCGCAACGCCGCGTATCCGCCGGAGCTTTCCAGTAGGAGAACGCTCCGGTCCGCGACGGGCCGGCAACGCAATGCGCGAGGCCGGCCCGTTGCAGGAAACAATGGCAAACTGTTCCGGTTATTTCGTAATTTTCTTGATAAAACCCGCCAGGGCATCATTCATATCCGGACGGCCGATTTCCTGCAGGCTATACTCCACCCGCGTGCTCGGCTTGTTGATCCGGATGACCCGCTCCAGATCGATGGGCGTGGCGATGATCACCGAATCGCAATCGGCGCGCTCGATGGTGGCGGCCAGATCGCTCATCTGCTGCTCGCCGTAGCCCATGGCCGGAAGCAGTCTGCCGATATCGGGGTAAATGCGGTACGTTTCGGCCAGCTTGCCCACGGCGTACGGTCTGGGGTCGATGATTTCCGCCGCGCCGAAACGGCGGGCCGCGACGATGCCGGCGCCGATCTTCATTTCGCCGTGCGTGAGGGTCGGGCCGTCCTCTATGACCAGAACCCGCTTGCCGCGGATAATTTCGGGCTTGTCCACGTGGATGGTGGAAGCGGCATCCACAACCACGGCACGGGGATTCACCCGCCCGATATTCGCCCTGACCTGCTGGATATTGTCAAAGTCCGCGCTGTCGATCTTGTTGATCACCACCACGTCCGCCAGGCGCAGGGTCACTTCGCCCGGATAATAGGATAGTTCGTGGCCCGGCCGGTGCGGGTCCACCACCGTAACCATCATGTCGGGGCGGTAGAACGGGAAATCATTGTTTCCGCCGTCCCACAGGATCACGTCGCAGCCGTTGGGATCTTTTTCCGCCGCGCGCAGAATGGCCTCGTAATCGACGCCGGCGTAAATGACGTTTCCGCGCGCGATGTGGGGCTCATACTCTTCCATTTCTTCGATGGTGCACTGGTGCCGGGTCAGGTCCTCAATGGAGGCGAAACGCTGCACCTTCTGCGCCTCAAGGTCGCCGTAGGGCATGGGATGGCGGACGGCAATCACTTTCAGGCCGCTGGCCATCAATATCTCCGCGATGCGGCGCGAAGTCTGGCTTTTGCCGCAGCCCGTGCGTATCGCTCCCACGGCGATCACGGGCTTGGTGCTGGCAAGCATGGTGCCTTTATGCCCCAGCAGGGTGAAATCCGCGCCGGCGGCGTTTACCCGGGCGCCGATGCCCATCACCAGCGAGTAGGGAACATCGCTGTAGGAAAAAACGCATTCATCGGCGTCGAGATCTTTGATCAGCCGCTCCAGGTCATCCTGCGCGTAGACGGGAATTCCTTCGGGATACAGCTTGCCGGCGAGCGAAGCCGGGTATTTGCGGCCCGCGATGTCCGGAATTTGCGCCGCGGTGAAAGCGACCACCTTGCAGGCGGGGTTGTCCCGGTAGACAGTGTTGAAGTTGTGAAAATCCCGCCCGGCCGCGCCAATGATGATAATTTTCCGTTGGGTCATTCCGTTTTCCTTACACAGTTTCATGTGGAGCAGTTGATGGACGCATCGCCGCGGGCCGGCAGGTGAAATTCCCAAGCAGACCCTTGTGCCTGCGGCCGCATACGCTAAATCTTGTTCCTGGCATAGCCCTGGATGCGCCAGCCGTTGAGGTGGATGAATCCGGCGGCTTCGGCCTGGTTGTAGACATCGTCGCGCTCGAAGGTGGCGAGGTCGACCCGGAACAGGGAACTCGGGGACTTTCTGCCGACGGCCAAAGCGTGCCCTTTGTAAAGTTTCACGCGCACGGTTCCCGTGACGTTTTCCTGGGTCTTGTCCATGAAAACCTGCAGGCAGTCGCGCTCGGGCGCGAACCAGAACCCGTTGTACACGCAGGAAGCGTAGCGCTGAACGAGGGAATCGCGCAGGTGCATGACTTCCCGGTCAAGGCAGATGCCTTCCAGGTCGCGGTGCGCGATATGAAGAACGGTAACCGCCGGGGCGTCGTACACGCCACGGGCCTTCATGCCCACAAAGCGGTTCTCGACGATGTCGATACGGCCCACGCCGTGCTTTCCGGCGATCTTGTTGAGTTCCAGGATAAGCCGGGCCGGGGACAGCCTTTTGCCGTTGAGCGCCACGGGGTTGCCCTTTTCATAGTCAAGGGTCACGTATTCCGGTTCGTCCGGCGCTTTCACGGGATCGGCGCACAGCGTAAAGCTGCCGGCTTCCGCCTCGTTCCACGGGTCCTCCAGCTCGCCGCTCTCGTAGCTCAGATGCACCATGTTGCGGTCCATGCTGTAGTGCTTGGCCCCGGTAGGCAGGGGAATGCCGTGTTTTTCCGCAAAGTTGGTGAGATCCGTGCGCGACTTGAACTCCCACTCGCGCCAGGGCGCGATGGTCCGGATATCCGGAGCGAGAGAAAGAACCGAAAGTTCGAACCGCACCTGGTCGTTGCCCTTGCCGGTCGCGCCATGGGCCACGGCGTCGGCGCCTTCGATGCGGGCGATTTCCACCATCCGTTTGGCAATGAGCGGGCGGGCGACGGAGGTGCCGAGGAGGTACCGGCCCTCGTAAACGGCGGCGGCCCGAAGCATGGGGAATACGTAGTCACGGGCGAACTCTTCACGCAGGTCTTCGACGTAGGCCTTCACCGCGCCGGTTTTGAGCGCTTTCGCATCGACGCCCGCGAGGTCTTCCTCCTGGCCGAGGTCGCAGGTCAGGGTGATCACTTCGCCCTGGTAATGTTCAATCAGCCACTTGAGGATGACCGAGGTGTCAAGCCCGCCGGAATAGGCGAGCACCACTTTTTTCACGGCCTTGCTCATGTCGTCGTCCTTTAGAAAGATCTCTCGAATATCTTTCAGATTGCACGGTTCCGCCACGGTACAGAGCAGGTGGCGTCAATTTTTCCGGATGCGGGCACAGCCGGGGCGTTGTATCCTGAAAACGCGCCGGCCGCCCGCGGGCGGCCGTTTCGCCGCGCCGCATGACCCGCCGGAGCCTTTGCGAAACGAAAATCCCTTCAGGCGGAAAAAACCCATTCCAGGATCGCCTTCTGCATGTGCAACCGGTTTTCGGCCTGGTCAAAGATGATGGAGCACGCGCCTTCCAGCACCTCTTCCGTCACTTCCTCATCCCTGTGCGCGGGCAGGCAATGCATGAACTTCGCATCCGGCGCGGCAAGTGCCATCAGGGCCGCATCCACGCAATAGCCGCGAAAGACCTCTTCGCGCAGGACCTGCTCCTGTTCCTGGCCCATGGAAGCCCAGACGTCCGTATTGACGTACTGCGCGCCGGCCACCGCTTTTTTCGGGTCGCCGCTCAGTTCGATTTTCGCGCCGGCCTTGACGGCCCGGTCCAGCAGCGCCCTGTCGGGTTCATATCCGGCGGGAGACGCGATGGCCAGAACAAAGGGAAAATGCATGGCCGCTTCTATCCATGAGTTGGCCACGTTGTTGCCGTCGCCCACCCAGGCCACGCGCAGCCTGGAAAAATCGGGCGTGCGCTCGTAAATGGTCAGCACGTCGCCCATAACCTGGCAGGGGTGCCCCTGATCGGTCAGGGCATTGATCACCGGCACGGAACCGTATTTGATCAGGGCGTCTATTTTTTCCTGGCCGAAAGTGCGCACCACCATCCCGTCGTTATAGCGGGAAATGACCCTGGCCGTATCGGAAAGCGGTTCGGACCGGCCCAGCTGGCTTTCCGCAGGGGTCATGAAAATGGTCGTTCCGCCCAACTGGCGGATGGCCACCTCAAAAGAAAGCCGGGTGCGGGTGGACGCCTTTTCAAAAAGCATGACCACGGTCTTGCCCGCAAGCTGCGTGCCGCGGAACCGGGTATCCTTCATCTGTTTGGCGCGCAGCAGAAGCTGATGGGCGGTTTCCCGGCCAAGTTCGCGAATGCTGGTAAAATGTCTGGTCATAACTGTTCCTCGGTAAAACGGATACACGTGGTTCCCCCCGGCCGGAGGCCTCTGCCGGGACCGCGCAGGCGGCACGGCAACACGCGCCAAGGGGAACCAACATTGCCGGCGGCCGGTTTTTCCTCGGTTTTCGAAAGAAGTCTACATAGAGCCAAACCGTGCGTTTTGTAAAGTCTGTGGTCTTTACCGCACGGCTGTGCTACCCTTTCCGAAGCTTGGCATTGCGACGAAGCGGGCAGCGGAGGCAAAGCCCGCCTCGCAGGTTGACGGCAAACCCCGCAAGTCCGGGGTTTGCCAAGGCACGCCCGCTCCGGCGCCGGCCCGTTGGGCAAAACCCGCCTGCGGCAATTTCGCGGCAAGGGTTTGCGCGCGAATCCTGACCGGCATTTCTTGCATGGACTGCCCTGGACAATACGCATCCCGCGTATATGTTTTCAGGATAAGGATGGTAATGCGGATATGACCTTCACATCGGATTCACTTTCGCCGCAAAGCGCTCGTGTCCTGCCCTGGCTGGTGGCTGTCGCCTTTTTCATGCAGATGCTGGACGGCACCATTTTGAATACGGCCCTGCCGGCCATGGCCGTCGATTTGCGGGTCGACCCCCTGCGCATGCAGTCGGTGGTCATCGCCTATATGCTGACCTGCGCCCTGCTGATTCCGGCCTCGGGCTGGATGGCGGACCATTTCGGCATCCGGCGCGTCTTCATCGGGGCCATATTTTTGTTCACCCTGGGTTCGCTGCTGTGCGCCCTTTCCCCCCGGCTGGAGTTTCTCGTGCTTTCCCGCATTCTGCAGGGCGTCGGCGGCGCGCTGATGGTGCCCGTGGGGCGGCTGGCGGTCATTCGCGCGTACCCCAGGCACCAGTTGGTCCAGATGCTCAGTTTTATCACCATCCCCGGTCTGATCGGACCGCTGATGGGCCCGGTCACCGGAGGATTTCTGGTGGAGTATGCCAGTTGGCACTGGATTTTTCTGATCAATCTGCCCGTCGGCATTATCGGAGGGTTTCTGACCTGGCGGTATATGCCCGCGCTGGCGAGCGACGCCCACTGGAAATTCGACTGGAAAGGCTTTGTTCTGTTCAGCGGAGCCATGATCCTGGTGTCCCTGGCCATGGAGGGGCTGGGGGAACTGCACCTGCCCAAGGCCCAATCCACGATTCTGTGCGTTCTGGGCCTGCTGCTGCTGGCTTTTTACTGGGTGCGGGCGGCGCATATGGAACACCCGCTGTTCAGCGCCCGCCTGTTCAGCACCCGCAGTTTCGCGGTGGGCATTCTCGGCAACCTTTTCTCCCGCCTCGGATCAGGCGCCATGCCTTTCATGCTGCCGCTTTTTCTGCAGCTTGCCCTGGGCTTTTCGCCGACCATGGCCGGCCTGACCATGATCCCGTCCGCCGTGGCGGGCATCGCGGGCAAGAACATGATCAATCCGCTGGTGGCACGCTTCGGTTTCCGCCGCTTCCTGTCGGTCAACACGCTGCTGCTGGGCGGACTGATCGCCGCCTTCTCCCTGATTGACTCCCGTACCCACTACGTGTGGCTGCTGCTTTTGCTGGGCGTGTTCGGGGTCATCAATTCCATGCAGTTCACGGCCATGAACTCCGTGACCCTGATCGATCTTGACGATGCCGACGCCAGCGCGGGCAACGGCCTCTTGTCCGTGACCATGCAGGTTTCCGCCAGCTGCGGCGTGGCCATGGCCGCGGCGTTGCTGGACGGCTTTACGGACGCTTTCGGGAATGCGCCGACCCCGCAGCAGTTGCAGATCGTGTTCTCCAATTCGTTTACCTGGGTCGGGATAATCAGCGTGATCACCTGCCTGATTTTCACCCAGACCCCGCGCGATACGGGAAAAAACGCCCTCAAGCCGGTCAGTACGGACCACGGCGCGGAGGATTAGCCGAAAAACGAACGGGCCTGCCTCTCAAAAAAACGACGCGGCAAAGAAAGCCGGGTTATTGAGAAGCAGGCCCCTCTTCCTGCAGCAGAGAAACCATGCCGCGCAGCGCGGCCAGAACGGCGGCGCGCCGCACGTCCGCCCTGCCGCCGGAAAAATTGTGGCGGGCGGCCCGCACGCTGACAGCGCCGTCCGCCTTCCGCAAGGACCAGGCGATCCAGACCGTGCCCACGGGTTTTTCCTTTGTGCCCCCGCTCGGGCCGGCCACCCCGGAAACCGCGATGCCCGCCTGGGCCCCGCAGACCTCCAGCACGTTGGCGGCCATGTGCCGCACGACGTCTTCACTCACCGCGCCGCGCCGGGCGATGGTTTCTTCGGGCACACGCAGCAGGGCGGCTTTCAGTTCGTTGGCGTAGGAGACAACCCCCCCGTTGAACCAGTCGGAGCTGCCCGCCATGTCCGTGCAGGCGGCCGCGACCAGCCCGCCGGTGCACGATTCGGCCGTGGCCAGGCGAAACCCCGCGCGGGTAAGCATTGCGGCAAGCGTGCCGATAAGATCCCTGCATTCCGGAACCGCGATCATAAAAGCCCCCTGTCGAGCGGGTCTGGCGCGCGCCAGACGGATGTGCTACTGTACCGAAATACGCAGACGAGGTGAACCCCCATGCGCCGCATGCTTTTCCATATCGCCGCCATCCTCTTCCTGGCCCTGCCCTGCCCCGCCCCGGCAGCCGCGGCGACCGCGGAACCGGTGCGGGTCGTCTACGGCTATGACCGCGAATTTCCGCCCTTTTCCTTTCAGGATCCGGGGGGCAAAGCCGTCGGCTTCGAAGTGGAGCTGGTCCAGGCCCTGTTCAAGGACAGCGCCCATCTGGAAATGCGGCCGCTGCAGTGGGATATCCTGCTGCTCGAACTCTCGTCCGGCACCATCAATGTGACTTCCGGCATGGTCAGGACGGAGCAGCGCGCGAAACAGTACTCCTTTGCCGACAAACCCACTTTCGTCCTGCCCATCCGGCTGTTCACCAAGGTATACAACCGTTTTCCCAACGCGACCTTTTTGCGGGGGCAGGCGGTATCCGTGGAGCAGGGATCGTACCAGCACCGCCTGCTGGAGAATTTCGGCGGGGTCAACATCAAGACATTCAAGGACAAAGTATCGCCCATCAAGGCCCTGTTCCGCGACGAGGTCGTCGGATACTGCGGCCCGGTGCAGAACGCCTATTATTACATGAACAAGCTGGGCTACACCGGCATCACCACCCTGGGCACGCCGCTGGGGGTCACGGAACTGCGTTTCGCGGTCAACCGCAACCGCGGCGACATTCTGAAGCTGGTCAACACGGGCCTGAAACGGGTCATTGAAAGCGGCGAATACAACCGCATCTACCGCAAATGGTTCGTCACCGAACCCACGGCGGAGGAAATCAGCAACCTGCTGCAGGCCGCCAAAAACGCCACGCTCACCTCCTATGCCCCGTACGGGAAAAAAACTTACGGCGCCGCGGTGTTGACGGCGACCGGCAAAATCCATGCCGGCAGCCTGGTGGAAAACGCGGACAGACGCCTTTCGGTCAGCGCCGTGACCTCGGCGGTGACTGCCGCCGTGGGCGCGGGGGATATCGAAATCCGCGCCGCGCTTTGCGCCGACCAGAACGGCAGAGCCGTGCCCCTCAGCGCGGACGATCTGCAGTTTCTGTATGAATTCGGCCGGGGCATCCTGGCGGTCGGCGCTTCGAATTCCGGGGCGGCAGCCGCCAGAATGGTCGGCGAAATGCTGCCCAATCCGGTCCTGCCCAAAGCGGACACTCTCAACATCGAATGAACGCGGCGCAAACGCCATTGCCGGTGATCGTCATCGCCGGGGCCACGGGCACGGGCAAAAGCGCCGCGGCCCTGGCTGCCGCGTCCGCCGTCGGCGGGACCGTCATCAATGCCGATTCCCGCCAGGTCTATGCGGACTTTCCCATCATCACCGCCCAGCCGGCGGATGAAGAAAAAAACCGCGTTCCCCATGCTCTGTACGGCTTTTTGCGCTGCGCGGAAAAATTGAGCGCCGGAAAATACGCCGCCCTGGCCCGGGACGCCATTGCCGCCGCGCACGCCGCAAGCCGCGTCCCGATTCTGACCGGAGGCACGGGCCTGTATCTGAACGCGCTGCTGGGGGGCATAGCCGCCATCCCGCCGGTGCCGGAAGCCCTGTCCAAAGCCTGGCAGGAACGCTGCAAAGCCGAAGGCCCCCGGGCCCTGCACGCCGTGCTGCGGGATCGCGATCCCCGTTCCGCCGCGAAGCTGCACCCCAACGACAGCCAGCGCATCACCCGCGCCCTGGAGGTTCTGGAGGCCACCGGCAAACCGCTGGGCTACTGGCATGATCTGCCCCGTCCCGCCGGAGCCTACGACGCCCTGGGCATCTGCCTGGACGTGTCGTTGGGCGAGTTGACCCCGCGCCTGCAAACCCGGATTGAGGCCATGATCGAAGCCGGGGCACTGCGGGAGGCCCTGGCCGCCCTGGAACGCTGTCCCGACCCTGACGCCCCCGGCTGGAGCGGCATCGGGTGCGCCGAACTGCACGCGCACCTGACCGGAAAAACGGATCTCGACACCTGCAAGGCCCGGTGGCTGCAACACACCCGCGATTACGCCAAGCGCCAGATCACCTGGTTCAGGCGCGACAACAGCCTGCTCCATCTGGTTCCCGACGACACGGACGGCCTGCTGGCCGCCTGCGCCAGACATCTGGGGCGGTGATTCCAATTCCGAACCGGCGAATGCCGCTCAATCCTCCGCAACCAAAGCCGCGCCCGGATGCAGAGCCAGGGCGGCGAAAACGGCCGAACCCCACAGCCCCGCGTCCTGGTTGCGGAAATGATGCACCGGGACGGCGGCAAGAATGTGGCCCATGGCCGGTTCGTTGCGAAACGTCGCGGCAAAAGCGGGATGCGCGAGCAGGCCGTTCAGGTGGGCGGCCAGCCCGCCGGTGATGAACAGGCCGCCCAGCGCCATGGCGTTCAGCACGAAATCACGGCAGGACCGGGCGTAGAAACGGGCCATCCATTCCAGGACCACGGGATGGGCGGCGGCCCTGGCCGGGACGTCGTGCGGGTCCAGCGTCTCGCCGGCATGAAAAGCGTACAGGCGGGCCAGCCCCCCGCCGGACAGCACCATGTCCTTGATGATTTCCGCCCGGCCCGTTGCTTTCGCCAGATACGCGGCGTAAGCGAATTCCTCTTCTCCCGCGAAAGCGAACAGAGAATGGCCGCCCTCCGACCCAAGCACTTTCGGCGGATTTCCGGGCAGCACCAGGCACTGGCCCAGCCCCGTGCCCGCGCCGACCACGGCCAGGGGTGCTCCCGCGGGGGCGGCATGCGCCGCGCCCGGCAACACGCCGAGGATGTCCAGCGCGCCGGGCACGCCCGCGCAGGCGAAGCCCTGAGCCGCGAAATCATTGATCAGCCGCACGGGAACATTCCCCAAGGCCGTTCTGATATCCGCCTGCACCATGGGCCAGGGGATGTTGGGGCACAGGCAGACTTCGTCGTTCGGGCCATGGGCCGGGTCGGAACCGGCCGCCGGACCGGGAACGGCCAGCACGGCCAGCGACAAGGGCACAGGTTCAGGCGAAACCGGGGTCAGGTAGGCGCCGTCGTCGGCGGTTGTGGCGGCAAGCGCGCGGATAAGCTCCGCCGATCCGCCGCTGTGCTGCGTGCGCAGCCGGACTTTGCGCACCAGACGGAGCGCCGCGCGTTTCCGTCCGTTTTCGGTCAGAACACGCAGGCGGAACACGGCAAAACGACTGTGGGTGCCGCCGATGTCCGCGGCCAGAATATTCCGGGCTTCCGCAGGCATGGTGCCCATAATGCCTCCCGTCTGTCTTTGCGCAAATTGCCTTTGAAATTTCTCACGGAGCCAATCGTGAAAACGCCAAACCGCAACGGACCGTCCTGAAGGCACGCGGCGCTGCCGCTTGCGGGCGTCCGCTCCGCAGCCGTCAGAGCGGTGCGGCCTTTTCACAGCCGCAATGCCCTAATCCCCCCGTTCGTCATCCCCCAGAGGCTCATAGGGGTATCCGTATTTTTCCAGCAGGCTCTTGCGCACCGGTTCCGGCACCAGCCCCTTGACGTTGCCGTTCAGTCGGGCCGCCGCCTTGACGATGGTCGAACTGACGTACAACCACTGGTAATCGGTCATCAGAAACATGGTCTGGACGTCATGCCGCAGTTTGCGGTTGAGCAGCGCCAGTTGCAGTTCATAGTCGAAATCGGAGATGGCCCGCAGCCCCCGGATCAGAACTTTCGCCCCGCAGGCGGCCGCGAACTCCACCGTCAGCCCGTTAAACGCCATGACCTTGACCTGGGGGCTGTCCTTGAATACGGCTTTGGCCAAGGCCACGCGTTCGTCCACGGTGAACAGTTCCGATTTTCCCGTATCCCCGGCCACGGCCAGGATCACCGTTTCGAAAATCTCGCAGGCCCGGCGGGTCAGGCTGACGTGCCCGTTGGTCAGGGGGTCGAAGGTGCCGGGGTACACCGCAATGCGCTCGTTTAAAGGGACCATAGAATCACCCGCGTTTGTCCGTACGTTCTGTCGGTTTCACAGCACAGGGGGGGGAAGCCGTTTTCCGCGTCGATATCGAGACGCCGTTCCACTTCGGCATTGACCAGACCGTCCGGCGCAAGCCACCCGCCCCGCAGCACCGCGTTGAGGGTGGCGGACAAAAAACCGCCCTCATACGGCGGATCAATGAAAATGAGATCAAAAGGCCCGGCGCACCGCGTGCTTAAAAAGACGCGCGCCTGGACCGCGTGCACCTGCCAGCGGTCGGGCGGCAGGCCGAAGCGGTTCGCGTTTTCCGCAATCAGGGCCGCGGCTTTGGCCCCGGCCTCCACAAAAACGGCCTGGGCCGCTCCCCGGCTGAGAGCTTCAAACCCCAGGCTGCCGCTGCCGGCGAACAGATCAAGCACCCGGGTTTCCGGCCAGTTCACGCCCCTGGCTTCGAGCATGGAAAACAGCGCGGAACGCACCTTGCCCATGGCCGGGCGATAGCCGGGGCCGATGGTGGTTTTCAGGGACCGCCCCTTGAATTCTCCGGACAAAATACGCATGGCCTACACCTGCGTCACAAAACGCAGCAGTTCGCTGTTGATTTCCAGCAGCTTGTCCCGCAGTTCCGCCTGGGCCGGCCATTCGTGCTGCGGCAGCCTGGGCATCCTGGCGCGCAGCAGGGCGACTTTCGCCTCCAGGTCGTTGACCAGGATTTCCCAGTCCACGCGGGGAGCGGCCTTGGCGGCGTCCACCTGGATCATGACTTCCTTGCCCGGGGCCAGGGTCATCTCCTCCAGATAAGAGGGAACAAGCACCTTCAGGTTGAAGCGCTCATGCAGCAGGCCGGACAGAATCTTCTGGGCCTTGTCTTCGCCATGCACCAGGATGACGGTCATGTCGGCGCGGGCGAACTGCCCGACCCAGCGCAGGATCTGGCTTTGCCCGGCATGGCCGGAAAAACCGCCGATGGTGAAAATCCTGGCTTTGACCGCCGTGTCCTCGCCCAGAATGCGCAGGGACTGCGCCCCGTCCACGATCTTGCGGCCGGGCGTGCCCACGCCCTGATAGCCGACGAACACGATGCTGGCGCCCGGCCGCCACAGGTTGTGGCGCAGGTGGTGCTTGACCCTGCCCGCATTGCACATGCCGCTGGCCGAAATGATGACCGCGCAGCCGGGGGTTGAGTTGATGGCCTGCGATTCCTGGGTGGACAGGGTGTAGCGCAGCCCCGGCAGGGCAAAAGGGTCCTCGCCTTGCGCAATCACGGCCTTCAATTCGTCGTCGAAATATTTCGGATAGCGGCGGAAAATTTCCGTGGCCCGGATGGCCAGGGGGCTGTCCACAAAGACGGGCAGGCCCGGCGGCAGTTTTCCCGCCTTGTGCAGCAGAAACAGGGAATAAAGGATTTCCTGCGTGCGCTCCACGGCGAAAGCCGGGATGATTACCTTTTCGCCGTGCGCATGGCTGTAGCGGATCGCTTCCGCCAGTTCCTCGCGGCTGGTGTTTTCGTTTTTGTGGTCCCGATCTCCGTAGGTTGATTCCAAAAACAGATAATCGGCCCGCAGCGCGGGTATGTCCGCATCATCCACCAGCAGCGCGCCCGGACGGCCCAGGTCGCCGGAAAACACCAGCCTGGTTTCGGACTCGCCGCCGTTGACCGTGATTTCCAGAAACGCCGCGCCCAGAATATGCCCCGCGTTGCGATACGTGACCCGGACGCCGGGCGCGGGTTCAAAGCTCGCGTCGTAGCCGACCGAGGAAAGCAGAGGCAGCACTTTGGCCGCATCTTCCCGGGTATAGAGCGGCGGCACGGGTTTCGCCCCCCGGCGTTTGAGCTTGCGGGTTTTCCATTCCGCTTCCATTTCCTGAATATGAGCGCTGTCGACCAGCATGATTTCAAGCAGATCGCGGGTGGGTTCGGTACAATAGACCGGCCCCCGGAACCCTTCCTGCACCATGCGCGGCAGCAGGCCCGAATGGTCGATATGGGCGTGGGTGACCAGAAAAAAATCAATATCGCCGGCACGGTATGTTTCCGTATCGTCGTTGCGGTCCTCAATGGCCGCATTGCCCTGGTGCATGCCGCAGTCCACGGCAAAACGCACGTTGTTCGCTTCGATCATATAGCAGGAGCCGGTGACTGTCTGGGCGGCGCCGAGGAATTGTACTTTCATGCGTTTCGCTCCATCGGATCGGGTGGCAAAGCCGTTTCCTTATGACGCGCATGCGCGCGGAGCGCAAGGCTTTTTCACGCCCGCCGCGGATGGAAAACGCCCGCGCCAGCCGGTCGCAAAAATTCCGGAGGCAAATCCTGCCGCCGTTTTTCAAATCCGGCGACACAAAAGCGGAACTGGCCACCCGCCCGCGGACGTTCCGAAGCCGGCCCGCACGGGCGACTGCCCCCCAACGGAAAGGACGGGCGGCCCGCCCGTCCGCCCTCGCGGGGTTTGCGCCCCCCCCGGCCCGGCAATGGAGAATTTTAAAGAAGACGTTGCCGACAGCCTCGTCCGCCGGAGCGGCGGATCCGGTTTCGCGGCGCTGCGGCGGGTTTGCATAACACCGCCGCGGGCCGCTTCAAACAATTGTCGTTACTTTCCCTGGTTGTGCCCGTAGATGGCGCCGGTCACGCCGCCCAGCACGCCGCCGACAACAGCGCCGACCCCGGCCTTTCCGCCGGCCAGGGCCGATATGCCCGCGCCCGCCGCCGCGCCCAGCGCGGCGCCGGAAAGGCCGCCCTGTTCGGTTTTGCTCATGCTGGTGCAGGAAATCAGCGGCGCGCCCAACAGGCAGACGGCCAAGGCCGTGACAAGAATCCGTGTTTTCATAGCCAACTCCTTATACTGCCGCATCGCGGACGGCGAACCGAAGTTATTTGCTCTGTTTTTTCTTCTGATAGGCTTTTGTCGCCCGTTCAACTTTCGCCGGCGTCACCTTTTCCGTCACCTTGGGCTGCACGTAGGTGAACCACAGATATTCGACAACAGGACGGTTCAGATCGTCGGGATTGGCCGCGATGTACGCGTTGATGTTGTCGTTGATGGCCCGCAGCGTAATGCCGTGCAGACCCCTGCCCCAGTTGCCCACAAGGCTCTGCTGCAACGGCAGCGGCTTGGCCCCCTGCCATTCCCTTTCCATGTCCAGGGCGGTTACGAACCCCACCAGAAAGCTATACCGTTCGTGGTCCGTGGAATCGCGCCAGTCTTTCAGGCGGACCAACGGCACCTGCGTGGCTTCGGCCGCGGGAACCAGGGCGACGCCGCCCTGCGGTTCAGCCGCCAGCCCCCCCGCCGGAAGAAGCAACGGAACAGCCAGAGCACAAAGCGCGGCCATGCGTGTCAATGCGCGAAACGAGAATTGCATATACGTCCTCCTGAATGCTGTTAGCTTCTGTCTTTTCATATTATAATATATATTGCACAGCTACGGACATGTAAATATGTCCCGCGCAAAAATAGACCAGGCGTTTTTTTGTGCCGTCGTTGCATTATCTCGAAAGCTGTGCTTTAAAAAGGCATGGGTAGACCAGCCCCCCGTTTCCGGCGCGCCATGGCCTTGCGGAGCATACGCGAGGCCCTTTCGGCATTTCTGGACAAACAGGGCGGCGAGCAGTTGCACCTGACCCGGCTGTGGGAGCACTGGGACATGGTCATGGGCAGGGAACTCGCCGCTCTGGGCTCTCCGCTGGGGCACAGAAAAGACGTGCTGCTCCTCGCCGCGGAAGACCCCATGGCCGCGCAGGATCTGGTCATGCAGACCCAGGAAATTCTGGAGCGGGCCAACGCGTTCATGGACGGGCCTTTTTTTGCACGGGTCCAGGTCGAACAGACCATGGGCCGGCCCGATCTGGCGAAACCGGTCAGGGCCGCCCCGCCCCCGCCCGCGCCGCCGCCCCGCCGGCCGGAAAACCTGGGCGGCCTTGTGGGCGTTCTGGACCCGTCTTCCCCTGTGGGCCGCTGCTATATGGAGTACATCCGCTATTTTTCCCGCTTGCCGTAAAATTTTTTTATAACCCCGTTGGAAAAGGGCACAACCATGCGTTCGTTCTCCTCGTCCCGCTTCTTCACGGCTCTGTTTGCTCTCTGTTTTGTCCTCGCGCTGCCGCAAGGCATCCCGGCCATGGGCACCGCCCCCCAACAGGACAGCACGGCGAAAAACGCCACGGCCAAACCGGGTGCCACGGCCCCGAAACCGGAAGAGTTGAAAGTCCGCATTTCATTCTCCGGCGCCGGCGGGGGAAAGGCTGTTTTCCGCTTTCAGTTCAACCAGCCCATGATCGATCCGGCCAAAACGCCCCTGGGCGAAGCCGTGGCCCCGGAAGACCTGCCCTATGCTTTTACCCCGGCCCTGGCCGGCGAAGGCAGATGGGCCGACCAGAACACTCTGGTATTTACCACGTATGACCCGCTGCCCATGGCCACGCAGTTCACGGTCAAGCCGCGCGAAAACCTGGCCAGTCTGGCCGGGACGAAAACCACCCAGCCGCCGCAGAGCTTTATCCCCTTTCCGTTCCGTTTTTCGGCCGACCAGATCCGCTACACGAAAGACGGCACGGTGCATATCCGGCTGGCTTTCAACTGCAGGGTCGACCTGGCCAAGGTCAGAAGCGCCCTGACCGTTGTCCCGGAAAAAGGCGAAAAGCTGCCGTTCGAATTGTCCGCGCCCCAGGATCAGGCCGATTCCCGGCTGCTGCTGCAGATCAGGCCGCCGAAATTCGGCCCCGTGGCCGTAGCTCTGCCCGAAGGTTTCACCTGCGAAGAAGGCCCCGCCGGCCTGGCCAAGGCCGATTCCAGCAAGACCGTGAACACCACGTCCATGTTCGCCATACGCACGGTGCGGCCCCGGCAGACGGACTCCCCCCCCTGGAACCGCTATATCGAAGTGGCCACCACCAACGACGTGGAAATCGCCACCGCGCGCCAGTACCTGGACATCACCCCGGAAACCGACGTCAAGGTGGAAGCCTTTTCCGGAGGTTTTCGCATCACCGGCGATTTTATTACCAGGCCCCGGCTTTCGCTGACCTTCAAAAAGGGCATGCCCGGCATTCTGGGCGTACTGACGGAAGATTTCAAATCCACGGTGGTATTCAACGACTTCGCCCCGCGCCTGGCCTTTGACACGCAGGGCACCATCCTGTCGCCCAACCGGTCCATGCGCATCCCCCTGTCCACCATCAACGTGGAGCGCGTCCAGGCCACCCTGTGGCAGTTGCCGGAAAGCAACATACCCCTCATGAGCTTGGGCTTTTTCGACGGCTATAAAAAGCACCTCTCCCGCAAGCTGGCCGTGCGGACCGGCGACGTGAACGCCGTGCGCAACCGTCCCGCGGTCAACAGCATCGACCTGACCCAGATCGCGGGCAAGGCCAAGGGCGTCTTTTTGCTGACCGTTTCCGATGCCAGCGACCCCAAGAACGTGCGCAGCGACGAACCGTCCGCCCCCGACGACTACGAGTACGACGAACCCGCCGCCCAGGTGGAAAAGCTGGTGGCCATATCCGATATCGGCCTCACCGCCAGGGTGATGCCCGAATCCCTGACCGTATGGGCCAACTCCATCGCCACGGCGGATGCGCTCAAAAACGCGCGGATCCGCGTATTCACCGCCAACAACGTCCTTTTGGCCGACGGCAGGACCGACGCCGACGGGCTGTGGCACCTCGCGCGCAAAACTCCCTGGGAAAGCCGGGAACGGCCCGCCCTGATCCTGGTGTCCACGACGGCCGACGCCAGGGCGGAAACGCCGAAAGCCGAACCCGGCCTGGCGGAACCCGCCATCACCGACATGGCGTATTTGAAGCTGGATGCGAATCTCGGCGCGGACAGCGCCTTTGACACCGGCGGCCGGGAATATTTGAAAGCGGGGTACGAAGCGTTCTGCTTCACGCCGCGGGGCATTTTCCGACCCGGTGAGACTGTGGATTTCAAAGTTCTGCTGCGCAACGCGCAAATGAAGGCTCCACGGCCATTCCCCGTGGCCTGGACCGTAACATCCTCCACCGGCCGCACCGTGGGCCGGGGCACGGCCATGCTGTCCGACGTCGGCGGCGTATCCTTCGCCCTGCCGCTGGTGCCGTCCGCCCCCACGGGCAAATACGCCATGACCGTCGGCCTGCCCGGCCAGAAACGAATCCTGGGAAGCTGCTCCTTTTCCGTGGAGGATTTCGCCCCTCCCCGCATTGAGGTCAAACTGTCCGCCGATACGCCGTATATCGTGGGCGACGACGGCGCCACCGTCACGGTCGACGCGAAATACCTGTTCGGCGCGCCCGCGGGGAACGCCCCCTGGGAAAGCGCGTTGCGCGTCACGCCGCGCGCCTTCTCCCATCCGGACTGGCGGAATTTCGTCTTCCCGGCTTCCGGCGCGATCCCTCCCGGAGTCCCGGACGACAGCGGCACCCTGAGCGACAGGGGGCAGGCGAGCATCCCCCTTGCCCCGGACAAGGAATGGAAAGGCACGGCCTTCAACCTGAGCATGACCGTGCGCGTGCGTGAAGACGGCGGACGTTGGGTGGCGCGTTCCATCTCCATCCCCTACTACAAGAATCCCGTGCTGCTGGGCTGCGAAATGCCCCGGCAGGAGGCCCAGGCCGGCGCGCCCTATGCCCTGCGCGTGGCCGCCGTGGCCCCGGACGGCAAGCCGTCCGGCCTCAAAAACATCGCCGTGACCGCGGAAAGCATTCAGGAGTACTACGTGCGGTCCGACCGGGGGTACACCCGGTCCCTGAAATACACGCCCGTGGCCACCAGGGACGTGCCCCTGCAAAAGGGCGTCGGTGTCTTCGACTTCACCCCGCCCAAACGCGGGGAATACCGCATCCGCCTTGTCGAAGCCGGCGGCGCCGCCGAGGCCGAAACCCGCCTCAGCGTCTGGTCGGGCCTGGCCGGATCCGATGACGGCGGCTCTCCGCTGATCGACCGGGTCATGCTGTCCTGGGACAAACCCCGCTACACGGTCGGAGAAACCGCCGCTCTGAAGGTGCGCGCGCCTTTCCCCGGCAAGCTGCTGGTCGTGCTGGAAGGCGAAAAGGAAATCTACCGCCAGACGCTGACCCTGAAAGACGCGGAAACCACCGTGCGGGTGCCGGTGCTGAACGCCATGCTGCCCAACGCATACGCATCCGCCTGGGTTATCCGCCCGGTGCGGGAGAACGAAACCTGGGGCGCCCACCGGGCCTTTGGCATCATCCCCCTGAGCGTGGACCAGAGCGCGGCCAGGCTGGACGTCACCCTGACCGCGCCGGAACGGACCCTGCCCAAGGAGGAAATGCCGGTCAGCCTGACGGTGAAGGACGCGGCGGGCATGCCCGTGCGCGGTGAGGTGACCCTGGCTTTTGTGGACGAAGGTCTGCTGTCGCTGACCAACTTCCCCACCCCTGATCCCTTCCGCCACTTTACGGCCAAACGGGGCATGCAGGGCATGATTTACGACCTGTATGACAATTTGATGCCCCTTTCGACCAAAAAACCGTTGAGCCTGCACCCCGCCGGCGGTGAAGGCGGTGACGGGTCCCTCCTCTCCCCCGCGAACCGCAAGCTGGAACTGCTGTCCATTTTCCTCGGCACCGTGGTGACCGATGCGGAAGGCAGAGCCGCCACCACCCTGAAACTGCCCGAATACAGCGGCAAGGGCCGGCTGATGGCCGTCGCCGTGTCCGATTCCGGCGTGGGCGGCACGAGCAGCCAGGTGCGCGTCGCCCGCGACATCACCGTGGAGGCCACCGTGCCCCGCATGGTCGCTCCCGGTGACAGCTTCACCGCGCCGGTGCTGGTTTTCGGCGACGGCGACAAAACCGGGAAGGCCCTGATCACCGTTACGACGGAAGGTCCCCTCAGCGTGTCCGGGCCAAAGGAATACCGCGTCAGCCTGGACGCGAAAACGCCCAAGGTGTCGCTGGCCCTGCCCGTCAAGGCGGGGAATGCGGCGGACATGGCGGCGTTGCGCATCACCACCAAAATGGACGGATCCGCCGACGCGCCCTTTGAACAGCGGCTGGAGATCCCCGTGCGCCCGCCCTTCCCGCGCCTTACCAAGACCGGCGGCGGCGTGGTCAGGGGGGGAGAATCCGCCGCCATTGACGTGGGCGGCGGATTCTTCGCCGGAACGCAAAAAGTCACCCTGTCCTTCAGCGACGCGCCCAGCGTCAATCTGATCAAGGCCCTCGGCTACCTGGGCGGGTATCCCTACGGCTGCCTGGAACAGACCGTGTCCGCCGCCTGGCCCTATCTGGCCGTGCCGGCCATGCTGAAAAACCTGGATCCGGAAAAGGCCCAGGATTCGGAGTTCAAACAAGCCCTTGACTATGCCGTGCGCCGCATTCTGGCCATGCAGAGGCCGGACGGTTCCTTCAACATGTGGCCGGGACCCAGCCGGGCGGAAGGCGCGTATCCCTGGGGGTCGGTCTATGCGGCCCATTTTCTGACGGAAGCCAAATCCACCGGCCTGGTGCCGCCTGACGCCCTGAAAGCCGCCCTGTCCTGGCTGCGTTCCTTCCTTGCCGGGTCGCTTCCGGAAAAGGGCGATTACGCCATCATGGACGCGCTCAGCGCCAAAGCCTACATCGCTTACGTGCTGACCTTGAACGGGGACGCGCCGCTGGGCTGGATGCAGTTCCTGAATGACCAGGGGAAATTCCTCAGCCCCTCCGCCCGCGTCTTCCTGGCCGGGGCGTACGCAGCAGCCACGGGCAAGTCCGCCCCGCTCAGGGAAATGGGCATCCGGCCCATGCCTTCCGCCGGGTACTGCGGCTGGAGCCTGGAATCCGTCCCGCGCAACGAGGCCCTGCGTTTGCTCATGTGGGCTTCCGTTGATCCCTTTGCCGCGGAAACGGCGGAACTGGCCAAACGGGTCATGGAAGACGGCAGCCGTGACCGCTGGAGAAGCACGCAGGAGAACGCCATGGCCGTCCTGGCTCTGGGCCGGTATGCCGAAAAGACGGCCACCCGGAGCAAAAACTACGAAGCGACGCTCGGCGCGGGCACGCAGATCGCGAAATTCACCCATGGACAAAATCCCGTCTTCACCCGCAAGGATCTGCCCCCGGCTCCGCCGGCCGCGCCCGCCCCGCTCACCATCACGGTCGCCGGCGAAGGCGCGGCCTATTATTCCTGGGTCACGTCCGGCGTGCCGGTGCAAGCCGAACAGCCCTTCAGCGAAGGCCTGTTCGTGGGCAGGCGCTGGATACTGCCGGACGGCAGGCTCGTCGATTTCATGGACTTCGACAAGGACGGCAAAGCGTCCACGGCCTCCCGAACCCTGACCGTGCCGCAAGGCGCCAAGGTCACCGTGATTTTGTACCTGCAACCCAAGGCCGCCGTGAACAGCCTGGTGCTGGCCGACATCGTGCCCGGCGGGTTCGAGATCGACAACCCCAACCTGGTGCCGGACGACGATTCCAACCCCGCGGCCGCGGCCGCGCTCATCGACCCCGCGACCAGAAAACCGGTCCCCGCGCCGAAAGGATTCGGCAACGCCCTGCAACTGAACGTCCACAGCGAAGTGCGCACGGAAATGCGCGACGACAGGCTGCTGCTGTTCGTCAATGAAATGCCTTCCCGGCCGGCCGCGTTCGTTTACACCCTGCGGGCCGTGACCAAAGGAGTCTTTGTCCTGCCCCCGCTTTCGGCCGAAGCCATGTACGACCCCACCGTGCGCGCGCTGACGGCGCCGGGCACGGTCACCGTGGACTAAGGGGGGCCTTCTCTCCTCCCTGCGGGCAGCGCGAACGCGCTGCCCGTTTTTTATGCCGCAGGCCCTGCGGGCGCTTTTTCTGCCTTTACCGGGTCAGTATTGACAAAGTGAAGTGGTCGTGTAGGGATTTCGCACACCGCGGACGCACCGCGAGGCTGTATATGAAAAAAAACACCTTCCGCCAGACAGACATTCAAACCTTTATCGAAAATTTATGGGACTCGACCTATATTTCGGACAGACCGCGCCGCGCGCGGCGGCATCAGGCCGCCCGGATTGACGGGCCGGCCCCGCAAAGCCGGGGTTTGCCAGGGCACGCCCGCTCCGGCGCCGGCTGCGCGGTGAACTGCCGCGTTGTCATCGGACTCCGCGGCAGTTCGCCGCTCAGCATTCCGTGATGCTGACGGCCAGGCCGCCCAGGCTGGTTTCCTTGTATTTGGCGTTCATGTCCCGGCCCGTCTCGGCCATGGCCCGGATGGCGGAGTCCAGCGTCACGCGATGGCGGTCCGGATCTTCCATGGAAGCCACCAGACAGGCGTTGTAGGCTTTCAACGCGCCCATGGCGTTGCGCTCAATGCAGGGAATCTGCACATACCCGCCCACGGGATCGCAGGTCAGCCCCAGATGGTGTTCCAAAGCGATTTCCGCCGCGTTTTCCACGATGCGGTCGGGGTATCCTCTGGCCTGGGCCAGCATGGCCGCCGCCATGGCGGAGGCCACGCCCACTTCGCCCTGGCAGCCCACTTCCGCGCCCGCGATATGCGCATTGTGTTTGGCCAGAAAACCCACGGCGGCCGCGGCCAGCATGCCGCCGCGCACCGCCTCCAGGCCCAGGCCCAGATGCCCTTCGATGATGCTGAGCACCGCGGGCATGACTCCGGCGGCACCGCAGGTGGGCGCGGTGACGATGATGCCGCCGGCCGCGTTCTCTTCCGCCACGGCAAAGGCGTACGCGTTGAGCAGGCCCAGAAAGCGGTGCAGGGGGTCGCCGGCGGCGCCGGCCCTGCGGGCCAGATGAGCCGCCTTGCGGTACACGCCCAGCATGCCGGGCAGCGCCCCGTCCGCGGCGATGCCCCTGGCCACGGACCGGCGCATGACCTCGATGATGCCGTCCAGCCGTTCCAGAATCTGGGCGCCGCTTTTGCCGGTAAGGGCCATCTCGTTGCGCAGGACGACCTGGGGAATGGAAAGCCCCTGGTCCCAGGCCAGCCTGCGCAGTTCTTCCGCCGTGGAATAGGGATGGGGCGGAAGGGCGCGGTCCGGCTGCCGCCAGCCTTCCCACTGGATAAAGCCGCCGCCCGTGGAATAGTACGTTTTGTCGAACACAACGCCCCGCGGCCCGAAAAGCTCGCAGACCAGGGTGTTGCTGTACGGGTGCGCATGGTCCACACTGTCGCGCACCACAGTGTTGCTGTCCAGGATCAGGCGGACCGGGCCGATGCGGAGCACGCGCTCTTCTTCCGGCAGGTCGAAGACGCCGGCGGGCAGAGTGTCCGGACAGTTTTCGGGACTGTGGCCGAGCAACCCGGTCACCACGGCCGCCGCCGTGCCGTGACCGTACCCCGTGGCGCTCAGCGACCCGAACAGCCGGACGCGCACGCCCGCCGCCTCCGCCAGTTTTTCCACGGGCCGGCGTTGCAGCTCGCCCCGGAAATCGAGGGCCGCCAGCATGGGGGCGATGGTATGCGAACTGGAAGGGCCGGGACCGGCCTTGAACAATTCAAAGACCGACGTGACGATGGGACGGGCGACGGCATACTGCATGGAACGCTCTTTTCTTTGCTGGGATGGTATCTTCGATATCCGCGTCATGCGCGGAGCGGCGACGCGAAAGGCATATCATTTCCGGGCGCGCGCGGACAGGAAAAGATTCTGCAGGCCGCAGCGTAAAACTGCACCTGTGTATCCTGCGCCACTGGCGTAATCAATGCCTTTTTGCTAGAAGTCATATCATCTTTCATTTTGCAATGCCGCCGGACGGCCGTCCG
>JAVBOK010000023.1:0-61039 GCA_031550605.1 Desulfovibrionaceae bacterium | reverse complement strand
GCCGCGCCGGGCTGGCGCCCGGCGCTCCCAGTGTCGCTTGGGTCAGGTAAAATACATCAAATTCATTTCGTGAACGCGACACTAGGGCTTGCCCAACTTGACGGGCATACCCTGAAACGGCCTGTGGCCGCCCTCCCGCTCCGGCCGCTCTTGCCGGCCTTCGTTCCGGGGCCGCGGCCCTTTTTCGCATGAGGGCTTCCCGCCGCCGGCTTCCGGCTTTCGCCCCGGCTCCCGCGTCTGTTCCCGCGCCGAAACCGCTTCCGGATTTTTGCGCATGGACAGGGAAATGCGCTTGCGGCCCGCGTCCACCTCCAGCACGGTGACGCTCACCTGCTGCCGCACGGTCACCACCGCGTGCGGATCGCTGACGAAATTGTCCGCCAGCTGGCTGATATGCACCAGCCCGTCCTGGTGGACGCCGATATCCACAAACGCCCCGAAATTGGTCACGTTGGTGACGATGCCCGGCAGGCGCATGCCCGGCTCAAGGTCTTCAAGACGCGTCACGCCCTCGGCAAAGACGAAAGCCTCGAAAGCCTCGCGCGGGTCGCGGCCCGGTTTTTCCAACTCGGCGAGGATATCGCGGAGCGTGGGCAGCCCCACGGTTTCCGTCACGTAGGCTTCCGCCCTGATCCGCCGCCGCGTTTGCGGGTCGGCCAGAAGGTCCGGCACCGCGCATCCGAGATCCTTGGCCATGGCTTCCACAATACCGTACGATTCAGGATGCACGGCAGAAGCGTCCAGGGGATCGGACCCGCCGTGGATGCGCAAAAACCCGGCCGCCTGCTCAAACGCTTTCGGCCCGAGGCGCGGCACCTTGTGCAAATCCTTGCGCCGGGCAAAAGGGCCGTTGGCCTCGCGATAGGCCACAACGGCCCTGGCCAGGGCCGGGCCGAGGCCGGAAACGTGAGTCAAAAGCTCCACGCTGGCCGTGTTCACTTCCACCCCGACCGCGTTCACGCAGCTTTCCACCACGTCGTCCAGGCTTTTTTTAAGGGCCGTCTGGTCCACGTCGTGCTGGTACTGGCCGACACCAATGGCTTTGGGGTCGATTTTCACCAGTTCGGCCAGAGGATCCATGAGCCTGCGGCCGATGGAGATTGCCCCGCGCACGGTAAGGTCGAGGTCGGGAAATTCCCGCCGCGCCGTTTCCGAGGCGGAATACACGCTGGCCCCGCTCTCGCTGACCACAACCACGGGCAGGGGAAGATGGAGCGAGCGCACAAGGCTTTCCGTCTCGCGTCCCGCCGTGCCGTTGCCGATGGCGACAGCCTCGGCCTTGTGGGCGGCGGCGAGCTTGCGGATTTTTTCCCCGGCGCTTTTTTGCTGATCCCCGCTCATAATATAAATGAGATCATGGTGCACCAGCGCGCCCTGCGCATCCAGACACACGATCTTGCAGCCGGTGCGGAAACCGGGGTCGATGGCGAGCACGCGTCTTTGCCCCAGGGGCGAAGCAAGCAGAAGCTGGCGCAGGTTCTTCGCGAACACGGCAATGGCTTCGCTTTCGGCCCTGCCGCGCAGGAAGGCGCGCAGTTCCGTTTCCAGAGACGGCGCAAGCAGGCGTTTGTAGCCGTCGTCAACGGCTTCGCGGACCTGCTCCCCTGCCCGCGAAGAATTTTTCACGAACATGCCCCGGAAAAGAGCGAGGGCGTCTTCCGCCTCCGGCAGGAAATGCAGGGTCAAAAAACCCTCGGCTTCGCCGCGCAGCATGGCAAGCAGGCGATGCCCGGCGGCCTTGGCGGCATTCTCCCGCCAGTCGAAGTAATCGCGGAACTTCGCGCCCTCCGTTTCTCTGCCCCTGGCCACGTTCGAGACCGCAGCCGCCCTGCGGGCGAAAAATTCACGCATGACGGCGCGGGCTGCCGCGTCTTCGCCGGCCATCTCCGCGATGATGTCGCGGGCTCCGGCCAGGGCCGCCTGGACGGACTCCACGCCTTTTTCCGCGTCCACAAAAGGCTTCGCCGCTTCTTCCGGATCCGCGAAGGGCTTCGCCGCTTCCGGCGGAACGGGCGACGCGGCTTGCGCCAGCATGGCGAGAGCCAGCGGCTCAAGGCCTTTTTCTCGGGCCACAGTCGCGCGGGTGCGCCGTTTCGGGCGATGGGGAAGATACACATCTTCCAGCGCGGCCATGGTGCCCGCGGCCATGACGCTGGCGCGCAATTCGTCGGTGAGCAATTCCCGCCCGGCCAGGGAAGCGAGAATGGCCTGCCGCCTCGCGTCCAGCTCGCGCAATTGCGCGAGCCTGTCCCGCACGGCGCTAACGGCGACTTCGTCCAAAGAGCCGTGCGCTTCCTTACGGTAACGGGCGATAAAAGGAATGGTCGCCCCCTCGTCCAGCAGCCCCGCCACGGCTTTGGCCTGGCCCGGGGCCATGCCCAGCTCTTTTGCGATCTGCTCGAAAAACTGCACGCGGGAATCCTTTGGTTCGGGAAAGACGGACATCGGCCGTTTCAGAGCGGCCGGGTTTGAAAAAGCGTCTCCGCTCCACAGGGAGTGCCGGCAAATTCCTGCCGCGCAATGGTCGCGGGCGGCATTCCTTGCCCCGTCGGACGCCGGAGCGAACGCATCGTTGCAAACCCCGGCCGTGCGGGGTTTGCCGCCAGTCCGGGATGCTCCGCCAGGCGCGGAGCGCAGGGCGCTTTCGGCCGTGCATACCGTTTTTGCCGATGCGCGGCAAGGGCAGACTTCGGACATTTTCTCCCGTACCGCGGCCGCCATGAAACGCGAACGGACGAGGCTTCCCGTACACAGGGCAGGCCTCGTCCGACGCGGCGACGTCCCGCCGCAGGCGACCGCCGCGCGGTTATTTGATAATAATGGTGGTGCCTCCGGACCCGCCGCCCGACACGGGCGCGGATTGCAACCGCATCTCGACCTTTGTTATGCGTACCCGATCCGCGCGTCCGCCGGGAATGGCAATGGGATAATCTTTTATTCCCATGGGCGGAATATCGAGCGCAAAGACTTTGTTGTTTTCAATATACTTGGCGTTGCCGTTAATGACATAATGCACCTTATATCCGTCGCAGCGAACAATTTTCTTTCCCTGAGAATTGTTGATTATCTGTCCTGCAGCAATGCAGTGATTATATTTTTTATCAAATTGCCACGATACGAACTTCCAGTATGCTCCGGAATCTGTTCCTTTCTGCTGTTGTTCCAATTTTTTCTTTGAAACATAATGGATATCGACAAGCTTAACATCGCGTATATTATAATCGGCCCATTCCTTTGCAAAACTGTACTTCCATCCCCTGCTTTTTCCAGGTTGAAGCGGCGGTGACAACGGGACTTCTCCTGTGTAAGTTTTGGAATACTTTTGCGTTTTCCCTTCTTTTGTATAAGTAAATTCAAGTGTTCGTTCTTTCAGCGTAATAATTTCCCTGTCGGAAAGTCTGTTGACGACGTTCACCACAATCGTGAATTTGTCAGTTTCCGGATTGTAAAAGCTTTTGTCGAAGACCCCCGCCATGCCGCCGGTTTCAGCGGCGGCAGGTCCGTGGAGCATCGTCGAACCCAAGGCGATAACCGCCGCGAGGAAGAGAAACCGTCCCTTATGCATCCATGTTCTTTTCATGATTCCCCCATTCTGGTTTGCGCGGCCGGAATATTGCCCGCGCGACAGCCGGGATCGGCGGCCCCGAAACCGGCACACCCGAACAGGCGTTCGGGATGATACGCCGTAGCAGATTTTGTGCCAGAGCGTTCCCTTGCAGCGGGGCCTCCGAAAGGTCACGCATTTTCCGTTGCGCCCATTTTTTGGGCACTTATCGCAAAAATATTCTCCATTGCGGTTCTGCGCGTTACGGCGAGGCGTTGGCATAAAATCTGCTGTACATTTGGCGCCTATAATCCAGACGCGCTCCTGGCGGCGTATGCCGCCGCCCATCTGGCGGACTTCCAACAAATGACCCGGAGGATGTCATGAAACGGCTTGCATTGGGCGCCTTGTGCGTTGCCGCCCTGTTGTTCGGCACGGTTTGCGCGGCACCGGCGCTGGACGAAACGCTCCTGTCCAACAAAAGCGGAATGGCTCTCAACCTGTTCTCCGCCAGCCGCAAAGGCGACGAAAGGCCGTTCAGCGTGAACATGTCACTTGCCAACAACGCGTCCACAAAGATTCCTCTGATCACGGCCGACATGATGACGTTCGTCTTCGGCCATGCCCAGGGAAAATTCACCTTCCCCAACGTGCCCCATTACGGGGAAGCGAAGATGGAACTGTACCAGGCCAGCAACGTTCCCATGCTGGCGTTCATCGACGCGCAGGGCACCGTCAAGCGCCGGGCCGCCGGCGTGGATTCGCGCTGGAAATTCCCCCAGGTTCTGGGTTTTTTCCCGTACGGAGTCGGGACGACCTCCATGGCCGAGGCCATACGCATGGGCGCAAAGCAGACCAACAAGCCGCAGGTGCTTCTGGTGGAACAGCAGATGTGGAAGGGCATACCCTGCCGGCTGAGCCTGGTCTTTGACGGAACGCTGCCAGGAAGCCGCCTGAAGCAGGCGTTTCTGGCTTTTCCCGCTCTTGTCACGGATTTCGGCATCGTGCCCGCGCTGCGGTCCAACGGCTACGTCTGCTACAGTTCGAAAGTCGGCGACAAACTGTTGCCGCGGTTCAGGATGATGGCGGAAGGACGCGGCCAGGATGCCATCGACAATGCTTTCAAAGCCTTGTTCCCCGGCAAGGGCCATGTGAACGTTCTGCATTGGTACGGGCCTCCCGAATTTGTAAAGGCCCTGATGGCAGGCGCCAGAGCGGGCAAGACGTACGAAGATGTCGTCGCCGAACAGAACCCGGTCGTCCTGGCGCAGTGGAAAGTGGGCGGCCAGCAGGAAGTGGCGTTGTACAAATCCCGGTGACGCTGTCGCGGGGAGAAAGGGACGCAGACCGCGAAAAAACGACGGGAAAACCGTGCCCGTGCGGCGGGCGGCGCAATATGCGCGCAACTCTGCCTATTTTCCGGGCAGACATGCGGGCAAGACCGGTGCGCGCCCATTTTTCAGGCAAGATGCCCGCGTCGCCGCCTCTTTGCCCTGAACGCCTTGCCCGAAGCATCCCCTGCGCGCGGTTCTCCGCACAACCCGGCCCGCGCGCGATGCGTTTTCCGACGGCGGCGGCGAAAAGCCGCCGTCCGTGATCCGGGCATGATGTGCGCAGACGATTTGACGACCGCGCGGCGCCCCGGACCCGGAGACATGCGGAATCGCCCGGGCGCCGGGTTTCGTACGGCATCCGCCTGCCAAAAAAATGGGCACTTCTCTTCCCGGCCGCCCTCCCCCAAGGGACGACCCTTGGCATGAAAGCTGCTGCGGAATGAAAAAAAGCCGGAGGCGGCATGCAGGACGAACGTGAGGAATACCGTTTTTTCGCCTTTATCAGCTACAAACGGGGCGGGGAAGACGAACGGCACGCCAGATGGCTGCAGAACAGGCTGGAAAAATACCGCATTCCCACGGAGATAACCGGCATCCCTCCTGAGGAGTTGCGCGCCAGAGCGTTGCCGCGCAGGCTTTCCGTCTTCCGGGATAAAACCGATCTCGGTTCCCACGCCAGTCTGGATCAGGGCCTGTCGTCCAGTTTGGAACAGTGCCGCTATCTGATCGTGATCGCATCGCCGCGTTCCGCCGCTTCCCCCTATGTTGCGGACGAAGTGCGCTTTTTTATGGAAAGGGGCTGGCAGGACCGCATCATCCCCTTCATCATCGACGGCACCCCGGCCCCGGGGGACGAAGAGCGGCAATGCTATCCCCCGACCCTGCCGGCCTCGGTCCTGGGCGTCACGCTGGCCGAAGGCAGCCGGGAAGAAGCCCTGATCAAAACCATCGCCCGCCTGCTCCAGGTGGACTACCCGCTGCTGTACCAGCGCCACCTGCGCGCCCAGCGCCGGTTCATGCTGCGGCTGCTCGGCGGCGCGCTGTGCATGCTGGCGCTCGTCAGCGGCCTGGCCCTCTGGGCGCTGGATGCGGAGCGCCGGGCATCGGCCCAGCGCGATGAAGCCGAGGCTCTGGTGGAATTCCTGACCTTCGACCTGCGCGAACAGGCTTTTGACCATATCCCCGCCCGGGCGCGGGAACAGATCATCCGCAAGGTCAGCGACCATTATGAAAAATGGGGGGCCGGCAGCTTCAGGGCCCGATACAGCCGGGCGGCCCATCTGGTCAACCGGGCCGATCTCGCCCGGCAGGACGAAGATGCGCGCACGGCCGTGGAACTGAGCACTCAGTCCCTGTCCCAGATCGAAAGCCTGCGGGAAGGGCATCCGGACAACCCGGACCTGGCCCTGGCCATGGCCGGCCCCCTGAGCATTCTGGTCCGCTCCGCGATCCAGCTCGGCGACGTCGGGCGGGCGGGGCTGTATGCGGACAAGGCCCTGGGGCTGGCCGAAACTCTGGCGGAGCAAAAGCCCGACGATCCCCGACGCATCCGCTTTCTGGCCGACAGCCTGGAACTGAAGCGAAGCGCCCTGACCCTCATGGGCAGGTACAGGGAAAAACTCGCGGTTGCCGAACGGGCGGCGGCTGTGGCGAGAGAACTCGCCGCCCTCGACCCGGCTGACGAAAAAAACCGCGATCTTCTGGCCGGCAATCTCGGCGAGTACTGCCTGGAACTCGCGCACAGCGGCGCAGGGGACGCCCTGCCCGTCTGCCGCGAAGCGTACGGCATCGCCAAACAGCTGGCGCAGGGCGACCCGTTCAACATCCAGCGCACCATCATGCTGCTGGGAGCGCAGGACAACCTGTCCTCCGTCCTGCTGGAGCGCGGCCAGGTGGAAGTCCAGACAACCCTGCTGCGGGAGCGCCAGACCCTGCTCGGCAACCTGATCCGCCTGGATCCGGACAGGACCCTGTGGCAGGCCAATCTGGCCGGCACCCTGATCATGGAGGCGCACACCCGGCTGTACATGCTCCACGGATCCAAAGACGAAGCGCTGCGCCTATTGGACGAAGCGGAAAAGGTTCTGGACCTCCTGCTGCAAAAACACCCGGACGACGCGCAGGCGCTGCGCATGCGCGAAAACCTGAAACAGGAGCGCAAAGACGCGGCCGCCCCGCTGCCGCTGGAAGAGCAGCAGGACAAATACCTGCTGCAGGCGCGGGAAAACCTCGTCGCCTACAAATCCAACCCCGCGGACATGCAGCAGGGGGAAACCGCGCGCCGGTCTTTTTCCCTGCTGGCTGACCTTTACTTCCAGCGCGGCCTGCACGCGCCCGCGCTGCACTGGTACGAGCAGGAAAAAGAACTGCTGCTCGAACTCCGCCGCCAGGTTCCGGACGAACCCCGCTTCACGGTCCGGCTGGCCGCGTCCTGGACCAGCATCGCCAGAGCCCGCCAGAGCCTCGGGTCCCTGGACCTGGCCGCGGAGGCCGCCGGTGAGGCTGTCGCCCTGGTGGAAAAGGCGGAAACCTCGCCCCCCGTCCCGGAACTGCACGCCATCGGCTGCCGGGCCTTTTTGCAGGCCGCGGACACGGCGGAACGGCGCGGCCGTTTCGCCGACGCCCTGTCCCTGAGCGTCCGGGCCGTGGAACGGGCCGAAAAGGCTCCGGAAAGCTACCGGTCCAACGCCGCCCGCCGGGAACTGATCTTCGCTCTGCTGCGGGCGGGCGTCTGCGCCGGGTCGGCGGGCGATTACCCCCGCGCCGAAACCATGCTGCGCAAAGCCGCGGCGTTGGGGCGGGAAGCCATGCGGGATACGGACATGGTGCGTTTCGAGCGTATCCCGGTCCTGTTCGTCGAATGCCTGCACACGCTGGCCGACACACTGGGCTCTCTGGGCGGGACGGATGAAGCCGCCGGCCTGCTGGACGAGGCCGGCGCCGTCCTCAAAGCCGTGCCGCAGCCCACCGGATCGGCCGATTACCGGGAATGGCAGAACAGCTATGTCCTCAGCCTGACCATGGCCAATTGCAGCCTGCGCGTCCGTCTGGAACTGGACAGGGGCAACGTGAAAAAGGCCGGGGACCGGACCCTGGAAATGCTGCGCATCGCCGCCGCGTCGAAGAAAACCGACCGGAACGTGATTGCCCTTTTCGTGGAGAACGGCCCCGTCAACATCGAAAGCCTGACCGCCAACGGTCACTGGGCCGACGCGCGGGCCTGGCAGGCCAAGGCGCAGGAAATCGCCGGAAGCGGAAAGCGGCCGGAATCCACTTCCCTTGCCCGGTTGCAGCTGGCCCGCGTCCTGATCCAGGGCGCGGCGATCGCCGTGCACGACAAGGACGCCGACGCCGCCAGAGAACGCGCGTCCCGGTCCCTGCAAATTCTCGCCCCCCTCGCCGGGCGGACAGGCCAGAGCGGAACGGAGGTCCCCTTCACCCTTGCCCGGTCCCACGCCGCCCTGGGCGCGGCCCTGGCTGCGTCCGGGGACAGCGCCGCCGCGCTTGCCCAAATGGACAAGGCTCTTGAGACGCTCCGCGCATTGTGCGTTGCGGAACCGCGCCAGATACGCTGGCGGACCCTGCTGGAACAATGCCTGACGGACGGCGCGGCCCTGTGCGAAAAAACCGGCGACGCGGACAAGGCCGCCGCGTTGCGGGCCGAAACAACGGCCCTGAGGCTAGGGAAGGCGCGGGTCGCACCGGCCGCGCCCTGATCCAGTTGCCCGGGCGGATTGCCCGACGGCAGCGCAGTGTTGCCCCCATCCGCACGCCATCGGTCTTTTCCGGATGCGGGCGGCCGTTCCGTCAGGTCCGGGGCCCGGCTTCCTTTTGCCTGTAGAAAAAATCAAGACACGATATACCTTCTCGAATCCGAGCAACGGGACAGCAAAAAGCTCGATGCGCGTCATACATCACCTGCCCGCGCCCGCACTGCGGCAAAAACTTCCTTCCAGCCCGGTCTGATTTTTTTTGGGGGGTTACCTCCATACGACAATTTTTTTTATTGCGGCATATCATTAAACATGGATTTTCATCTTATAATGCGCTACACCCCCGCGTGACAATTGCGATCGGACCGAAGATCCGCTCCAGACGTATCGTCCCGGTATGCACAAAAAGCGGCATGTTCGAACGGCGGGAAAAAAGATGAAAAAAACGGCGCTTCGGCGGAAATTATCACATTTTATCAGCACTCTAAGCCCAAAAAAAACCCTCACGGCGCATCCGCGGCCGGTCCTTCATTCCATGTTGCTGGCCCTTGAGCCGCGCATGGTTTTTGACGCTTCCGTAGCGGCGGCGAACGATGCCCCGCACCCGGCGGAAGCGCCGTCCCCCTCCCATGCGGACACGCAGGACAGCGCCCCGGAACAAACGCGGACGGCGGCGCACGACAGCCCCCCGGTGCGGGAATCCGGCGCCGGACCGCTTCAGGCCCGAAGCGGGGACGGCCCGCAGTTGTTCGCCTCGCAATGGAGCGAGCCTTCGAGCGTCACGTTCAACGGCCCTTTCACGATGAACGAAGGCGCCACCCTGGCTTTCGGTCCGGACGGCGTCAGGCTGGACGACCCCGATTCCCTGAGCGTGGTCGTCACCATCAGCGTGGAGCACGGCACGCTGTCGCTGGATTACGTGCCCGGCGTGGAACACAACCAGTATTACTGGGGCGTCAACAAGGACGACCCGAATGACTGGGGGGGCAATTCAACCGACAAGACCGTCGTGCGCTTCGAAGCCGACATCGCCATCGCCCGCCAGGTGCTGGACACCCTGAAATTCACCGGCGACAAATATCACAACGGCGCGGCCGACCTGACGGTCACCGTGAACGACGGGTACAATATTCTGGACTTCACGCAAAGCATCACCATCAATCCCCTGCCGGACAAGCCGGCATTCGCGGACCTGCCGGCCGACGCCGGCGTGTCCAAGCCGCTGGAAGATACGGACACCATCCTGCGGTTCAATTACGGCACGCCGGAAATCCCCGTCTGGAAACCGCTGACGGTCGGCGATCCGGACAGCGGGGACGCGGGGTATACTGACCGCTACGATCTGACCCTGTCCATCACCCACGGGACCCTTTCCGGGACTTTTCAGGGCCTGACCCTGGCCGAGGACGGCCAGACCCCCGGCACATACCGGCTGAACAACCTGAGCCTGGATCAGGTCAACGGCATCCTGGCCGACCTGCATTTTCTGGGCGAACAGGATTTTTACGGCAAGGCGGCGTTCGCGGTTTCCGTCAAGGACCTGCACCCCGGCCTGACGGACAGCACCCTGAGCAGAACCTTCGACATCGACGTGCTGGCCGTCAACGATGCGCCCACCCTGCAGCCGGCGGCGGAAGCCGACCGGGGCAGGCAGCTCCACGTCGGCGAACTGCTGCAGAACCCCGACGGCAGCACCGCCGGACCGGCAGAAGGCATTTTCACTCTGGGCCATTTCCACAACGGGTATACGGGGCAGGTTCCCGACGCGGACGGCAACCTTGCCCTGTTCGACGTGGACAACAACCTGTACCAGCTGGTGGTAAAAATCGACAGCGCGCCGGCCAACGGCGACCTGTGGCGCAAAATCGGCAACGACTGGGTCAAGCTGGGCGCGGGCAGCACCTTTTCCCTGATGGATGTCCACCAGAACAACGTCAAATACATCCATGATCCGGCCAAACAGGTGCGCGAGGAACTTGCCCCCGGCAGCGGCAAGGATTCCTTCAGGTACACGATCAACGACGGCGCGGGCGACGCGCAGACCAGCGCCCGCAGCGGCGTGGTGCATATCGCGCTCGACCCGGCCAACCAGCCGCCCTCCGTCGTGGTGGAAGCGCGCGCCGGCATCATTCCGGAAGGCAGGCTGGACAGCAGCACGGGCGTGGACCCCATCACCGGCCAGATGGTCACCCGCTACACCATCTGGGCATATGAAGGCGAACAGGGCATCGCCTATTCCTTCAACATCGTTGATCCCGATCAGGCGCCGGGCGCCGACTTCACCGTGAAATTCACCCAGTTGCCCGCCGCGGACCTGGGGGCGTTCTGGTACTCCGCCGACGGCACGAATTACGCGCGGGTCGGCGCGGGCATGGAGCTTTCGCTGCGGGCCATCCAGAACGGCTGGCTGCGATTCAACCATTCGGGCAAAGAAAACGGCGGCAGCGTGACCTTCAAGGTCCAGGTCACCGACGACGGCGGCGGCGAAGGCGACGCCGGCAAACGGACCGTCGAACAGACCCTGGCGCTGAACATCCGGCCCAACAACGACCATCCGGAATGGGGCACCGGGGCGGCAAAAGACTTCTGGGCCGGCGCCCGGCCGACCATTACGGGCATTGACGGCTCACGCACGGTGGTGCTGGGCAACGACGTATTCACGCTTGCGGACAGGGACAGCGCCCAGGCGACCCTGACCTACACCATTACGAACACCGGCGGCGATGCCGGCAAGCTGGTCTACTACCTGGGCACGGAACCCGACGGCGAGGGCGGCACCAGACCGGTATACCGCGAAATCCGCGTGGGCGACAAAATAACCCAGACGGACATCAACAGCGGCAACGTCCGCTGGTGGTTCCACGACAACGGCGCCGAACTGAACAGCACCATCACCTTCACCGTGCGCGACGGCTCCATGACCGCCACGCCCGTGCCGGCGGACAATTCCGACCTGCCCTACCCCCTGCCGGCGGGCTATACGTCCCCCTCGAACTGGGAGCGCGGTGCCGGCTCTCATGAAGGCGGCATCGGCACATGGGTGGAAACAGGCGCGGGATCGGGCGTCTATGCCTGGAAACTGACCGAGCACACCCTGAACATCAGGGGCCTGAACATTGTGGCCGGCGAAGGGGGCAGCACCGGCAGCGCCGTGGACCCCGTTCCCCATTTTGACGCGACCCGGACGGCCGCCGTGGTGGAAGGCCGGTGGGTGCAGCTGGATAAAACCAAACTTCACGCGTGGTTCACCAACGGCGCCAGCGGACCCGACATTACCGACCAGCCGGGCTATTCCTCCGCCACGGGCCTGAACCTGACCTACCGGGTGGAAGAGGTCGCCAGCCACGGCACCCTGCTGTATCTGGCCGGCGGCACGGGTGTTGATGACCCCGGCGCCGTCTTTGCCGTCATCGGCCACTGCGGTTCCTTCACCCAGGCCGACGTGGACGCGGGCCGCATTTTCTATCTGCACAACGGCAGCGAGCAGTTCACCGATTCTTTCGTCTTTTCCGTGTCCGACGGTCGGCACGAGGTGGAAAACCCCGCCACGCGCACCACCCGGTTCACCCAGGCTTTTGACATTTCCCCGCGCAACGACAGCCCCGAAGCGCGCGCCGGAAAAGATTTGGAAGTGCACGAACACGGCACCGGCGCCCCCGACGGCGCGGGCCTGACCTTTCCCGACCAGGCTTCCGTGGACCACACCGCCCCCGGCGGCAGCAAGGCCCTTACCCTGGAACAGCTCAACATCCATGACCGCGACACGGGCAACCTGGGCGGCGCCCGCGATCCGGGCGGCTATTCCGCGCCCAACGATCTGTACGTCGTCATCACCGACCTGCCCCAACACGGCACGCTCTGGTACAACACCGGCACGACCGCGTCCCCGGTCTGGGTGCGGGTGACGGCGACCGCTCCCGCCGACCTCAACGCCATCCTGGCCGGCGGCGGCTGGAGCAGCTGGGCGACGGATCCGGCCATCACGGACAAGACGTTCACCGTCATCAGCAGGGCCGACATCGCCGCCGGAAAGCTGGTCTACCAGCATGACGGTTCCGAGCAGTTTTACGACGGGTTCAAGTACCTTGTCTCCGACAACAAGGGCATCGCGCCGACCGACGCCGATCATGATTTTTATCAATACATCGACGGAAAACTGGCTCTGCTGGCCGGCAACCAGGCTTCCGTCAGCCAGGGGAAGCAGGCCGTCAACATCGTCGTCAAACCGGTCAACGACATCCCCGAACGCAAGGAAGGCCAGGCTGTCGAAACCGTCACGGTCGACGAAGGATCTTCCGTCGTTCTGACCCGGAACAATATATGGTTCACGGACCCGGACGGTTCCGCCGGGGCCATCCAGTTCATCCTCGCCGAACTGCCCCAGTACGGACAGATCACCCTGAACGGCAAGGTGCTGGGCGTGGGCTCGGTCTTCACCCAGGCCGACATTGACGCCGGCCGTGTGAAATATTCCCACAACGACACCGAAAACCATGCGGACTCCTTCAAGTTCAACGTCAGCGACAGCGTGTACACCTCCGCCAACGCGGAAACGGCGCTCATCGACATCAATCCGGTCAACAAGGCGCCCACGCTGACCGTTGTCAACGATCAGCTGTACGTGGATTCCATCGCCGGCGGCATCATCATCAAGGGCATCACCGTCGCGGATCCCGATTTCGGCGGCAGAAATCCCGGCGACGCCGGCTACCCCGGATCCGGCATCACCAATGACCACCTGACCGTGGACATCACGCTGTCGCAGGGCGATCTCGGCGCCATCAATCTTGACCTGGTCGTCCTGCTGTTCAAAGGCTATGACGGAAACTACAACCCGGTCGGCGCCAACCCTCCCCTGACAAGCGTGGTCCGCAACGGCGACACGATCACCCTGGTCGGCAGTTACGACGCCGTCAGCAAGGCCCTCAGCGAAGTGACCGTGCGCACGATGCTTGACGGAGGCACCACCTACGACCCCGACGGCGACATCAAAATAGACATCGTCGTGCACGACGGCGTCAAAAGCGGCGGCGACTGGGTGCAGCCCAACGGCGACAAGGGCGGCGTTTACAGCGACGCCAGGAATATCCGCGTCTACATCAGCCCGGTCAACGATGCGCCGGTCATCAACGACCCGCAGATGGACGCGACATTGCGCGAAGACAGCGGGTATACGCCGGTCACGGACAAAACCAGCGGCGAGGCCATACGCATTGCCGACAAGGACGCCTTCAGCCGCGGCGGCAACTCCATAACGCTGACGGTGGCGCACGGCACGCTGATGGTGGACGCCATCTCCGGAGTTTCCGTCGCCGGCAGGGGGAGCGGCACCCTCACCGTCACCGGCCCCCTGGACGCCATCAACGCGGCGCTGGCGACCCTGAAGTACAAGCCGGACGCCGACTACAACGGCGCCGACACCATACGGTACACGTACAAGGATTACGGCAACAGCGGCGATGCGCCGGACAGCGTCACCAAGACGGCGGCGGACAATCCCGCCCTTGGCGAAGCATACAGATACAACGAACCCGCCGTCGGCAACAGGCCGGCGCGGACAGGGCTGGCCGTGAACGGCGAGTTCGTGATCACGGTCACCCCGGCCAACGACGAGCCGGTCATTGACGCGCCGGCCGCCGTGTACCTGCAGGAAAACACCGTGTTCAACGGAACCGGAAAGGACCTGCAGGAAACCGTTTTGAAAATCGGCCTGGACGACATCGACATTTCCGGCCCGGGCGTCTTCCGCGACAACACCATCACGGCGCGGCTCACGGCCGCAAGCGGCACGCTCAGCTTCGACAGGGCCGGCCCGCCGTCCTACGATCTGCCCGCCGGCCTGCTTTCCGCGGGGGCGGAAGGCACAAGCACCCTGACCCTGCGCGGCACCCTGGACGAGGTGAACGCCGCCCTGGCGCATCTGAAGTATTCCAGAACCAACTGGGATTCCGCCACGGACACCCTGACCATCGCCGTCACCGACCCCGGCACCGGAGCGAATCAGAGCAACGGCGCCCCGAATGACGCGCCGCTTGCCGCGACGAAAACCATCACCATTTATTGCAGCGAAAGCAACGATCCGCCCGCTGTCAGCGCCGGCGCCTGGACCGTCACGGAAGACGCCGCGCCGGCCAAGATTTTTACCGGCATCACGCTCGGCGATCCGGACAGCTTCAACAACAAGATCTATCTGTCCCTGTCCGTGAATTCCGGCACCCTGGACGCCAGCGCCATCACCAACCTGACCCTGTCCGGCGGCAACCCGGCCCTGTGGGACAAAATGACGGTGGTCAACAATAACGGCGTCGACGCCAAAGCCGGGCAGACCCTGCAGATCTACGCCGAACGGTCCAAGATAGAAGCCGCCCTCGCCCTGCTGCAGTACAAGCCTGTCGGCGACTACAACGGCGTGGTGAACGTCACGATCTACGCCAACGACCTGGGCAACACCGGCAGGCCGCCGCAGGACGCGGGCCTGCTGCAGGCCGTTCCGGCCAACGGCATCGGCGTCGGCGGAACCGGCCGCTTCACCAGCCTGGACACAACCGTCACGGTGACGCCGGTCAACGACGCGCCCTCGGCTTCGACGGCGGCAACGCATTTCTGGGGCGACGCCACCGCGGCCAAAACCTCGGCGGACTTTGAAGACAGCGGCGCATGGACCGGCAAGACCGTCAAAAACCTGTTTGAAAGCCTTTTCCTCGATAGCAGGGACCAGCGGGATGCCAACGGCAATGCCGTAAGCACCACGGATTCGCCGGCCAACGCCTTTGCCGGCGTCGTGGTGGTCGGCAACGCGGCCACGGCCCAGGGCGACTGGCAGTATTTCAATCCGTCCCTGAACGGCGGACTGGGCGACTGGGTGAGCATCGGCAGCCGCGCCCTGGGCAACGCCCTGTATCTGGATGCCGCCACCCAGATCCGCTTTGTGCCGAACGGCGATTTCAACGGCACGCCCGGCGCGCTGACCGTGCGCCTTGTGGATTCCAGCGTGGCCGATATCCCCAACGGCAACGTCGGCACCCCGGCGGCCAACTATTCCGTGCATGACCTGAGCGGCGCGGGCGCCACCGGCGGCACCACCTGCTTTTCCTCCGGCGCCGTGGCCCTCGGCACTTTCGTGCGGGCGGTGAACGACGCGCCCACGATCAACGGCGCGGCTTCGGCCACCCTGGGCGCGGTGAACGAAGATGCAACGAACCCGGCCGGCGGCGCCATAAGCACCCTGTTCAACGGCAGATTTCTTGACGCGAAAGATGCGCAGCGCAACGCCGCCACCAACCCGGACGGCTCGACCGCCAACACCCTGGCCGGGGTTGTGGTCACCGGCAATGCGGCCACGACCGACCAGGGCGTGTGGCAGTACCGCAACGCCGGCAACGCCTGGATGGCTCTGCCGGACAATCTGAGCGAAGCCAACGGCTTTTTCCTGCCTTCCGGCAGCGCCCTGCGCTTTGTGCCCGCTGAAAACTGGAACGGCACGCCCGGCGCGCTGACCGTGCACCTCGTGGACAACAGCGCCGCGGACGCGACCCACGGCAACGACGCCCTGCCCGGCAACTACACCCTCGTCAACCTGACGGGTTCCGGCGTGAATCCCCTGGGTACAGGCGGCACCACCCGCTATTCGGCAGACACGGTGACCCTGGGCACCTCGGTCACGGCAATCAACGACGCGCCCGTGGTGGTCGGCGGCAACAGCGCCACCCTGGACACGATCGCCGAAAACCCGGCCAATGACGCGGCCAACCCCGGCAAGACGGTCACGGACCTTTTCGCTTCGCATTTCAATGACGATACGGATCAGGTCACAGGCGGCTCCGGCGCGAACGGCTTCGCGGGCGTGCTGGTGGTCGGCAACGCGGCCACGGTGGGGCAGGGAACCTGGCAGTACGACGACGGCACGAACGGCTGGCGCGATATCCCGTCCCTGACGGGCTCCCAGGGGTTCGCCTTGAAAGAAACCTGGGGCCTGCGCTTCAAGCCCGCCGACGATTTCAACGGCGATCCGGGCAAACTGAGCGTGCGCCTGATCGATTCCTCGGCCACGAACGGCACGGTCACCCCGGCGGCAAGCTACGGCGCCGCGGCGAACATCGCCGCCGTCGGCGGAACCTCGCGCTATTCGCAGGACGTCATTGAAGTTGGCATCGACATTACAGCGGTGAACGACGCGCCCTCGGTCACCACTCCTTCTGTGGTCCTCAACGCGCCGGCCCTGACCGAGGATGTCTCCGCCGCGACCAATGCCGGCAATACGGTAAGCTTTCTTTTCACGCCCCGCTTCGACGACTCCAAAGACGCGCAGAAAGCCGCCAGCGCGGGCGGCACCGGATCCGACGCCAATACCCTGGCCGGGATCATCGTCGAAACCCTGCCCACGGGCGCGCAGGCGGCCAAGGGATCCTGGCAGTATTCCAACGGATCGGCATGGGTGGATCTTGAAGCCGGCATGTTTGTGAAAGCCACGGATTCGATCCGTTTCCAGCCCGCTGACGGATCCGACTACAACGGCACGGTCACGGGCCTGAGCGTGCGGCTGGTGGAAAATTCCGGCGCTTTCGCCGATCCCGCCGGCCACGCCAGCGGCGAAAAGCCGAACCTGGCCTACACGGCCGACGGCCCCCAAAGCCAGGACGTCCTGGCCGTGGACATCAGGGTCAACGCCGTGAACGACGCGCCGGCGGCCCTGAATCCGGCAACCGTCGTCGACTACCCGGCCATTGATGAAGACGACGATGTGCCCGGCGCCACGGTGACAAGTCTTTTCAACAGCCGCTTTAGCGATGCCAGGGACGCGCAGCGCGTCGCCGGAACCAATGCGGACGGATCCCTGGCCGACACCCTGGCCGGCATCATTATCCAGAGCGTGGCCAATGACGCGGCCAAGGGCGCGTGGCAGTATTACGACACCACGCTCTCGCAGTGGAAAAATCTTGAAACGGGCATGTTCGTCAAGGCCGCGGACGCGATCCGGTTCCAGCCCGCAACCGACTGGAACGGCACGCCGCCGGACCTCACCGTGTACCTGGTGGAAAATTCCGGCGCCTATGCCGTTTCGCCCGCCAGCGGCACGCAGGCGGACGCTTCCTCGCGCGGGGGCGCCACGGCCGTCTCGTCCGACGCCCTCACCCTGCGCGCCGTGGTGCGGCCGGTCAACGACGCGCCCTTCTGGAACCCGGACGCCCATTCCCCGCTGAACAACGGCTCGGGCGGACATTTTCTGGCCTTTGACACCATCAAGCCGAACGATAACCTGCCGGGCAGCGAATACTCCGCGGCAAGGAGCATAGAGCAGTCGCTCTACGGCCGCGACAGCGCATACGCCTATCTGGACACGCGCGATGACGTCACGGACGGCAGCAGCGCCCAGGCCCTGCAGGGGGTGCTGGTCACGGGCGTCGTCCCGCCGGCGGGCCTGCTGGGCACATGGCAGTATAACGCCGGCGCCGGATGGACGGACATCGTCCCGGCCTCTCTTTCCAAGGATACGGCGCTGTATCTCGACAAAAACGTCCAGATCCGCTTCAAATACGACACCAGTTATCAGATTTCTCCGGACACCATGCCCCATTCGGGCCTGTCTCTCGCCCTGGTGGATGCGTCAAACGCCAGCGGCGCCATGAGCACCGGAACGCGCTATGACGCGACGGATGCGAAGCGCGGCGGCGCAAACGCCGTTTCGGCGGATATCGTTCCTTTGTGGGTGACGGTGCTGCCCCGGAACTATTACCCGGAGTTCACCGTTGAACCGGCCCCGGTCACCGTGGCTGAACGCACGCCAGGGCAACTGGCCCCGGGCGTGACGGTCAGGGACATCAACCTTGACCATTCCCAGTCCGCATCCCACTGGAACGGAGCGTCGATAACCATCAGACGCGACGGCGGGGCCAATGCGGACGACGTCTTCACCGCGCACGCCTCTTCGCTCCTTTCAGCACTGGCCGAAGGCGGCAGTCTGACCTACAACGGCGTGACCTGCGGCACGGTGACCCGAAACAGCGGGGGCGAACTGACCCTGACTTTCAACAGCACGGCCACGGCAACGGAAGTCAACGCCATCCTGCGGCTGATTGACTACACGAACGCCTCCTCCCACCCGCCGGCCTCCGTGACCCTGCAGTGGACGATCGACGACGGCAATTATGAAGCGGGCGGCGTCCATCCCCAGGGCCTGAACAAGTCCGGCGACGATTCCGGCACGGTGCTCTGCGCCCAGACGGTCAGCATCGTCGAAACCAACGCCGCGCCCGTGGTCAGGGGCGGCATCCCCGGCCCCGTGATCGCCGTCACCGAGGATACGGCGGAACCGGCCGGGCGGACGGTCACGGATCTTTTTGCCGGACATTTCGACGACACGGCGGACGGGGTCACGGATGCCTCCACCTTTGCCGGCGTGCTCGTGACCGGCAACACGGCCGACCCGGCCCACGGCGTCTGGCAGTATAATGACGGCGCGAACGGCTGGCAGGACATCCCGTCCCTGGCGGGCGGCCGGGGCTTTGCCCTGAAAGCCGACTGGAGCATGCGCTTCACGCCCGTCGGCAACTTCAACGGAGAGCCGGGCACGCTGACCGCGCGCCTGATCGACACCTCCGCCGTCGCTCCGGGCAACCCGGCGGCCGATTTCGGCAACGCGGCCGCCGTCGGCGCCGTGGGCGGGATGACCCGCTATTCCGCCGGCGACGTCACGCTGGGCGCCGCCGTCGCGGCGGTCAACGACGCTCCCGTGGTGACCGGCTCCAGCCCCGTCACCGTGGCGCTGGACACGATCGCCGAAGATCCGGCCAACGACGCGGCCAACCCCGGCAAAACGGTCACGGATCTCTTCCTCACCCATTTCGATGATTCCGCGGACGCGCAGCGCAGCCCCGCCGCCAACCCCAACGGCTCCGCCGCGAACGATTTCGCCGGCGTGCTGGTGACGGGCAACGCGGCAAGCGCGGCCCAGGGAAGCTGGCAGTACAACGACGGCGTGAACGGCTGGCGGGACATCCCCGCCCTTGCCGCCGGCCAGGGGTTTGCCCTGAAAGAAACCTGGGGCCTGCGTTTCAAGCCCGCCGAAAACTTCAACGGCGAACCGGGTAAACTGACCGTGCGCCTGATCGATTCTTCCGCGGCGGCGAACGGCAACCCGGCGGCCGACTACGGCCGCGCGGCGGCAATCGCGGCTGTGGGCGGGGTGACCCGCTATTCGCAGGACGCCATTGACGCGGGCATCCGCATAGCCGCCGTCAACGATGCGCCGAAGGTCACGACCCCGGCCGCAGTGCAGGCTGTTCCGGGCGTGACCGAAGATATCGCGGGCGCGGCGAACGGCGGACACACGGTGCTCTCGCTTGTCGGCGCCCGCTTTGATGATTCCCAAGACGCGCAGCGCAACGCCGTCACCAATGCGAACGGCTCGCTGGCCGATTCCCTGGCCGGAATCATTGTGCAAAGCGTGAGCAACGACGCGGTCAAGGGCGCATGGCAGTACGACTCCGGATCGGGCTGGGTGGATCTGGCCGCCGGCATGTTCGTCGGCAAAGACACGAAAATCCGCTTCCAGCCCGGACCGGACTGGAACGGCACGCCGCCCGACCTCACCGTGTACCTGGTGGAAAATACCGGCGCGTATGCCGCTTCGCCCGCCGCCGGCACGCTTGTCGACACGACCCGGCGCGGCGGCGCGACCCCCGTTTCCAGCGAGGCCCTTATCCTGCGGACCACGGTCAGCCCGGTAAACGACGCGCCCACGGCCTCGGTCGGGGAAGTGAACTTCTGGGGCGCGAATCCCGGCGCGACGGCGGATTTCGAAGATAGCCACAGAACCGACGGCAACTGGACAGGCAAACGGCTCAGCGAGATTTTCGGCGGCGTCTTCCGCGACGCCGCGGACCAGCAGGACGGCAACGGCAACCCCATCGGCAGCGCGAATTCCCCGGCCAACGCCTTTGGCGGCGTTGCGGTGGTCGGCAACGCCGCCACAACGGACCAGGGGGAATGGCAGTATTACACCGGTTCGGCCTGGCTGAGCGTCGGCGCCCGTTCCCTGGACAACGCCCTGTACCTGAACGCCGGCACGCAGATCCGCTTTGTGCCCGCGGAACATTTCAACGGCACGCCCGGCGCCCTTTCCGTGCGCATGGTGGATTCCAGCGCGTCCGACGCGGCCCACGGCAACCCCGGCAAGCCGGCGCTGAACGCGTCCGTGCATGATCTGAGCGGCGCGGGCGCCACCGGGAGCGCAACCTGCTTCTCGGCGGCCGACGTTGCCCTGAACACGTTCGTGCGGGCGGTGAACGACGCGCCCACGGTGGACAGCCCGGCTGTCCCGGTCACTTTGCCCGCGGTCAACGAAGACGCCGGAAACCCGGCGGGCAAATCCGTAAGCGACCTCTTCACCGCGAAATTCAACGACGACACTGACGACCGGACCGGCACCGCCGGCGGATCCTCCCGGAACAGTCTGGCCGGGGTAGTCATCACCGGCAACGCGGCCACGGCGGACCAGGGCGTGTGGCAGTACAGCAACGGCACGGAGTGGATACCCCTGCCCGACGGCATACGCGAAGCCAGCGGCTTTTTCCTGCCGTCCGCAAGCGCCCTGCGCTTTGTGCCGGCCGAGAACTGGAACGGCACGCCCGGTTCCCTGACCGTCCGCCTGGTGGACGGCAGCGCGGCGGACCCCGCCCACGGCACCAACGCCCTGCCCGGAGACTTCACCCGCGTGAACCTGACCGGATCCGGCGTGAACCCCCAGGGAAAAGGCGGCACAACCCGCTATTCCTCCGACACGGTGATCCTGGAAACGTCCGTCGCAGCGGTCAACGACGCGCCCGTGGCCAACGGCGGCGGCGTGACGCTGACGGGGCTGACCGAAGGCGCATCCAGCGCCGGCCAGACTGTCGCCAACCTCTTTCTGCCCCGTTTTGACGACAGCAGGGACAATTCCGCCGGATCCGGCGCGGACGCCTTTGCCGGCGTGCTGGTGACCGGAAACGCGGCCACGGCGGAACAGGGAACCTGGCAGTATGACGACGGCAGCGGCTGGCGGGATATCCCGGCCTTGAACGCCGGCGAAGGGTTCGCGCTGCGGGAAGGCTGGAACCTGCGCTTCAACCCGGCCGCCAGGTTCAACGGCGAACCGGGCAAACTGACCGTGCGGCTGATCGATTCTTCCGCCGCCGCCAGCGGCAACCCCGGGGCGGATTACGGCAACGCGGCGGCAATCGCCGCCGTGGGCGGGGTGACCCGTTATTCGACGGGCGTCATTGAGGCCGGCATCCGGGTGGCTGCGGTCAACGACGCGCCTTTGGTCATCAACCCCGGCACGGCGGTCGTTGTTCCGCCGGTGACCGAGGATGTTCCCCCGGCGGCCAACGGCGGGCACCTCGTGTCCGACCTGTTCGAATCCCGCCTTGACGACGCCGCCGACGCCCAGAAAGCGGCCAGCGCGGGCAACAGCGGATCCAGCGCCAACACCCTGGCCGGGATCATCATTGATGCCCTGCCCTCGGGAGCGGAGGCCGCCAAGGGCGCATGGCAGTATTACAACGGATCGCAATGGCTGAACCTTGACGCCGGCATGTTCGTCAAAGCCGCGGACAGCATCCGCTTCCAGCCGGCCGCCGACTGCAACGGCGACGTCGCGGGACTGAAGGTCCGGCTGGTGGAAAATTCCGGCGCGTTCGCCGTCCCCTCCGGCCACGCCAGCGGCGACAGACCCGGTCTGGCCTATACGGCCGACGGCCCGCTGTCCCGGGACACCCTGAACGTCGCGATCACGGTCCATCCCGTGAACGATGCGCCGGTGGCCGTGAACCCTGCCTCCGTCGTTCCGTACCCGGCCATCAACGAAGATGACGACGTGCCCGGCGCCACCGTGGGCAGCCTGTTCGGCGGCCGCTTCAGCGACGCGAAGGACGCGCGGCATGACGCGGCGTCCAATGCGAACGGCTCGCGGGCGGATTCCTTTGCCGGCGTCGTCGTGCAGAGCGTAACGAGCGACCCGGCCAAGGGCGCGTGGCAGTACTTCGACGGCGCGGCCTGGAAAAACCTGGAAACGGGCATGTTCATCCGGGAAAGCGCGCTTGTCCGCTTCCAGCCCGTGCCGGACTGGAACGGCACGCCGCCGGACCTGAAGGTCTATCTGGCGGAAAACACCGGAACTTACGCCGGCACCCCGCCCGCCAGCGGCACGGTCGTCGAAACGTCCCGGCGCGGCGGCGCGACGCCGCTGTCCGCCGATGCCCTCAGCCTGCGGGCCGTGGTCAACCCGGTCAACGACGCGCCTTTCTGGAACCCGGACGCCTATTCGCCGCTTTCCAACGGCGGCACGGGCGGGCATTTTCTGTATTACGGCGCCATCAGGCCCGACAGCGGCCCCGGTTCCGCTATTTTGGAAAAAACCGTGGCTCAGGCTCTGAGCGGAAACAACGGGACATACGCCTATCTGGACTCGCGCGACGTCGTCCCCGGCGGCAGCAACGCCCAGGATCTGCAGGGCGTGCTGGTCACCGGCGTCTCCTCCGGCCCCCTGGGAACCTGGCAGTACCACGACGGCGCCCAGTGGGTGTCCATCACCGCCGCGTCCAAAGACAACGCGCTGTATCTGGCCAAGGACACCAAAATCCGCTTCGTCTACGACACGGGCTACGACATTCCCGTGGGTTCCATGCCCCATTCCGGTCTTTCCCTCGCCCTGGTCGACGCGTCGAACGCCAGCGGGACCATGGTCACCGGCCGGCGCCATGACGCCTCGGACGCGAACCGCGGCGGCACGGCGGCCGTTTCCGACGGCATCATCCCGCTGTGGGTGACGGTTCTGCCCCGGAACTACTACCCCGAATTCGCGCAGGCGCCCGATCCCGCCACCGTTACCGAACGCACGGCGGGCCGGCTGGCCCCCAACGTTTCCGTAAAGGACGCCAATCTGGACAATGCCCAGTCCAGCGCGCACTGGGACGGGGCATCCGTCACCATCCGGCGCGACGGCGGGGCGAACGCGGACGACGTCTTCACCTCGCACGACACGGCCCTGCTCGCCGCCCTGGATCAGGGCGCGAACCTGGTCTACAACGGCGTGACGTACGGCGTTGTGACGCACAACAGCGGCGGCACGCTGACCCTGAGCTTCGACAACAACGCCACAGCCGACAAAGTCGACGCCATATTGCGGAACATCGCGTACGCGAATGAGTCGCGCAACCCGCCGGCTTCCGTGCGGCTTGCGTGGACCGTGGACGACGGCAACTATGAACGGGGCGGCCTGTATCCCCAGGGTCTCAACAGAACCGGCGACGCGTCCGGAACGGTCTCGTTCAAACAAACGGTTTCGATCGTCGCGGTCAATGATCCGCCCGTGGCCGTGGACGACGACGCCGGGATCATTGCCTTTGACGCCGTCCTGCCCGCCACCGGCAACGTGTTGTCCAACGACTGGGATTATGACGGCCCGTCCCTGAGAGTCAGCGCTTTCGACGCGGCCGCGTACGGCATCCTGGTCATCAACCCCGACGGGTCGTACACCTATACGGTGGACAGGACCAACCCGCTAGTCAACGGCATGAAGCCGGGCAGCACGCTGACGGATGTCGTCAGCTACACCATTTCCGACGGCCAGTATTCCAGCACGGCGACCCTGCGCATCGTCATCGGGCGGCCCCAGCCCTCCTGCGTGACCTGCCCGCAGGACCCCGCCCCCATCATGCCCGCGGGGGCGCGCCATGCGCCGCCCCCCGACAACCCGCACGACCTGGCCACTCCAAAACCCGTGGTGCTGGAAGTGCAATCGGCCAAAGAAGCCATCGCGAACTCGGTGGTCCACGGCCTGGACCAGTTGCGGCAGACCCTGGAACATCTGGAAAGAAACGCCGAACGGCAGCCGATCACACTGACGGCGTCCATGGACGACCGGGTCATCCATACCGGCTACAGCCAGACCCTGAGTCTGCCCCGGGATCTGTTCCGGCATTCGGACCAGAGCGAACGGCTGTACTACACCGTGACCCTGGAGGACGGCAGGCCCCTGCCCCCCTGGCTGACCTGGCACGAACAGACCCTGACCTTCAGCGGCAAGCCGGATCAGTCTCTGGACAAACCGCTGGTGATCAAGATCGTGGCCAGGGACCGGCACAACAACAGCGCCACCGCCCTGTTCCGCCTGAACGTCGTGGATGCCCTGACCGAACCGAAAACGGACAGCCCGGACCTTCTGCGGGAAAACACCCCGGCGGCCCCGCCCGTTGACCGGTCCGCCGCCGCGCCCGAGGCCCCGGCGGAAGATCGGGGCGGAACGCCGCGGCCGGATGCCGCCTTTTTCCTGCCCGGCGCGGAAGGATTCAACGACCAGATCGCGAACAGCGGCATGGGCGCCCTGTTCCGCCAGGCCCGGGAAAGCATCGCCAAACTGTACGGATAACCGCGGCACAGGCCGCACGAAACAGCGCAGACAGACAAAGGCACACTTGCATGAACCACGCTTCTTCGGCACACGGCGCGATGCGCCCCGGACGGATTGTCACTCTTTTGTGTCTCGCGCTGGGCATGGTCCTGCTTCAGGGCTGCGCCGTAAAACCGGAACCCATCACCCTGGCCGAGCACCAACTGCGGGTGGCGGAGGACAAACAGCGCCTGTACGCCGGTCAGGATCCCCTGACCGGGCCCCTGACCCTTGAAATGGCCGTGGCCCGCGCCCTGAAATACAATTACGACAACCGGCTGGCCCTGATGGAAACCGCGTTCCACGACCAGCAGCTGACGGCGGCCAACTACGCCATGCTGCCCAGGCTTGCCGCCAACGCCGGGTATACGTACAGGGACAACGAAGCGGCATCCTCTTCCATTTCCTACCATACCCGCGAGCAGACGTTGGAACCTTCCGTGTCCTCGGAAAAACGCAGCAGAACGGCGGGCCTGAGCCTGACCTGGACGGTGCTCGATTTCGGGCTCAGCTATTTTCAGGCCAAACAGCAGGCGGACCGGCTGCTGATCATGCGCGAGCGCAAACGCCGGGTCATGAACAACATCGTCAAGGAAGTGGTGGACGCGTACTGGAAAGCCTCTTCCGCGCAAAAGCTGCTGCCCCTGGTGGACAGGGCCCTCGCGGAATCCTCTTCCGCCCTTGCGGCTTACGAAACCATGCAGAAGGAAAAGCTGTCCCCCCCGCTGGAAACCCTGGAGCAGCACCGCGACCTGCTGGCCATCATCAGCCTGCTGCGCCGCCTGCAGGCTGATCTGGCCATGTCGCGCATCAAACTGGCCGCCCTGATCAACATGCCGCTGGGCGTCTCCTTCGAAATCTCCCGGCCCGATCCGCGCCTTTTGAACCCGCCGGTCCTCTCCGCCTCGCTGGAGGAACTGGAGGACAAAGGCCTGGCCCTGCGCCCGGACCTGCGTGAAGAAGCCTATCAGGAACGCATCGACAAGGCCGAGGTGCACAAGGAAATCATGCGCATGCTGCCCGGCGTGTCGCTGTTTACCGGGTACAACTACGATTCCAACAAGTTCGCTGTGCACAGGACCTGGGCGGACGTCGGGGCGCAGGCCACCCTGAGCCTGTTCAACCTGATCACCGGCCCCATGCAGATCAAGGCCGCGGAAACCAGGGTCGAGGTCACCCGCACCCATCGTCTGGCCCAGACCGTGGCCGCTTTGGTGCAGATCAACCTCAGTTATTTCCAGTACCGCCAGGCCCTGGAAGATTACGAGTATTCCCGGCGGATCAACGCCATAGAAGAAAAGATCTTCGCCATCACCCGCAGCGAACACGCCGCCGAAGCCCAAAGCGGACTCACCCTGATCCGCCGCTTCGTCAGTTCCGTGCGGGCGCAGATAGAGCACGACCGGGCTTTCGCCGATCTGTACCAATACTGGGGCAACATGTATTTTTCCCTGGGCGGCGATATCGTGCCCCAGGATTTCGAGGACCGCGAACTCTCCGCCATGGCCGCCGCCATCCGCGACCGCATGGACGTCTGGTGGCGGGGCAGACTTCCCCATGAGCAGGATCAGCCCCCGGCGGAACCGGACCGGACGGCCGTCAGCGCAAAGGCGCTTGACACGACACAGCCGGAACAAATACAGCCGGAGCAGGAACAGCCGGAAAAGAAAGTCCGGAAAAAACGCAGAAAAAAGGCCACGCAGACAGATGAACACAAACCCGCGGGCACGGCGTAACAGCGCGGCGGCACGGCGCCGCCTTGCGCGCGCCGCCGGAATTCGCCCGTCCTTTGCCCGGATCATGCCGGTCGCCCTCTTCCTCTGGGCCGCCCTCGGAATCGCCTGCGCCGCCGCATCCGCCCTTGCGGCCGAGGGAAGCGCCGTTCCCCCGGCCGCCCTCTCTTCCAACGCGGCCCCCGCGGGCGCGGCCTCTTTTGTCCCGGCCCTGCGGGTGAAAGTCACGGCCGTGAACCGCACGGTGCTCGCCAGCCAACTGTCCGGCCGCGTCGAGCACATCGCCGTGCGGGACGGCGAAGCTTTCGTCAAAGGCCAGATCCTGGTGCAGCTGGACTGCGCCGCGCCCCAGGCCCAGCTCAGGCGGGCGCAGGCCTCGGCGGGCAAGCAGCAGGCCGTGTACGCCACGACGAAAAAACTGGAAAGCCTCAATTCCCGCAGCCGCCTGGAACTGGAGGTGGCGCGGGCCGAAGTGGAACAGGCCCTGGCCGAAGTCGCGGCGGCGAAAATTTTCGTGGAACGCTGCGCGGTGGCCGCCCCCTTTGCCGGCCGCGTGGCCGCGCGCATGGCCCAGGACAGCCAGTTCGTCAACGAAGGCCAGGCCTTGCTGGAAATCGTGGACCCTTCGTCCCTTGAACTGGAATTCATCGCCCCTTCCAACTGGCTGCCCTGGTTCACGCCGGGCAGCACCTTCACCGTGCGGATCGACGAGACCGGAAAAACATACCAGGCCAGGCTCCTCCGGCTGAGCGGCGAAGTGGACGCCGTCAGCCAGTCCATCAAGGCCTATGCCGTCTTCCTTGATCCGGGGCCGGAACTGCTGCCCGGCATGAGCGGGGAAGCGCGCATCGTCCCGCCCGCCGCCGGGGGATGACATGGCAAAGCCCCAGCCGCAGGATGTGCTCATGCGCCTCGGCCTGCTGCTGCAGTTGCAGCGGCGGGCGCGCCGCGCGGAAGAAGCGGAACTGCCCTTCATTTTCGTCAACGAGACCCGGACTCTGCTTCCGTACCGCCAGGCCGTGTTCTGGAAGATTGAAACGGACGGTACCTGGAAGACGGCCGCCGTTTCCGGCCTGGCCGCGCCGGACCCCGGCGCGCCGTTCGTGCTGTGGCTGAACGCCCTGGCCAAAGCCCTGCGCCGTCTGCCGGGACCGGCGGCCGCCGGTCCTCTGGACCGGGCCATGCTGCCCGCGAACCTGACCGAAGCCTGGGGCGAATGGCTGCCCGCCGCCGGCCTGCAACTGCCCCTGTACGCCGGAAAGCGCCTGGCCGGTGTTCTGGCCCTGTTCCGCGACGAAGCGTTCAGGGACGACGAAGCCGAACTGCTGGGGCATCTGGCTGAAGCCTACGGCCAATGCCTGGCGTCCTCCGCTCCGGACGGGGCGCTCGCCGCGAGATTCCGCCTGCCGGTGAAAAGCGGACGCCTGTGGCTGGCCGCCGCCCTGGCCTGCGCGCTCTTTTTCCCCATCCGCCAGTCCGTGCTGGCCCCGGCGGAGGTGATCCCCCTGACCCCGGCCCATATCCGGGCCAGCCTGGACGGGGTGGTCAAAACCCTGTTCGTGGCCCCCAACCAGACTGTTTCCGCCGGCGACAAGCTGGTGGGGCTGGAAGACGACAAACTGCGGACCCAGCTCATCGTGGCCCAGAAAAACCTGGAAACCGCCAGGGCGGAATTGCAGCAGACCCAGCAGATGAGCCTTGCGGATCCGCGCGTGAAGATGCGCCTGCCCATGCTGCTGGGCCGGGTGGAACAACTGACGGCCGAGGTTGACTACGTGCAATCCCAGTTGGACCGGGTCGTCATTGTCAGTCCCGTGGACGGGGTCGCGGTGTTCGACGACCCGGACGCCTGGCCCGGCCGGCCGGTCAGCCTGGGGCAGAAAATCATGGAGGTGGCGGACCCGGCCGAAGTGCAACTCGGCATCAGCCTGCCCATGAGCGAGACCCTGCCCCTGGCCGAAGGCGACGGAATTCTTTTTTTCCCCAACATCAGTCCCCATGCGCCGCTGCCCGGCACCCTGGTCTTCATCGGCTACCAGGCGTCGGAAACGCCGGAAGCCGGCCTGGCCTTCACCCTGCGCGCGCATTTTACGCCGGGAGAGTCCCTGCCGCGCCTGGGCCTGCGCGGCACCGCCAAACTGTACGGCGAACGCAGGCCCGTCATCGCGCATCTGCTGCGCCGCCCCATTCTGCAACTGCGGCAGTGGGCGGGAATATGACGGACGCCGCGGCCCCCTGGCCCCCGCTGCGCGACGAGCTGCGCCTGTCCCAGGGACCGCCCACGGACCAGGGCGCCCCCACCTGGACCCTGCACGACCCCGCGGGACACCGGTTCTTCCGCATCGGCTGGCTGGAATTCGAAGTGCTTTCCCGCTGGACGCTGGGGTCGGCCCAGGCCGTGCGCCGGGCGCTCTGCGCCGAAACCACGCTCTGCCCCGATCCGCAACTCATTCAGGCCGTCCATGAATTCGCCCTGCGCAACAGCCTGCTGGTGGCCGCCACGGCCCAGGACACGGCGCGCCTGATCCGGATGCGGAGCATGAGCGCAACCGGTTTGTGGCACAAAATCATCCACGGCTACCTGTTTTTCCGTATTCCCCTCGTTTCTCCCGACGCCTGGCTGGCGAACAACGTGCGCCGCGCTCGCTGGATGTTCAGCCGGACCTTTTTTCTGGCCCTGCTCTGCTGCAGCCTGCTGGGTGCATATCTGGTTTCGCGCGAATGGGTGGCCTTTCTGCTGCGCCGCGAAACCCTGTGGACCTGGCAGCAGAGCGTGGCCGTCATTCTGGCCGTGGGCCTGGCCAAAACGGTGCATGAATTCGGCCACGCCTTCGCCGCGAAGCATCTGGGCCTGCGGGTGCCGCGCATGGGCATCGCCCTGATGTGCTTTTCGCCGGTCCTGTGGACGGACGTCACCGAGGCATGGAAACTGCCCAAACGCGCGGAACGCCTGCTGGTCGACCTGTCCGGCATCGGCGCGGAGCTGATCCTGGCGGCCCTGGCTTCGCTGATCTGGCCGCTTTTGCCGCCGGGGGAAGCCAAAAGTGCCGTGCTGACCCTGGCCGGGGTGACCTGGCTGACCACGCTGACCATCAACGCCAACCCTTTCATGCGCTACGACGGCTATTACATCCTGTCCGATTTCTGGGAAGTTCCCGGCCTGCAGGCGCGGGCCTTCGCCCTGGCCCGCTGGCGGCTGCGCGAATGGGTGTTCGGCTTCGCCGACCCGCCGCCGGAACCCACGCCCCGGCGCAAGGAACTCAAGCTGCTGCTTTACGCCTACGGCACCTGGATATATCGCTTCTTCCTCTTTCTGGGCATCGCGCTTCTGGTCTATCATCTGTTCTTCAAGGTTCTGGGCCTGGCTCTGATGCTGGTGGAACTCGTCTGGTTCATCGCCCTGCCCGTCTGTCGGGAACTGGCCCACTGGCACTCGCGGCGCGCGTCCATCCGCCTGACCCGGCAGACCCTGCGCAGCGGCATTCTCGTCCTGGCCGCGGCGGTGCTTTTCGTCATGCCCTGGCATACCCGCGTGGAAGGGCCGGGCTTGCTGACGTCCGCCCGTTCGGCGTCTTTGTATGCGCGGCAGCCGGCCAGGGTGCAGGAGGCGCCGGCCCGGCCGGGGCAAAAGGTCGAAGCCGGGCAGACGCTGCTCATTTTCGCCTCACCCGACCTGGAGAGCCGTATCCGCATCTCCCGAAGCAAACTGGCGGCGTTGCGGGACAAGATCGCCGCATCCAGCCTCGACCCGGAACTGCGCCTTTCCTACGCCGCGGACGTGCAGGAGGTGCAGTCCGTGGCCTCGGAACTGGAAGGGCTGCTTCTGGAACAATCCCGCCTGACCGTGACGGCCCCTCTGGCCGGCATTTTCCACGACCTGCCCGACTGGGTCCGGCCGGGGGCCTGGGTGCCCCTGAAGACCAAACTGGGCGTTGTGGCGGAACCCGGCGGCCTTGTCACCGCCTATGTGGCCGAAGAAGACATGGAGCGGCTGGAACCGGGCATGACGGGCCGCTTTTACCCCGTCAGCGGCATGTTTGCGCCCCTGCCCATACGGGTTCTGTCCCTGGAGCATTCGGCGGCGCGCGACATTCCCCAAATCGAACTGCCCGCCACGGCGCACGGCGGCATCATCCCGGCCAAACGCATGCCGGACGGCCGCACGGTGCCGGAACAGGCTTTGTACAAGGTTCTCTGCCGCGTGGAATCGGACGACGTTCCGGCCCAGTCCCTCAGCGGCACGGTGCACATCAGCGGCGCGCGCCGCAGTTTCGCCGCGCGTTTCTGGCAGGCGGCCCTCGGCGTGCTGATCCGGGAAAGCGGTCTGGAGTGAACCGATTGGGCCTTTCCCCCTTTTCAACGCCGCTGAAAGGATTATGTACCCTTCATCGCGCGCCCTGCGCGATGTCTTTGATATCCACGCACACACCATGATTCGGGGAGCACAGATGACCAAGGAAAAAACCCATAAATTCCGGGCTGAAACGCAAAAAGTCCTCAACATCCTCACCCATTCCCTGTACACCAACCGGGAAATCTTCCTGCGCGAACTGTTGTCCAACGCGTCCGACGCCCTGGACAAGCTGCGTTTTCTGCAGAGCAAGGGCGAAAGCGTCCGCGACGCCGATCTGCCGCTGGAAATCCGGATCACCGTGGACAAGGCCGCGGGCGTGCTGCAAATCGCGGACACGGGCCTGGGCATGACCGGACAGGAACTGATCGACAACCTGGGCACCATTGCCAAATCGGGGTCCGAAGAGTTTCTGCGGGAGATGGGTGCGAAAGCGCCCGCGGAAACGCCGCAGGATAACGGCAGGGACACGGCCGGAAGCGAAGACGGAACGGGGGCCGGGTCTTCCGCCGCGGAAATCATCGGCCGTTTCGGCATCGGCTTTTATTCGGTGTTCATGGTCGCGGACACCGTGGAAGTCATCTCCGTTCCCGCCCTCGGCGATGAAGGCCCCCACGCCTGGACTTCACGGGGGACGGGCGATTTCAGCGTCCGGGCGCTGGAAGGGGAGGAAGCGGCCCTCCATGCGCGCGGAACCGTGGTCCGCGCCACGCTGAAGCAAGACGCCGGGGAATTTCTGGAGCAGTACCGCCTGCAATCCGCCATCCGCAAGCATTCAAACTTCCTGCCCTTTCCCATCGTTCTGGAAGGCGAACGGGTCAACACCACCCCGGCGCTGTGGCGGGAGCCGAAATTTTCCATCACCAAAGAGCAGTATGCGGATTTTTACAAATATCTCACGTACGACAGCAAAGCCCCTCTGGATGTGATCCATCTTTCCGTGGACGCGCCGGTGCAGTTCAACGCCCTGATGTTTCTGCCCGATTCCGAGCAGGATCATTTCACCCGGCAACGCGACGACTGGGGCCTGGACCTGTACGTGCGGCGCGTGCTGATCGAACGGTCCAACAGCGAGTTGATCCCCCAGTATCTGGCCTTTCTCAAAGGGGTGGTGGACACCGAAGACCTGCCCCTGAACATTTCCCGCGAAACCCTGCAGGAAAATATCGTTCTGCGCAAAATATCCCAGTCCGTGGTCAAACAGGTCCTCGGGCATCTGGAAAAAGTGGCCGGGTCCGATGCGGACAAGTATGAAGCCTTCTGGAAACTGCACGGCAAATACTTCAAATTCGGCTACAGCGATTATGCCAACCGCGACCGCATAGCGCCGCTGCTGCGTTTCGCCTCATCCGCGTCCGAAGACGGCGGCCTGACCAGCCTGGATGCCTATATCGACCGCGCGAAACCCGGGCAGAAGGACATCTGGCACGTGGCCGCCCCGTCCCTTGAAGCGGCCAAGGTCAATCCGCATCTGGAACGCTTCCGCCGCAAGGGCCTTGAGGTGCTGTACCTGCTGGAGCCCGTGGACGAGTTCGCCCTGGAAGCTCTGGTCAAATACAAGGACCACGCGTTCAGGTCCGTGGAACAGGCCGACGGCAAAGCCCTGGAGGAATTCCCCGAACAGCCCGGCCAGGGCGACGCGATGCCCGCCCCCAGAGCCCTGAGCGACGAGGAAAAGACCTCGTTCGACGCCCTGGTGGCCCGCATGCGCGATATCCTCGGCGACCGGGTCAGGGACATCCGCGTGTCCGACCGCCTGACCGGCAGCCCGGCGGCGCTGGCGTCACCCGACGGGGTCAGTTCGTCCATGGAAAAACTCATCCGGGTCATGCAGAAAAGCGACGACATCCCCAAAAAGATCCTGGAACTCAACCCGGATCACCCCTTGCTGCGGACCCTGCTGCGCATCCACGCGGCCAACGCCGACAACGCGCTGATCCCCGAACTGGTGAACAGCCTGTTCGACAACGTCCAGATGCTGGACGGCTACCTGGGCGATCCCTACCGCATGGCCGACCGCAACCTGAAGCTCATGGACAGGGCCGCATCCTGGTACGCGGATTTGCTGAAGATATAATTTCTGTTGAAGCCGCCGTGGGGTCAAGGGAGGTCACCCCCCTTGCGGGGGGCACGGGGGGCAGAGTCCCCCGATTTCTTCCCCGAACGTCCGCTCGTTGCAGACGCGGATGCCGTGCTCCATGAGCAGGGCGGCGGTTATGCCCCGGCCGGGGATGCGGCGGCGGCTGAAGCTTCCGTCGTAGACGGCGGCGCTGCCGCAGGACGGGCTTTTGTCCTTGAGCACGGCAAGGCGGATGCCGTGCAGACGGGCCAGACCCAGGGCATGCGTTGCGCCCGCCCGGAAGGCTTCCGTGCAGTCCCGGCCGTCGCGGGTCAGGGCCCGGCCGTTCCGCAGTTCGCAGGGCGGCCGGGGCACGGGCAGACCGCCGTCCACCTCCGGGCAGATCGCCAGGGCCAGGCCGCGGCCATGCAGGTCAGCAAGAGCGGGCACTGTGGAGGTCCCTCCGTCATAGCGGCAGGCCACGCCGCACAGGCAGGCGCTGACCAGGCAGAAGGGAACGGAAGGGAAGTCCGCCATGAAAGGCCCGTCCGTCACACCGGCCAGGTTTCCAGCTTCCAGGCGCTGTCCCAGAACATCCACTCCATTTTGGTGCACAGCACGTAAGCTCCGGTCATGGCCCGGCGCTGTTCTTCGGTGCAGGCAGCGGCCGCGCTGTCGCAGATGGCCACGGCCCTGGCCACCGCTTCGGCGAATTCCCCGCCGCCGTAAGTGTCGATCCAGGCCTGATAGGGGTTGTCCTTCTTGTTCTGGTTGGCCAGAATGTGTTCCCCTGTTTCCTTGTATACCCGGAAGCAGGGCAGCACGGCGGCCATGGCCGCTTCCAGCGGGGCCTCGCGCACCTGGGCGAGAATGTGGGAGGTATAGAGCAGGCAGGTCGGCGTGGGTTCAGGCGGCGCGCCCTGCGCTTCCTTTCCCAGGTAGGATTCGTGCAGGGAGCGTTCCACGGCCATGCATTCGCCGGCAAAGCCCAGAAAGGTCTGGCTGTGCTCCACATTGTCCAGCCGGGACGCGATGCCGGCCAGGGCCTTGCCGAAACCCACCAGATACAGGGCATCCTGTCGCAGATAGAACAGAAACCGTTCCCGGCTCAGGGTTCCGGCCATCAGTTCCCGGATGAAATCCAGTTCCAGAATGCGCTTGTAGACCGGCTCCGCTTCCTTCCAGGCCTGTTCGCTCCATTTCATTATGGCTCCTCCCGCGCTGCGGATTTGTGGTCGAAATACCGCAGGGCATTTTCACAGTGAACGTGTCCGGGCCAGGATACAGTGAAGATGCTCCCTGCACCAGTTGCAAAAAAGACGAAACACTCCTTTCCCGGATGCGGACAAGCCGGAGCTGCCCGGACGAAAGGCACTCTGCGCTGTTCGCTTGAGGGCGGCCGCTTCGCTGCGCCGCGTATCCGCCGGAGCATTTTCACGGGGAAATGCTCCGGCGGCCGGTCAGGGCGGCATAGTCCGCCGGGCTGTCCACGTCGAAAAGCACGCCCGGATCCGCCACCGGCACAAGGTTCAGGCGGGAGCCGAGATCGCGCAACAGATCTCTGGCCCCGGCGTCGCCGGTAATGGACAGGAGGGCCGGGAAAAGACCGGCCCCCAGCACCACGGGGTTGCCCCGCCGGCCGCCATGCAGCGGCGCCGTGGCCTGAACGGCATCCCCGGCCGCCAGATGGGCCTCGGCCAGCAGGCGCACGGTTTCCGCCCGGATGCAGGGCATGTCGCCCAGAAGCACCATCACCCCGGCCGGCACGCCCTGTCCCACCCCGCCGGCAAGAAATTCGACGCCCGCGCGCAGCGACGCGCTCTGCCCTTCGGACCAGCGGCCATTATACACCGCCCGCCAGCGGGGCAAAGCCGGAGGCCCTCCTTTGCAGGGCGCGGCCGCATCCGCCTGTTCCCAGCTTCCCCGCAAGCCCGCCGCACTGAAGGTGCGGCACAGGGCGTCAGCCTCGAACCCCACGACGCAGACCAGGGGATGCAGGCAGCCCGCCTGCTCCGCCAGAGCGAGAACGTGAGCGGCAAGGGATCTGCCCCGCCACAGGCGTTGCAGTTTGCCGCCGCCCAGGCGGTTGCCTCCGCCGGCGGCCAGAACCAGGGCCGCTATGCCGGGTGAATGCATGCCGAGTCCTCCGCGCGCCGCGCCGATCCCATATAGATGCCGTCCACGGGGCAACCCGGCGGGCGCAGGACCTCTTGCGCCAGAGCGATCCCGGCCGCGCGCGCCGTTGCCGTTTCCGCCCCGTTCAGGAACAGAACCCGTGCGCACCCCGCCGGGCTGTTTTGAAACAATCCCCGCGGATGCCGGACAACCCCGGCCGCCGCCCGCGGCGTCACGGCCTCGCCAGGGGCCAGACCGCTCAGGGCGGCGAAAATCTCCGGCCGCCAGACGGCGTTCATATCCAGGGGCAGGCCCAGACCCGCCAGCCCCAGCACGGCAATGACCAAGCCGGTCGCAGCGGGAATGGCCGGCTCGTGCGGGGCCGGGGCCTTCAGAGGCCGTCCCGCCGCGCCGTCCGCTTCCAGCAGCAACGCATCCGCGCGATGCAACCGCCAGAAAGCCTCCGCCGCCCCCGGCTCATACCCGCGCACCTTGCCCCTGCCGGAAGGATCGGGGCAGGCGGCGCTTCCCGTCAGTATTTCCGGCGGGTTCCCCGGCGGGGGGGACGGGCCGGCGCCATACGCCGCAGGCGCCGGCTGCGCGGGATTGTCCAGCCAGGACGCGGCAAGCGTCACACAAAAGGGTTTCGGCGGCAAAGGCGCATCCGCCATGCGCGCGAACACGCCGAACAGCGGGGATTCCTCCGCCGACGGGGAAAATATCTTTGTCGTGGAACTGCACACCACCCCCAGGCCGCGAGCGGCCAGCATGCGGCCGAGACGGTACATCAAGGTCGTCTTGCCCCCGGAGCCCGCAATACAGACCATGCCGGCGCGAATCGCCAGATCCGCCAGGGAAGCGGAAAAAGGGGGACTCTCGGTCATGCGTGGCCTGCTTTGTCTTGTCAATGTGGCAAAAAAAGACTATAATCAATAAAAATAGATGATTATCCACACTACCCCGCAATGGAGCCGCCATGAGCATGACCGACACCATCATTGCCGTCAAGGGCGCAGGCGAAATGGCATCCGGCGTCGCCGTGTCGCTGTTTCAGGCCGGGTTCCGCCGCATCCTGATGCTGGACAAGACCCCGCCCCTGGCGGTGCGGCGCACGGTTTCCTTTTGCCAGGCCCTGGCGGACGACTGGCAAAGCGTGGAAGGCGTGCGCGCCGTCCGCGTGGTCACGTCGGAGGACCTGGCCGCCGCCTGGGACCGGGATGTGATCGGCGTCTGCGACGACCCGCAGTGGCTGTGGCTGCAAAAGCTCCGGCCCCAGGTTGTGGTCGACGCGATCATCGCCAAGAAAAACCTGGGCACAAGCACGGCGGACGCCGCCCTGGTCATTGCCCTGGGCCCGGGTTTCGTCGCCGGAAAGGACGCCCATGCGGTCATTGAAACCCAGCGCGGCCATGACCTGGGCCGCATTCTGTACACCGGATCGGCCCGGCCCGACACCGGAGAACCCGCGCCGGTCATGGGGCACAGCCGCGACAGGGTGCTGCGCGCGCCCTGCGCCGGGACCGTGGAAGCATTGAAAGACATCGGCGAATCTGTCCGGGCGGGCGACATCGTGCTGCGCGTGGACGGCCGGAACGTGGCCGCCGCCATCGGCGGCGTGCTGCGCGGCGCGATCACATCCGGCGCCGTGGTGCCGCAGGGGTGCAAAATAGGCGACATCGACCCCAGGGACAGGCGCGAATACTGCTTTACCGTTTCCGACAAGGCCCGCGCCCTGGGCGGGGCCGTCCTGACGGCTGTCCTCGGCTGGCTGCACGCGCGGTGCGAAGGCTGATCGCGGCCGTCATGTCCGCACAGGCGCCCCTTTCGCGGGCATCGTCCGCCAGGGCTCCAGGGCAGCGCCGGCGCCGGCGGCACAACAACCGCCACGTGCCCCGGCCGAACCATTTCCCCGCCGCGGGTCCGGCGGCGCATCTCCGGAGCAGTCCATGACCGGTTGGAACCGACAGATTTGTGAAGCCCTGGCCCTTCCCGTCCCGCCCGTACTGGTCAGCATCATGAGCCACAAGGGTTCCGTGCCCCGTACCGCCGGGGCGCGCATGCTGGTGGACGGCAACGGAACGCTGCACGGCACCGTCGGCGGCGGCCGCTATGAGGCCGAAGCCATTGCCGCCGCCCGCACCATGCAGCAGGCATGGCCGGCACGGCGAAAGGATGCCCGCCCCGCCAACGCCCTGGTCCTGCATTTTTCCCTGAGGGGGACCAGAGACATGGACATGGTCTGCGGCGGCGCGCTGCGCCTGCTGCTTGAAATCCTGCCGGACACGCCGGACATGCGCCGGCTGTTCGCCGTTGCGGGCGAGGCTGAAGAAGCGGGCTATACCTACGCCATGCTCACCCGCCTGGCCCTGCCGGAAGGCCAGGGCGTGCCTTGCGCGACCTTTCGCCATCTGTTCCTCCCCGGGTCCGGCGAGGTTATCGGGCCGGAGGCGCCTCCCCCGGCTGTTCTGCGGGAAGCCCGCGCCGCCGGGGACGGCGTTCCGCAGGAACTTTCCCTGCCCGAGGGGACCTGGCTGCTGGAGCCTTTTTCCGCGCCGTACCGCCTGCACCTCTTTGGCGGCGGACACGTGGCCGTCGCCCTGGCGAATCTGCTCCATACCCTGGATTTCCGGGTCAGCGTGCTGGAAGACCGGCCCGAATTCCTTACCCCCGAACGCTTTCCCCACGCCGATCGGCATCTGCTCCCAGGCCTTGCGCGCGAGGACGCCACCGCCTATCTGGCGCGGATCCCCCTGAACGAACGGCACGGCATCATCATCATGACCCGGGGCCACGCCCATGACCGCGACATCCTGAACGCCGCCCTGGCCGCCCGCCCCGGATGCCCCGGCCCCGGCTATCTTGGCCCTGGCTATCTTGGGATGATCGGCAGCCGCATCAAATGGGGGCATATCCGCAAGGACCTGCTGCGGAATGGAACCCCGGCGGAAACCGTCAACAGCGTGCACACCCCCATCGGCCTGTCCATCGGCGCGGACACTCCCGCGGAAATCGCGGTCAGCATCGCCGCCGAACTGATCATGTGGCGCAGCGGACACGAAAATTGAGACAACGGGGTGCAGAGACATCATGCCCCTGCCGGAGCGCGGGACGGACCGTTCCGCTCCTCGGAACGATACGGGGGAACGGAGCGGCCCCGCCCGGAGGGTGAGCCGCGTCCTGCGCCGAATCAACCCCGTTTTCGTTGGGAGGGCAGCGCCCCTCAAACAATCCTGCCGGCGCGGCGCGCCAGATAGCGGCCGCGGCCCGCGGCGCCGCTGAACACGCCGTTTTCCGCGATGATCTCGCCGCGGGAAATGGTCATGACCGGCGCGCCCTGCAAGGTCATGCCCTCGTATGGGGTATAGTCCACGTTCTCGTGCAGGTCCGAACGGGTCAGGGTCTTGCGGATCGCGGGATCAAAGAGCACCAGGTCCGCGTCCGCGCCCGGCGCGATGCAGCCCTTTTGCGGGTGCAGGCCGAAAATGCGGGCGGGGTTGGCGCAGCACAGCCGAACCAGTTCGGGCAGGGTCAGCCGGCCTTTCATGAACCCTTCGGAAAACAGCAAGGACATGCGCGATTCAATGCCCGGAACGCCGTTGGGGCAGCGGGTATACTCGCCCAGACCCGCCATTTTCTGCGTGGCGAAGTTGAAAGGGCAGTGGTCGGTGCCGATGGCGTCGATATCCCCGCTCCGCAAAGCCCGCCACAAAGCCTTGTTGTCCTCCGGGGAGCGCAGCGGCGGGCTCATGACGTATTTCAGGCCCTCGCGTTCGTCTCCGTAACGGCTTGCATCCAGCAGCAGATACTGCGGACAGGTTTCAAGCAGGACGCCGGTCTGGCCCCGTTGCCGGGCCATGCGCGCGGCCTCCAGCCCCAAAGCGGACGAAAGGTGCGCCACGTACAGCGGCGCGTCCCCGGCCGCCGACGCCAGCATGAGCATGCGCCAGACGGCTTCGGCTTCCGCCTCCACGGGGCGGCTTTCGGCATGGTAGCGGGGCGCGCCCTTGCCTTCGGCCAGAAAGCGGCGGGTGCGAAAACGGATCAGCGCGTCGTTTTCGCAGTGCGCGCAGATGACCAGCCCCAGTTCCTTCGCCCGCGCCAGCACCGCCAGGGCGGCCTCGTCATCCACCTTGCGCGCGTAGGTCAGGTATATTTTGTAGCTGGCGATGCCGTCCGCAAGCAGGCGTTCCATATCGGCCAGCACCGATTCGTCCACGTGCTGGATGACGCCGTGAAAGCCGTAATCAATGACCGCCCGCCGGGCCAGGCCGCGATAAACCTCGATCTGATGGTCCAGACGGCAACCTTCCGGCCCGAAACCCGGATGGTCCACAATGGTCGTGGTGCCGCCGCAGGCCGCGGCCACGGTGCCGGTATAAAAATCGTCGGCCGTGCGGCCCGGCGGCGTGCCGGTATCCAGGTCCAGGTGGGTGTGCGCGTCCACGCCGCCGGGCAGCAGGTATTTGCCCGCCGCATCGATGACCCGGGCGCCCGCCGCCGGGATGTCAGCCTCCACGCGACTGATGATCCCGTCCTCAAGAAGCGCGTCGCCGGAGAACACGGCCTCGCCGGAAACGATCAGCGCGTTTTTGAGCAGCAGTTTCACGGTTTTTTCTTCCGGTAAAAGGTGTTGTCCAGCGGCAGCCTGGTGCGGAACACTCCGTCCAGTTTGTAGTACGCGCCGCAGACCGCCGGGGCCGTCGGGATGGTGGCCAGTTCTCCCACGCCCTTGGCGCCGTATGCAAAGGGGCCGTCATCCGCGGCTTTGACCAGAATGGCCTCGATGGGCGGCACCTCGGTGGCGCGCAACAGGCCCAGGGTGCCGTACTTGGCCAGCGGACGGCTGTTTTCCAACGGGTAATCCTCGGTCAGGGCGTAGCCCAGCCCCATGGCCACCCCGCCTTCGATCTGGCCCCGGGCGGCCTTGGGGTTGACCACCCGGCCCACGTCATAGGCGGCGACCACTTGTGTCACCCGGCCCTCTGCGTCCAGAATGACGACCTGCGCCGCATAGCCGTATGCCACATGGCTGACGGGGTTGGGCTTGTCGCTGCCCATGGGGTCGGTTTCCGTGCGGTATTCGCCGTAAAATTCCCGCCCTTCCAGATCGGCCAGGGTTTTGCCGGCGTCCAGTTCCCGCCCCAGCAGCTTCGCCGCCCGAAGAGTGGCTTCGCCGGTGAGCAGGGTCTGGCGGGACGCCGTGGTGGTGCCCGCGTTGGGGGTGCGCGCGGTATCGGGCGCTTCCGCCACCACCAGGGCCGGCGGAATCTTCAGGGCCTCGCAGACCATCTGGGTGGTCACCGTGGCCATGCCCTGGCCGATGCAGGCGGCGCTGCTGCGCACATGGATTTTGCCCTTTTCCACCGACAGGATGCAGCGGCTGGTATCCGGCACGCCCACGCCCAGGCCCGCGTTTTTGAAACTGCTGGCAATGCCCGCGTAGGGGCTTTGCCCGAAAATGTCCTTCACCGCCAGCAGGCAGTTTTCCAGGGCCGTGGTGTTGTCGGCGATCTGGCCGTTGGGCAGGATCTGGCCGGGACGGATGGCGTTGCGGAAGCGGATTTCCCAGGGGGAAATGCCGACCTTTTCCGCCAGCAGGTTCAGGTTGCATTCCGTGGCAAAGGCCGACTGCGTCACGCCGAAACCGCGAAACGCCCCGGCGGGCGGGTTGTTGGTGTATACGGCCGTGCCTTCCACTTCCATGTTCTGGTCGTTGTACGGCCCGGCGGCATGGGTACAGGCGCGCTGCAACACCGGCCCGCCCAGGGAGGCATACGCGCCGGTGTCGGAAACGATGGTGCCTTTCATGGCGGTCAGCATGCCGTTTTCGTCGCAGGCGGTGGTGAATTCCATCTCCATGGCGTGGCGCTTGGGATGGACCATGATGCTTTCCTGGCGCGAAAGCAGCACCTTGACCGGCTTTTTCAAGCACCAGGCCGCCAGGGCCGCGTGGTGCTGCACGCTCATGTCCTCTTTGCCCCCGAAGCCGCCGCCCACCAGCTTGGACGTCACGCGCACCCTGTCCTTATCAATGCCCAGCATCATGGCCACTTCGCGCTGCTCGTCGTAAACGCCCTGCCCCCCCGTGTACAGCCGCACGCCGCCGTCCCCGTCGGGCAGGGCGATGGCGCATTCGGGCTCCATGCAGGCGTGCTCGGTAAAGGGCACGCTGTAGCGCCGCGTCACCACGTGGGCGGAAGAGGCGATGGCCGCATCGGCGTCCCCGCGTTTCAGATGTTCGCGCCGCAGAACGTTGCCGCCTTCGTGCAGGCGCGGCGCGCCTGCGGCCAGGGCTTCGGCCGGGCAGGTCAGCGGCTTGAGCTCCTCGTATTCCACCGTCACCAGATCCTTGACCGCGGCCAGGGCCTCGCGGCTTTTCGCCACCACCAGGGCCACGGCGTCGCCCACATAGCGGGTGACGCCGCCCTCGGCGATCATCACGTCCCAGTCAATGTTCAGGTGCCCGATCTTGCGCGAACCGGGGATGTCCGCCGCCGTCAGCACCGCTTCGCAATCGGGATGGGCCAGGGCTCCGGCCGCGTCGATTTTCAGCACCCGCGCCCTGGGGTATTTCGCCCGGAGCGCGGAAGCGTGCAGCATGCCCGGCACGACCATGTCGTCCGTGTACTCCCCGCTGCCCAGGGTCTTTTCGCGGGCGTCCACGCGGTGGAAATCTTCCCCGAGCACGCCGGCAAAATCCCGCAGCGGCAGGGGGGTGCCCTCGCGCAGCATTGAGGCGGCCAGCAGGACGGCGTCCTCGATCTTCACATACCCCGTGCAGCGGCAGATGTTGCCGCGCAGGGCCTTTTTCACCTCCGCCCGGTCCGGGGACGGGTTCGCATCCAGCAGAGCCTTGGCGCTGATGACCATGCCGGGGATGCAGAAACCGCACTGCACGGCCCCGGCCTCCGCAAAGGCAAAGGCGTAGACGTCCTTTTCCCGTTCGGGCAGCCCTTCCACCGTCAGCACCGATTTGCCCGCCAGCTTTTCCAGGGTGGGGATGCAGGCCCGCGTGGCCTTGCCGTCCACCAGCACCATGCAGGTGCCGCAGGCCCCCTGCGAACAGCCTTCCTTGGCGGAAGTCAGGCGCAGATCCTCCCGCAGAAAGGCCAGCAGCCTCTTGTTGCCCGCACAGCGCGCTTCCTTGCCGTTGACCGTCAGCGTGTACATGGATCCTCCAGATGTAATGGGGTGCGGCCCCAATGGGGAAGCGGAACGTCATGCCCCTGCCGGGGCAGCGTGAAGGGGCGGCGCGCTGCGCATCTCAATCCGCGATGCGCAGCGCGCCGGGCTTGCAGCGGGTGACGCACAGGCCGCAGCCGAAACATTTTTCCGCGTCGATGACGAACTCGTCGCCGATGCTGATGGCCTCGTACACACAGCTTGTTCTGCACAGGCCGCATTTGGTGCACCGCGCCGGGTCGTGCGCGGGCGGTTCCGCGCGATGGCGGATTTTGCGCTCGCGCAGCTTTTTGCGGGTCAGACCCACGATGTCGTTCACGTCGGCGTAGCCGTGGCTGTCCAGAAAATCGGACAGCTGCCCGGCGATTCTGCCGTACACTGAGGGACCGCGCAGGATGGCTTCCGTACAGGTCTGCACGGCAACCGCGCCGGCCATCAGCATCTCGGCGGCGTCGCGGCCGTCGGCCACCCCGCCCACGCCGATGATGGGGATGTTGACCGCCGCGCTGACGTCAAAGATGGCGCGGACGGCAATGGGCCGGATGGCCCGGCCGGTCAGCCAGCCGTAGCCGCTTTCGCCGCCCATCAGGGGCAGGCCCGTTTCCAGGTCGATGCCCATGCAGGGTCCCACGGAATTGATCATCACCAGACCGTCCGCGCCGTTCTGCTCACAGGCTTTGGCAATGGCGATGATGTCGGTGTGCGGGCTCATCTTCATGAACACCGGCACGTCCAGGGCTTTCCTGGCGGCGCGCAGGGCCTCGATCATGGGCTCCATGCTGGTGCCCACGTAGTGGACGGACATTTCCACGGCATCGGCATAAGGTTTGATCATGGGGGCCAGTGTTTCGATCTGGTCCCTGGTGTAGCCCAGGCCCACGATGACGGGCAGACCCAGTTTTTTGATGCGGGGGTATTCTTCGGCCACCCAGTGTTCCGGCGACAGTTCCGACCACTTTTCGTTGTTCAGAAAACCGCTGTTGGTCAGGGACATGCAGGGCCGGGGCACGTCGGCGGCCCTGGCGGAAATGGTCTTGGTCACGATGCCGCCGGCGCCGCCTGCCGCCGCCTGCCGGCACAGGTCGTAATCCTTGGCCCCCGGCCCCGCCGCCGTCATGACGGGGTTGGGGAATTGCAGCCCGCAGATGGTGGTCTTGAGATTGGCCATGCTGGTTCCTCGCAATGATGGGTTACAAAAAACCGGGGATTCTCACCCGTTTTTTTTCACAGGAGCAAAGATCAGGTTGGCGGCCACGGACACGATGCACACCGCCACCACCGGTTCGCCGAACAGAAAATGCACGGCGGCCGGCAGTTTGGCTGTGGCCGCCGGGACCGCGCCCAACCCGTAGCCCAGGCCGAAGGTGATGGCCAGGACCAGATTGCCGGATTCGGAAAAGCCGTCCCTGGAAATCATCTTCACGCCGTTCAGAAAGATCATGGCGAACACGGTGATCACCGCCCCGCCCAGCACGCTGGCGGGCAGGGAGGAAAAGACCGTGCCGATCTTCGGGCAGAAGGCGGCGAAAATCATGACCGCCGCGCCCGTGGCGATGCAGAAGCGGTTGATCACGCGGGTCATGGACACGATACCCGCGTTCTGGCCGAAAGCGGCCATGGGCAACGCGTTGAACAGCGCGCCGGCCTGCGCGCCCAGGGCCGCGGCCACGATGGTTCCGGACGTTTCTTCCGGGGTGGTGTCGCGGCTCATGGTGGCCATGGTGATGCCGGCTGTGTTGCCCATGGTTTCCAGGGCCACGATGATGTAGACCGCGGCAAAGCTGATCACCGCGTCGGGGTGGAATTCGGGCATGAAATGCAGGGGCCGGGGCAGTTCGAACCAGGGCGCGGCCGCGATAAGGCCGAAGTTGACCTTGCCCATGGCCGCCGCCAGGGCGTACCCCACGGCGATGCCGACCAGGATGGACACGGTTTTGAGCATGCCTTTGGCAAAACGGTTCAATGCGGTGATGATGCCGAAGACGACGAACCCCAACAGCAGGTTCCGCCAGGAGCCGAAATCCGGAGCCCCGACGCCGCCGGCGAAATAGCTGGCCCCGATGGTCAGAAGGTGGATGCCGATGGTGATCAGCACGGAGCCGATGACCACGGGCGGGAAAAAGCGTTTCAGCGGGCCGATGAACACGCCGAACAAAAGCTCCATGAACCCGCCGAGCAGGGCCGCGCCCAGAACGCCGGGGATGCCGTGGACCGCGCCCACGGCCTTCATGGTCGGCACAAAGGCGAAGGATGTGCCCATGACCACCGGCAGGCCCGCGCCGACCTGCAAACGGCCCAGTTTCAGGGGATAGACCTGGAGCATGGTCATCAAACCGGCCATCAGCATGGCGCACTGGATCATCACCACCGTGTCGGCCTGGTTCAGGCCCCCCACCACCCCGGACAGGATCAGGATGGGCGCGAGGTTGCCCGTGAACATGGCGAACACGTGCTGCAGCCCGATGGGCAGGGCCAGGCGCAGGGGCGGGCGGCCTTCCAGCTGGTACAGCATGTCATGGCCGGCGGCGGGCATGGTCGCGGCGGAGCTTTTCAAGGGAGCCTCCTTTTACAGCCGGCGCCACAGGGCGGCGGCAAGGTTTCGGGCTTCTTCGCGCAGGGCTTTCTCGTCCACGGTCAGCAAAGCGCGGTCGCGCATGACCGGCCTGCCGGCGATCATGCTGCTGCGCACCTGCGCGCCGTACAGGCCGAAATGCAGGTGCCCCGCGATGTTCTCGGGCCGGATGGGGGTCGGCGGGTCATAGTCGGCGATGATGACGTCCGCGGCCGCGCCCGCTTCCAGCACGCCCAGCTTCGCGCCGAACATGTCCCCGGCAATGGCCGGGTTGTTCCGCAGCAACAGATCGTACGGTTCCGTCCAGGCCGCCGATGGGTCACGCAGGCTGTGCCGCTGGAGCAAGCCGGCCGCCTTGGCCGATTCGAACAGATCGTGGGTGTAGCCGTCGGTGCCGATACCCACGCGCACGCCGCGTTTCAACATTTCCCGCAACGGGCTGCAGCCCACGGCATTGCTCATGTTGGACTGGGGGTTGTGGACGACCGTGGTCCCGCTGCGGGCCAGGATGTCCATTTCCGCCGCATTGACGTGAATGCAGTGCACGGCCAGGGTTCTGGGTCCCAGGACGCCGAAATCGGCCAGCCGTTCCACCACGCGCCTGCCGTGCTGTTTCAGGCAATCCGCCACGTCGTCCGGCCCTTCGGCCACATGGACGTGAAAACCCGCTTCGCCTGCCGCGTCCTTGCAGGCGCGCAGGGTTTCGTCCGACAGGGTGAAGGAGGCGTGCAGGCCGAACAAGCCGGCCAGCATGCCGTCTTCCTTGCCCCGGAGCGAAGCGAGAAAATCCGCGTTTTCCGCAATGGACGCGCGGCCGGCGTCCGTGCCGCAGCGGTCGGACACTTCAAAGCACAGACAGGCGCGCACGCCGGCGCGCCGCGTTTCTTCGGCGATGAGGCCGAGGCTGCCGCCGATGGCGCCGAAACTGGCGTGGTGGTCGACAATGGCCGTGACCCCGCAGCGAATGGAATCGGCCAGACTGACGGCGGCGGAAAGACGCGCATCCTCGAGGGTCAGGGCGGCGTCGAGCTTCCACCAGAGATTTTCCAGAATTTCCGGGAAATTCTTTGCGGTCTTGGGATCCCTGGCCAGCATGCCCCTGGCCAGCGCGCTGTAGAAATGATGGTGCGCGTTGACGATGCCGGGCATGATCAGGCCGCCCCTGGCGTCAATGAATTCATGGCCGGGGTATCCGGCCCGCAGGGCCGCCGTATCCCCCACCGCCGCGATGCGCCCGCCGTCCGCCGCCACCGCGCCGCCCGCCATGACGGCGTGTTCCGGCGTGTTGGCCAGCACCGTCCCGTTGCCGATGATGATCATGCGCCGTACCTCCTGCTGGAGCATTTTCAGCAACGGTGTATCAGCAAAGATGGTGCCAGCGGCATCACCCGCGTAGGCCGCTCAAATTCTTGCGCTAATTCGCACAAGATGCGGCAGCGCCGCCATATCGGAATGATAATTATCATTCCGATATGGCGGCGCATGCCGTTTTCCTCCCATTTTGATATCCGCCGGCAGGGAGCTGGCCGTCAAAACCATCGCGCGGGATGCGCGGCGCCGCTTCGCGCTCCGGTCAGGGCCGCATTTTCCGCGCCGCGGCGCCCCTCATGCCCCCCGGGTGCGCGCCATGCGGAGGGCGAGCCTGCGGATGCGGCGGCTCATCCCGCCCCCCTGTTACAGGTATTTCCGCTCGTTCTCGCCCAAAACGCCCATGGCCAGACAGATCAGGGTCCACAGATGCACGGTTTTGTACCGCCCGCCGTAGTGTTCGCCGATGTCGTGGATCTGCGAATGACAGTTGTGGCAGGGGGTGGCGCAGATATCCGCCCCCGTGGCCATGATCTGGTCAAATTTGCGCTTGCCGTACTGCCGCCGTTGCTCCGCGTAGGCCGAGGCCTGCAGGAAGCCGCCCCCTCCGCCGCAGCAGTAGTTGTTGGACCGGTTGGGGTGCATGTCCACGAAATTTTCCTCGCCGACCACGCTTTTGACCACAAAACGCAGGTCTTCGGCCACGGGGTCGCCCAGAGTCTTGCGCACCAGCTGGCAGGGGTCCTGCACCGTGAATTTCATCTTTTGCGTGTTCCAATCGGCGCTTACCGACAGCTTTCCTTCGCGGATCCAGCGGGCGTACCAGCTCACCAGGCTTTCCAGACGGAAAGAATGGGGAATGCCGAATTTTTCCAGCCCCGCCTTGACCGCGAAGAACGAATGCCCGCACTCCGTGTTCAGCCAGACCTTGCAGCCCAGTTCCTCAACGGCCGCGACCTTTTCTTCCAGAATGGAGCGCCAGGCCTTTTCATCCCCGGAAAAGATGCAGAAGTTTTCCGCGGCCCAGCCCCTGCTGCCGTATGTCCAGTCCGCCCCGGCCCTGTGCAGGATCTTCCACAGGGGGGCCATTTCTTCCGGCTCGTGCACGGGTTCGCGCGAATTCTGGTTCATGTAGAAGTAGGCGCCCTTGCGGTCAAAGGACACATCCATGTCCGCAAAGTCGGGAAATTCCTCCTTCACCTCTTCCAGCACCTCTTCCACCACTTCCCGCACGTCTTCGGACCGCGCGCCCATGGCGCTGTGGCCGGGGTTGGTCAAAGCCATCTTGCAGGAACGCACGATGCCGGAAGGCTTTTCCGATTCCGGCCGGTCCCGGCGCGACAGGTACACCAGTTGGGGAATGTCGATATGCATGGGGCAGACGTGGGTGCAGCGCCGGCACATGGTGCACATCCAGGCCCAGGGGGTGTGGGCCAGGGCCTCGTCCATGCCCAGCATGGCCATGCGCACGAACTTGCGCGGGTCCATGCCCTCCAGCCCGGATGCCGGACAGGCCTGGGAACACAGGCCGCAGGCCAGACAGGCGTTGAAGGAATGGCCCCTGGGCAAAAGCGCCAGGGCCGCTTCGCGGAACGAACTCATACGGCCTCCCTGCGGCGCGCGATCGCGTTCACGGCCGCCCTCGCGCTGGCGACGGCGATGCCGGCGCCGGATTTTTCCCACACCCAGTCCTGTCCGGCCAGAATGGACCCGGCCGCGTACAGATCGGGGTCAACAGCCGCGCCGGCCGCGTCCAGGGGACGAAAATCCCGGTCCGTGGCGAGGCCCGCCCGGTGCACGGCATGGCCGGCGGGATCGAAATAGTCTTCCCTGTGCCAGTCGTCCCGGTTTTCCGGGGCCGCTACCGGCAGATGCAGCAACGGTTCCACAATGCCCCGTACCCTGTCCGCGACCAGCCCGCCGCTGAGAAAACGGCCGGTGGCCAGAATCAGGCTTTTCGCCCGCAGGGTGAATTCGGGCGCGGTCTCGCCCGCCTCAAGGCGGAACAGGCCGTCCTCCCTGCCGACGCCGAAGGCGTGGCGCTGGGCGAACAGGGTCGCGCCCCTGCCGCGCAGGGCATCGTCGATGGATTCCCGCAGCCGGATGCCCGGCACCCCCGGCGGCAGAGTGGGAATCTCAAAGACCGGCACGCCCAGAAGTTCCGCCAGGTGGCGCTGAACCCCGACGCTGTCGTGCACGCCCAGCACGGCGGGAAGGCCCACGCAGCGGGCCGCGCCCAGATGCGGGCGGATGCTCGCGGCCAGCGCCTCGCGGGCCGCCGGAACCTCCAGGGACCGGGCCATGGCTTCGGGGTACAGTTCGCCGGCCCAGGCCATATCCGGAAAAGGCAGGCTGCGCGGCGTGATGTCCGGCCAGACCTCCCGCGCCGCCGCGGCAATGCCCCTGGCGGAAAAGCCTTTCAGTCCGATGAAGTCCAGCAGCAGACAGGGCGTTTTCGCCCGCAGGGCTTCCACTCCGGCCAGCATGGTGGCCGGCACGGCATACGTGCTTTTCACCGTGCCCACAGGGGAAAGGGTCAGCATGTTGGCGTCCCCGACCACATAGGGCAGGCCCGCTTCAGCCAGAAAATCCGTGAATTCACGCAGGGCGTCCCCAATATCCCGCGCCGTTGTCCTGCAGTACGGGTGGCCGGGGTTGTCGCGGACCAGGGCCGCCACGGCTTCCGCCGGGTCGGAATAATAGGGTTCGCAGGCGCGGCGCGGGGCGCTCAGCAGGTCCAGATAGCCCGTGGTGTAGGCCAGGCCGCCGGTGCTGCCCAGAAGGGCCGTCTTCAGGCCGCGCCGGGCGGCGAAAACGCCGGCGGCAAGGCCCGCCATGCCGGCCCCGACCACGGCCAGATCCATGATTTCTTCATGCGCCTCCGCGGGCGCGGGGAAAAGTTTCTCAGCCATTGTTCCCCTCCTGCCTTTCCGTGCATTGCGAAAAAGCGCGCCGTTCCAGGCTGAACAGGCCGCAGTGGACGGCGTCCGCCAGTTCCGCCTGGGCCATCTGCGTGCCCCAGAGCACGGGCCGCTGGCCCTTGAACCGCGAGCGCAAAAACGCGATCAGCTGGTCCAGCCCTTCCGGCGAATCGTAAACCCCGCTGTCGTACAGATACGAGGTGACCCGTGCCGAGCAGAACGCTCCCTGGCAAGGTCCTTTGCCCACGCGGCTGCGCAGGCCGACGGCGTGCAAAAGCGAGGCTTTCGCGCCCGGCAGCGAAGCGAGAATTTCGTCCACGGCCCCTTTCTGCACCAGTTCGCATTCGCAGAGCACGGGGTTTTCGGGCGTATGGTCCGTCAGCCATGCCCTGGCCGCCCTGCCCGGCTCCGTCCAGCTGGAAGCCGCCACGGAAGGCAGGGGCGCGGTGCGGGTCAGACAGGGTTTCGTCACCCCCAGTCTGGCGCAGACCAGATCACAGGCCTTTTCGGCCATCAGCCGGAAAGTGGTCAACTTGCCGCCGGTGATGCTCACCAGGTTGTCCACCCCGCCCCGGGCGGGATCGGCGTGGTCGATCAGGGAAAAGTTGCGGCTGACGGAACGGTCCGCATCCCCGCCGCCCGCCAGCGGCCGCACCCCGGCGTACGACCGGATGTAGCGCACCCCGGCCAGGGCCGGAACCATGGCCGCGCCTTCGCGGATGTTCAGTTCGGTTTCGGCCACTGTCGGGGATATGTCGTCCAGCGTCTGCAGGCGCACGGAGGTGGTACCCAGCACGGATACCGTGCCGCCGGGCACCAGGATGTCGCCGTCGGCGGCGGGCCGCAGGCGGTTGATGACCCGTTTGGCCAGACGGTCGTGGGTGACCAGAAGCGTGCCCTTGGAAAATATCATGGGGATCGAGGCCCCGGCCATGGCCGCTATATCCGCGCCCCATGCCCCGGCGGCGTTGACGTAGACTGTCGCTTCCAGGCGCAGCGGTCCGAAAACCGGGTGCTCGGTCAGGGCGGCGGCAATGCGGCCGTTTTTGATGTCAAAGCCCCGGATGCGGGCGTTGGGCAGCAGGACGCTGCCCGCCGTGGCGGAAGCGTGGGCCATCAGGTCCAGGCACAGGCGGAAGGGGTCCACGGACGCGTCCGGCACGCTGTAGGCCGCCGCCACACGCGGTGAAAGGGCCGGCTCCATGGCCAGGGCGTCCTTGACGTCCACGGGATTTGCCGTGATGCCCGCCGCCGCGCACAGGGCAGGAAATATTTCGGCATAGCCGAGGTCGTCCCCTTCCACGGCCACAAACAGGCCGCCCGTGTCCTCGATGCAGTGGGCGGCGGTTTTTTTGAGAATTTCACTTTCTTCGCGGCATTCGGCTGCCGCGTCACGGTCGGATTTCACATAACGCGCGCCGCTGTGCAGCAACCCGTGGTTGCCGCCGGAAGCCCCGGCCGCCACGTCGCGCCATTCCGCCACGATACAGGATACGCCCCTGAGGGCCAGGTCCCGCGCGATGCCCGTGCCCGTGGCCCCGCCGCCGATGACAAGCACGTCGGCTTTGCGGACCCCGGACGCGCCGACGCCGGCCATATCGCCTTTTCCGGCCATAGCTGCTCCTTTTGCCGCCGGTAGTCCGGCGAAGGGGATTATTTCGGGAACGGCAAACAACCGTCCGGGGTCACCATATACCCAAACGGCGGATATTGCACCTCCCCCCCCGGCGGCATGCGAACGGCGCAGGCAAAGGGCCGGATCCGCGCTCAGTCCCGGGTCAAGGCCTCTTCATCCACAAGACGGTAGAGTTCGGACAGGATCATGGCTGTCGCACCCCAGATGACGTAATTCTCGTAGCGCCATGCCGGGGAGGGAGCCGCCGCCCCGGAGCGGGCGGGAAATTCGAGCAGAGCCGCGCGGCCGGGGTTGAACACATGCAGCGGGACGAATTTGCAGTCGATGACTTCCCTTGGGTCCGTGCGCGGCGGCTTCGCGGACTTGTGCACGGCCACAAAGGGATGGATGACGAAGTTGCTGGACGGAACATAGATGCTGGTCAGGGGGCCGGCCATTTCCAGGTCGCCTTTTTCGATGCCCACTTCCTCAAGGGTTTCCCGGTACGCGGTATCGGTCAGCCCGGCGTCGCCCTTTTCGCGCTTGCCCCCCGGCAGGGCGATCTGGCCCGAATGCACGCCGGGATACGTGTTCCGGCGAATCAGCAACACGGTCCATTCCAGCAGTTCCAGAGGCGTTCGCCCTTCGTTCGCGGGGGTCAGCACGGCCAGCACGGCGGCGTTGACGGCAGTTTCCGGCGGCGGGGACAGCAGACTGGACCGTCTGTGCGCCGAGGCCATTTCAAGATGGGACCGGGTTCCCGGCAGGGGTTTTCTGAAAATCAGCTGCATGGGCGGGTCATGGATGGATGCGCAATCGCGCCTCGCCAGGCGTCGCGGCAAGCACCTCGCCCACAACGGCCACGGTTTCGCCGCCGTCCGCAAGCATGGCCCCGGCTTCCGCCGCCTTGCCCGGCGGCACGGCCAGAATCATGCCCCCGGAGGTTTGGGCGTCAAAGACAAGGTCCGCCAGCACGGGATTCACGCCGGATTCAACCCTGCAATCCGCGGCGCGGTGGACGCGGTTGGCGTGGCTGCCCGCGGGAACAAGGCCCATGGACGCCAGTTCCAGAACCCCCGGCAGCAGATTGAGCCGGCCGGCGTGGATCGCGGCGGCGCAGTGCGAGGCTTCCAGCATTTCCAGAAGGTGTCCGCCGAGACCAAAACCGGTGATGTCCGTGGCCGCCCTGATCCCCAGTTTGCGGATGACCCGGGCGGGCACGATGTTAAGCCGGGCCGCGCTGCGGTAAAGGTCTTCTTCCATGGCCTCGCACCCGTCCCAGCGGGCCTTGACCGCCGTGGCCAGAATGCCGGTGCCCAGGGCCTTGGTGGCCAGAAGCACGTCGCCGGGAAGCAGATTGCCGTTGGCGGCAAAAGCGTCCGGGTCCACCAGGCCGGTGACGGACAGACCGTATTTGACCTCCCGGTCTTCCACGCTGTGGCCGCCGGCCAAGGCCGCGCCCGCTTCAAAGATCTTGTCCGCCCCGCCCCGCAAAATGGCGGAAAGCATGTCCGTGCCCAGAACCCCGGCGGGAAAGCACACGATGTTCATGGCCGTCCAGGGTTCGCCCCCCATGGCGTACACGTCCGACAGGGCGTTGGCCGCGGCAATCTGGCCGAATTTATAGGGGTCGTTGACCACGGGGGTGAAAAAGTCCAGCGTCTGGACCAGGGCCTTGCCCGCCGGCACGCGGACCACGGCGGCGTCTTCGTTCCGGCCGGCGCGCGTGAGCAGCCGCCCGGCGGCCCAGGGGTCCGCCGGCAATGCGGCAAGAACGCGCTCCAGGTCCCCTGGAGCCATCTTGGCCGCTCAACCCGCGGCGTGCGACTGGTCCACCAGGCGCAACCGCCCCTCGGCGGGCCCGCAGGATTCTTTTTGCTCGCTCATTCCGCATCCTCCGGCAAACGACGCGCGACCGGGGCCTCGCCCCGTGCCCGGCCGGGGAAATGATCCCCGGCCCCTTGCGCGTGTCGGTCCGAACGGGGGGAAATCCCGTCCGGATTAATGGCAAGCCCCGCAAAGCCGGGGTTTGCAAAGGCGCGCTCACCCCGGCGCGTACCGGCGGCAATGAAGCCGCCCGCGCCCGCGTGGCGGGCCGTTGACGAAAAGGACTGCGTCAACAGCCTCAACGGGGGAAAACCCCCTCTTCTTCCCAAGTCTGCACCAAATCCCAGGCTTTTGGCAAGTAACGCAAAAGATCGGCCACGCTTGAGGCCGGGGTGGGATTCGCCAGCCGCCCCATGGCGCGATTGGCCAGGGCTCCTTTGCGGCAGGCGTCGCGCATGGGCAGACCGGCCGCCAAAAGCGCGGAAACGATGCCCGCCACGGTATCGCCCGTGCCGCCGACGGGTTCCAGGTTGGGCACCGACGGGTTGTCGATGCGCGCCACGACCCGCCCTTCTTCCACGACCAGATCGGTTTTTCCTTTGACCAGCATGGTCCTGGCCGCGTTTTCATGGGCATGGGCGCGGCTGGCCAGTTCCGGAGCCCTGTCCTCTTCCGCCAGCAGAAACCCCCTGGTGTAAAAGGGATGCGGGGCCTTTTCATCGGCCAGAAAGGCCAGTTCCCCGGCATCCGGGGTGAACAGGTCGTACTGGGCGGCGTAGCCGCTCATCTTGGCCGCGTACATGAATCCGGCGTCGGCGCAGAGCACGGGCCTCGGTGTCACATCCTCCAGCGCCGCCAGCAGGCGGCTGTGCCAGTCCAGGTCCGGCAGCAGATAATGGAAGGTGATGCCCCATCCCGCGCAACCAGGCAGCGCGCCGTGCAGCGCCCGGTACACCAGGCGGCTGCCCTCGCCCCTGCCCGTGTCGCCGGCCAGCAGCACTTCGGGACCGTCATTGCCCAGAGCCCGGGCCAGAACCGCGAATGCCGCCGCCAGAGCCGGGGTGCCCCTGACCACGGGCAGGGAAAGTTTCGCGCCGTCCGGGCCGGCAACGGTCAGCCCCAGCCCGGCCGCGTCAAGGCGAGCTTCCGCCCGGCCGCGGACAAGGCCCTGCCCGGGATCGGGGATAGTGCCGCAGATCAGCCAGCGCACAGGCGTTTCATCTCCGTGAAGGCAAGATGCAAGGCATAGCCGCACAGGGTCTGGCCCCGCGCCAGGGGATCTTCCGCCTCGGACAGGCGCTTGCCCACCAGAAGCGACGCCAGGTACGGCACATCAGGGCAGCCGCCGCCGGAAACGTTGACGATGCGGCCGGTGGCCTTTTCCACCGTGATCTTCATATTGGCCGCGCGTACCATGAGATGCCCGCCGTAATCCGTATGCTGGAACACGGATACCGGTTCCAGCAGCGCGCCGGACACCGCCGCGTACCGCACGGGGACCAGACCGGCCCGCGCCAGCACGGCGCGGGCCAGAGGCTCGTGCACCAGCGGATAGTCAATGACCAGATCGCAGCCGGTGCGCAGATCCGGAGGCGGCGCCTTGACCGTGACGGGCAGGGACGCCTCTTTCAGCAGAGTTTCCGCCCGGATCACTTCACCGGTGTGCGCGAACACGATGATGCCCCGCCCGGCGGCGGATTTCGCGCCGCCGGGGCGCAGGGCTTTCGCCAGCCGCCCGATGAACGAACGCACGCTCATTGTTTGCGCAACTCCAGCGTGCTGTATTCACCGCCGGCCAGCACGCGCACGTTCCACCCCATATGCACGGCCATGCGGCTGATGTTCTCGACAGCCGCGGTGCTGTCCGCCAGGACAGCAAGCGGTCCGACGTCCGTTTCCATGGCCCGTTTCGCCAGCAGCACGGGCTGGGGGCAGGAAAGCCCTCTGGCGTCGATGCGTTGCATGCTCTTTCTCCCACCCGGCTCTTACGCCTTGCTTTTGTTGGCAAAACCCATGACCAGCAGAATGGCCGTGCCGATGATCACGGCCAGCGGCCCGTTGGGGCCGGGACCCGCTGCCGAACTGGCCAGGCCGAAGTTATGGGCGAAGGCCCCGCCCGTGATCATGCCCAGAACGAAAATGCCGGCGTCGGCGTCGCCTTCGCCGCTCAGGAACAACTGGCGCCCGGGGCAGCCGCCGGCCAGAGCGAAAGCCAGGCCGGCCATCAGCATCCCGCAGAAATTCCACAACATATCTGTATGCGCCACAGGCTGGCCCGTAAAACCGGGCCGGAACTGCCCGAACAGCAGGTTGACGGCGAAAGCCCCCGCGACCAGGGCGGCAAGGCCGAAAAACAGATGCCCCTGCCGGAACAGAAAGAGATCGCGCAACGCGCCCATGGTGCAGAACCGGCTGCGCTGGGCCAGAAACCCGATGAGCAGGGCCGCGCCCAGCGACAGGGCCAGGGGCGCGTGAGCCGCGCCGGGTCCCTTGGCGGAGTAGAACAGCACCCCGGTGGCCGGCTGGCCGTCAACCTGAGGAAAAACAAGCCTGAGAACAAGCAGCCCGGCCATGATCAGGGGCAGAACGTATCCCGTGGCCGCCGTCTGCTTTTTGGCTCCGCCCAGGCTGAAACCGGCCCGGAAAAATATCGTGCCGGCGAATACGCCGGCCGCCAATCCGGCCAGGCCGGCAACGGCGTTCCAGTCTCCGCCGGCAAGGCGCAGCAGCGCACGCCAGGGGCAGCCCAGAAAAACCAGGGCTCCGGTCATGGCCAGCATGCCCAGCGCGAAACGTTGGACAGGGGCGGACCCTCCCCTGGGATTGAACTCGCCGGAAACCAGGGCAGCCGCAAAAGCGCCCAGGCACAGGCCGATGATTTCAGGCCGCAGGTACTGGACGACGGCGGCCCGGTGCAGCCCCAGAGCCCCGGCGATGTCGCGCTCGAAGCAGGCCACGCAGATGCCCATGTTGGCCGGATTGCCGAAATACTGAAGCGATGACGCGATACCCCCGATGAGCGCCCCCACGGCGACGACGCCCGCCGTGGTGGCCAGCACATTTTTTCCTTGCAGCATTAATGCCCTCTCCCTTTTGATGGTTCCGTCCCGTCGGGACGCCGTATTGCGGAACGCGCCGGCGGGTCCGGGACAGGGAGAAAGGCAGCGGAGCCATCAGGGGGGAGGCAGGCGCACCCCGCAGGGAAAGTCCGCATGCGCATCTCCGCCGTGCCGCGTGAAACGCGCCGGAAAAGACAAGGGACGCGTCCAGCGTCCGCTTGCTCCGCGGTATCAGCACAGTTTGGTTCGCATGGTTCCTCCACGGGTGATGCGAGAACGACGGGGCCGTGCCCCGCGGGCGGGAAAATGCCTGAAATCATCCTTCGCGTCAAGGGGTTATGCTTTCCCCGCGCCGCCGGGGACGGGCTTGACAGCGCCCTCTTTTTTTTCATATTGTCGCATAGCGATTTTTTGTTCGCCATACGACAATATGGCATCGCATAAAAAACAGCAATCCCACCCGCGCCCCGGCGGGATTTTTGGAAATAATCATGATTTCTTACGACAATTATCAGTTTTTTTTTCTGTTCTCCGCCGCTGCTCTGTGATACACGGGCGCAAACTATACGGTAACCAAAGAAAAATCGGCACTGCAGGAGATCGTGCATGGAAAAACGTGAGCTTGTCATCATCGGCGCGGGTCCCGGCGGCCTGGCCGCGGCCGTTTACGCCCGCCGGGCCGGGCTGGACGTGCTGGTTCTGGAAAAAGGAAAGAGCGGCGGCCAGATCCTGATCACCCACGAGGTGGAAAACTGGCCGGGCGCCATCCACGCCACCGGCCAGGAACTGGCCGACAATTTTCACGCCCATGCCGCGCATTTCGGGGCCGAATTCCGCAACGATCTGGTGCGGTCGCTCAAACCCGAGGGCAACCGTGTCATCCTGTGCGCCAATTCCGGAGAAATTTCGGCCCGCGCCGTCATCCTGGCCACCGGAGCCAGCTTCCGCAAGCTGGGCTGCCCCGGGGAGGCGAAATTCACCGGCATGGGCGTCAGCTATTGCGCCGTCTGCGACGGGGCCTTTTTCGAGGAACTGGAGGTGGCGGTCATCGGCGGCGGCAACACGGCCGTGGAAGAAGCCCTGTACCTGACCCAGTTCGCGTCCAAAGTGTATATCGTCCACCGCCGCGACGAGTTCCGGGCGGACAGCCTGCCGGTCAGCCGGGCCATGGACAACCCCAAGATCGTCCCGGTCTGGGACAGCGTGGTTTCTTCCATTGAAGGCAAGGACGCCGTGGAAAAAATCGTGCTGCGGAACGTGAAGACCGGGGATCTGTCGGACCTGCCCGTGGACGGGGTCTTCGTCTTTGTGGGCACCGTGCCCAATTCCATGCTGGTGTCCGATTGCGTTGACTGCGTGGATGGCGGCTGGGTGGTCACCGACCGCAAAATGGCGACTTCCGTCCCCGGCATTTTCGCCGTCGGGGATGTGCGCGACACGCCCCTGCGCCAGGTGGTCACCGCCGCGGCCGACGGAGCCATAGCCGCCATGAGCGCCTATGCCCACATTGCCGAGCAGAAACACGGGGAAAAAAAGGCGCAGGCCGCCGAAGCCGGACAATCCGTCCGCGCCGCCGACTGATAATCCGGAGGAACCGCAGCATGAACGTCACTGTCAAAGGCGTGGCCTACTGTCTGGGATACGCGCATGAACTGGGCTTTCACCACGGAACCACCCCGGCTCTGGAACGCCGGACCAACCCCGGCGCGGAATTTCTGGCCGGCATCGCCCGGAACGCCCAAAGCTGGGAAGCCGCCGCCAGCTACGCGCCCAACCTGACGTACATCGGGGCCAGGACCACGGGCGAACTGGCCGCCCACCCCAAACCCTGGCTGGAACATCTCGCGCCGAAACCCGAGCGTTTCGGCCGTTACGGCGAAATCATGCCGGAAGATGAGCTGCTGGGTCTGGTGGACATCTGCGACGTGTTCGACCTGGTCTGGCTGGAAGAGGGCTTTGCCGCGTCCGTGCAGGCGAAGCTCGCATCCCACTCCCTGATGACGGAACCCATCCTCGGGCGCCTGGAAAAGGGACACCCAGCGTCCGAAATCGCGGAGCAAGTCGAAAGAAAGCACGCCCTGCCCCTGTATTTCGGCGGTGCCGTGGCCGGCTGCTGCCGCAGCGGGCACGAAGTGGATGAAAACCTGTCCAGCCACGTGCTGCTGGAAAACCTGGTTTCCAAGGCCACCTCCGTGCTGTCTCTGCTCCATCTGCTCAAGATGCGCGGCATGGCTCCGGCGGATGTGGATTTCATCGTGGAATGCTCCGAAGAAGCGGCCGGGGACATGAACCAGCGCGGCGGCGGCAACATGGCCAAAGCCGTGGGCGAAATCGCCGGCTGCGTCAACGCCAGCGGTTTTGACGTGCGGGCTTTCTGCGCCGGCCCCGTGGCCGCGCTGATCACCGCCGCGGGCATGGTGGCTTCCGGCATCCGGGCCAACGTGGTGGTGCTGGCCGGCGGCGCGGTGCCCAAATTGTACATGAACGCCCGCGAGCACGTGAAACGCGGGCAAGCGCCTCTGGAAAACTGCCTGGGCAGCTTCGCGGCCCTGCTGGCCCCGGCGGAAGACGGCGATCCCGTTCTGCGCCTCGACGCGCTGGGCAAACACGGCATCGGCGCGGGCGCCACCCCCCAGGCCGTGGTCACGGCCCTGGTCTGGGATCCGCTGCAAAAAGCCGGGCTATCCTTCGAGGATATCGACATCTATGCCCCGGAACTGCATATTCCCGACATCACCGTGCCGGCCGGCGCGGGCAACGTGCCCGAGGCCAACTACAAAATGATCGCGGCGCTCGCGGTGATGAAGGGCAAACTGGAGCGCACGGCCATTGACGCCTTCATGGCCAAACACGGCCTGCCCGGCTTTGCCCACACCCAGGGTCACATCCCTTCCGGCGTGCCCTATCTGGGACACGCCGTGGACGCCATCCGCGAAGGGGCCATCCGCCGGGCCATGATCATCGGCAAGGGCAGCCTGTTCCTGGCCCGCCTGACCAATCTGGCCGACGGGGCTTCGTTCATCGTCGAAGCGCCTTCCGGAGCGGAAGCGGCCCCCGCCGCCGGGGTGACCAAGGACGAAGTGAAGGCCTATCTTCTGGAAGCGCTTTCCGAACTGGCGGACAGCCTGCAAAAGCCGTAGGAGGGCCCATGACGGAAAAACGCGCGATTATCGGCCAGGCCCTGCGGGAACTGGTTGACGCGGCCAGAGGCCGGGGGGAAACCACCCGCATCGGCCTGATGGCCGGCGGCAGCGAAGTCGGCCCCGACGCCCCTTTGCTGGCGGCCAAAGCCGCCATGGACGCCGACGGAAGCCTGAACGTGGTCGGCATCGGCCCCAGGCCCGCGAACGCTCCGGCCGGCATGGAATGGCTGGAAACTCCCGACTGTGAAAAAGACATGGCCGAAGCGATGGAAAAGGCCCTGCGCGAAAAAAGCATCGCCGGGGCCGTGGCCCTGCACTATCCATTTCCGCAGGGGGTGGCCACCATCGGCCGCATTTTCACCCCGGCGGCGGGCAAACCCATGCTGATCGCCTCCTCCACCGGCACGGCGGCGGCGAACCGGGCCCAGGCCATGCTGCACAACGCCGTGCTCGGCTTGGCCACGGCCAGATCTCTGGGCATCGTCGAGCCGACCCTGGGCGTACTCAATCTCGATGCCGCGGCCACGGTGCTGCGGGCCTTGCAGCGCATGCGGGAAAAAGGCTATCCTCTGCGCTTCGGGGCCAGCGTGCGGGCCGACGGCGGATCGTTGCTGCGCGGCAACGATCTGCTGGCCGGGGCCGTGGACGTCTGCGTCTGCGACACCCTGACCGGCAATGTGCTGATGAAGCTGTTCAGCGCGGCAAACAGCGGCGGGGCCTACGAAACCCTGGGCTGGGGCTACGGCCCCTCGGTGGGCAGAAACTGGCCGCACGTGGTGTCCATCATCTCCCGCGCATCCGGGATTCCGGTGATCGCCAACGCTCTGGCCTACACGGCCCGGGTCGCGCGCGGCGGCATCCAGGCAAAGGTCGCCGGGGAATACGCCCTGGCCGGCAAGGCGGGCCTGGCAGCCGAACTGGAAGGCATGGGCCCCAGGGAAAGCAGGAGCGAAAGCGTATCCGCCCCGGCGCGGGAGCCGGTGGATGCGGAACTGTCCGGCGTGGACGTGCTGGACATGGACGCGGCCGTGCAGACCCTGTGGAAAGAAGGCATTTACGCGGAATCGGCCATGGGCTGCACCGGCCCTGTGGTGCGCATGGCCTCGGCGAACAAGGACCGCGCGGCCGAAGCGCTGCGCAGGGCCGGATATCTGTAGGGTGTGCAACGCTAATCCGCTCCGGCCCGAGGCGGCGACGCCCGGCGGAACGCAAGACAAGGAGCGCGTCATGGTGGTAGTGGACAAGGATACGTTTGAAAGCGAGGTGGTCGGCAGCGCCACGCCCGTGGTGGTGGACCTGTGGGGCCCGCAGTGCGGCCCCTGCCTGGCCCTGATGCCGTCCGTGGAAAAACTGGCCGAAGAATTTGAAGGCAAGGTGAAATTCTGCAAACTCAACGTTGCGGAAAACCGCCGCCTGGTTATTTCCCTGCGGGTGATGAGCGTGCCCACCTTTTTGTTTTACAAAGGCGGCGAGCGCGTCAAAACTCTGGTCGGGGATGAGGTGTCACTGGAGTCCATCCGCAAACACGCTGCGGAACTTGTGTAACCAAGGAGAACGACTATGAGCAGACTGACCGGGAAAAAGGTCATCCTCCTCGGCGAGCGGGACGGCATTCCCAGCCCCGCCATGGAGGCTGTGTTCGCGAAAACCCCCGCAGAGGTGGTGTTCGCGGCCACGGAATGCTATGTTTGAACGGCCGCTGGGGCCATGGACCTGCAGAACCAGCAACGGGTGAAGGACGCCGCCGAGAAATTCGGCGCGCAGAACGTCATTGTCGTGCTGGGGACCGCCGACGCGGAAGGGGCCGGCATCGCCGCCGAAACCGTCACCGCTGGCGATCCGACCTATGCGGGTGTATTGGCCGGAGTCTCGTTGGGACTCCCCGTATACCATGTGTTTGAAGAAGAGGTGAAGTCCGAGATCGATCCCGCCTTGTGGGAAGAACAACTCGGCATGATGGAAATGGTCATCGACACGCAGAAGGTCAGCAACGCTGTCAAGGAAATGCGTGAAAAGCACAGCAAGCACCGTCTGTAGCATGCCCGGAGGGCGGCCGGGGGCAAGTCTTCCCCCGGCCGCCGGGTCCGCTGCGGTAATACGAGACTCCTTATTTTCCCATTGCGCTTTCTGCAAAATT
>JAVBOK010000051.1:0-15131 GCA_031550605.1 Desulfovibrionaceae bacterium | reverse complement strand
TTTGACGCCCGCACCATCGAATCCCTGCGCGACAACCCGAAGCATCAGGAATACGACTGCGGTTTCTACGCCAACCCGTGGAACAAGGCGACCATGGTCAACGCTCTGGATTACGTGGTGCTGGGCGCCACGGAAATGGACGTCAATTTCAACGTCAACGTGATCACCGATTCCAGCGGCATTATGATGGGCGCGGTGGGCGGCCATCCGGATGCGTCCGCCGGGGCGAAATGCACCATCATTACGGCCCCGCTGCTGCGCGGCCGCCTGCCCATGATCGTCGACGCCGTGCAGACCATCTGCACGCCCGGCGAAACCGTGGACGTCATCGTCACCGATCGCGGCGTGGCCGTGAATCCCCGTCGGCAGGACCTGATCGACAATCTGAAAAATTCCGGCCTGCCCCTGAAGTCCATCGAAGAACTGCGGGACATGGCCAACGATCTGGTGGGCTGCAAGCCCGAACCCCTGCGCTTTTCCGACGAGATTACCGGCGTCGTCGAATACCGCGACGGCACCGTCCTCGACGTGATCCGCCGTCCCCTGCCGTAGCAACCGATCCGGGGGGAATCCTTCCCCCCGCAAATCAATTGTGCGGAAGCCGGATTGCGGGAACGGGGCTCTGCCCCGCACCCCGGCAGGGCATCATGCCCCTGCACCCCGATAGGGGGCTTCAGGCGTTCGCCGTTACCTTTGGTCGTTCCATACCCCGTAAAGGAGTCTCTTATGCTCAGACTTTCTCTGGTTTGCCGCATCCTGGCTCTGTCCCTCCTTTTCGCGATGCCCCTGTCCGCCGCCGCGCCGGCGCAGAAGGCCGCCGATCCCGCCGCGCAAAAGACCGTGGCCCTTAAAATCCCGGCCAAACTCGCCTATCTGGGCGGCTATTCGGCCGCCAACCGTGGCGGCAAGGCCAAGGGCATTGAGGTCGTGTCCATCGACGCTAAGGGCAAATGGACGCCTCTGCAGACCGTGGAAGCCGGCAACCCCTCGTATCTGGCCATGGATACCAAAAAGCGCTTCCTGTACACCTGCCAGGGTGACGGCAAGGCGGTGGCCGCGTACGCCATCGACCCCGCGACCGGCAAATTGACCAAGCTGAACGAGAAAGAAGCCTCCGGCGCCAACGGGGTGTTTGTCCTGCTGTCGCCCGACGACCGTTTTGTGATCTCGGTCAACTACGCGGGCGGGTCGCTGGATGTCTTCAGCGTCAACGCGGACGGTTCCCTGGGCGATACGGTCTGCACGGCCAGCACCCAGGGTGAGGGCGGCGCGCTGAAAAGCCAAAAGAGCAGCAACCCGCACCAGGCGGTATTTTCCAAGGACGGCCGGTTCCTGCTGGTGCCGGACAAGGGCCGCGACCTGGTGCATGTTTTCGCTTTCAATAAAGCCACGGGCGAACTCAAGCCCAACGACCCGCCGGCCCTGTATTCGCGTCCGGCCGTGGGTTCGCGGCATATGGATTTCCATCCCACGCTGCCTTTCGCGTACGTCATGGAAGAGTCGGACAACTCCGTCACGTTGTGCAAATGGGATGCGCAAAAGGGCGTGCTGACGCCCCTGCAGTGGGTACCGGTCATCCCCGACACCTATTTTCCCAAGGAAAAGGGCGGCAACAACCACGGCTCTTCCGGCATCTGGGTCGGTCCCGGCGGCAAATACCTGTATGTCACCAACCGGGGCGACAACAGCATTGGCATCTTCGCCATCAACCAGAAAACCGGCTTCCTGAAGCCTGTGGCCTGGGAAAAGACCAGAGGCGTACTGCCCCGGTTCTTCTGTTTCGACCCCTCGGGCAAGGTGCTGTTCGTGGCCAACCAGAACGGCCACAGCATCATGGCCTTCACCGTCAACCACGGCACGGGTAAAGTGGCCTTCGCGGGCCCGGTGCTCTTTACCGGCTCGCCAACGTGCATATTGTTTAAGTAACGGGTTGGTTTGTCGAAGCCATCTTGCGGAAGCGGGGCTCTGCCCCGCGCCCCGCAAGGGGGCTTGCCCCCTTGACCCCAAAATCCCCTTATCGCGGGGTCAAGGGGCCTCAGGCCCCTTGCGGAGCGCGAGGCGGAGCCTCGCTCCCGTAAATTGGCTTCATCATAATAAGCGAGGCGGCTATGCAGAACACCTACCATCTTGAATTCGTCGGGCACTCCGACGCGGCGGGGCGAAGGGAGGCCGCTGATTTTCTGCGCGCGTTCGGCCTGAGCTTTGACGAGGACGTGGAGTTCACGGTGGCCCTGCGCGACCAGGACGGCCGCATGGCCGGCACGGGGTCTTTTGCCGGCGAGGTGCTGCGCAACATCGCGGTGGACGAATCCATCCAGGGCGAGGGGCTGACCTCCGGCATCCTGTCGGCCCTGATGCAGGAACTGGCCCGGCGGGGCGTGCTGCATTACTTCATTTTCACCAAACCGGACAAGGCCTTTTTGTTCGCCAACCTGGGCTTCGCGGAAATCGCCAGGGCGGAACCGTATGCCGCGCTGCTGGAAAGCGGGCTGGGGTCCGTGGCGTCCTACTGCGAGGCCGTGGCGGCCGAGGCGGCGCATCTGCCGGCGAAAAGGGCGGCCATCGTGGTCAACGCCAACCCGTTCACCAGAGGGCACCAGGCTCTGGTGCGCAAGGCGGCGTCCGAAAACGGCGGGGTCATTGTGTTCGTGGTGCGCGAAGACCGGTCGCTGTTCCCTTTTGCCGACAGGCTGCGCCTGGTGCGGGAGGGGACGGCGGACCTGGGGAACGTGGCGGTGGTATCCGGCGGAAAATACATTATTTCCGCGGCCACCTTTCCCACGTACTTCACCCGCGAGGAAGACAAGGTGGCGGCCCAGGCCCATCTGGACATCGACCTGTTCGCTTCGCGGATCGCGCCCCGGCTGGGGATCGCCGCGCGCTATGTCGGGGAGGAGCCGTATTGCCCGGTGACCCGCGCGTACAACCAGGCCATGCTCGACATTCTGCCGGAACGGGGCGTTGAGGTGCGGGTGATGCCGCGCGTCGCCGCCCGCGGCGAAGCGGTCAGCGCCTCGAAGGTGCGGGGGCTGATCCGCGAAGGGCGGATGGAGAACCTGGGCGAACTGGTGCCGGACGCCACTCTTGCCTATTTGCTGGCCGGAGAAAATGAGGGTATCCTTGAACGCATTCGTGCGTCCTGTTCCCGCCATTAGAGCGTGTTCACCGTGAAAAGGCCCGGCGGACCCGCCGCGCGGCGAAGCGCCCCCCCCGCGGGCGAACAACGCGGCGTTCCTTCGGGACGGGCCTCTTCGGTCTGCGCGCATCCGGGAAAAGAATGGTGCGCGCCTTTTGAAACCCGGCGAACGAAAAACTCAAGGGCATCCGGCCCCGCCGGGACGTTTCGCCCGAAAGCCCCGTGCCGGCGCGAACCGCCGCGCAAAGGAGCCGCTTTGGACGAGAAAGACTGGATCATTCTTAAAACACTGCAAGAAAAGCGCAACATCACCAAAACGGCGGCGGCGGTGTACATTTCGCAGCCCGCCCTGTCCAAACGCCTGCAACAGCTGGAAGAACGCTTCGGGGTCAGCATCGCCATCCGCAGCAAGAGCGGCATCGAGCTGACCCCGGCCGGCGAATATCTGGCCCGCTGCTCCAGCCAGTTTCTGGACACCATGCGCGGCATACAGGAATACCTGGACAACATGGGCGGCTCCGTGCAGGGCACGCTGCGCATCGGCGCGTCGTATTTCTGCACCAAGTACATCCTGCCCGACCTGCTGATGCGCTTCAAGGAAGCCTTTCCGCAGGTGGAATTCCAACTGGCCAGTTCCTGGAGTTCGAACATCGGCAAAATGGTGCAGGACCGGGACATCCACGTGGGATTCATCCGCAACGACCACGTGGCGGCGGAAGAAAAGTACCTGCTGCTCAGGGAACGGAACTATATTTGCTGCAAGCGGAAGCTGTCCCTGGACACGCTGCCGGACGAGCCGCAGATCAGCTACAAGACCGATTCGCTGATCAAGTCCGCCCTGGAAGTGTGGTGGAACGAGCAGTACACCAGGCCGCCGCGCATCGCCATGGAGGTGGACCGGGTGGGCACCAGCGCGGACATGGTTGAACGGGGCCTGGGCTACGCGATTTTGTCGGAAATACTCGCCGACAGGATCGGCGACGTGTGGAAGCACGAGTTGCGGCACAAAGACGGCACGCCGTATTACCGCCATTCCTGGCTGGTCACCAACCAGGACGCCAAGCAACTGACCCTGGTCGACCGCTTTATCCGTTTCTCTCTGGAGCACTTCGCGGGTGAAGTCCTGCGCTGAACGGGCCGGGCCCGCGTACGCGAAAGCCCCCGAAGGGGGCGCCGCCCCTGCAACCTTCCCGCCAAGGGGCGCGCTCTGGAACCCGTTTGCGGACGGTGGCGCTTCGGTCTCGCGTTTCGCTCCGCTGTCCGGCGTGGCGGGCTGGGCCGTTTCCGCACGCGCCGGGCTGACGGCGTTCCCGTATTCCCTGTTGCGCAGGCAAGGGGCCTGAGGCCCCTTGCGGAGCGCGAGGCGGAGAACTCCGCGGGATAGCGGATTTGGGCGGCGCAGCCGCCCGTGGGGTGAGCCGCAGGATGCGGCGAATCAACCTCGCTTCCGTCTGACGGGCCGCCATCAAAACGGAAACACCCCGATGGCCGCGGCCAGAATCGTCAGCAGGATGGAGCAGCCCCAGAGGTAGGGCAGGCAGAAGCGCTGGTGGTCGCTGAGATTCAGGCCGGTCATGCCGACCAGCAGAAGGCAGGACGGCGTCAGCGGGGTGATGGGAAATCCCGTGGTGTATACGCCCAGCAGGGCGGCCCTGCCGATTTGCACGGGGTCGCCGCCAAGGGCTTTGTAGGCTTCCGCCAGGACCGGCATGACCCCGAAATAGAAGGAATCCGGGTCAAAGATCAGGCTGATGGGCACGCTGACCAGGCCGAGCATGAAGGGCATGTGTTGTTCCAGCCCGGCGGGCAGCACGTTCACCAGCCCCTGGGCCATGGCGGTGATGATGCCGGTGTTTTTCATGATGCCCACGAAAGCCCCGGCCGCCATCATGATGCTGCCCAGCATCAGCGCGGGTTTTGCGTGCGCTTCAAGGCGGCGCAGCTGGTCTTTCACGTTGGGGTAATTGACGGTCAGGGCCAGGGCGATGCCCAGCATGAAAGACACCACCGCGTCGAACAGCTGGGTGGCCAGGGACGCGATGACCGCCAGGGTGATGGCGATGTTGATCGGGAAATTTCGCGGCCGGCGGTACGCCCGCTGTTCTTCGCTGATCGTGTAGGCCGGCGCTTCCCGCGGACAGGCGGTCGCGGTCAGGCCCAGGCGCTTCGCTTCCCGCCGGCCGAAATGCCAGGCGGTGCAGAATACCATGGCCAGCCCGCTGAGGTGCACGGGGATGAGCGGCAGGAAAATTTCCGTGGACGGCACGTGCAGCACGGCGGATGTGCGCACCATGGACCCTATCCAGGGCAGAAAGTTGACCCCGGCGCTCATGCCGATGATGCAGGCCAGAATGCGCCTGTCCATGCCCAGTTTGTCGTACAGCGGCATCATGACCGGCACGGTCAGCATGATGGCCACCGCGCCGGAGCCGTCCAGATGGATGATCAGGGTCAAAAGGGCGGTGCCCACGGTGATGCGCACGGGGTCGCAGCCCACGGCGCGCAGAATCCGGGCGATGATGGGGTCCATCATGCCCGCGTCGGACACCACTCCGAAATAAAGAATGGCGAACATGATCATGCCGGTGACCGGGATGAGGGCGCGCAGGCCGTCGACAATAAAGGCGCTGGTCTGTGTGGGGCTGTGGCCGGCAAGCAGCGCGCCGATGAACGGCGCGACGATCAGCACGGCCAGGGGGGAGGTGCGCCTGCTCATGATGCCGGCCAGCACGGCGGCGATGACGCATGCCCCGATCAGCGCGGGCATGCGTTTTTCCCTTGCCGCGCGGCCTCAGGCCAGTTCACGGAAAATCCTTTGTCCGGCCTGTTGCGCGGCCTGCTCCAGACGGTCCATGTCCGGGCCGTGATCCAGCCCGGCCAGATGGCTCAGGCCGTGGGCCAGCAGCCGGATGGCGTGCTCCGCCGGGTCCTGGCCGTAGAGCAGGCATTCCCGATGCAGAGCGTCGGCGCAGAGCAGCAGTTGCCCGCCGCGCTGCGCGCCGCTTTCGCCATGGCGCGGAGAAGGCGCGGGAAAAGACAGGATGTTCGTCGGCCCCCGGCAGCCCAGGTGCCGCTCGTTCATTGCGGCGCCGTGCGCGTCGTCCGTCACGGTCAGTTCCACGGAACCGGGCGCAAGGCCGGCGGCGCGGGCCATGCCGTCCAGGACGCGGCGCGTCCCGCGCCGGTCGAACGGCATTTTCCAGGCTGTGCCCGGCAGGAATGTCACACAAGGAAGGGGCGTCATTGCAGCGGCGGGGTCCCGTTCTTTTCCGGCCTGTCTTCCTCGGCCCGGTCCGGCGCCAGGTTCAGGGCGGGGCAGCTTTCGCCGCTGATCTCGCCGGGCGCGGCGGCCGGTTCGTCGCCGCATTTTCTGGCCTTGCGGCTGTCCAGCCGTTCCTGGGCCACGGGTTTGAGCGGCACTTTGTCCGGGTATTTGATGCGGTTGTGGAACAAACCGGCCAGAACCTGCAGAAAACTTTGCGACAGCTTGTTCAGGTCTTTCAGGGTCAGGTCGGTTTCATCCAGTTGCCCCGCCGCGAAAATGCCCTTGATGATGTTGCCGATATGGGTTTGCAGGCGGCTGGGCGTGGGGTCGTCCAGGGTGCGGCCGGACGCTTCCACGATATCCGCCAGCATGACCAGGGCGGCTTCGCGGCTTTGCGGTTTGGGGCCGGGATAGCTGAAATCCTCCAGGCGCGGGTTTTCGCCCGCTTCCTGCGCTTTTTTGTGGAAATAGCTGATCAGGTTGCTGCCGTGGTGCTGGCGGATGATATCGATGACTTCCGTGCCCAGGCGGTGGGCCTGGGCCAGTTCCACGCCTTTTTTGACGTGGGAGGTCAGGATCAGCGCGCTCATGGACGGGGCCAGCCGGTCGTGCGGGTTTTCGCGGCCGAACTGGTTTTCGATGAAATAGTCGGGCCGGGTGATCTTGCCCACGTCGTGGTACAATGCCGCGACCTTGCACAGAAGGCTTTGGGCCTCGATGGCCTTGGCCCCGGCTTCCACAAGCTGGGAGACGATCAGCGAATGGTGGTACGTGCCCGGCGCGGTGATCATCAGTTCGCGCAGGATGGGCTGGTCAAGGTTCAAAAGCTCCATCAGCCGGAACCGCGTCACGTAGCCGAACAGCATTTCCATCAACGGCGCCAGGGCGAAGACCACGAACATGGACAAGAATCCGCCGGCCAGCACGGCGACGGCTTCCTGAAAATAGCGGGTATGCAGGCCGCCCTGGGTGAATGTCGCGCCGGCCCACATGGCGAAAAGGCCCGCCAGCAGCGGCAGGATGGATTTTACCACGTCCTGGCGGCTCTGCGATCGCACGATCAGCCAGGTATTCCACATGGCGCTGAGGAAAAAGAAGGCGAAAAGCCCGAGGGATCCCTTGTACATGACGGAGCAGAAGAAGGCCAGCAACAGGCCCGTCACCACGTAGCGCCGGGTGGAGAAAATCAGGGCCGAAAGCCCGGCCACCCCGGCCAGCGGCAGGGCAAAGGCCAGGGCGTCCGGCGAAAAGGTGGGGTTGACCGCCACCAGTTTGTGCCCCACGATGACCGCGCCCTTGGCCAGCAGGGCCATCAGGGTCACCAGCACGCCGATGAAGATCAGGTCTTTCTGCTGCACCGGGGACGAGGCCTTGCCGCTGGGGGAGAAGAACAGGCCGGAAGCGATCAGCAGCGAGATGAAGAAAATGCCGATGAACTGGGTGTGGCGAAAGCGGTCGTTTTTGCGCTGGCCCAGAGCCTGCAGTTTCAGCTGCTGCTCGTGGCTGACGCGTTCGCCCTGGCGGACGATGACCTCGCCTTTCTGCACCTGGTACAGGGTGGGCTGCATGGCGCCCAGGACGTCTTCCGCGCGTTTTTTGGTCGTTTCGTAGTTGGGGACCAGCGTGGGGGAAAGCAGGCAGTTCACCAGGGCCACGGCCGCGCGCTTGCCCAGGACGGATTTCTGCGGCAGATCCTTGACCATCAGGGCCAGTTCGGCCTGCACCGTGCGCAGATCGGGTATGACCTGGGCCTCGGGGTACTGGATGTCCTTGCCGTCGCGGGGGTCGCGCACGATGACCCCGCCCTTGTAGCCGATCAGCAGACGGATGTCCGACACGATGCCGCCCGAAAAACGCTGCTCCAGCGAGGGCAGGACCTGGGTCAGGATCATGGCCTGCGTTTCCGGAGAGGCAAGGGCCTGGAACACGCGGGGCTGGATTTCCTCGCCGGTTTCCTCGGCCAGATGGAGGCGGATCTGTTCGCGGGCGTCGGCCGTCGCGGTGTTGATTTCGGCAAACAGAGGCTGGATGCGCGCGCGCAGGGAACCGATCCCGTCGGGCGACAGGTCGCAGACCAGCGGCTGCATGGCCTTGAGCTGTTCCTGGCGGCTGCGGGTCGCCCGGCTGTCTTCAAGAACGAAATTGTGGTCGGCCACAACGTCCGCGGCGGCCACTTCGCCGGCGAGGTACATGCGCACGGAAGGGGCGAAACTGGTGCTGGCAAGGGCGGAAAGGGCCGCCAGAATGCAGACCAGAATCACGGCCCCGCGGCCGATGCAGCGGTTTCGCAGCCAGAGCTGCGTCCGGCCCAGGCTGCGTTCGAATCTATTTTGGAGTTTCGTGTTGTTCATAGGCCTTGACTATCCGGCCCACCAGAGGGTGGCGGATGACGTCCTCTTCATGAAAGTACAGAATCCGTATGCCGTCCACGTCCCGCAGCACGGACACCGCATGCACCAGGCCGGAGCGGGGCGTTTCGCTCTTGCCGTTGGGCGGCAGGTCAATCTGGGTCGCATCGCCGGTGATGGCCGCTTTTGACCCGAAGCCCATGCGGGTCAGAAACATTTTCATCTGTTCCGGCGTAGTGTTCTGGGCCTCGTCCAGAATGATGAACGAATCGTTCAGGGTGCGGCCGCGCATGAACGCCAGGGGCGCCACCTCGATAATCCCCGATTCCAGCATTTCAGCCACCCGTTCGAAATCGAGCATGTCATGCAGGGCGTCGTACAGAGGACGCAGGTACGGATTGATCTTCTGCGCAAGATCGCCCGGCAGAAAACCGAGCCGTTCGCCGGCTTCCACGGCCGGCCGGGTCAAAATAATGCGTTTCACCCGTTTGGCAAGCAGCAGGGAAAGGGCCACCGCCACGGCCAGATAGGTTTTGCCCGTGCCGGCGGGACCCACGGCGATGGTCATGTCGTTTTCGCGCAGGGCCGCCACGTAATCGCGCTGGCTGAGGGTCTTCGGGGTGACGGACCGGCGGGGGGAAACCACGAACACCGCGTCGCGGAAAATTTTCTGCAGGTCAACGGAAGGGTCGCGCAGCAGCATGCCGTGGGCGTATCCGATATCGCGCGGGTGCAGGGTATGCCCGGCTTTCAGCAGGCCGTAAACCTGGGTCAGCAGATTGGCCGCGAGTTGGGCCTTTTCGTTGGCGCCTTCAATGGTCACTTCCAGCCCGCGCGTGCCGATGGTCACCCCGGACCGCCCGGCGATCGCGAGCAGATGAGCGTTTTGCGGGCCGAACAAGGCATTTGCGCAGGACGCATTGTCAAAGGACAAAGTCAATTGCGTGGGGGTGCTCACGCCGCCCTCATAGCGCGTTTTACCAGACCCGTCCAATCATTTTACGGCGGGGGCGCGGCGGGAAACGCGAGCGCGGAAGGCGGGGATTATTTTCGCGGCGGTCCGCTCAGGGGTCGCGCATGGACTCGTCAAGGACGCGGACGAGCGGGTACGTCAGGAAGGTGATGACGCGGCGGGTGCCGACCTTGATTTCCGCCCGCAGCGACATGCCGGGCAAAAGCCGCATGGTGTCCGGCACATGCATAAGCGTCACCGCGTCAAAGGCGATGCGCGCCTTGAAGCCGGGGCGTTCGCTGCGCTCGACCCGCACGGCGTCGTCGGTGATGGTGCGCAAGGTTCCCGCGATGGTGCCGTGTTTCTGGAAGGGAAAGGTGTCCAATTTGAGGCGGCAGGCGTCGCCCACGCGCACGTAGCCGATTTCCGACGGTTCGATGAAGACTTCCGCCTCCAGCGGGGCGTCAAGGGGCACCAGGGTCATGACCGGTTCGCCTTCGCGGGCCACGGAGCCTTCCGAAAGCGCGCCCAGTTCCAGAACCACGGCCGGCCTGGGCGCCACAAGCACCGAAAGGTCGCGCAGTCTGGCGGCCTTGGTCAGCTCTTCGTTGACGGCGTCGTATTCCTTGCGCGCGGCCACGAGTTCCATGGAAATGTCGTTGTGCCATTTGCTGAAAAAGGCGTTCTTCTCCGCGGTAAGGCGGGCGACGCTCTGGCGGCGTTCCTTGATTTCGTTGTCCAGCCGGGACACGTCCGCCTGTTTGGAGGCCCGCTGGTATCTGGCGTTCAGGAGGTCGGCCAGGCTCTGCACTTTTTTGTGGTACAGCCCCTCGTAGATTTTTTCCAGCTCCTTGATGATGCCCAGTTGCTTGATGTTTTCCTGGTACTGCTGCTCCGACGACTGCAGGGTGGCGGTGAGTTCCTCTATGCTTTTGGCGTACGCTTCCACGCGGCTGTTGTATTCGTCCGTTCTGCCCCGGAAAAGAATCGTCTGGTTTTTGCGGTCCTCTTCTTCCGTCTGCGGCAGGGGCACGAAATCGGTATGCCGCAGTTCCGCCTCAAGGCGGGATATCTGAAGCCGCAGGCTGTTCTTGCGCGCGGTAAGCCGCTGCGCGTCCGCCTGCGCGAACGTGGGGTCAAGGCGCACAAGAATCTGCCCCGCCGTCACGATCTGTCCGATTTCCACTTCGAATTTTTTGATGATGGAGGTGCCCAGAGGCTGGATCTTGACGGTCTGGGCCGTGGATACCAGCCTGCCCGACGCGGCCACCACCTTGTCCACCTTGGAAACCGTGGCCCAGACGATGGCGGACGCGATGATGAGCACAAGCGCGTACAGGGTCAGGCGCAGGGAAAAGGGCATGGGCCGGTTTTCCATCTCCGCCTGGTCAGCGTGGAATTCCAGCAGAGCCAGACTGGTGTCCTGCTTTATTTCAAAGCGGTCCGCGATTTTTTTACAGAGGGCTCGGATCATATGGCCTCTTGCCGCAGATGGCTGTGCTGCTTGTCCCAAAGCTCCCGGTACAGGGGGCAGGTCTGCAGCAGCTGGGCATGGGCCCCCTGGGCGATGATGCTCCCCTTGTCCATGACCAGCAGGCGGCCGGCCAGCCGGAGCATGGCCAGGCGGTGGCTGACGATCAGCAGGGTGCGGCCTTTGGCGATGGCCGCAAGGTTGTTCTGCACGATGCTTTCGCTTTCCGCGTCAAGGGCGCTTGTGGCCTCGTCGAAAATAAGGATGCGCGGCCTGGTCAAAAGGGCTCTGGCGATGGCCAGGCGCTGGCGTTGCCCGCCGGAAAGGTTGGAGGCGTTCTCCGTCAGTTCCGTATCATAGCCTTTGGGCAGGCGCTGGATGAATTCGTCCGCCCCGGCAAGGCGGGAAGCCCGCACGATATCCTCGAACGTGGCCCCGGGGCTGGCCAGGGCGATGTTCTGGCGCACGGAGCCGCGGAACATGAAACTTTCCTGCAGCACCACGCCGATGTTGGACCGCAGATGGGCCAGATCCAGTTCCCGCTGGTCGAATCCGTCGATGCGGATGATGCCCTGCTGGATGGAATACAGCCCCTGCACCAGGCGGGTAAGGGTGCTTTTGCCGGATCCGGAACGGCCGACGATGCCGATGACGTCGCCCTGGCGGATGGACAGGTTGATGTCTTTCAGCGCGTATTCGCCGTGCTGCCCGTAGCGGAAGCTCAAGCCCTCGATTTCGATGTTGCCCCTGACGGCCGGGGAAAGGCCCCTGATCTGCGCGGACCGTTCCGGCGGCGCGTTCATCACGTTGGCCAGCATGCGCAGGGAAAGGCCCACCTGCTGGTACTCGTTGATCAGGGCCACAAGTTGCACCAGGGGGGTGCTGACGCGGGAGGCGAGCATGTTGAAGGCGATCAGCGCCCCCACGGAAATGGAGCCTTCGAAAACAAGGGAAACCCCGGCCCAGGGCAGGGCGACCTGCATCAGCTTGTTCAGGCCGGTGGTGATGGTTTTGGCGGTCATGCCCAGTTTGCCGACCTGAAACTGCAGCAGGGTGGTTTTGGCGGAGCGCCCGCCCCAATCCCTGTTGAGCAGCGGCTCCAGGGCCATGGCCTTGATGGTGGACACCCCGTGCAGGGCCTCCACAAGCAGGGCCTGGCGTTCCGCTTCCGCGCCGTACAGGCGCATCAGGCCGTTTCTGTACGGCCTGATGATCAGGATGAAAACCAGGGCGATGGTTCCGGTGAACGCCAGGGCCAGCGCCGTCAGCCAGACGCTGTAAAAGAACATGATCGGCACCAGCACGATCAGCACCGTGGCTTCCAGCAGGGTCATGAACAAACTGCCGGTCAGAAAGCCGCGTATTTTTTCGGTCTGCTGCATATGCTTCAGCAGCACCCCGGCGCTGCCGCTCTCGAAAAAGGTGACCGGCAGGGAAAGCAGATGGCCGAAGGTCCGCTTGCTCAGGCGCAGGTCGATTTTCGTGGTGGCGTGCAACAGCATGTAGCCCTTGAGCCACGAGAGGACGCTGTCGAACAGCACCACCAGCAGCATGCCGCCCACCAGGGCGTACAGCGTGGATTCGGCCTTGTGCGTCAGAACCTTGTCCACCAGAATCTGAAAGAAAAAGGGGCTGGCCAGGGCGAAAAGGTTGATGACCATCGCGCCCACGGCCACGTCCCTGAAAATGCCCTTCTGGCGGAGGATTTCCGGAAAAAACCAGCGCAGGCCGAAAGGCTGGTTTTCATCGTCCAGGCGGTATTCCCGCCGGATCAGAAACAGCGTGCCGCTGAAGGTTTCTTCCCATTCTTCGCGGGACAGCCATAAAAAGCCGTTGGAAGGGGTCGCCGGGTCCAGATAGGCCAGACGTCCGCCCTGGGCCGGGTCTTCCATGCCGGAAACGATCACCCCCCGGCCGTTTTTGAGCATCCCCAGCGCGGGCCAGACCTGGCCGGCGGCCAGCATCGCGTCCCAGTCCAGTTTTTTTTCCGCGATGCGGAAACCGAAATCCTTTCCGATGCGCATCAGCAGCGCGCCGGAAACTTCCGCCTCGCGCAGGGCGTATTTTTGCACCAGAAGCGGCAGCGAAAGGTCCACGGCGTGATGCCGGGCCACCCGGATGAACGATGCCAGAAGGGTATGGCGCAGGGGAGCGTCCGGTTTGGAGTTCTCCTGTTTCGGGGCGTTTGTGGCGTTTCCGGCGTCGGGGGCGGGGGCGTCGCTCATGCGGTTTTCGGCGTTTCCCCGCGGGCCAGGGAACTGATAAGGTTCATCTGCTGCGGCAGACAGACGGAGCGCAGGTCATAGCGCTCCACAATGGTTTTTCTGGCGGCTTCGCGCAGGGGGCGCGCGCGGTTCGGGCTGCTCAGCGCGCCGGCGACGGCGCGGCCGACCTCTTCCGGAGAGAAGAAATCCGCCAGCAGGCCGTTTTTCCCGTGGCGCAGCACTTCTTCCACCGGCGGAGTTTTCGAGCCGATGACCAGGCACCCGGCGGCCATGGCTTCCAGCATGGACCAGGACAGCACAAAGGGATAGGTCAGGTACACATGCGCCGCCGAGATGCGCAGGATGGTCAGAAAATGCTCGTAAGGCACCCGGCCGAGAAAGTGGATTTTGGACATGTCCAGCTTGTCCCGCACCTCTTTCATGAACATTTCGCGGTAGGTGGCGCCCTTGGGCGGCTGCGCGCCGTAGCTGACGCCGTCTTCCCCGATGATCACCACGTGCGCGGCCGGCCGCAGTTTCTGGATCAGCGGCAGGGAACGGGCGAAAATGTGAAAGCCCCGGTACGGTTCCAGGTTGCGGTTGACGAAGGTCACGACCTCGTCGCCGGCCTTCAGCCGCGCCCCCCCCGCCAGAGAGCAGTGCGCGCCGGGGTCGGGCCGGACCAGGTCCGTGTCGATGCCGTCGTGGATGACGCTGATGCGTTCTCTGACCATGGGCGGGTACTGGGCGCGCTGCCATTCGGTGGGGCTGATGCCCCAGTCCCCGCCGGCCATGCTCAGCATCTGGGTCATGTTGCGCGTGCGGGTGAGCAGGCGCTTGTCCAGCGATATGGGTTCGCGCGATTCGAACGCCACGTCGGAACCTTCGGCGTTGTAATAGAATTCGCAAAAGACCAGCATGCGCGCGTCCGGAAAGATGTCTTTCAGGTACAGGGCCTCGCCCCAGCCGCTGTGCACGCAGATGACATCCGGCTCAAACCCGCTTTTCCTGATTTCCAGCGCCGTGCGGGCCACCGCCTGGCCGCGCCGCACGTTGCCGTCAAGGCCGGCCAGGTACGGGTGCAGGTCGCTTTTTTTCTCCGGAGTCAGGCTGTACCCGTGAATGCGCACGCCCTTGATGCCCGGCCAGCGCATAAGATTGGCGGATTCGCCGATGCAGGCGGCCTCGCATCCCGGCAGGGACGCGCAATGAGCCACAAGATGGCGGTACTGGGCCGGGAAATTCTGGTGCACGAACAGGATGCGCATCTGGTCCAGCCTGTTGGAGATGGTGTGTGCCGACAATGCCGCAGTATGGAATGAAGCCGCTCTGCGGATAGAACGGATGCGCATCTGGCCCAATTCGCCAGGTGCAGTATACGTTGCTCAACAATATACAATACACGGAGATTACTCTGTTGTCAAAAGAATAGACGGGCGGCGTTTGCCGCTCTTGCGCGTTGCAAAGGCGTGGCTTTCGCGGCGTCCGGTTCACAGGGGGCGCCGTCAAACCGACGCGCCGGGCGAAGCATGCTTCGCCCGGGCGGGTAGGGGATGGAAACGTCGCGCTTTGCTCGCCGTCAAGCGACTATCTGAAGCGTCAGCTGCATCTAGTGTGATGTTCACGAAATAGCTGTAGCTATTTCGTGAAAGATCGTTCGCCGAAAAACGTGGTTTTCGGCTCACTCACGCCGCCGTCGGCGGCGGGGGGCGGGGGGGGGCGGCGCGCCCCCGGTGGGGGGGGGGGGGGTATATA
>JAVBOK010000076.1:0-59319 GCA_031550605.1 Desulfovibrionaceae bacterium | reverse complement strand
GCCGCGGCGTAAGGCGGAGGCGGCGAGTCCCCGAGCCGCCATAGCCCCCGGCCGCGCAACCGCCCGTTGGCCCGCCCCGCCCGCGGGACGGGAGCGCCATCTTCAGCGGAAACGGGGATGCAAGGGGCGCAGCCCCTGCCGAGAGGGGGAGTCCAGAGGGTGGGGGCGAGCAGCCCTCACCCTCTGGCCCCCGCCGGGGAGGCGGACCAACAACGGAAAAAAAACGGCTTTCCTTCACACCGGAAGCACCCCCGCCACACAGCCGGAAGCGCCATTCTTTTCCCCGCCCCGCCCCGTGGCGCCATTCTTCATTTCCGCCCCGCCCTACACCAACGCCACGCCGATGGAACCAAGGGAACCGTAATCCACATGAATGACGTCTCCGGCGGCGATGTCCACCGGCCGGGTGAACGATCCGCCCAGAACGATCTGGCCCTTTTCCAGCCTGGCGCCCACGGCGTGCAGCTTTCTGGCCAGCCAGGCGATGCCCGCGGCCGGATGCCCCATGACCGCCGCCGAAACCCCGCTCTCCTCGATGACTCCGTTTTTGGACAGGGTCGCGCCGATCCAGCGCACGTCCACGTCCCAGGGCCGCACGGGCCGTCCGCCGACAACGATGGCCCCGAAAGCGGCGTTGTCCGCGATGGTGTCCACGATGGCCCGCGGCACTTCCGTGCGGTAGTCGATGATCTCCAGCGCGGGCACCACGAATTCCGTGGCCCGCATCACATCGTATATCTGCGGGTTCGGCCCTTCCAGATCGCTGGCCATGACAAAGGCCAGTTCCACTTCCAGACGGGGCTTCAAAAAGGCGCCGGCGGCGATCTGCGCGCCGTCCGCGTAGAGGGCGTCGTCAAACATGCGCCCGTAATCGGGTTCCGTCATCTGCGACGCCCGCTGCATGGCTTTGGACGTCAGGCCGATCTTGTGCCCGATCAGCCGCGCGCCTTTGGCGATTCTGGCCTCCGTCCAGAAATCCTGCACGCGGTACGCGTCCGCGATTTCCATGGCCGGCCAGGTTTTGCCGGGCTGGGGGATGGGGATGCGGGTTTCTTCGGCGCGCAAGAGCGCGGCCGCGACGTCGCGGCATTCTTTTTCCGTCAGCATGGATTTTTCCTTCATGGCGCCACGGGTTGCAAAGAACGCCTGTCCCGCGCACCGCGCCTTTTGTACGCAAAACGGGCAGCGTCCGCTCACATCCGCCTGAACCTATCCCGGGCGGAAAATCCGGTCAATAGGGGCTGTTACGTGAAAATTGCGGTTGCCAGAAAACGGTTTCCCGTATAAAAATTCCCCTGCCTGTACTGCGTTATGTATACCATCCATGGTTCTGCCCGGGACCGTTGACGACCAAACAGGAGGATGTATGAAGGCATTGCGGAACGTTGTCACAGTCGGATTTCTCTCTCTGGCGTTGCTTTTCTGCTGCATTCAGGACGCCGCCGCCGCGCGCAGCATCAAGGTCGGCCACGCCTACGCGGCGCAGCACCCCATGCACAAGGCCCTGGAAGCTTTCGGCGCCCAGGTGGCGAAGGAAACCAAGGGCGCGCTCACTTTTGAAATTATCCCCAGCGGCGTGCTGGGCGGAGAGATCGAACTGATCCAGCAGACCGTCGGCGGCATGCTTGAGGCGTCCTTCATCGGCGGCATGAACATGTTCCAGGGTTTCGCCCCCAGGACGGCCATCGAGGATCTGCCGTTCATCTTCACGGACCGCAAGGTCGCCCACAAGGCCATTGACGGTTCCTTCGGCAGGCATATCGCCGAAAAGGAAATCGAGCCTCTGGGGCTGAAGGTCGCCACGTTCATCGAACACGGTTTCCGCCAGGTCACCAACAACAAGCGTTCCATCGTGAAACCTTCGGACATGCAGGGCATGAAACTGCGCGTGCCGCCGCTGGCCATGCGCGTCGAGGCCTTCAAACTGCTGGGGGCCAACCCCGTGCCCATGGCCCTGCCCGAGTTGTTCACCGCCCTGCAGCAGGGCACCGTCGACGGCCAGGAAAACCCCCTGGCCACCATTGAATCGTACAAGTTCAACGAAGTGCAGAAATTCCTGTCCCTGACCAACCATACCTACACCTCCGGCCCGCTGATTTTTAACCGCAAGGTATGGAACGCCTTTGACGCCGCAACGCAGAAAGCCGTTCTGGACGCGGCCCGGATGGCCAAGGAAATGAGCCGCAACCTGTACGAGCAGTATGAGAAGGAAGCCCTGGAACGCATCAGGAAATCCGGGGTGACCGTGACCGCCGACGTGGATTACAAGGCTTTTGCCGACGGAGTGAAGCCCGTGTGGGAAAACTTCGCCAAAAAGCACGGCACGCAGCTGTTCGACCTGATCGCGCAGGACACGAAATAGCGCGCGCCGCGACAGGGCCGGGATGATCCGGTCCTCGGACCGATGACAGGCCCCGCGAAGGCGGGGTTTGCGGGGGCGCGTTCACTCCGGCGCGTACCGGCGGCAATGGATGCCGCCCGCGCCCGCGTGGCGGGCCGCTGCCAAAGTCTTCTTTGGCGGCGGCCCGGGGCCGGACTGATCCGGCCCCGCCGCCGTTTCTGAACCGCCAGACTTTTCGGAACCGCCATGAAAATAACCGATATCCGCACATACGCTCTTTCCGCCGCGGTCAACACCGCGTTCTATTACGCCGAAGGCTGGGTCACCCGCCGCAATTCCCTGATCGTGGAAGTGAGCACCGACGACGGAGTCACGGGATACGGCGAGGCCATGTGCCACGGCCCCCAGCCCCCGGAAATGGCCCGCGCCGTCGTTGAAACCATCTGCAGGCCTTTGCTGCTGGGTCAGGACCCCCGCGACGTGGAGGTGCTGTGGGACCGCATGTACGCCGCGACCCAGCCTTACGGCCGCCAGGGGCTGCCCATCAACGCCATCAGCGGCGTGGACGTGGCCCTGTGGGACTGCATGGGCAAGGCTTTCGGCCTGCCCGTGTACAAGCTGCTGGGCGGCGCGTTCCGCACCTGTCTGCGGCCGTACGCCACCGGATTTTTCCGCCGCGAGGGCGGCGTGTACCCCGAAGAGAGCGTGGAAGAAGCCCTGAGGTACACGGCCGACGGCTTCACGTCCATAAAGCTGAAGATCGGGTACGGCCCGGCGGACGACGCCCGCGTCATCCGCGCGATCCGGGCCGCCGTGGGGCCGGACGTGGAGATCATGGTCGACGCCAACAGCGCCTATACGGCCGGCTCCGCCCGCCGCCTGCTGCCCGTGCTGGAAGAATGCGACGTGGCCTGGTTCGAGGAACCCCTGCCCCCGGACGATATGGAAGGGTACCGCAGCCTGAAGGGCAGCGTGCCCATCGCCATGGGCGAGTGCCTGTTCGCGCCGAACGGTTTTCTGCCCTGGATCGAGGCCAGGGCCGCCGACGTGCTGCAGCCGGACATCTGTTTTTCCGGCGGCTTCACCGGCTGCCGCCGCATTCTGGCGATGGCCAGGGCGGCCAATCTGCGCGTGGTGCCGCACATCTGGGGTTCGGGCATCGGGCTGGCCGCGTCCATGCAGTTCATCGCCGCCCTGCCGCCCCAGCCCATAACCCAGGCGCCCATTGAGCCCATGCTCGAATACGACCGTTCCGAGCACCCTTTCCGGCAGGAACTGATATACGGCGCCCTGGGCATGGAAAAAGACGGCACCGTGGCGGTGCCTTCCGCGCCGGGCCTGGGCATCGGGATCAATCGGGAACTTTTGCGGCGCTATGCGTAGCGGCGACAGGAAGACGCACATGAAAAAACACTCCGGACCGCTTTCCCTGGCCGGCGGCCTGTATGCGATTTTTTTCGGCAGTCCCGGCCGCGGGCGACCGCTGTTCATCTCGCTGCTTGAAACGCTGTGCACCATCCTGTTCGTGACCATGGCCGTGGTGCTGTTCTGCCAGACAACGGCCCGCATGGCGGGCTATTCCATTTTCTGGGCCGAGGAGCTGGCCCGTTACGCCATGGTCTGGCTCATCTTTCTGGGTTCCACGGTGGCGGTGCACAACGGGTCGCACACCCGCATCGCCGTGTTTGTGAACCTGCTGCCTTCCTGGTCCCGCAACCGTGTGGAGGCCCTGGTCAACCTGCTCTGCGCCCTGATCATCGGCGTCATCGCCTATACCGGCATAACGGTCTACAAAGTGGCCATGATGGGCAAATCCTCGGCCATGGAGATCCCCCTGGGCTGCGTCTTCGGCTCCGTGACCTTCTGCGGCGCCCTGATGGTCCTGTTTTTCGTCAACCGCGCCATACTGCAGATGCTCGGCAGACCCCTGCCCGAAGAAGAACGCCCCGTTGCGCCCGAGGAGAAAGAGCGATGATCGCCTGCATGTTTCTTACCCTGCTGGCCGGCCTGCTGATCGGCATGCCCGTGGCCTTCGCCGTGGGCGCGAGTTCTCTGGCGTTCTGCGTTCTGAACGGTTTTCCCAGCATGGCCATCATCGCCCAGCGCATGGTGGAGGGGGTGGATTCTTTCCCTCTGATGGCCCTGCCGCTGTTCATCCTGGCCGGCGAAATCATGGCTTACGGCAGCACGCCCCGCCTGATGCGCCTGGCCCACATGCTGCTGGGCGCCATCCCCGGCGGGCTGGGGGCGGCGACGTCCCTGGGCTGCGGCCTGTTCGGGGCCATATCCGGTTCCGCCGTGGCCACGGTGGCCGCCATCGGCAGCGTCATGACCCCCGAGATGGTCAAAAGCGGATACAAAAGAAGCTTTACCGCGTCGCTGGTGGCCGGGTCCGGGGTCATGGGCATGATCATTCCCCCCAGTTTCTGCATGGTGCTGTACGGGGCCGCGTCCGGGTACGTGTCCATCGAGGGCATGTTCCTGGCAGGTTTTGTTCCCGGCTTTCTGACCATCGCGCTGTTCATCGGCTATGCCGTGTTCATGGGCAAAAAACGCGGATACCGTTCCCCGGTGCACGGCGGGATGACCGCGAAACAGCGCGCGGCGGTCGTGCTGGACGCCCTGCCGCCCCTTCTGATGCCGGCCATCATTCTGGGCGGGGTTCTTTCCGGCCTGGTGCCGCCCACGGAATCGGCCTCTCTGGCCGTCATCTACGCCTTTTTCCTGGCCGCCGTCGTGTACCGCGAAATCGACCTCAAAACGCTGATCCGCGTCTGCACCAGGGGGGCCATGTCTTCGGCCATCGTCATGCTGGTCATCGCCATGGCCGCGCCCTTCGGCTGGATCATGGCCATGCAGGGCATACCCAAGCTGTTCGCGTCCAGCGTCATGGCCCTTTCGTCCGACATGTACGTGGTGGTGGTGCTGATCACCCTGGTGCTGCTGGCCCTGGGCACGTTCATGGAGAGCAATTCGCTGATTATCCTGCTGACCCCGATCCTGCTGCCGCTGGTCACGTCCCTGGGCATGGACGCCATCCAGTTCGGCCTGGTGTTCATGATGTCCATGGCCATCGGCGGGGTTTCGCCCCCTCTGGCCATCGCCCTGTACGTATCCGCGCGCATCGCGGGCATCCGCATTGAGGAAACCTTTCCCGAAGTGCTGCACGTGCTGGCGATTCTGACCTTCGTCACCTTCCTGTGCATCTTTGTTCCCCACATCACGCTGTTCATCCCCTCGCTGTTCGGCAAGGCGGTCCTGTGACGGCGCGCCCGGCCCCGTGATCCGGCCGCCCGAAGGACGGGGGCGCCATCTTCGGCGGAAACGGGGATGCAAGGGGCGAAGCCCCTGCCGGAGGGGGGGAATCCGGAAGGGTGGGGGCGAGCAGCCCGCACCGCCCGGCCCCGCCGGAACATTTTCACGGCGCCCTACTTCCCCTTCACAAACTCCGCCGCCGGCACCATGCTCAGGACGTAGTTCTTTTTGCCCATGGCAAACGTCACGACGATTTCACCCGGCCGGGCTTCCGCCGCGCCCTTGCCGCCGCGGCCGCGGTCTTCGGCCGCCGCTTTCCACCGTCGGACGAAGTCTTTGGGACCGTAGGCGTCAACGGTCATCCCGTCCCGCTTCACGCTGCGGATGAAATCATACCCGTGCGCTTCCAGAGCCTCGTCGATGAACATGGGCAGTTTGCCGCCGCCCGCGCTTACGGTTTCCATGCGCAGGGCGCTGAGGACGCTTTCCGGCGCCGGGCCGTCAAAGGTCAGGGTCAGGGCCCAGGCGTGGTACTGCCAGACAACGGTTCCTTTCCGCGAATTGGGGGAGTTTCCCTCCCGCGCGCCCATGCTTTCGGCCCGGGCCAGGGTGGTCGCGCCCGGCCCGTAGGGGAAGGAGCCGAGTATCTGCGCGAACCCCCAGGACGAATTCTCGCCGCGCAGGGGATAACATTGCGGATCAGCGGGAAACCGCAGCAGGGGGGCCGTGTCCTTTTCCAGGGTCAGCACGGCGGCGAGCTTGCTCCGCGGAAAGAAGATCTCGGGGAAAATGTACGCGCCCGAGGCGTGCCGGATCTCCAGACGCACCCAGCCACGGGAATCCACGGCGAACCCGGCTGTTGCCCCGGGTGCGACGGTTTTTTTCTGCTCAGCCGCCTGCCCGTCCTCCGGAATCGCCAGGACCGAAGAAACGGCGGTATCGCTGCTGTTGGTCAGCAAAAAAACCGCACCAGCCGCGCCGGCCGCGCCGGCCGCGTCCGGCGGAAGCAGAAGGCAGGCCAGCAGCAACGCGGCGGCGCTGTTTTTGAAAGCTGCGCGGGACATGGGTTCTCCTTGTCCGCCAACGGCGCGGCTGCCCGCGCCTGTCGCGGTATTTGTCTTACGGTATGGGCGCTTCGACCTCGCCGTCATCGCCATCGTCGCCGGAACACACCCGCAGAGCCAGAATTTTTCCGTCCTCAACGCCCGTAAAACGATGTTCGCACGGTTTTTCGCTGTGAAAGACGGGCGTCAGCGTGCCGGTGCCGAGCCGGTAGAAAAAGATGTTCCGGATCGGCTTTCCCCGTTCCAGCACCGCGATATCGTCCGTCACCCATTCCAGCCCGTCGCCGTACTGGCCGAAAACTTCGGCCTCCACGGTTCTGCCCAGCGGCCTGAAGCCGGGAAAGCTGAAAAAATGCCAGGTCCGGACTCCGTTTTCCCCCTGGTCCACGCCCACGGCTTTGCCGCCGGGGGAAGCCGTCACGTATATCTGCTCCCCCAGATCAATGCCGGGCAGTTTGTCGGCCAGCAGATTGCCTTCCATGTCGAAAAACAGCAGCGTGTCCCCTTTCAGGCCCAGGGCGTCGAGTTCCCGCTCGTCGGTCAGCTTCAGATACACGAATTCCCCATGGGTCGCGCGCTGGGGTTCCACCCGCACCGGCGTCCTTTTCCCGCCCGGCCCGTCGGGATGCAGAAAGACCGGCACCTCTTTGTTGTTTTCGTCCTCTTCGCCGCCGCAGCCCAATTCCGCCGCCTGCTCCTGCGTAAGGGCGCGCGGCAGCGCCTTCAGGTCGCCCTCCAGAGTCATGGCCGCCAGGGCGGTCCCGCCGCCGGACAGCATGCCGATTGCCGCGCAGAGCAGTATGCAAAGCCGTTTCATGATGGACTCCTGTGGGGGGTATCGCGGCCGCTCCGGCGCGGCCCCGGCCGCGCCGGGCCGTTTTCATGATGCGTTCCCGCGGGTCAGCGCAGGGGGATGATCCATTGCCGCAACACAAGGGCCCTGCTGTCCGGCCGCAGGCGGAACAGCCCCACGCCCCTGGTCGTCACGGGTTTCGCCGCGCCGCCGTCCCTGTTCTCCTGCACGACCAGAGCCGCGAACGAACCGTCGAAATACGGCGGGTACAATTCGCTGACATAGCGGTACACGGGCGGCATTTTTTCGCCGTCACCCTCAAAGGGCGCATCCTTGGCGGCCCAGATTTCCGGAATCTCCGCGCCGGATTGCCAGACGTAGAAGCTCTCCGTCTTTTCCATGGCCGTTCCCGTCCAGCGCAGCGGGGTGACGAGCAGGGGCGGGGCGGCCGGCTGGTTTTCCGCGATCAGGATTTCCGGCCTGCCGTCGCCGTCAAGGTCGCCCGCGGCCATGGGCCAGGCGGCCTGCCCCGGCACGCAGGCGATCAGGCCGTCCTCGGGGCCGGACTGCCAGAGGATTTTCCCGTCCTTGTCCGTCAGGCGCATGATGCCCCTGCCGCCGGCCAGGGTGGCCACGCGCTCCACGCCGAGGCGCAGCGGCGCGTCCGGGGAGCCGAGGGCGAAATCGCCGGGCAGCCCGTCGGGGCAGAGCAGGGGTTTGCGGTAGGGGCGGCCGCGCAGGAGTTCGTCCACGGGCAGCGCGTCGGCGGCCCTGACCCAGGCCGGTCCGCCCGCAAAACGGATGCGCAGCCAGCCGCCCTCGCGGCCCAGAAGCGGATACGCCTCCGGGGCGGGGCTGTAGACGCCCTCCAGGCTGCCGATTTGTTTGCCGCCCTTGCTCTCGTATACCGCCGGGAAAAGGCTGATCCCGACCACGCTTTCCGCTCCGGCTTTTTCCGCCTTTTCCGGGGCCGCCGCAACGGCGGTCCAGACAAGGCAGAGCAGCGGCAGGACCGCGAGCAGGACGGCGCGCGGGACACTTCCCTTTGCCCGCCCGAACCGGAACGCGACAGCCGGAATATTCTTCATGACAGCCCCCTGCCCGCGACGCCGCACAGCGCCGGGCCGATCAACAAGTGACGATGCCCGCGGCGGCCGCACCGCCCGCGGCGGCCGCCGCGAACGGCGACGGCCTTCGCCCATATCCTCCGGCGCGCGGCAGGCACGTTTGCACGGCATCCGGTGTGCGCTACCTGCGGAAATTCCCGTTGGCCGTCCCCCGCAAGCCGCAGGCCTCGCTGTTGGGCAAATCCGCCACGGTGGCCACACTGCCGTTGGCCGAGATGGTCACGGTGAAATTCGGATCCGTGAAGCTCAGCACGTTGTCGCGCAGCGCCGCTTCGCCTTCAAAATTGCATTCCCAGCCGTCCGGACCCTGGCCGCCGCCGGCGGTGCGGATTTTCACGGCATAGACCGCGCCCCTGCGCGTGAGGGTCACGTAATCCTTTTTGCCGCCGTAGGTGCCCGCGACGTCTTTGTGGTTGACCCGGGACAGGCTTGTTTTCGTATACGCATCCAGTTTGCCCGCCCGTTCGGCTGCCGTGCGGGCGTAGGCTTCCGCCCGGGACAGTTTCGCGCTTTTCACCAGGCCCGCGGCTTCGCTGTCCCGCGTTTTCCTGATCCATTCGCGCTGCTCTTTCAGCACCGCGGCGAATTCCTCACGCGAGGCGGCGGCGGAAAAGGCTTCCCAGGCGGCGCCCAATTTTTCTTCCGCCTGCGCGAAGGCAGGGGATTCCTTGCTGAATGCTTCATACTCCGCGTTGGAAAGGGCGAACGCCGGCCAGGGGCAGAGAAGGACAAGGCCGAGCAGCAACATGGACGCGCGCATGGGGTTCTCCTGATACGTTGTTGGGGGCGGAAGGCCGGATGCGGCCTTTTCAGCCACGGATACAGCACAAACTATGCCACTTTTTTCAGGGGGACGGCGCGGGCCGCCGGCCCGGACCCCGCCGGCAAAGAACCGGCGCAACGGGCGTTCACGGCGGCGCGGGCGCGCTGCCCGGAAAATGGGCGCGCGCGCCTGCCGTGCGGAAAACCGCCCGGAAAATGGGCAGAGCCGCGCCTACTTTTCCGCGCCCGCCAGATCGCCCGCCGCCGCCATGGTCACGGTTTCCATGTCGTCCTTGCTGGTATGGGTGTACGCCGCGATGACAATTTTCGCGTTCCGGGCGAAAACGTCCCTGACGGATCCGCCGGCTTTGGCCGCTTTGACCAGTTCGTCCACAAAGGCCGCCGGGCCGTACAACACGGTCACGCTTTTCGGCGTTTTTCCGTCGAGCAGCTCTCCCGCGGCTTCCTCAATGGCGGCGGCATCCTTGCCCTTGGCCGCAAGCTCGTAATGCTGCAGCGTTCTGCCGTCGATCGTGGTGCGATAGGCCGTGTACCTGTAGCACGAGAACGCTTCGCCAAGAACCAGGTCGATTTTGTCGGCATCGGGGTTCTTGAGGCGCATGGTCAGGGTCCGCAACACGCTGTCCGGGGTTTCGCCCGCGAAACGCAGGCCCAGGGACCATTTGGAGCCCGCCCATGTCTGCGTCGCCTTCATTTCGTCCTTTTTGGCCCCGGCCGCCGCGCCCAGCGCCCCGGCCTGGGCCATGGTGGTCGAGCCGACCCCGTAGGGCAGGGATCCGATGACCTGGGTGAAGCCCCAGGCGGAATTGTCGCCGGTCAGCGCCATCGAGACGTCCTTGCCGTCAAAAAAGACCAGTTCGGGCACATTGGGCTTCACCATCCGCAGGGTGGCTCTGGTGTCTTTTTCCTGAAAAAAGCTGACCACGGGAAAGGTGAAGCTGCCCGATCCGTGGGTGAAAACCACGCGCAGCAGATCGCCGGCCGGCCGGGTGACGACGGTTTTCGCGCCGGCGGCCGCATCGGTTTTCACCGTATGCTCCGGGCCGGCGGGACGGATGGGGGTCATCTCGACCTTCTGCAGGGCCACGCCGCTCTTGTTGGTCAGTTCCAGTTTGAACAGGGCCTGGGCCCGGGCCGTTGCCGGGCCGGAAGCCAGAAAAAGCATGCACAGAAAAAGAGCCGCTCGTTTCATCGCCGTTCCTCCGAAGATGGACGCCCCGGCCGGGAGCCGGGGGTTATGATGCGCAATGGCCCGGGATCGGGGACCGTTCTTCTCCGGCGGACGATTCCGTCCCGGCGCCTCTTGCCGCCGTCCGCGAACCGGCCGTCCGGGGAAAAGGACGCGGCATTGCCCGCGCGCGGGAACGGCGATGCATCGTTGCCATGCCGTCCCGCGCATGCGCGGAAAGAGCAAGGAGCATCCGTTCCCCATGCGCGCGCAACGCCGCCGCCGGCAATGCATCCGGCACATGACGGCATGCCGTAGCAGATTCCATGCCAGAGTCCCGCCGGAGCGCGCGCGGCCGCGACCGGAGGCCCCTTGCGGCGGCAGCCCGGAAAATGGGCACATGCGGCAAACGGGCGGCGAGCGGGAAAGCGCGTTTCCCGGCGCTTTCCGCGAAAGATCAATTGCCTTGCTTTTCCGGCGGACAGCGGATTATACTTGGCCTATCCGGGACATTTTCATTGTGAAAATGCTCCGGCGCATACGCGGCGCAACGGAGTGCCGCCCGCGGCGGCCGCGCCGCCCGCATGCGGGGAGAAAAGGCTTTTTCTCCCCGGCCGGGCCGGTTCCGTAAAAAAATGCACGGGCAATCCGCTCCGCGGCGTATTTTTTTCCCCACACCGCCACGATCAACGGCAAACCGAAGCTCCAGCGACAAACCGAAGCTCCATGGTGAAAAAAAATCCCCTTCAGGCGGCGCACGCCTTTCTTTCCGGAAAAATGGAGAAATTTTCCTGGCTGTGGTGGCCGCAGACGCGGAAATTGATGTATTCCCCCGGGTTGCGGGGCATATTCCGCCTGGCGGACGACGAGGCCGCCCCCACCTGCGACGAGGATTTTTTTTCCAGGGTGCACAAGGATGATTTTCCCGGTTTGCAGGCCACGGCGCGGGCCGTCGTCGACTGCCACGCCGAACATGGCGAGGAAATCATCCGCATCCGCCGCGGGGACGGCAGTTGGGGCTGGGCGCTGATCCGTTTTTTCGCCGTGAAAAAAAAAGACGGCAAGGCAACGGAACTTGCCGGGTACATGATCGATCTTTCGCGGTTGCGCGTTCATTCCCGGTTCCATCTCAGCACGGAAGGGCACAACCTGTCCGGGTACCACGCCATGCTGGAAAACTCTCCGGATCTGACCATCCGGCTGAACAAGAATCTTTCCTTCATCTACGTCAACCAGGCCGTGCACCGCTATCTGGCCCCCCGCGACAACGCGGCGGACGTGGAAGAGCCCTTTCCCGCCGCGTTCAGCGAAGAGCACGGCGCCTTCATCCGCCGCAACGCCCGCGACGTGTTTTCCGGCGGCGGCGTCAAACGCACGGAGTTCACGTTCATCAGCGAATTGCGCGGAGAAGTGTCCGGCGAATACACCTTCTGGCCGGAACTGGACCCGGACGGCATGGTGAATTCGGTCATCGCGCAGTTCAAGGACAACACCGAGCATATCCGCGTGGAGCAGCAGGCCAGGCTGAACGCGCGGCGCCTGGCCGCGCTGTATGCCCTGAACCAGATGGGCGACCGCCCGGAAGAAGAGGTGATGGACCAGCTGACCGAGTACATCGCCGAACTTACCGGGGGCGGCTGCGGGTACATTTTTTTCGTCCATGACGCGGAAGGAGCGGCCGGCCGCACGTTCTGGTCCAAAGCCCTGTATGACATCCTCGGTCCCGAGGATCTGCCGACCACCCGCCTGCCGGAAGAATTTCTGCGCCTGTGCAAGAACGAACGCGGCGTCCTGTACACAAAACGCATCCTCAACGGCGACGGCAAACACCCCGTGCACAGCATTGTCAACGGCAAGTATCGCGTGATGCGCCATATGCACGTCACGGTATTTGACGGGGCAAATCCCGTCTGCGTGGCATCCGTCAGCAACAAGCCGACGCCGTATGAAGAGTCGGATCTGATCCAGCTGTCTCTGTTCATCGACAGCGCCGTGCGCGTCATGAACAAGCACAAGCATCTTCGCTATCTGAGAGAGGCAAAAGAGACGGCGGAACGCCTGAACAGGACGAAAGATGATTTTCTTGCCAATATCAGCCACGAATTGCGGACTCCGCTCAACGGCATACTGAGCATGCTGCAATTGCTGCAACTGTCTCCCCTGCCTCCGGAACAGCTGGAGTACGCGCGGACCGCCGTGCAGTCCGGCGAAGCGCTGCTGCGCATCATCGCGGACATTCTCGACGTGTCGGTCATGGGATCCGGCCGGATGACCATGCATATGGTGCCGTACAGCCTGCACGACGTGCTGCATTCCACCATCAACCTGTTTGTCGGGGAACTCGCCAAGAAAGGCCTGCGGCTCGATCTGGAAATTTCGCCGAACGTGCCCCCGCTGATTCAGGGGGATGACGCGCGAATGCGGCAAATCATCTTCAACGTGCTGGGCAACGCCATAAAATTCACGGACAAGGGCGAAATACGGATCTACTGCGCCATTGTCGGTTCCAGGCCCGGCAAGCAGCGCATCCATCTTGCCGTTTCCGACACGGGCATCGGCATCCCCGAAGAGCAGCAGACGGCGATTTTTGACGCCTTTACCCAGGTGGACAGCTTCGCGACGCGAAAATACGCGGGGACCGGCCTGGGGCTGAATATCGTCAAACGCCTGGTGACCGCCATGGGCGGCGAAATCACCCTGGAGAGCGAACTGGGCCAGGGCGCGACCTTCCATTTTTCCCTGCCGGTCACCATGGCGGCGCGGACGCGCGTCCGCGAAGAAGAAAAGCGCGCAAAGGCCGCCCCCCTCCGCTCCCTGGATGTTCTGGTGGTGGAAGACGATGCGGTAAGCCGCATGGCCCTCAAGCTGCTTTTGCAGCGTTCCGGCCACCGCGCGCTGTGCGTGAAGGACGGGCGGCAGGCTCTGGAGGCCCTGCTTCTGCACGATTTCCACTGCGTTTTCACCGACGTGCAGATGCCGGATATCGACGGGCTGGAACTGGTCAGGCGTATACGGGCCGGCCGGACCGACGATATCGTTCCTTCCGGCGACGTGCGGAAATTGCTCAACGAAACGCTGCCGGATGCGGCCGGGGCGAACGGGCCGCATCGCGAACTGGCGCGGGATGTCCTTGTCGCCGCGGTCAGCGCCCACGCCATGTCCGGCGACAAGGAATACTTTCTGAATGCCGGGATGGATTTTTACATCTCAAAACCCGTTGTACTGCGCGAGCTGGAACGGGTGCTCGCGCGGGTCGCCCAACAGACCGCCTCCCCGGCGGGGGCCAAAGGGTGAGGGCTGCTCGCCCCCACCCTTTGGAATCCCCCCCTCGGCAGGGGCTGCGCCCCTTGCATCCCCGTTTCCGCTGAAGATGGCGCTCCCGTCCCGCGGACGGAGCGGGCCAGAGGGCGGTTGCGCGGCCGGGGGCTATGGCGGCTCGGGGACTCGCCGCCTCCGCCTTGCGCCGCCCCCGTCCGGTGATCCGGGAAAAAGCGGCGGCGCCGCGCGGCCGTCCGCATTCGGATACGCGGAGGGGAAAGGCGGCGGTGCCCGGAAGGACAGCCGCTGCCCGCCACGGGACGGGCGGCGTGGTCCTCGCCGCCTCCGCCTTGCGCCGCCCCCGTCCGGCGCGCATGAAAAGCCGCCGGGGCGGCGAATCCCCGGCGGACAGATCCGTGCGCGCATTTCCCGCGGGACATGCGCCAGACGTACCCTTCCCGGCCTCAGTCGGGTTTGCAGGCCTTGCGGGCGGCGACCATGGCTTCGCGCCAGGCGGTAAGTTCCTGCATCGTGGGCTTGCGGCCTTCGGCAATGGCCTTGCGGCAGGGGTCCAGCATGGGCAGTTCCGCGTTCATGATGCCCTGGCACACCGCGGCCAGTTTGGGCGCCACTTCGTGGGGGATTTTCACCACCCCGTGCTGGTCCATGTGCAGCAGGTCGCCGGGATTGACGCTCAGGCCCAGAATCTTCACCGGGCAGGCGAATTTTTCGATATGGGTATACCCGTGGCACACGGTGACGTCGGTGGAAAAGAACTGGAAGCCCATGGCTTCGACTTCCGGAATGTCACGCACCCCGCCCTGGGTCAGCGTGGCCACGCAGCCCAGCGAAGTATGCACGGTGGCCTGCACTTCGCCCCAGAACGAACCGATGGGTTCGGGATCAATGTCCTGAATCACCGCAATGGTGGGGTCGCCCATTTCACGCACGTGCTCATAATAGCCCATCAGCATTTTGAGCGCTTCGGCGTCGGGGAAATTCGCGCTGACCTTGGCGGTCGCGGCGTATCCCACGATGCGCGGGTTGCCTTTCATGCGCAGTTTCAGGCCGGGCTTCATATAGCCTTCCGTGTTCAGACGGATGCCGAAGCATTCCATGGCGTTGCACACGGTGGGGGTGTCGAACTTGCGCAGTTCTTCGATCTGGGCGGGGGTCAGTCTTTGCATTGGTTACCTGCCTTTGTTTGCGTTGCTCTGCCCCACGGCGGTCGCCGGGGCAGCGGTACAGGGTGATCGCCATCCCCGGCGACAGTACCGGAAGTTCCTGCCGGGCGGCAAGCAAAATGCGGGAGGAAACCGGACGGATTCCCAAACGCGCCGGAAAGGTCTTTCCCCTCGGCCGGGACATGCCCGGAATGAAAATGCTCCGCGGCCACGAGCGCCGGAGCATCCGCCCGCGAACGCATAACGCCGCGCGCCGGGCATCGGGGGACCGGGGGAAATCCGTCCCCCCGGACGGGGTTTGGGGCGCCAGCCCCGGAAAAGCGCCGGGCCGGGCCTAGTGTGATGTTCACGAAATAGCTGTAGCTATTTCGTGAAAGATCGTTCGCCGAAAAACGTGGTTTTCGGCACACTCCCGCCGCCTTCGGCGCCGCGCCGGGCTGGCGCCCGGCGCTCCCGGTGTCGCTTGGGTCAGGTAAAATACATCAAATTCATTTCGTGAACGCGGCACTAGAATTTGTTTCCCCGCCCGGTCAGCAGCCAGTCGGCGGAAATGCCCTTGTCCTCCCAGGCTCTGACAATCCAGTCGCCGGGCGGCCGCCGGCCGTGGCGCGCGCGCGAAAGCATGGCCGGGCTGGTATTCAGGCACTGGGCCAGTTCGACATCGGTATGCACGCCGTACGCTTCTTTCAGGCGGGTGACGATGCCCGACCCGCGCAGTTCCCGCGTGCGCGTGCAGCACAGATAGTAGCTGCCCAGCGCGTCCCGCAAAAAATGATGTCCGCGTACACCGTGATCAGCCGTCCGCTTTCGCGCCTGGTGCGCAGCACGACGCTGACCTGCCTGCCGGGGTTGTCCTTTGCCTCGCGCAGGGCCTGCCGGGCGCCCGCTTCCTGTCCGGGCTGAAGCAGACGCAGGGGATGAAAATCGGGCCGGCCGCGCAGGGCCTGCAGTTCCGGTTCCAGTTCCGCGTACACCACGCGCAGTTCCGCGTCGAACACCCAGATGTTGTCCGTGCGCGTTTTGCGCATCTGCTGCAGCAGGGCCACCTGGCCCCGGTGCAGGGCGGACGTGTCCACCGCGGTCAGCAGCGCGGCGCCGCCCTCCATGGCGCTGACCGGAAGGATCTGCGCCCAGATGGAAGCCTGGCGCCCCGCCACGGTGATGGTCCGCTCAACGGTGTGCGCATGATTGCGCAGAATGGTTTCGGGAACAAGCCCTTCGAGCCCCAGGCCGGGGAACAGCGCGCCCGGCGCGCAGCCGGCGGTTTTTTCCGGGGGCAGCCCCGCAAGATCGGCGAAGTGCCTGTTGGCAAGCGTCACCACGCCGCCCGCCACAAGCGCCAGCGGCGCGGGCGAGGCATTGATGATGGCGGCGAGGCAACGGTCGCAGGCGGCGTTCATGGTGCTCCACTATGCCTGTATTGCCTGAAAAGTAAATGAGAACGGACGGCGCGGGAAGGGGGTCAGGATTGTTCCCTGTCTTTGCCTTTTTTGCGGAAGGGAGCGGCCATGGTGCGGCCGGGTGCCGCCGCCGCGCCGGCAACGCCGGAAGCCACGGACTGGCCGGCCTGCCTGATGATGCCGCCGGTGTTGGCGGCCAGCTTGCCCATGCCGGAGCTCAGGCCCGCGCCGGCCTTCACCGCGCCGTCAACCACGGCCTGCCCCACCTGCACCGTGGCCAGGGCCGTTTTATTGCCCGCCGCCCTGGTCAGGCCCCACAGCGCGTCGCCCAGATTTTTCGAAAACTGTTCGATAAGTTTATGGGACATGGCCAGCAGCGCCGCGCCCGCTTCTTTGAACACCGCGCCCCGTCCGGGCCGTTCCGCTGCGCTGAGGGCATATGCGTATGCGTTGCGGGTGATGATCCCGGCGCGCAGGGCCAGAAAGCAGTTGGCCGCGCCGTCGATGGCGGACGCGGTGAATTTCTGCAGCGCCGCGCCCACAAAGGGCAGCCCGCCGGTCACGGTGGCGGGGGCCATGGCGTGAAAGGCCTCGCTGAAGCCAACGCTGACCTCGGTGGCGATGTCCAGTTCCTCAAACGAAAAAGCGAGAAAGGTGGATGTGGCGACCGCCCAGTACAGCGAAACCACTTCCGCCGGGTGCGGCCGCTGATTGTAAATGGCGGAGATGCGCCAGACCAGGCGGCACAGGCTGACGAACACGATGATCGCGTCGATGCGGCCGTTCTGCGACAGCGTCGTGGCCAGAAAGATGCGCTCGGCCGTGCGCCGGGTTTCCTCGTCGGCTTTTTCGCGCAGCAGGGCCAGACAGGCCGCGGTGGACAAGGGGTCGGCCGGGTCCATCGTCAGCCCGGCGGCTTTGAGGTGGGTATTCTCCCGCAGGCGGTTGGCCAGTTCACGGGCCATCCGGCCGCGCCCTTCGGCATCGGCGGCGTCAAAGGCCAGATGCCGCCGCCGCCCGAATATGCCCCGCCACAGCCAGACGAAGCCGGCCGCTTCGACCAGCAGCAGGGCCAGAAACACCCAGAAATGGGCCCCCGGAGCAAGGGGCGCGGCCAGACCGGCCAGAGCCTGGTTGCAGGCCAGCAAAAATACGGCCGTCAGAACAGCCAGAAACAGGCCGGCGTATTTCAAAGCTTTCGGCATAGATATATCATCGGGCAGAGCCCGCCTTTCGTCAAGAGCGGTTTCGGAAAAAACGCGCACTGCATGCGCGGCGAAAAAAACGCTGTGCCGCCATATCGTGCCCTGGATACGCCGGAAAATGATTCAGAAACAAATTTTTTTACGTAAACAGAGTGCAATGCCTTGAGGGAATAAATTTTTTTGTATAAGGAAAACATTCAACTGACAGATGGATATGCCGCCAGGGGGGGCCATGCGTTTTTTTTACCGAACCGGTGCGAGTTTCCTGTGTGTTGCGCTGCTGTCCGTTTTTTTCCAGCCGTGCCGCGCGCAGGCCGCTGAAAATCTCGTGCCCGGCCCCATGGTTCTGCCCCAGGCATGGCCCGGCGGCGAAGTCATGCCCGCGGGCCTGTTCGCGCTGATGAACCACGTCAGCCTGGCGCGCTATACGCCCTACAGGCACTCGTCCCCCTACACCATGAAGGTCCGAACGCCGGCCGGAACCATGAACGTGGGGCCCCGCAGCGCGAACCAGTTCGTGGACGTGTTCAAGACCCGGTACGCCGTCACGGACCGCTTTGAATTCCGCACGGCCACGCCCTTCATCAATCTGGATCTCAAGAATCACAATGCCGACGGCGACTGGAAGGGGGGCCTGGGCGACACCACGCTGATGCTGCGCTACGGGGTGAAAAAGCGCACGCCGGATTCGCCCTTTTCCGTGGCGCTTGACGCGGGCGTGACCCTGCCCACCGGCACCGTGGGCGACAAGGACAAATATCTTGCCACCAACGCCTTTTCCGTGATCCTCGGCGGCGGTTTCAGCTGGGTGGACAACAACCAGCGGGTGGACCTCGACGGCCGCTACGCCGCCTACGCGGAAGGCGCGCACAACATCAGGCCCGGCGACTTCGCCCTGTTCCACGGCCATTACGCCTATGCCCTGTCCCGCAATTTCGACATGGGGATTGAAGCCTATTACCGGATCGAACAGCAGAGCGAGGTGAACGGCAAGGGGCAGCGGGACGCCTTTTCCGAAGTGTACGCCGGCCCGAAAATCCAGATCAAGGTTCCGGAACTGGCATACCTGATGCTCGGCGCGGCCGTGCTGTTTCCCGTGCACCGCGAGTACGACGCCATGCGCCTGTCCACGGACACGCGGTATGAATTCAGCGTGCTGGTGGCGTTTTAGGCAGTCCCCGGTACTTTTGGGAATGGATCCCCAAATCCCCCCGGCAGGGCAGCCACGCCCCGATTCCCGCCACGCGCCGCGCGGCGGGAATCAGCGGTACACGCCTTTGCGAATGCCGCTCCGGGCCGCCCGGCGGCGGGATTCGTCCGGGTCTTTCCCGCCCGGCGCGCCGCCGGGACGCGTTGCGGCGTCCGCCGGCGCGGCCGCCTGCACTGCGGGCGAGAATTCGCGCATCGGGCGCGCCGCGTATCTGGCCTCGACCGCCGCCAGCACCTCGGGCGGAAATTCGTGCGGCGCGGCGCCCTCTTCCGCTTCGGCCCGCGCGCCGGAATCGTCCGGGGCGGCGCAAAGATACGGACCGCAGCCGCGGGAGCATGCGCCGCCCATGTCTTCCGCGGGACAGGTTCCGGTGAAACACACGGCCCCCCTCCTACAGGATGCTCCGCTCAAGCCGGGCGATCTTTTCGGCCAGCGCGGGCATGCCGTTTTTGCGGGCGGACGCCGCCGCCCTGATCAGCCATTCCCGCACCGGGCGGGCGTACTGCGGATGCGCGCGCGCCGTGTGGCGCATGGATTCCGCGCGAAGCTCAAGAAAACGCAATTCGCATGGGGTCATGACCGTTCTCCCTGGTTCCGGCAAGCGCCGCCCCGGCCCGCGCAGGGCGAGCGCATCGTAATTCCGCTGTGCCGCAGTAATTCAACTTTTCGCGGCACCTCGTTCAGCAAACTTTTTTCGCGGCTGCCGTGACGGAAAAGCAGCAGCAGTAAAGGAAATTGGATGCGCTCGCCCTGCCGGCCCGCGTTGCCGCCGACCCCATGCCACGCGGAAAGCGCGCACGCGGGATCTGGCGTTGTCCCGCGCACAATATGTTTTAAATCATGATATGTCAACCTATGTTTTGATATTACACATCACAAACAACAAAAAAAATCACCCCGCTGCCGGCGGAGCAAAAAAACCGCCCGGGCGGGGCGGCACAGGCGCATTGCCGGGGACGCTGACGGCGGCGGAATGCGGCTGCCGGCATCCCCGCCATTCAAGGCGGCTGCCGCTTCGGATGATTCTCCCGTGCCGGGTCCGGCTTTTTCCTTTCCGGCACGGCGGGCGCAAACGGCATGCATCGCCGCCGGAAAACGCCGGCGCGGGCCTGACCCCCGGATTGCGGGGCCCGGCATCAATCCGGCGCCGCCGGCCAGGCCGGCGGCGCGTCACTTCAGGCTGAGGTCCGCCCACGCCCAGACCACGCGGCCCACGATGGCGGCGCGCACATCGTTGCCGTATTGCGACATGTGGTACACCTCCGGCCCGTATTCCGTGCAGTTGTCGCTGTAAAAAGTGATCGTCGCCAGATCGCCCTTGCCGGACAGAGATACGCGCTTCACCATCCCGCCGCCTTCCTGCCCCGGTTCCCGCACCAGAAAGATGTTCCCGGGCGGCTGGTACCCGCCGCTTTGCCCCCAATCGTCCCGATCGATCAGGATGATGTCCAGAGGGTGCAGCGTGGGCACCATGGAACGCTGGTTCTGGCCGATCTCGACCGCCAGCAGGTTCGAGCGGCGCATGACGGAACGGTGGTTGCGGTACACCAGAATCCAGCTTTCTATGTCGTCGCCGGGGACGATTCCCGGCCCGGCGCCGGCCTGCCCGACCATGGGGACGGCCAGATAGTCTTCGGAGCGGGGCGGCGCGGCGCCGTTGCCCGCGCTGACGATCTTCGCGTCGACGAAGCATACCTCCCGCGGTTCCGGCGCCCCGGGGAAACGCAAGGATAGCCCCAGATGGTCCATCACCCTGGAGGCGGTCGAAAAATCGATGCTGGCCTGTTCGCCGCGGATAAAGCGGGAGAGGGACGCCTGCTGAACGCCCGCGCTTCTGGCCAGCTGGGACTGGTTTATGCCCTCATCGGTCCGGGCCTTGAGAAAGGCCCGGAGCTCCTCAAGTATTTTCATCCCTTCTGCCTATCCGATGTGATGTGAATTGTCATAATGTTTATAAACAATATGTGTTGACATTTTTTTGATTAAACGCATAGATTGGCCGTGGCCGGCGAAACCGCCGTGCGGGTGCCGCCGGCCGGACCCCGGAACGGAAAAAACCATGACGGAGGAAGTGGACAATGGCGGTTGCCGGCATGCCCCCCGCGAAGGAAGCCATCCCGCCGTTGCGTGGCAACGGGGAATTCCGCGACCGGCTGTGCCGGCTGGCGGACGCGATGGCCATGGACCATTCGGAAATCATCCGCGCCGCGCTCATGGCGCCCTGCCCGCAGTTGCTCCCCATTCGGGGGACATCGCAGGGGCGGGCGGATGCCGCGCGCGCGGCAAAGCGCGGGCAGCGCCGGCACGGGCGGGGCGGGCCCTTTTGCGCCCTTCTCCCCGTCCCGCCTCTCTCTTCGGCGGGACCACGGCCGGAGGTGCCGGAATAATGGCGGCACGGCCCGATTGCAACGGCACCGGGTTTCAGGCCGCGCAAACGGCGGCAACGGGTTCTTCGCCCCGCCCGCGCCCCGACGCCGCGCGGGATTTCCGGACAGCCTGCATCAACGCGGGGCTGATGCCGGGGGACGTGGAGGCATCCGGCGGCCGGATCATCCGCTGCCCCGCGGCCGGGGACAAGGCGGGCCGGAAAAGCGGCTGGTTCGTGTTCTTCAATGGCGAATTGCCCGCCGGGGCCTTTGGCGACTGGCGCAGCGGGGAATCCGGCACATGGTGCGCCAGGTCCGAAGCGGGAATGAGCCCGGCGGAAGCCGCCGCATACCGGTGCGCGATGGACAGGGCGCGCGGGGCCAGGGAGGCCGAACGCGCGAAGCTGGCCGGCGAGGCCGGGGAACGCGCCGCAAGGATGTGGGCCGAAGCCTCTGACGCGGCGGCGCATCCCTACCTGGAAAAGAAGGGGGTCGCCTCCTACGGTTTGAAGCTGCTGCGCGGCAGGCTGCTGGTTCCGGCATACGACGCCGCGGGGACCATGCGCACCCTGCAGGAAATCGACGCGGCCGGGGAAAAGCGCTTTTTGTTCGGCGGGGAAAAGAAGGGGAACTTCTTTGTGCTGCCGGGAAGCGCGGGCACGGCCTGTGCGGGCAAGGTCGCCGTGGCCGAAGGATACGCCACGGCCGCCACGGTGCACGCGGCCACGGGCTGGACCGTGCTGGTCGCCTTTGACGCGGGCAACCTGTCCGCCGTGGCCGAAGCCTGGCGGAAGAAGCACCCCCGGGACGACATGCTGATCTGCGGCGACGACGACGCCTTTACGCCGGGCAATCCCGGCAGGGTCCGCGCCGCGGCGGCGGCCGGGGCGGCGGGCGCGGCCGTGCTGCTGCCGGATTTTTCCGAGCTGGAAAAAGCGGGGGCGCGCGGCCGGGCCACGGACTGGAACGACCTGCAGGCCCTGTCCGGGCTGGACGCGGTGAAGCGGCAGCTGGACAGGGTGCGGAAATACCGGATCACGATCACGGACTGGCTGGTCGGCCCGCCCCTGTTGCAGACGGAACCGCGGGCCCAGGAATGGCTGGTCCACAGGACGTTCGCCATGGCCTCGGTCAATCTGCTGGCGGCCATGGGCGGCGCCGGAAAAAGCATGCTGGCGCTGGACCTGGCCCTGAAGGTGGCGTCCACGGCGCATCCCGGATGCCCGTATCCGGACGGCCCCGGCGTGGAGGCCTTCGGCAATCCCGTGTCCGCCCACGGGCCGGTGGCCATGTTCACCGCCGAGGACAACCGGAACGACGTCCACCGCCGCATCTGGAGCCTGGCCGCGAAATCGGGAAACACCGCGCCCACGGCGCATCCGTTCGTGCTGGTGCCCCTGCCGTCGGCCGGCGGACCCCTGCCGCTGGTGCTGCCCGGCGGCAGGGACGGGCCGCAGACTTCCCCCTGGTGGAGCGAAATCACGGCGCAACTGGCCCGGATGCGGCCCAGGCTGATCATTTTCGATCCGCTGGCCTCCTTCGCCCTGGTGGATCTGAACAAGCCGGAGGTGGCGGATTTCACCATGTCCCTGTTCGCGTCCCTGGCGGATGAAACCGGGGCCTGCGTGCTGGTCACGCACCATCTGGCCAAAACCCGCGACAACATCGCGACGCCGGAAGCGGCCCGCATGCTGGTGCGCGGATCAACGGCCATCGTGGACCGCACGCGGGCGACCTATGTGTTATGGAGCGCCGGGGAAAGCCAGGGCAGGGAAATATGCGCGGCCCTCGGCGAGGAATGGCACCGGGAAAAAGTGTACCGGGGCTGCGTGGCCAAGGAAAACAGCGGCGGCGACAAAAGCATCAAAACCTTCGTGCGCGGAGCAAACGGCCTTTTGACCGTGCGGGACGCGGCAATCGGAAACAGCGCCGCCGGAAGGAACGCCATGCTGGAAGAATCCCTTGCCGGGGCCATAGCGGCGGCGGCCGCCGCCGCGCGGCCTTTCGCGAAAACCGGCGCCAACGGCCTGTACGCCCGGCGGTCCGAACTGCCCGCGGCACTGCGCGGCATGGGCAAACACAGCCTGGAACTGCTCGCGGACACCCTGCTGCTGCAGGAACGCGCCGTGCTCCGCGCGCCCGCCGGCGGGATCGCGAAGAACCGTCTGCACATGCCCGAGGGTCCCATAGCCAGGGCCGAACAACGCATACAACCCGGATCGGGGGAATAAATCATGCCGGAAACTACGTTCCCGTTTTCTACCTCACTGCCGTGCCGACTTCCCGCCCATTCCCATTTTTGTTCCCGGTGCTTGCGGGCGTTCTCAGTCCGTTACCGGGAAAGCGGGAAAGAAATTGCGGGAACTGCGGGAAGTCCTTGCGCGAGTTGCACAAAAGAGTTCCCGGCCCCGTCCGCGTCCCGCGAGCAAAACAACTTACTGCAAGAAGGACTTCCCGGTTCCCGGCCCCTACACCCCCTACGGGGGTGTGTGGGTGTGGGAACACAACCCACCCACGCCCCGGTTGGGGATGGGGTCGGGTCGGAGGGAGGGAAAAAATATGACGCGGGAAAGCTGCGCATGGACCTTATCCCTCCGGAAGCGGAACGGGCTATGGCGGCCGTGTTGACCATGGGGGCGGAAAAATACGGTCCCAACCAATGGCGAGGCGTGGCCCCGGAGCGGTACGAAGCAGCCCTGCGGCGTCACCTGTTGGCCTGGAAGGAAGGCGAGACCCTGGACCCCGAAAGCGGCCTTCCGCATCTGGCGCATTTGCTCTGTAACGCCGCGTTCTTGGTGGCTCTGGAGGGAAAATGATTCTGCGAGGATGGAAAGATATCTGCCAGGCCGCCGGAGGCATGGGCGAAGACACGCTGCGCAAGCTGATGCGGGAGGAACAGTTCCCCGTGACCATCGTCGCGCGCAAACCCATGAGCACCCAGGCGGCCATTTCCGAATGGATTGCAAAAAGGTGTCAAATGAATAGTCGGCCTGCCGAAGGCATGCCGAAGCCGCCGGAAGGCCCGCCGAAGCCGAATTGACCTTTTCCGGAAAAAACCTGTGCTATGCCGGACTCGCCAGGGGAATGGCGTTTTCAGCGAGCGTGACCTCCCGATGGAGTCTCTCCGGAACGCCCGACCTGGTCAACCCGGCCGGCGGCGGGGCGTTCCCAGCGAGTGTGATCTCCCGATGGAGTCTCTCCGGAACGCCCGCCCCGGCCCACAAGGGGGCGGCATGGCCGATCAGCGTCTTCTCGATCAACTCAAGCGCCACGAAGGCGCGAAACGCGACGCCGCAGGCAATCACCGGGCGTACCGCTGCTCCGCCGGAGCCCTGACCATCGGTTACGGCCACAACCTGGACGCCAACCCCGTGCCGGGCGTCGGCGCCGGGTCCCGCCTTACCGAGGACCAGGCGGAGCGCCTGCTGGAAGCGGACGCGGCCCGGTGCAGGCGGGAGATGGACGCGGCCCTGCCCTGGGCGGGAAAGCTGTCCGGGCCGCGGTACGCCGTGCTGCTGAACATGGCCTTCAACATGGGCCTGGGCAGCGCGGCATCCGGACGCGGCCTGCTCGGTTTCAAAAACACCCTGGAGATGGTCCGCAAGGGCAACTACAGCGGGGCCGCGAAAAACATGCTGGCCAGCAGGTGGGCCGCCCAGGTCGGAAACAGGGCCGGGGAACTGGCGAAACAGATGGAAACGGGGGTGTGGCAGTGAGCTTTGCCGCCTTTATTCCCATTCTCGGCCCGGCTCTCCAGAAAGTGCTGGATCTTATCCCCGACGCCAACGCCAAAGCCAGGGCCGAAGCGGAGTTCACCAGGCAAGTGCTTGCCGCCGTGGCGGAGGAAGGCAGGGAAAACCGCGCGGTCAATCTGGCGGAAGCGCAGCATCACAGCATTTTTGTCGCGGGCTGGCGCCCTTTTATCGGCTGGATCTGCGGTTTCGCCTGCGCCTTTGAATTTCTGGCCAGGCCGGTATGGGTCTGGTCCGCCGCTGTCTGGTGGCCCGCCTCCCCCGTGCCGCCGTCTTTGTCCCCTGTCCTGTGGGAGCTGATGTTCGGCATGCTCGGCATCGGCGGCTTGCGAACTCTGGAAAAAGTCAAGGGGGTGAAGCGGTGAACACCTACGCCGGGCCGGAACGCCTCCGCCCCATGAACGAAACGCAAATCAAGGAAGCGGTCAAGGAAGCCGTGGCCGAAGCCTTGCGCGGCGCTAACCTCATAGACGGCCCCACCCACATCGCCCACCATCAGGCCATCGAACAGTTTCTCGGCCTGACCCTGCACGCGAAAAAAACCGTGATCGGCGCCCTGGTCAAGGGCCTGTGCTGGCTGATCCTGGCCGGGTTCGCGGTGTGGGCGGCCATGCAGGCGCACAAAGGATGAGTATGGACAGATCAGCGAAGCGGGCTTTTGCCCACGGTGCCCCTACAAAAGCCACGGATTCCCGCGCCCTGGCCCACGAAGCGTACCGGGACGCGGCGAGCGCCGGGGAAAAACGCGCCCTGGCCCTTGGCGATCTTTTCTTTCTGTGCGTGGCGGTTCTGGGCCGCGCGGACATGGACAACGACTTTTGTTTCGCCCGCTGCCGGGAAGTGCAGGCCGCGCCCGACGGGTATCTGGACCTCTGGGCGCGCGAGCACTACAAATCCACGATCATCACCGTGGCCAGGACCATCCAGGACATTCTGACGGACCCGGAAATCACGGTGGGCATCTTTTCCCACACCCGGCCCATTGCCAAATCCTTTCTGCGCCAGATCAAGCGGGAATTCGAGTCCAACCAGATCCTGCGGGATCTGTTCCCCGACGTGCTCTACCCCGCGCCCAAGCGGGAGTCCCCGCAGTGGAGCGAGGATTCCGGCCTGGTGGTGCGCCGGCGGACCAACCCCAAAGAGGCCACGGTGGAAGCCTGGGGACTGGTGGACGGCCAACCCATCGGCAAGCATTTTTCCCTGCTGGTGTACGACGACGTGGTAACCCGCGAATCCGTGGCCACCCCGGACATGATCGCCAAGACCACCGACGCCTGGGCGCTGTCCCTGAACCTGGGCGCGCACGGCGGAAAACGCCGCATGATCGGCACCCGCTACCATTTCAACGACACCTACGCCGCCGTCATGGACCGGCGCGCCGCCCTGCCCCGCATTCATCCGGCCACAATCGACGGCACGGACAGCGGGGAGGGGGTCTTTCTCTCCCGCGAGGTGCTGGCGGAAAAGCGGCGGGACATGGGGCCGTACATTTTCGGCTGCCAGATGCTGCAGAACCCGCTGGCGGACGCGGTCATGGGCTTCCGGAACGAATGGCTGCGCTTCGCCGCCCCGGACCCGCAGACCCGGCGCGTCCGCCATGAAGGCATGAACCTGTACCTGCTCTGCGACCCGGCCGGCAGCAAAAAGGCCGGCAGCGACTACACCGTCATGCTCGTGATCGGCCTGGGCCGGGACGGAAACTATTATCTCGTTGACGGCGTGCGCGACCGGCTGAACCTGACCGAGCGCGCGAAAAGGCTGTTCGAGCTGCACCGCCGCTACCGCCCGGCCGCCGTCGGGTATGAGCGCTACGGCATGCAGGCGGACATCGAGCACATCAGGTATGCGCAGGAACAGGAAAACTACCGTTTCGCCGTCACCGAACTGGGCGGGTCCATGCCGAAAAACGACCGCATCCGCCGGCTGATCCCGCTGTTCGAGCAGGGGCGCTTCTATCTGCCGGAATCCCTGCATTTTCTTGATGCCGAGGGCAAAAGCCGCGATTTCGTCCGCGAATTCGTCAACGACGAGTATCTCGCCTTTCCCGTGTCCAGCCACGACGACATGCTGGACTGCGCGTCCCGCGTCGTGGACCCCGACCTGGCGGCGGTCTTTCCCCTGGCGGAAGCCAAAGCGCCCGGCCACCGCCGCCTTTCCACCTTTGCCAGCACGAGGGCCGCCTGATGCCGACCGCAGCCGGAAAAATCACCACCGAAGCCTTTGAGAAAGCCCTCCGGCAGGAGATGGAAACCGCCGTCGGCAAGAGCGCGGAAACGCTGTCCGCCGCCCGCGCCGCCAACGAGGCCGCGTACCTCGCCTCGCCCCTCGGGCAGGACGAGGAACGCAAAAAGGGCGGCTATTCCACGATCATCGACCGCACGGTCATGGAAACGGTGGAATGGGCCAAGCCGGGCCTTTTGCGGGTGTTCACGTCCTCGGACGAGATCGTGCGCATCGAGCCGCGCCGGCCGGAGCACGAGCAGGCCGCCGAGGACGCCACCGACTACCTCAACCGGGTGGTGTTCGGCCAGGGCGTGTTTTCGCAGGTCCACAACGTGATTTCCGACGCCCTGCTGCAGCGCGCGGGCTGGTGGAAGGTCTGCTACGAGGACGACCCGCCGAAAGTTCCCGCGGCGTACAGCGGCCTGTCCGAGCGGGAGGCTTACGCCCTGCTCGTGCGGCACGGCGCGGACGCGGCGTCCGTTGCGCGTTCTTCCGACGGTCCGGAGCCGGTCTATTCCGTCACCGTGGAAACGGACGATCCCACATCCGCGCCCGGCGGGGTGAAGATCGTCTGCCTGCCGCCCGAGCGCGTGCTGTACAACCAGGACGCCCTGGACATCGCCACGGCCCGCTTTGTGGCCCACTGGGAGGAAAAGACCGTGGGGGAACTGCGGCGGCGGGGTTTTGACCCGGACATTCTGGACGGCGTCGCGGAAGACGACGACGCGTACCCGGAAACGCAGATCCGCAACCGCATCAACGACGACGCCGCCGATGCGGACAGCGGCCGCGACAGCGACATGAAGAGCGTGCGGCTGTACGAGGCGTACATCCTGATGCCGGGCGGGGACGGCCATGCCGGCCCGACCCGCCACAAGGTCGAGTATGTGGGCGGGGACGGCAACAGCGTGAAGGTGCTGCGTTCCGAGGTCTGGACCATGCCCCGGCCGCCGCTGTTCCCGCTGTCGTCCGTGCCGGTGCCGCACAAGCCCGTCGGCCTGGGCCTGGCCGACCTGGTCATGGACCTGCAGCGGCTGCGCACGGAGCTTTCCCGCCAGATGCTCGACGGGCTGGCCAGCGCCAACCAGGGCGAACTGTTCGTCGTCCGGCGGAACAAAACGGACGAGCTTGATTACGACCAGCTGCTGAACCGCAGGGTGGGCGGCGTGTACGAGGGCGTCGGCGACATCAGCATAACGCCCTTCCCCGTGGATTCCGCCGTGGTGGCCCAGGCGGCCGCCGCGCTGCAGATGACGGACAAGGCCAAAGAGACGCGCACCGGCGTGGGCCAGCAGATGGAGGGCCTGTCCGCCGACGCGTTGCAGGGCACGGCAACCGGGGCGTCCATCTATCAGGAGGCGGCCAACGAGCGGCTGGAGCTTGTGGCCCGCGTCATCGCGGAAATGCTGTTCAAGCCGGTGGCGGCATACGTGCTGCTGCTGGTGTCGCGCTACCAGAAAAAACCCCTGCAGCTCCGGCTCAAGGGCCGCTTTTTCCAGTGGAACCCCTCCGCCTGGGACCCGGCCATGGACGTGCGCGTGTCCGTGGGCCTGGGCACGGGCAACCGGGCCAGACAGAGCGCCGGGTTGCAGCAGATCATCGCCCTGCAGGCCCAGATCATGGAAAAGCTGGGCGCCAACTCGCCGGTGCGGCTGACGCATTTTCTCACCGCCTGCCACAGGATGGCCCAGTCGCTGGGCTTTGAGTCGCCGGAGCAGTTCTTCGGCACCGTGGAGGACGCCCGCAAGTCCGAAGAGGCGATGCTGCGGCAACAGCCCGAGCCGTCGCCGGAACAGCGGAAGCTTGAGCTGGAAAAACAGAAATCCGCCGCCGAATTGCAGATCAAACAGCAGGCGTCCGCCGCCGACATCCTGCTCGAACAGCAGAAAGCGCAGGCCCAGATCCTGCTGCAGCAGGCGAAAATGGCGGCGGACGCGCGCAACACGGCAATGAAAACGGCCGCCGACGCCGAGCTTGGCGCGCAACAGATCGAGGCGGAAAAGCAGCTGGACATGGTGCGCGCGGCCATGCGCCAGACCGGGCCGGGTACCGGCGTCATCCGGGGGGCGCAACTGTGAGCGGGGACAACGCCATCACGCGGCGGGCGGAAGAAGCCGCCCTGATTCTGGACGGGGAAGTGCTCCCCTCGGCGCTGGCCGCGCTGGACCGCCAGACGCTTGACTGCTGGCGGACCGCGAAATCGCCGGAAGAGCGGGAATGCCTGCACCTGAAACAGGCCGTCATCGCCGAGGTGCGGCTTGAAATACTGCGTTTTGTGGAAAAGGCCGCCCAGAGCGAACGGAAAAACAACGAAAACGGGCCGTTCAGGGCGCTTTTCGCGCGCCTGGCGCGGCCCGGCAAGGAGCAAGCATGACCCAGGCCATCAGCGCACCCGCGAACGCCGCAGCCGCCACCGCGCCCCGCGCGGACGCCTCGACGCCGCCGGCCAGCGCGAAGCACGATGTGGTTTTGAACGACGCGGACGCCATTGTCGGGGCCCTGAGAACGGACCCGGAACCATCTTCCCAGGCAGCCGCCCAGGATCAGCCGACTGATCCGGCCGCCCAGCCGGACGGGGAAATGGACCAGGCCACCGGAACCCAGGCAGCCGCAAACGATGGGGAAACGGGGGAGCCGCGGCCGGAAAGCATTCCGACGCCGCAGTCATGGACCCAGGACGCGAAAGAGCAGTTCGCGAAACTGCCGCCGGACCTGCAGAAATTCGTGGCCAAGCGCGAAGCGGAACGCGAGGCCCTGCTGGGGTCCCACGGCCGCGAACTGGCGCAGGCCCGGCAGAACGAAGCGAACCTGGTGCAGTACGCGCAGACCCAGCTGGAGCAGGCTCTTGACCAGGCCCGGGCGGCCATTGAGGGCGAATTCGCCGGAATCAACTGGCTGGAGATCAAAAAGCGCGACCCCAACGCCTGGGCCCAGCTTGACGCCATGTACCAGGAGCGTCTGCAGGCCGTGTCCCAGGCCGTGAAGCAGCACGAGGCTCTGGCGCACATCGCGGAGCAGAAACGGCAGCAGGAAGCAGCGCGGCATCTGCATGCGCAGATGCAGATCGCGTTGCCCGAAGTGGCGAAAATAGCCGGTGACGGCTTTGAAGCCAAAAAATGGGGAGAATCGGCCGTTTCCTACCTGAAATCCATCGGCTGCCCCGACAGCCACATCAACGGGATCACTGACGGCTATCAGATGACCCTGATCGCCAAGGCAATGCAATATGACGCAATGCGGACGGCGGCCGAGGCGGCAAAACAGAAAATCGCCCAGGCCCCGAAAATGCTGAAGCCGGAAAGTACCGGCGCGGCGTTTCCGGGGCAGGACGCGAAACGCCACGCCATGGCCGCCCTGCGCAAAAACCCCAAAGACACAGACGCCATCGTGGCCGCCCTCAGGGCCGCCGGCGGATAAAAGGATACCAGCATGGCGACGATTACCGGGCAGATAAACAGCTACAACACCCTTGGCCATCCTCGGGATCTTATGGAAGTGATCACCATGATTTCCCCGGAGGACACGCCGTTCCTGACCGGTTGCGGTTCGGGCAACAAGGCTACCCAGACCCTGCATGAATGGACAAAGGACAAATTGCTCGACCCGGCGGACAACGCGCAGATTTCCGGCGCGGATGTGACCGCGTTCCAGGGCACCAGCGTGGACGAACTGAGCAACCGCACCCAGATCATGACCAAGGCCATCAACGTGTCCGGCACGGACCAGGCGGTCGAGCAGGTCGGGGTTTCCGATCAGTACGATTACCAGATGGCGAACAGGATGAAGGAAATCAAGAAAGACGCGGAACGCGCCCTGCTTGCCAACCAGATCCAGGTGGCCGGGAACGCGACCACGGCCCGCCGCATGCGCGGTCTTCCGGCGTGGCTGACCACCAACGTCAGCCTCGGCGCCGGCGGGGCCGTGGCCACGGCGTCCGCCGCCGCGACGGCAGGCACCCTGCGCGCATTGACCGTGGACATGATCGCGTCCGTGATTCAGGGCGCGTATACGCAGGGAGGCGACCCCACCATCCTGATGGGTTCCCCGGCCATGCGCCGCAAGATCACTTCCGTGCTGAAAACCGTCAACGTGCAGGATGAAGACCCGTCAGGAAAGCGCGTCACCCATACCGTGCGCATCTACGATTCCGACTTCGGCGAATTGAAGGTCGTGCCCAACCGGGTGATGGCGAATATCCCGTATTCGCAGAACTGCGTTTTTATTCTGGACTATGATTACTGGAAAAAGTCCTACCTGCGCACGTTCAAGGAGGAAAAGCTGGCCAAAACCGGCGACTCCATGAAGGGCTTCATTGTCGGCGAACTGACGCTGGAGGCGCGGGCGGAGGAATCCTCCGGCATGGTGGCGGACATCAACCCGGCCCTGTAAGGCCGGACCGGCGCACAAACGGCCGGGGGCTCCGGCTCCCGGCCATGAAGACGGAGAAAGGACATGGCACGACCGAAAAACATCCCTGTTCCGCCCGCGCGGCCGCAACAGCCGGAAGAGCGGGCCGGCGCGGCCGAACGCGCGTACCGGGTCGTCACGGACAGAAAACCGTTCTGGAACGGCAACCCCGCGGAGCATGGCGAGGTCATCACGGCCCGGCCCGAAGACCCGGCCATCGCGGCCATGCTCGAACGGAAATGGATCGTGGAGGCGTGAATGGCGGACGTCATTCTGGACCGCCGCGGCACCGTGACCAGCTACGCGCGCCATGACCGGGCCACGGGAACCATGTTCCTGCAGGACGTGCAGGACTGCGGCGAGGTCATGCGCCGCTGCGCGGCCGAACGCGCGGAGGACAGGCTGCGCCGGTTCAGGAAAACGGCGGACATGGGCCAATGCTGCCTGGCGGAAATCCCCCTGGTTCTGGTGGACGCCCTGAAGGCGCAAGGCCTGGACATCCTCGGCAACAGGGACGATTTGCGCCGTTTTCTCAATGATCCGCAGTGGGCGGCCTTCCGCTGCTCCACGGGGAGGGTGTGATGTTCGAAGAGTACGCGTCCCTGCAGGAGACCATCCGGAAATATCTCGGCTACGACCCCGACGGCATGATCCCCACCTTCATCGGCCTGGCGGAAAAGCGCCTGCAGCGCGAGGTCCGGTTGCGGGTCATGGAGCGCAGAGGCGTCAGCGCCACCACCCCGGGCGTGGAATCCGTCTGGCTGCCGGACAGGCGCGATCCCGGCGACTGGGACGTGTACCTGAACATGCGCGAGGTCAGCCTGAAAAGCTCGCCCCCGGTCAATCTGGAATACATCACCCCGGACGAATACACGAACCGTTCGGATACATCCGGCATGCCGTCGGCGTATACGATCATCGGCCGCCAGCTGCTGTTCGCTCCCGTCCCCGACGCGGCGTACACGGTGCTGCTGACCTATTACGCGCAGATACCGCCCCTGTCCGAAACGCGGCCGACCAACGACGCGCTGCTCAACCACCCTGATCTCTATCTGTACGCGGCGCTGGTGGAAAGCATCCCCTACGCGCGCTCGTCCGTGCCCGGCGAGTTGTGGACGAACATGTACACGGCCGCCAGAGACGACGCGCAGGCGTCCGACGTGAAAGCCCGCTACAGCAGGCAGCTGGCGGCCAAACCGCCAAGGAGATTCGTATGAACGTAACATTTGCCGGCGCCACGCTCATGCTCGGCGCGCTGAAAAGCTCCGGCCCGCTGTATCTGGGCCTGTACACGGCCATTCCCGACAAGACCGGCGGCGGGCAGGAGGTTGTTTCCCCGTCCTATGCGCGGCAGCTGATCGAATTCGGCCCCGTGGCCGGGGGAAGCATGAGCAACGGCAATCTGCTGCAATACGCGCAGGCCACGACGGACTGGGGCAAGGTGACCGGGTGGGCCATATCCTCCGCGCAGACCGGCGGCACGGTCCTCTGGTCCGGCAATTTCATCGACCCGGCCACGATCAACCGGGGCTCGTACTTTTTTGTCGACCCCAACGGCATCACCCTGACGGTGGACTGACATGGCCCTGAAACTGACGGCGCTGGACCTCGACCTGGAACGGCTGGACATCTGGTATCCGTCCCTTGACGCCATGGAACCGTCGCTGGACGATCCCTTTCCGGCCTGGCGCATCGGCGGAACCGCTCCGGCGGCAACGGGCGGCGCGGGGAAATTCACCCTGGGCAAGGCCCTGTCCTTTCACGGCGTGGCCATGACCGGCAGCCGGTCGGCGTACTATTACGTCTTCACGCCGCGTCCGGCCGCCGCCCTCGCGCGCACGGGCGGGCGCGGCGTCATCCGCAGGGCCGGCTACGGCTGGCGGACGAGGGCCATGTGATGGCCGCGCGCGCGGTGACGCTTCCATTCGCGGCCTGGGAGCCGGACCTGCCCGACATCGGCGGCGATCAGACGTTGGTTGCGTCCGGGGTCATTCCGGCGGCCAAAGGGTACCGGCCGTTCCGGCAACCCGTCCTTTCCGGCGGCGCCCTGCCCTCGCGCGTGCTGGGGGCGCATGCCTTCACCGACCCTTCCAATTCCCCCCTGACCGTGGCCGGAACGGCGGACGCCCTGTACGCCAGAGGCGGAACGGAAAGCTCCGCCTGGCAGAAAAAAAGCGCGGGGACCCTGTCCGCCGGCAACAACGGCTGGAATTTCGCGCTGTACGGCCCGGGCGTGTTCGCCGTGAACGGGGTGGACGGGCCGCTGCACGCCGCCGTCGGCCAGGGCACGGTGGGGAATTTCGCGGCCGTGCCCGGCGCCCCTGCCGGGCGCTGCGCCTCGCCGGTGGGCGATTTTCTCATGGTCGGCGACATCCCCGGCCACGGCAGCCGCGTGCAGTGGTCCGGCATCGACAATCCCCTGTTCTGGCCGGTTCCCGGCACCAACGAGGCCCAGTACGCGCAGTCCGACTTCAACGATTTTCCGGAAGGCGGCAGGGTGCAGGCCATCGCGTCCGGCATGGCCTCGTACGAGGCGCTCGTGCTCTGCGAATCGGCCATATACCGGGCGCAATACGTGGGACCGCCCTACGTTTTCCAGTTCACGGACGTGGACAAGAGCAAGGGGACCATTGCGCCGCGCTCGGTGATCCAGGCCATGAACAACGTCTTTTTCCTGGCAGAGGACGGTTTTTACGCCACGGACGGCGGGTCCGTGCGCAATATCGGAGCGGAACGCGTCAACCTGTGGTGGCGGGCCAATGCCGACGACAAACGCCGCACGGAAACGCTGGCCGCCTTCGATCCCGTCAACGGCGTCATCGCCTGGGCTTTCGCATCGACGTCATGCCCGCCGGACAGGCGGGACAGGATCATCCTGTTTCATCCGGAACTCAACCGCTTTTCCTTTGTCCTTCAAGACGTTGAATGGTTGTACGTGGACGCCGGCCGGGGCGTGTCCCTGGAAGAACTGGATGGATATTCCCCCTCTCTGGATACGCTGCCCTTCAGCCTGGACAGCAAAGCACTGACCAACGGCGTGCCCGTGCTGGCCTCGTTCGGGCTTGACCATCGCATGTATCTGTTCTCCGGCGAACCGGTGCCGGCGGTCATAGAAACGGCGGAACGCGGCGGCGCGCGCATGATGGTTCATGGAGCGCGCCCGGTCGTTGACAGCCTTGAATACGCCGTGTTCGTCCGCGCCCGCGATTTTCAGCGCGATACGCCCACGGACCGCCTTTGCTCTGTGCCGTCCGCCCGGGACGGGGTGTGCCGCTGCCATATTTCGACCCGCTACGCGCGGGCGCGCGTGGCGATTCCCGGCGGCATGCCGTGGACCTACGCTGTCGGCGTTGATCTGTATTTTGAAGAGGAAGGGGGCCTGTAATGTTCGCTCCAGCCAAAAACGCCGGCACGGAACAGCTTGCCGCCGCCGCCAACGCGGCCCTGCGGGCGGAAACCCACAACATCGGCGTGTTCGAGCTTGCCGGAACCGGCAAAACCGTCACCATTGAAGACCCGCGCTGCGGGGCCGGCCGGCACATCATCCTGATCCCCCTGAACGCGCAGGCCGCGAATGCGCGCTGGCATCAGGAAAGCATGGCCAGGGGCGCGGCAACGCTCGTTTTCACCGAGGAACCGCCGCCGGGCGCGCGGTTCGCGTACGCAATCGTCGGCGTCGGCACGCCGCAAGGAGAATACCATGGCCCTGTCACGCAGAGCAGTTGAACCCGCATACGGCGGCCCGCGGACGAACAGATACCAGGCGCGCGGCGCCGCCGGACCCGGCGGCAGGGAAGCATCCGACCCCCCGCAGCAGCAGCAGCAGCAGGCGCGGCAGATCAGCCCCCAGTCCATGCAAGGCCTGCTGCAGATGTTGCAGGGCGACAAATGGGCGGCCAGCCCGCAGGCCTTCACCTCGTCCGGGGGCGGAGTGGGCAACGTGTACGGCGGAACGCTGGGCGGCCTGATGGACGGGGTCGGCGGCCTGTACGGCGCGCCTGTTTCTGGCGGGTCCGGCGGCGCGCTCGGCGCGAACCTGTCCCCGGTGGGCGCGGACATTTACGGCGGCCTGATGGGCGGCCTGGGCGGGGAAAGCGCGATGGCCTCGGCTGCCCCCATGTACGGCGGGGTCGCGGAAAGCACCATGGGGCAGCTGATGCCCACCCTGGCCGGAGAGGGCGCGACTTCCGGCGGATCAAGCATGTTCGGCGGCCTTTTCGGCGGCGGCAGCGGCGGATCAGCCGGTGGCTCCATGGGTTCGGCGGCCATGTCCAACCCCTGGTCCGCCCTGATCGCGGCGGCGGCCCTTTCCGCCGGGTCCCTGTCCAAGGGCCACGACAAGATGGGCCAGAACTGGAACGACGCGGCCTTGTCCACCTTTGGCGGCGAAGGCTGGGGCGGCCCGCCCATGATGATGTTTCAGAAGGCGTTTGACGGCGACTGGAAAGGCGCGTCCCGCGAACTGGGCGGTACGGAACCGACCGTCATGAACCCTGTCTTCACGCTTGCCGGCGGCGGCAGCCTGGAAGACGTGGGCAAGAACATGGTCGCCCCGGCCTTCAACCTGAAGGACATCGGCAAGGGCAGCAACCCCTTTCTGGATGTGATCAACGTGTTTTCCAGCCCCTGGATGGCGAGAAAATAGGAGGGCGGAGCATGGGCCAGTGCGGACGCATGCACAGGGACGAAATCCCCGACGATCTGCTGGCGGATTTTTACCTTCGCCTGAACCGGGCGGGCCGGGAACGGGCGTCCTTTTACAGCCGGCCGCGCATGGCCGTCATGGAATTCGTGAACCTGGTCCGCCTGCCGGAAAACCACTGGTGGCTGCTGACCTTCAACCACGACATGGCGGGCATGATCTACCTGACGGACATTCTGGGCAAAAGCGCCATGGTCCATTTCTGCTTTCTGCCCCTGCCGGCGGCGCGGGCGGAATGCGGCGTTCCCGCGCCCGTGGCCCTGGGGCGCTTCGGCGTGTCCTCCATTCTGCACGACGCGCACATGGACGGCGTGCATATCCTGGACGTGCTGACCGGCAAAACGCCCGTCTGGAACAGGGCGGCCGTGAAACTGATCTGCAGATGCGGGGCGGCAATTGCCGGCACGATCCCTTCCGTCTGCTTTTCCCATGACAGCGGGGCCAACCTGCCCGGCGTCATTTCGTACTACACGCGCGAAACCGTCCCTGCCGAATGGGCGGCGTATTAGGAGGCTTTATGGGCGGCGGAAAAGGCGGCGGCGGCGGCGGCGGCGGCAAAACCACGGTGCAGCAGAATACGGAACCCTGGAGCGCGCAGAAACCGTATCTCGAGGAAATGTTCAAGGACGCGCAGAATCTGTACCAGACCACGGGCATGGCGCCCGCGTACTATTCCGGCAGCACGGTGGCCGGGCAGGACCCGTATACCGCGCAGGCCATCAGCCGGCAGGCGGACAGGGCGCTTTCCGGCTCCCTTCCGGTGGGCGCGGCGCAGGACCAGCTCGCGGGAACGCTTCAGGGCGGATACCTGACCGGCAACCCCTTTGCCGGCGGCGAAACCAGCCCGGATTTTCTGAGCCAGTACGCCAAAGAGAGCGGCAACCCCTCGTTTCTGAGCCAGTACGCCAAAGAGAGCGGCAACCCCTCGTTTCTGAGCCAGTACGCCAAAGAGAGCGGCAACCCCTCGTTTCTGAGCCAGTATCAGGCGGACAGCGGCAATCCGGCAATGCTTTCCGCCTGGAATTCCGGCAGCAACAAGGCATTGGCCGACGCCGTCAGCCGGGCGCAAAACCAGACGCTGGCCAATGTGTCCGGGTCATTTTCGCAGGCCGGACGCTACGGGTCCGGCGCGCATGCGGCATCAGCCAACGACGCCGCCGGAAATATCGCGGCCCGGATGTACAACGACGCCTACAACCAGGACCAGGACCGGTCCCTGCAGTCATGGAGCGACGACCAGAACCGGCGGCTGGATGCGTACGAGCAGACCCAGAACAGGGGTCTTGCCGGCTGGCAGGCCGGACAGCAGAACCGGCTTGACGCCTACAACCAGGCCCAGAACCGCAACCTCACGGGCTGGCAGACGGACCAGCAGAACCGGCTTGACGCCTGGAATTCGGGCCTCAACCGCGAACTGTCCGCGTACAACGCGGAACGCGAGAACATGATGCGGGCGGCCGGCCTTTCCCCGTCCCTGGCGGAACAGGATTACCGCGACATCGCGGCCCTGTCGGAAGCGGGCACGGCCCGGGAAAACCACGCGCAAAACCTGATCAACGCGGACATCGACCGCTACAACTATAACGCGGGCCGCGACCTGACCAACCTGCAGAATTATGGGGCCATGATCTCCGGCGGCTACGGCCTGTCCGGTTCCAGCACCAACACCGGCAACGCGGCCAAAAGCAACCCGCTGGGCGGACTGCTCAGCGGCGGCCTGTCCGGCGCGGGCATGGGGTACCTGCTCGGCGGACAGACCGGCGGACTTTACGGCGGCGGCATCGGCGGACTGCTGGGCTTGTTTTAGCGAGGGGCGTGGGGATGGCGGCAAATAAAGGCCTGCTCTATCTGATTGGTGAAATAATGGATGGGGCGCGCAACTACGGATCGGCCGGGCGCATCTCGCCGCAGGCGCTTCGTGATTTGCAACACATAAACCCGCGCTATGTTGATCCTGAATTTTTACTGTTCCGGCACGGGGTGGAATCCCGTGGGTGGTCAAAAGAACGAATGGCGGAAACCATAGAGGAACTACTGAACTCTGAAAAAACAATGGGTGTTCCGAATTTCATGGGTGGCAACAGACGGGCGATGGAAGCCCGAACAAAGCCCGGCGACCCTCTTGCTATTTTTGCCCCTGTTTTCCCGACAAAAGAAGGCGGCGCGGGGCTGGCCACCATCGTTGAAACCCCGCCGGGCAGAATCATCTGGGATCTGGAACAAAGGAAAAAGCTGCTTGGAAGCCAGAGGGGCGGTCCCTCCCTCATACACGGTCAACCATTACCCGCGGGCAATGCCGTCTCGCAGCTGGACCTTTCTGCTGTTGGCTCTCAATCAGCTTTACAAACATTAATAGACCGTTTCAAGGGCGGAGTCAAGACCGCCGCGCCCGCCGCGGTCGGGGCCGGAGCCGCCGCCTCGCTGCTCGCCCCCGATCCGGCGCTGGCCGCGCAAAACTACCCGCCCGGCACCCCGCGCCTTGAGGCGTACAAGCCGCCGCTGACGGAAGGCGGGAAAATGCGCCTTGGCCAGGAATTCGCATCCCGCATGCGGGATCAGTATCCGGGGATGGATGTGCGGTACGAACAACCCCTGGAACAGCCGGCGTTCGACCCGGCGGACATTCTGACCGCTCCTGTCGGCGCGGCGACATGGCTTGGACGGGGGGCGTCAGTGGCCGCACAGCCGATAATCGGCGGCCTGCTCGGGCTGCTGGCGCGGTGACGGCGGAAAAAACGGAGGATCGCATGGGCTTTGAATCATCGACCAATAATCAGCCTTCGTACTGGGACCAGATGAACCCCCGGGACAAAAACATGGCCATCGCGGCCATGCTGATGCAGGCCGGGGCCAATGTCCAAAACGCCAACCAGCCGCGCCGGGGGCAGCGCACCCCAGGGTTGGGCGGCCTGTTCAGTTCCGGCGTCTCGGGAGCGGCGGAAGGCATGGGCAATTCCATGCTCGGCATCCGGCAACTCCAGGAAGCCGAGCAGCAGCGCAAGATTCAGGAATTGAAAATGAACAGCGAAATGGCCAGGCAAGCTAAAGAGGCGCAGGGCGCGCAAAACGCTGAAGCTATGCATGCTTCTCTGTCTGAAGAGGAGCAGCGCATAGCCCGCGCCTTTGGCGACCCGTCCCGATATCTGGAATTCAAGCGCCGCCAGGAACAGGACGCGCTTGAAAACGCTTTTAGGCAAGACCAACGTAAAATACTGCGCGCTAAGCAAGCAAATGGGGCCACTGGCAGATCCATGGCATTCGACATACAAGGCGCTCTCGCTGAGGGCTACTCGCCACAGGAAATCAATTCCTTTCTGGCTAAAGATCGCGGCTTCAATCTGCAAGGCGCGCTGGACGAGGGCTATTCCCACGATGAAATACTCTCGCACCTGGCCGCCGGACAGCCCGCGCAACCTGCCGCTCCCCAGCCTGAACCAGCCGCCCGACAGCAAGCGGAACCGGCCGGAAGCGAAGTTTTCACCGCCGACATCTCGCAAATGCTGCACGGCGGCCCCGGAGGCGGCCCGCAAGGCGCGATGAGCCCGGGAACAAAAGACGCCTGGATGCGCGTTCCAGGCCGCACCCTGCGCGCGGGCACATCCGGCGTTGCCGGCGTTGCTGATTTGCTTTACTCCCCCTTCCGCTACCTGATCAACAAAGGCAACGAGGCCCTTGGCGGCGCGCCTGAATACTTCAAACCCATAAGCCAGACCATGGAACGCGCGTACGACCAGGCCGGAATATCGAAAGCCGCAAACGACCGGGAACGCCTGGGGGATAAAGCCGCCGAAGCGCTTGCCGGGGCCGCGCCGCCCATCGGCGCCGCGCGATACGCCCTGCGGGGCGCGTCGCTTTTGCCGTCAGCGGGCCGGGGCATGCTGGGCATGCTGGCCGAAGCTCCCGGCATGCAGGCCGCCAGCTCCGCGACCGGCGGCGCGTCATCCGAACTCGCCCGCCAAAGCGGCGCATCGCCCGAACTGCAAATGGCCGCCGGTCTGGTCGGCGGCGCGCTGCCCCCGGTCGGGGGCATCGCCGGGCAGACCCTTGGGCGCGGCGCAAGCGGATTACGCACGGCCGTTGACGCCTTCACCCCTGCGGGCAGAGAGCGCATCGCCGGGCAAACCCTGAATCGGGTCGCGTCCGATCCCAACGCGGCGCGCGCGGCTCTTGCGCGCGGAGCCGAGGAATACGTTCCCGGCTCAATCCCCACCACCGCGCAGGCCACGGGCGACGCGGGGCTGGCTGTGCTCGAAAAGGGCCTTGCCTCGTCCGGCCCGCGCGGAAGCGCCATAGGCGAACGCCTTCTCGCGCAGGAAGAAGCCCGCCAGGCGGCGGCGAACACCGCGCTGGACAGCCGCGCCCCTTACGGCGGGACCATGGAAGCCGGCGACGTGGGCGCGCGCATCCGCGGCGCGTACGACGCCAACTACCAGGCAGCCCGCGCCCGTACCGGCGAAGCCTACGCGGCCATCGACCCCGAGGGCGCGGCGACCTTCAACCTTGAGCCTTTGGCGCAAAGTTTCGAGCAAAGCATCGGCGGCGGGCGCTATCAGACCGTGCCGCCCCAGGTTTCCGGGATCATGAGCAAGATCAGGTCCGACATCCAAAAAGGGGAAGTCGTCGGCTACCGCGATCTCCAGGATATGCGGACCACGTTAACGGATATGGCCGAAAGCGCCGGGCGCACGGGCGACGCCGCCACGGCGCGCATTGCCGGGGGCATGAAGCGCGATCTCGACAAGTACCTGGAAAGCGCCGCGCGCGACGTGACGGCGCAAGAAAACGCCGTGCGGGGCGCCGCGCTGCGCGAGGCGCGGGAACTGACAAAAGACATGGCCGCGCAGGGCTATTCCCCGGCGGCGGTGGAAAAGATAACCAACCAGCTTGCGGGCGATATCGCGCGCCAGCGGGGGGTGGCGTCTCCGGTCACGCTTTCCGGCGAAAGAACGGGGATCATCGGCAGGGTCGGGGAAGAACTCGCGGGCAAAATGGGGCACAAGGGGTCAGGGAACATCAATCTTTCACAGGCGGCCCTTGACGCCATTGATCATAAACACGGGGGCCAGTTCCGGCAACTCGGTTTCAAGGATGCCCGCGATTTTGTCGAACATGTTTTCGGGAAGCTGGACGGCGTGTATCCGGCCAGGGCCGGGACATACGATTTTATCAGCAAACGGACCAGCCCGTTCGGGAAGGCGACTCTTGAATCGCGGCTGGAAGCGCCGCATGGCGGCTTTGAAACGACAACCGCGCTTCCCTCCAGAATCGACGCATACAAAAACAAAAATCCGCTTTGGGAAAGGGCGCAGACCAGTCATTTCGTCGCTAGCAACGAAACCCCTAGCGCGGTTACGGGCCAAAGCGGATTTACTACAACTATAAACCAGCCCGCCGCATCTGGCAATATATATCAACAAGGTTTCTCGCCGGAGCAGGCCGCGCGCTTCAGGGCCGCCAAACAGGCGCGTGTGGAGCAGGGTGAACGCTTCGAGCGCGGCGCGAACCAGCTTATGAGCCGTCGCGGCAACACGCTTGAGGGCGGGGCCATTCCCGCCAGCCGCGTGCCCGAGAATTATTTCCGGGCCGGGGAGCAGGGCGGCGAAGCCATGCGCGCCTTCAACCTCGCGGCCGGGACAAACCCGGAAGCCCGCGCCGCCATGCAGGACTATATAATTTCCCAGGCCAGGAACAAAGCCACGACCAAAACAGGTGCCCTGGATATCGACAGGCTGAAGAACTGGGCCAACAGCCACCGCCCGGCTCTGCGTGAAATGGGCCTTGAGAACCTGGCCGACATGCCGAAAATACGAGCCGACCTGCAGCGCGCGCGGGATATCACGCGCCGCGCCGCCGTGCAGGGCAGCCCCACGGCGCAGAACCTGGCGACACAAAAGCTGGTGACGCAAACCATCGCGGACAGGATCTTCGGCGCATCGGAGCAGCCCGTTTCGCAGGGCGGTTTTATGAGCGCCCTGACCGCGATCCCGCGCTTCGCTCTTGAGAAATCCGGCCGCTTCCTTTTTGAACCGGCGAATGAGGCGATACGCGACATCCTGATTAACGCCTCTCTTGACCCCAAACTCGCGGCCCGCTTGATGAGGTCCGGGCAATATACGCCCCGCGAGTCCCTTGCGGGCATCCTTGGCCGGAACGCCAGGGCTTACGCGAATACCGCGACCCGCCAGGGCCTTCTCTCCCTGCTGGCCGGCCAGCAATAACAGCGCAACAGGCAAAAGGAGAACTATATGTCCATAGCGGAGTACAAAACAACCCCCGGCGCGAATACGGCCATCAGCGGCATCAACATCGCGGAAGGCTGCCCGCCTTCCGGCATCAACGACGCCATCCGGCAGATGATGGCGGACATCGCAACCTCCACAAACGCGGCCGGGCTTCTGGGCATGGCCGTGAACCTGCCGAACTCGACCCCCCTTGCGGGGCTGACGACAGGAGAGGCCTGCAACAGGCTGGATTCGGCCCATCCGGACAACCCATTTCCCGGTTCCACCTGTCTGCTGTGGGTCAAGCAGGTTATCGCGTCGCAATGCGTGCATGTGGCCATGACCATTTCAAGCGGGCTGCTTGCCCAGCGATTCTACAACAACAGCGCATGGGGGACATGGACCAGGCTTGATCCGCGGGGATGGGCGGCATCGAATGCCGAAGTCGCGGCCGGAACGAACACGGAAAAACATATCACCCCGGCCGGACTCTTTTCCCTGGGGGACGGGCTTTTCGGGCAGGCGCTGACCATCGCCGACACAACATCGCTCGACAGCCTGACTTCCGGCGAATCGTATTACCGCGTTCTCGGCACGCATCCCGGCAACCCCTTTCCCGGCGCCACCTGCCTTGTCTGGACAAAGCAGATCACCTCGGCGCAGACGGTGCAAATCGCAACGGCGGTTTCCACCGGACGCCAGGCCCAGCGTTTCTGTAACTCCGGATCATGGGGCGCGTGGGCCTATACGGTGGATCCTTCCGCGATGATCAAGGCCGGGGCGCATATCAGCAGCGCCGGTTCGGCGTTCGCCGCGCTCAATATCGCATCAAGCTCAATGGTAAGCACGGGCGTGTATACAATCCAGTTCACGGCTCCGGCCACCACCGCCAGTTACCAGCTGGTTGCCGCGACAAACGGGCAAATGACCTTTTTCCCCTGGCTTCTCAGCAACAAGACCGTGAACGGATTCACGATGACAACGCTCAACCAGACCACCGGCAACCCCGCAGCGACGTCCTGGTCCTTTGAAGCCAGATGGTAAGGAGAAAACGAATGGAAACCATGCGGACAAGCGTACAGCGTCACATCAGATACACCGTGGACGGCGGGGACATCCTCGCCCACGTCTTTGCCTCTCCCGATGCCCCGGCGCAAAGCCTGGTTCCTGACGGCGCGCGCGCCGTCACGGAACTGTCGGAACAGGAAAACGCCGCCCTGGAACGGGAAGCCCCCGACACGGGCGCCCTGGCCCTGATCGATATGCGGATAGCGGCGCTGGAACGCAAACAGGACCGGCCGCTGCGGGAAATCGGCCTGGGGCTGGAAGTGGAGGCGAACACGGGCCGCCTGTCCGCCCTGGACAAGGAGATAGCGGAATTGCGCAAACAGCGGGCCGCGATGCGGCGCTGAACGATTTTTCAGGCGGCGGCCGCCCATCCGGCTGTATCACCATCCCGCCCCTGCCTTGTTTGCTTTGGGGGACACGATCTTTCAACGTCGACTTTGCGGCGGACCTATGTACCGTCAATGGCTTCCTTGATTATCTCCGGGTTTAAAACCCCGTTCAAAGAGGGAGAACGGCCCCCCCATGTCCGGCTCGTGAGGGGGGGCCGGCCTTTTGCGCAATACGCGTATTGACAAAAATCAGCGCATTTATGTAGGACATTTATGAAGACAGAAATTATGACATGAAGAAAGACAAAATATTTTCTGTCAACAATTATCTATGTGAAATATAGCAAAAAATACTGGATATTTTTATGACAAAAAAATACGAGAAAAGCCATCCATGGATTAATTTCAATGTCAATATGGGAAAAGCCGGCCACAGGTTTTGGATGCTGCTCGGGGAAGCGCAATCAAAATGCGAGCATATCGAAGGAGCCCTTTTGTCTCCGGATGATGCGCGGGAATTGCATCGCATCTATCTTGCCAAAGGGGCGCATGCCACCACCGCGATCGAGGGGAATACACTATCGGATGCCGAGGTGAAAAAAATTCTTGAAAAAAAGTTGACCCTTCCGGAATCGAAACAATACCTCCAGCGCGAAGTGCAGAACATTATTGGCGCGTGTAACGAAATAGCCCGCCGCCACATCATGGAAGACAACCACCCGTTGAGCGTCGACGAGATAAAGCGGTTCAACCTGCTGGTTCTTGACGGTCTGCCCCCCAAAGAAGATGTTGTTCCCGGAGAAATCCGAAAGCACAGGGTGGGCGTTGGCCGCTATTTGGGCGCCCCGGCAGAGGACTGTGAACACCTTCTGGGCAGATTGTGTGAAATGCTGGGGGACAAGGCTTTCACGCTTGGCACTGGAATGGAAAAAGCCAGCGGGATTCTGAAGGCGATCATCGCCCATTTGTATATTGCGTGGATACACCCGTTTGGCGACGGAAACGGAAGGACTGCCCGTCTGGTGGAGTTCAAAATGTGTGTATCTGCCGGCATTCCCGTACCGGCGAGCCATCTGCTGACAAATCACTATAACGAAACGAGGACGGAATATTACAACGCTCTGGACAGGACAAGCAGGGAGAGAAGTATTTTTGCTTTTGCCGAGTATGCCATTCTTGGCTATGTCGATCAGCTGTCAGAGCAGATAGACCGCATCAGAAAGGCGCAATACAAGGCTTTTTGGACGAACTACGTCCACTCGAAATTTTCCGGCACGGACACGGCATCGGGAAGGCGCAAGAGAAACCTGATCATCGATATGTCGGATCGCTTTGGCTTTGATTTTGAGGGCGAACGAAAAACAATGCCCATTGCGAAAATACATGAGGTTTCTTCCAGGGTTATGGAGGCGTATTCAAAAACGACAACCCGCACGCGGGCGCGGGATATCGGCGACCTTATCGGGATGGGGCTTCTGATTCGGGAAGGTTCATCCGTTCGCCCCAATTTCGGGATTGTCATCGCATTTCTGCCGGCCACGGCAAAACCTCTTTGACCGGCAGGCCAGAGCATCGTGTCCGTATGGATAATCGTGCCGGCGCGCCACCCTAGTGTGATGTTCACGAAATAGCTGTGGCTATTTTGTGAAAGATCGTTCGCCGAAAAACGTGGTTTTCGGCTCACTCACGCCGCCTTCGGCGGCGCTCCGGGCTGGCGCCCGGCGTTCCCAGTGTCGCTTGGGGCAGGTACAATACATCAAATTCATTTCGTGAACGCTACACTAGTTTGCGTCGCCGGTACGCGGTTCGGCCCCCAGCCGGCCGGAAACGATTTTCAATGTTTCGGAGAGTTCCCGGGCCGATATGGGCTTCGCGAGATACAAGTCGATGCCTTCGTTCAAAAAATGCTCTTTATCGCCGCTCATGGCGTGGGCGGTGATCGCCACGATCGGAAGAGTACTGGGGATGGGCACACGGCATTCCTCCACCGCGGACATGGTTCCCCGAACCAGATCCAATACGCTTTGCGAGGGGAGGATGTCGCCCGTGTGGCCGGAACGGATGCGCCGGGCGACTTCCAGGCCGTCCATGACCGGCATCTGGATATCGGTGATCAGACAATGGAAAGGGCATAACAGCAACGCTTCCAAAGCCTGAAGGCCGTTGCTCACGCAGACCACCCGGTGGCCGCTTCGGGTCAGCACGGCGCGCAAGCCAAACTGGTTGACCGGATCATCCTCCGCCATCAGAATATCCAGGCAGGACGCGGGGACCGGATTCTTTTCCGGTTTCCAGACGGGGGAATCCTGCGTTTCCGAAGCTTCGGCCAGACGCAAAGAGCAGTGGAAAGTGGTCCCCGCGCCCGGGGCGCTTTCCACGGTTATCGACCCGCCCATGCTGTGCACCAGACGCCGTACGATGCCCAGCCCCAGTCCCGTTCCGGAGTAGCGGCGGGAATGCGAGCCATCCAGCTGGATAAAGGGGTCAAAGATCACATCGTGAAATTCCTCGGCAATGCCTATGCCGGTGTCCTGCACGGCCAGATAGAGCCACACGCCGCCGCCTTTGCCGTAAGGCAGTCCGGAACAGCGTATCGTTATCGCCCCCGCATTGGTGAACTTCAGCGCGTTGCCCACCAGGTTGAACAATATCTGGCGCAACCTCGCGTCATCGCCCATGACCCTCGGCGGCAGGGCGCTGTCGGCGACAAGGGCCAGCTGGATACCCCGCTTTTCCGCTTCAATGGTGAAGAGGTTCACGGTGGAAGACAACACGTCCGCCACCGAAAAAGGGCGCTCGTTCAGCGTCATTTTTCCGGATTCCAGACGGGAGAAGTCGAGAATGTCGGAAATGATGCGCAGCAGCGCCTGCCCGGAAAGCTCGGCGTTGCGTGTGTAGACGCTTTGTTCCTGGGACATGCCGGATTGCCCCAGAAGCTGGAGCATGCTGAGTATGCCGTTGAGCGGGGTGCGCAGTTCGTGGCTGATGTTGGCCAGGAATTCGTCCTTGACTTTGTTGGCGCGCTCCGCGTGTTCCTTGGCTTTTTTCAGGGAGCCCATGGAATTGTGCCGTTGCAGGATCAGCCAGACGCCGCGCGCGAAAAGCTCCATCTGCTTCAGTTCCACTTCCTCGTAGTTGGAACTTTTGTTGCAGACGGCGATCACGGCCACAAGGCGTTTTTCTTCGAAAATGGGCACGAACATGCCGCGGTATACCGGCAGGGAGCCCAGGGCGATCCGCAGCGGCGCCCCTGTCTGCGTATTGGCGATCTGGGGCCGCAAGGACAGCGAGTTCAGCTGCTCCCGCGGGATGCACGATTCCGGCAGCCTGTCGTCCGGCAGGACCTCGTCCGCGACAACGCCGCGGAGGTTCTTGGACCACAGCATGCGGTTTTTCCCGTCGGGCCCGAACTGGGGAAGGTATATATAGCTGTACTCGCTGTACGTCAGGTGGCGTATTTCCTCCAAAGCGAAATCCAGAGCTTCCTCTTCGGGGGCCTCATGCATGCGCGTCAGCCGGTGCAGAATGTTGACCCGCTCCGCGGCAAGGCGCAGCTCTCGTTCAAGCCGGACTTTTTCCGTCAGGTCGGTCAGCCGGAAAAGCACGGTGCCCACGGCCCCCTTGCCGTCGAACTCCGGAACAAAATGGAATTCTCCCGTCACGGTGCCGTGGCGCATCGGCAGGCTGGCTTTGGCGACGCGCAATTCGCCTGTCCGGAAAACCGCGCCCGCATGCTTGCGGAAGAAGGAAACCGTTTTGGCGCAGGCGCCGGCCTGGGACAGGGACAGTCCCGGGGCCTCGGCCGGAGTGCAGAAAAAATATTGGCTGACCAACGGATTGGCAAAACAGAACCGAAATTGCGAATCCAGACGGGCCATAAGATTGTTGGCGGTATTCAGCAGATGGTGCCACGCCGGCGTGTCCAGAGGGTTCGACAAGAATTGCTCGTCGCCCCGTGCAAAACGGACTTCATCATGCTGTTTGCTTTTCCGCATGATGGCATGGTATAGAAAAATAAATTATTTGCAAATAAATAGTTTCCGCCTGAAAAAATTACGGCATGCAACGGCGCCCGAAAGAACGGCAAGGCGGTCCGCCATCGCATGCGTGTGCAGAACAGCGCGCCCGATCTGAAGAGATATGGCGTCGCCGCCGCCTTCCCCATAGAGTCTGCGGGCTGCCGCCGCGTGGCCCCGATTTTTCCGCCGCCCCGCTTCGCGACAGCGCCAGAGTGCCCGGGCGCGGCCCGGATTCCGCCCCCCCCCCCACGCGGACCGGCGGCAGCCGCCCCGCTACCTGACCCGTTTCAGGACCATGCGGCCATGCTTGAGCAGAAGAGTCCCGTCCGGCCGAAAGCCCCAGGTATCGTTCAATCCTTTGCCCTGGACCAGCACCGTGCCGTCCCCGTTTTCCACAACGGAGTCGATGGGCATGGGCCGGGGGGTCCCTGTGCCCGGATCAACGATGAACAGCTTGCCGGGAAGATCAAAGACAATCCGGACGCGGCCGGCCTGCTCTCTGAATTTGGCTTCCTTTTCCTTGGTATATCCGGGTTCGGTCCGCGCAAGCTCCACCGTCGCTTCCACATCCGGCGTCCAGGCCCCGTTGAGTTTTTCCGCATTGCCCGCGAAAGCCGGGAAAGCGGCAAGGGACAGGATCAGCACAAGCATGCCGCAGCAAAGCGGCGCGTCAATTCGTGTCATGAAAGCTCCACCTTTTCGCTCTGAAAATATTTCGCGCCCCACAGCGCGCGAGCGGCATTGGCAATACGCCGATGCCGCGCCTTCCACAAGCATCGGTGTTGCGTATTCCCGGAAATTCTCCTTCGCAACGCTGCTTTTTTCGGGGGGATTACCCTCCGGCGTGAGATAGGTCGTCAAATTCGGACGCCACGTTACGCGGCGGCTGCCAAGCCGTGTAGCGCTTTTCTCACAAATGCCGCCGGTGAGATGACGTCGCATCGCTTTGGTCAGCGCATCCAGCACCAGGCCGGTGTCCATACGCGCGGCCAGGCTGAAGCCGGCGATCTCGCGGCTGTGCGCGTCTTTGATCCCGGCAAGGTATAACCAGCCCTGCCGTGTGGGAATGTAGGTTATGCCGCTCGCCCATACCCGGCCGCGCGGGACGGCGTTGCTCGCCGGTTACAGTGGTACGGCGCCGCCATCCACGGGCAAAGTCACGGTCGTGACGTGGCCGCCGGCATCCAGGCGGCAGGCGATGTGCCGACCCCACGCCGTATCGTTTCTGTCAGGGAAATCCAGGCGTTGATGCGCTCCCCGGCTTTCGGCGCGTTCAAGCGCGGCAGTTGCGACCATCAAACCGGCCAGTGCAACCGCGCGCGCGCCAAGGAGCGCGAGCAGGCATTCCATACTTCCCCCGGCGCCGGAACGGCCAGCCTCGTCCCGCAGATCTTTGAGCGATGCAACCGCCTGCGCAAGTCCGGCGGCCGTCCGCCGCAGCCCTGCGCCTGCGTTCATGGCCCGCGCGGCGGACGCCGCGAGGGCGGCTGGATCGCAGGTCCGCGGGCGATTGAGAAGAGCGGCGAGCATGTCCCCGGCGTCCTGCACGGCCGCCCGATCGGCCCCGGAAACGGCTCCGGCCGCCGCATTCGCCGCGGCCCGTCCCGCCACGTCGCCGAACACAACGGCGTCGGCGCCCGCGTTTCCCGCTATCCTGCTGGCGCCGTGCACGCCGCCGGCGGCTTCTCCGGCCACGAACAGGCGCGGGATGCCGCTCCACCCGTCCGCGTCGATTGCGATACCGCCCATGTGGCTGTGCGCTGCCGGCCGCACCCGGGGCTTTTCGCGGGCGGGGTCGAGTCCCGCCCCGCGCAGCCGGGCGCAATGCGTGACGTAATTTTCCAGAACCGCGGGCGGCAGGATGGTGGTGTCCAACTCGACGCTGCCGTCGGGAAAACCGCGCCCGGCATCGATTTCATCCTGGATATGAAGCGAAAGGCGCGCTTTTTCGATCTGCTTCTCGCCATGCCCGGGGTTATGGCGGAACATAAACCGCTCCCCGTTTCGGTTCAGAAGGTGCGCCCCGTCTCCCAGCATCGCGGTGGGCATCTCCAGCCTTTCGCACCCCGCGGGATGGACCGTGATCGCCGGCTCGAACTGCACGAACTCCATGTCGACGAAAGTCGCTCCTGCCGGCGCGGCCAACGCGTGGGCGGCGGCCTTCACGTCGTCGGGATAGGTGCTGTCCTCGTATATCCGTCCGACTCCCCCGAGCGCCAGAACCGTGGCGCCCGCCCGGACCGCCACGGCCCGCTCCCCGTGTTTCCCGGCTGCCAGGGCGCCGACCACGGCGCCTCCGGCCATGAGCAGCGAGAGCACCGTGATTCCCGGCCGCATGCGCACGCCCGTTTCGGCGCAGCGCTCAGACAGCCTGCCAATCATGGCGTTCCCGGTGCCTTCGGGCACGAAGACCGAGCGCGGAACGCTGTTGCCCGAAAGATGGCGCAGGGCGAGCCTGCCGTCAGCACGGCCGAAAGGCACTCCCAGAGCCTCAAGGTCGTGCACCGCCCGCGCGGCCCCATGCGCGAGCACATTGACGAGGCGCCGGTCATTGAGCCCGGCCCCCCCGGCAAGAATGTCTCCGGCATAGCGGTCAGGGGTGTCGCCCGGGCCGAGCGGAGCGTTGCAGCCGAGCACGAATGGCGAGGCGCCGTGCGCCGTGCAGAGAAGAAGAACGTCCCGCCCGGCACGCCGGGCGGCGAGAGCGGCCCGCAATCCCGCAATCCCGCCGCCCAGCACCAGGACGTCGGCCGTGGCCGTTTCGATCCCCGGAAGCGCGGTCATGCCGAACGCTCCGGCATGACCAGCTGTTTCATCGAGCGGTGGATGGTGAAACGGGCGGCCAGAACCAGCGCCGCCAGACCCGCGCCCATAAGGTCGGTCATCAATCCCGGTTTGACCAGAAGTATCGCCGCGGCGAACAGCACCAGCCGCATGTACCACGGTGCGCCGCCGCCGAAAACGTAGCCCTGTACCGCCGCGGCCAGCACCACGATGCCGGCGACCGATGTCACCACGGCGAGGCATATGTCGAGGGCCTCGCCTTGCAGGAGCAATGCGGGATTATATATCCATATGAAAGGCAGCAAAAATCCCGCAAGCGCCAGCCGGAAAGCGTGAAATCCCGTCATCATCGGGTTGGACTTGGCGATGGCGGCGGCGGCGTAAGCCGCGATGGCGACGGGCGGAGTCACGTTCGCAAGCACGCCGAAATAGAAAACAAACATGTGGGCTGCCATTTTGTCGGCGCCGATCAGAGTCATCGCCGGGACGACCAGAGTCGCCAGCACCACGTAGACGGCCGAGGTAGGCAACCCCATGCCGAGGATCAGGGACACCCCCATCGTGAGCAACAACAGCGGGAAAAGCTCACCGCCCGAAAAGTTGATGAGAATTTCGGAAAGGCGGAGCGCCAAACCGGTCAACAGCATGGTGCCGACCACGACGCCCGCGCAGGCGCACGTCATTGCAACTTCCAGCATCGCGTTGCCGCCGCGTCGCAGGGCCTCGAAGATTTGTTCCCACCGCATGCGCGTATTGCAGCGCATCCAGCTCACTGCAACGGCGGCCAAAAGAGAGTAGAAGGCGGATTTGATGGGCGTGTACTGAACGATCACCAGCAGATAAATCAGCAGGAGAAGCGGGATCAGAAGGTGCCAGCCCTCCTTGAAGATGCCCGTGGCGCTGGGCAGGGACTTGCGGTCGACTCCGCGAATCCCCTGGCGCGCGACTTCGAAGTCGACCATGCAGAAAATCGCGAAAAAATAAAGAAGGCCGGGAAAGATGGCTGCGGTCATGATCGAGGTGTACGAGGCGCCCATGATTTCAACCATGATAAAGGCGGCGGCGCCCATGACCGGCGGCATGATCTGGCCGCCCGAGGAAGCCGCGGCTTCGACCGCTCCCGCGAAGGATGGGGAAAGTCCGGTTCTTTTCATCACGGGTATGGTGAAGGTCCCGGTCCCGACGACATTGGCGACGGCGCTGCCCGAAATCGTGCCCATCAACGCGCTTGCGAAGATCGCGACCTTGGCCGGACCGCCGCGCAGCCAGCCGAACCCGGCGTAGCTCCAATCGATGAAAAATTGTCCTGCTCCTGAAACCTCGAGAAAGGCCGCGAATATGACGAATATCGCGACAAAGGAGGCCGACACCTGCAAAGGCGCCCCGGCGATGCCCGAAACCGTCGTATAGAGAGTCGCCGATACCCGGTCCAGATCGAATCCGCGATGATCGAACGGTTCAGGCAAATTCGGCCCCAGAAAAGCATAGGCCAGGAACGCTATCGCGATGATGGGCAGCGCCCAGCCCACGACGCGCCGGGTACCCTCGATGACGAGCACGACGGCGATCACGCCGAGCGCGACGTCGGCGGTCGTGGGGTCGCCGCCGCCGCGCTCGGCGATTTCCAGAAACTCGAAGAATATATAAGCGGATACAATAATGCTGAGGAGAACACATGGCCCGTCAATCAGCCAGCGCAGGCTGCTGAAACGGGAATCCTTGGAAACCGCCGGTTTCAGCATGAAAACGAGCGTCATCGCGAAGCCGAGATGGATAAAGCATTGCTGGAGTGTTGCCAGCACCCCCCCGGCGCTGATCCAGAGTTGAAAGAGGGCGAAGGCGACGGCGATAACCGCGGCGGCGCTCTCGACAGGATTCTTCAAGACGCGTTGCTGCAGAGATTCCACGTTGTTCCCTCCCGGAAGATGGTTATTTCAAAAGACCCGCTTCGCGGAAGTAGGCTTCCGCGCCGGGATGAAGCGGCACCACGCCTTTGAGCGGCTCGAGCGCCCGGTCCCTGGTCCAGTATTTCCCGAGGTCAATCGAACGCGCGATGGTATCGTGGCTCTCGTAGATCGTCCGCAGGATCCAGTAGACGGTTTCCGGGGCCACGTCGTTGCGCGCGAGCAGGAACATCGGCATACCGAAGGCGCCCGGGATGGCGTTGTCGTATCCCCTGTAGACGCCGCCGGGGATTTCGGCCTTTGTCCAGTAAGGGTGCTTCGTGAGAAGCGGCGCAAGAACATCCGGGTCGGGGTTCACGAACACGACGTCATCGCCGAAAGAGCTGGTGATATCGACAACGGCCCCCGTGGGCGTGGCGCTGATGATGAGGACGGCATCGACCCGGCCGTCCCGAAGCGCGTCGGGACCGTCGCCGTGGCTGATGTACTCGGGCTTCCAGTCTTTGTTCATCTCAAGCCCGTGGGCCTCGATAACTTCCCGGCCGATGGAGTTGCCGGACGAGCCGGTGGCGCCGAGGGACACCCGTTTGCCGCGAAGGTCCTTGATGGCGCGGATATTGTTCTTTTTAAGGGTGTACAACTGCCAAACGTCCGAATGGCCGGAAGCAACGCCCGAGAAATTGGTGATCTTTCCGCTCGCGAACTTGCCGGCGCCGTTATGGGCCTCGTAGGCGGGCTGGCTGTACACGAAACCCAGTTCCACCTTCTTGTTTTTGAGCAAGCTGACGTTGTCGTAAACGCCGCCTGTGATCTCTCCGTTCATTTTGAGCTGGGGAAACTTGTCCTTCACCACCGCCGAGAAGATCCCGGCCAGCGAGAAAAGCGTGCCCCCCGCGCTTGAAGTTCCGATTGAAAGGTAGGTTTGTTTCGGCTGAGCCATTCCGGCGACAGCCACCCCACACGCCATAACAAAGACCGCCATCGTCGTGAGAACTGTCCTTATCCAGCTACGCATGACAACTTTTCCTCCTTGTTTTGCCGGCGTACGGAGTCCGGCCGCCGAACAGTGTGGTGCGGGGTGGTTTCCGGTCGCCGCGCTTCGGTGCCCGGATCCGGGCAAACGCGGCGCGTCCACGCCGGGGCCGCTTCAACCGACATAGGCCCGGATGTTGACAGCGGCGGCCACGGTCTCGCCGTGCTGGTTGGTCACGGTCACGTCGGCATAGACGCGCTTTTTCACCATATCGACCTCGCGGATCTTGTATTCGGTTGTGACCGTGTCGCCGAAAAACACCGGTTTGATGAAGCGCACCCTGTCATAGCCGAGCGAGGCGGTCCGCCCGAGGTAGAGCTTTGCCGAAGCCGCCGACATGAACCCCATCAACAGGGTTCCGTGGGCGATGCGCTGCCCGTAGCGGCCTTCTTTCATAAACTCCTCGTTGATGTGATTGGGCGAGAAGTCGCCGGTGACGCCGGCATAAAGGTAGGTATCCGATTCCGTCACGGTTTTGGCGACCGACGCGCTGGCCCCGATAACCACATCCGAAAAGATGTTCCTTTCACTCATGGCGCTGCTCCTCTTTTGCACTGGGGTTGTTGGCGCCGCAAACCGTTGCCGCCAGGCAGGCGCTTTCAGCGGCGTCAAGATCAAGCCATTCGGCGAACACCTCGGCGCTGTGTTCGCCGAGTTCCGGCGGGGCCGTCCAGCCGGCCGCAACATCGAAATCGCTGTACTTCACCGCCGGGCCGATCAGCGGAATGGCGCCGTAGCGCGGGTGCACGGCCGATTGCAGCATGCCCCGGTGCAGGGCCTGCGGATGCTTGAAGACGGCTTCCATGTCGTTGACAGGAGCGCACGGCACTTTGGCCGAGCGCAGGATGCCGAGCAGATCGCCGGTCGTGTATTTCAGGACTTCGGCGTCCAGGATCGCGTGAAGGACATCGCGATTGTCGGAACGCTTGGCAACCGTATTGAACCGCTCGTCAGTGATCAGGCCCGCCTGGCCAATGGCGCGGGCGAAAGATTCGAACAAGTTCTGCAGGCCCGCTCCGATCACGATCCATCCGTCCGATGTGCGGAAGGCTTTGTAGGGGGCCTGCCCGACGTGCTGGGAACCCCACTTTTCGCGGATACGCCCCATGGCCAGCCACTCGACCGCGGCGTCGACCAGAAAGCTGATCTGGCCTTCGAACAGGCTGGTTTCGATTTTCTGGCCGCGGCCGGTCCGCTCGCGGTCGAACAGCGCGGTCACGATGGCCCCCATCGTGTACTGGCCGCAAATGAGGTCAAAGGCCGAGGTTCCCAGCTTGATGGGCGCCCCGCCGCGCTCGCCGGTGATGCTCATGTAGCCGCCCTCGGCCTGAATCGTCAGGTCGAAACCGCCCTCGCCGGCGGAAGGCCCGTCGGCTCCCATCCCGGACATGGAGGCATAGATGAGGCCCGCGCGCCGTCCCGACAGGGCCTCGTAACCAAGGCCGAGCCGGTCCATGACGCCGGGACGGAAGTTCTCGATGACCACATCGGCCTTGTCGACCATGCGCAGGACCGCATCCCGGCCCGCGTCAGTTTTGATGTCGACGACGACGGAACGCTTGTTCCGGTTCACGGCGAGAAAACTGAGAGAATGCCCTTTCCAGAAGGGAGCCTGCGGCCGAATGCTGTCGCCTTTGCCCGGCGCTTCAATCTTGGCCACGTCGGCGCCGAGATCGCCAAGCAGCATGGTGCAGAACGGCCCCGCGTAGAGGCGGGTAAAGTCGAGCACCCTGATCCCGGAAAGGGCTTTTCTTGCATTTTGATGGTTAGGCATGTATGATACCCCAGGATAAGATAGTAATTGTGTATACAGCTAATCGTTCCATTGCGTGGAACAATGTTTCATTGCATATTGCATGAGCTCTTCACCCTGTCAAGAAAAATTGGCAGGGCTCGGCCGTCAGAGCGTTTCCATTTTGCAAACGCTTTTGCGGATGCGCAGCGGGGCGAAGTATCCGCCCGCAAGCGGCCGCGCAGCCTGCCTTTAGGACAAGCCGCCCCGGCTTGTCCGCATCCCGAAAAGAATGTTTTGTACCTTGTAAAAATTGGCGGATGGAAAACTCAAAGCTGCTCTGCTCTGGGTATACGCTTGAATCGTTCCCGGATTCTCAGGGTGCGCCAGGGAAGGCCTGCCGGATCTGATGCGTTCAGGAATGGCTTGAGGGCCGCGCCGGGATCACCGGCGCGCGTCGGGAAAAGCTGATTGGGGGTGATGCGTCTCAGGAAATGCCGGAACCGCAAACGGGCTGCCGGAGCGTGACAGGAAGGGTTTTCGGGCTTGGTTGTCTGAAAAGGATTTGCAGTCGGGCCGGGCCGGGCGGTTATCCGGTCATGCCCGGTTCTTGACGGTATCCGCGGCCGGACCGGCGGGATAATGTCCCGGCACGCGCGGATTCACATGCGGCCGTAGCGATCAGAGATGGCAATGGCGGCCCTGCTTACCTCAATGATCAGTTCCGCTTCTTTTTCGTCCAGACGGTCTACCGGACCCGCAATCGATACGGCCGCGATCACGGCGCCGTCCGAATCCGTGACGGGCGCCACGACGGAAGCCATGCCGTACTCCCTTTCGTTGCGGGAAACAGCGTATCCCTGCTTGCGGATCTTCTCCAGTTCATCAAGGAACTGCTCCCGAGTAATGGCGACACCCCTGGCATGGCGCAATTCCCCCGTCTCGCCGAGCATTTCCGCCAGTTCGCCTTCCTGCATGGCGGCCGCGAAGATTTTTCCGACTCCGGTGTGCAGAGGCAGGCGCTGTCCGAACGGCAACGCGTAGCGCAACGGGTGCTTCCCCTCGACGCGATGGACAACGACACGGTAATGCCCGAGACGCACGAAAAGCGAAGCCCTCTCGCCGGTCGCTGCCGCCAGCTCTTGAAGGACCGGCAACGAGGCGCGGGAAAGACTGTTGCTGAGGAGATACGCATGCGCGAGAGGGAGGACCGCGACCCCCAGGTGATACCGGCCTTGCCTCTTTTCGATCATGCGGTATTTTTCCAGTACCGCAAGAATTCTCTGGACAGTGGCCTTTGCGAGTTGCGTGGCGGAAGCCAGTTCGGTCAGACTTTGGGGAGTGACGCTGCCCTCCAGGATCATGAGCAGGTGCAAGGCCCGTTCAAGAGAGCGGTTGGTGCTGTTTTCGCGTTCGGCAATGTCGATCATCAAATTGCTGGTGGGCGGCACAACTCGGCCTCGGAGCTTGAGCTCCATCATCAAGTTATTTCTGTAGAAAAACAGCCCGAGGATATACGGCAACGATCTGGCGTGTCAAGCCGCTACTGCATATACGCACCGCCTGCAACGCCGCTTCCGGCGCGTTGCCCGCGATCCTCAGCAAGGGGTCCGCCTCGCCGTTCCGGGTGATGATTCTGGGGGGGGTAATATTACAAACCCAACACAGTGTAATTAAACAAGTAATTTTGTAAATTCCAATTCGCCCCCCCCGTAGATACCCCTGTATTGTGCCGATGTCTCAAGATATTTTCGGGCAGAGCCGGACGATCACTTTTCTTTTTTCCATCCGGCAGCGTTTTGATGCTTTTGTCAAAGTCGCTTTCAAACAGGCGATCCTGCACAATGCGGTATTTTTCAAACTCGCTTTCCGCGTGTTGTTTCGCCGCCTCCATGCTGATCTTGCCGCTGTCACGCAAGACTTCCAGTCGATTTCAGGACGCCCCTGGATGTTCAGTCCCGACCGAAAACCGCTACAAATACGGCATGCAACGGCACCCGGAAGAACGGCTTTTTCCCCCTGGCCGATGGCCGTGCGAAATCTGTCGAAGGCTTCGCCGCGGCCGCCGCAAGCCACGATACGCGGCAACGCGCCCCGCAGCCCGGTTTGCTCGAGAAAAAGGGAAAAGCCCCTCCGGCACTCGGTCTGGAGAGATTTGGCGTCGCCGCCGCCCTCCACATAGAGTTTGCAGGCTACCATCGCGTGCCCCCGATCTCTCCGCTGGTCCACAGTTCGCCCAAACGGTACTTTTCCAGCCAGGGCTTCGACTGTTCGGCGTCCAGACGGCGCAGGCGGCTGCCTTCGGCTGTCTTTTCGCAGACGAGGATGGCCTCGGGCGTGTCCGTCATGGCGTCCACCAGAATGTCGGAATGCGTCGTGACCACGATCTGCATACGGCTGGAGGCGTCCTGCAACTACTCCGCGACGGTGGGCAGGATATCGGGGTGCAGCCCGAGTTCCGGTTCTTCGATGCAAACCAGCGGCGGCGGCGTGGGATGCAAAAGAATCGTCAAAAGGCTCAAATAGCGCAGGGCGCCGTCCGACAGCCGTGTCGCCGGAATGGTGTTGCGGCCTTCCTGGAAGAAGACCTGGACGGTCCCGCCTTCCACGCGGACATCGTAGTCCTCAATGCCGTTGTATAGTTTGCGGAGGGCGGCAAGGAGCTTTTCCTTGGCGTCGTAATCTCTGCGGAGACGGTTCAGAATGAGGGAAAGGTTGCTGGCATCCGGCTCAAGCCAGTCATTGGGCAGGTCGGCCTTCTGTGGCTGGCGGGTGACGGCATAGCGGCCGAAGATCCAATCCCGGTAAAGACGAATTTTTTCAAATTGTTCGCTGAGGTAAGTGATTTCCGGATATTGCAGCGGATCTTTGCGCTGAGCGAGAATGGATTTGTCGTCATCGGCTATAATGTTTTCATGGTAGTCTTGGGGTAGAATCGTTGTGTTCCAGATTCCTTTTGCCCCATCTTTGTTGGTGTATACATTAATAGATGTTGAATGACCGTCTTTAAAAATTGGGTAATAAAGCGATTCATTGAGAATGGTAAACCGATTATCCCAGCTAGTGTCGCGTTCACGAAATGAATTTAATGAAATCGTATAAGGCGTCGAGGTCTCTCTCAGCCTCTTCAGAGACGATGACTTCGTATTTATCCATTGCGCCTCGCCTCACGCTTGGCCCGCAAACGCGCGAAGGCTTCACCGGCCGGAGATCCCTTGCCGTCCTCAATGCTCTTTTTGCCCATGCTCAATATTTTCAGCAGGGCAATGCTTTCATGCAGGTTTTCGTAGTCTTTGACCCCCATGAGCACGGCAGCGGCCTCGCCGTTCTGGGTAATGATCATGGGGCCGGACGTGTTCACCTGTTCCAGCGCTTTGGCGCTGTTGGCCTTCACGTAGCTTATGCGCTTGATGTCCTGGCTCGGGCGCATAACGACCTCCTGACTATAGCGGACTAAATTTAGTTCATATTTGGGCTCAAAGCAAGCACTTCTCCACCGACTGCTGGCGTGAGCGCGAAAACCTCTCCCTCCTCCATACACATGTACTGTGCCCCTCGCTCGGAAAGAACGCGGGGGAGCGTTCGCTCCCCCGCCTTGATGCGTTAAAAAACCTGTTCGGTCCGGCGGATGTTGGCGACGCCCCTGCATGCCCGCCTGTAGCCGCGTGGTCCACCGGGGCCCCACGCGAAAAGGGTCAACACCAGATTCACAACAAGCTTCGCTTGTGATATTTTTTCCTTACCGATTTCAGGCGTTCCGTATAGTCTTGCTGTCCCCTATAAAACTGCTTCAATTTGAACCGAAATGAAGACCGCTGCTATGAAAAAAGGTATGCCTTTGTATGAGAGAGACGATGCTCTCTCCTTTTTTCGGGACGGCCTGCGTTTGGAGCGGTCGGACAGTGAGCTGTTTGCCTTGTTATTTGCGCCGGTCGTCACAGCGCAACAGGTGGCGGATCTTTTTACGCGTCTGGATGTGGAGGCCCTCCCT
>JAVBOK010000105.1:0-13497 GCA_031550605.1 Desulfovibrionaceae bacterium | reverse complement strand
TAAGGCGGCTTTTTTCTTCCGGGGTGGCGCGAAAAGTAATCCAAACATTGGCGGCATATTTGCCGCTGGAGGAGCTGTTTTTCATGGAGTTGCCTTTTTGATTTTTGGAGCGCGAGAAGCGAAGCGCCGAGTGCTCCTGCCTTTGGGTGTCCAGAGGGCTTGCCCTCGGCAGGATGGAGTAGTTGTGACACAACTACCATCCTGCCACGAAGAACCCGCATCGGGGAGTGGCGAAATTATGTGTTTTGAGCTTTTCTTTTTTTGAGGGGCTGGTGTGGTATATGGGTTTATGAATTTGCGACAAAGGAGGCGGAAAAAAATGTGAGGACGTTTGCACGAAAAGAGTCGGTCTTGGGCAGAAAAACCTCTTTTCCGCGTAGGCAAAATTTGCGTTACGGACGAATCCCGCGCCGCCATTCCCAGGGCGGTATGGCGTCAGGATTCGCCCAAAGTCCGCGCTGATTTTGCCTGGCGATTTCCTGTAAATTTTCCCAATATCGGCAGTCTCGGCAATATCGCGGCCAGACCCAGGCGAGGCCGAATTCCAGTAATGTTTCCTGCAAACTTTTGCCGGAAGCCAGCCAGATAATAGCGACCATCCTTCCGTAGCGATCCACTGCTTTTTCTTCGACTTCGACCTCACGATATAGCGCGATATCGAAGAGAAATCCTCGTGCGGTTTCCCCCGCCGGTTGTTTTCGTTCCGGGGCGTCGATGCCGTGAAGACGGATTTTTACCCGTTCGCCTCCTGCCAACTTCTCCACGATTATGGTGTCGCCGTCCGTGACGGCAACGGTACGCCCCGGCCACGCATGGCAGGGAGAAACAAGGAACAAGAGAAGAAGCAGAGCAGCAAAATATTTAATCATGTATGTTAATTTAACTTACATGATTAAGATATGAAAGTCCCGTTCTCGGTACATACCGAGTATGAAAACAACAAGGCGCAAATTGGTCGGGGTAGGCGTGGCGATTCGGACTTTTCGGCAGGAAGCCGGACTCTCGCAGGACGAACTGGCGGATCGTATGGACTTAAGCACTCCTTATATTTCCATGCTGGAGAGCGGCAAGCGCTATCCGTCCATTGAAATGCTGATTCGGATTGCTCTTGCCCTGGAAGTGCGGCCCGGTGCGATTCTGGACATGATCGCGGAACGGTATGTAGCGGACAAAAGTAAATAAAAGACGCGGGAGAATCACAAAGCGATTACTCCCACTTTTCAAAAGCGCTCCCTAATATCAGCTTGGGAAGCTGGCGCTCAACTCCATGTCGATTCCGGCCTCCAGCAGAATTTCAAAATCGGTCATGCCCCGGCGGTTGGCCTGCCACGCGGCGTCGCTGCACAGCGTTCTCTTCTCCACAGTTTGTTGCCGTTTCAGCCTGCGTAAAAGTGCTGATTCTCCTTGCTGCTCCAGCTGCTTCAACTCATCCGGATTATTCAGCGCCCACCTATCCAAAATCAGGTACGCGGAATTGGTAAATCCGTTATTGCGGATACTGCGGATCGTTTCCGGGCGAAGCACGCTTGCGGCAATTTCCAGCGGGTTGGTCGGTCTATCCCACATGCTTTTCTCCTGATTTTTTTAGCTAGATAGTGTCGCGTAACTTGCAAAGGTAATCGGCCCATTCCTGCATCATCTTTCGGCGTTCCGGCAGATATTCGGCGTAGTTGTAGGCCGCTCGCACCTCGTCGCGTTCGCCGTGGGCGAGTTGGCGCTCAATCCAGTCGCGGTTGTAGCCAAGTTCGTTGAGTAGGGTGGAAGCGATGGAGCGGAAGCCGTGCGTACACATCTCATCCTTGGCATAGCCCATGCGGCGCAGGGCGTTGAGCAGGGTGGCATCGGAGAGCGGGCGCGTGTCTGTCCGGATAGAGGGAAAAAGATATTTGCCGCTGCCGGAATAGGGTTGCAGTTCCTCAAGGATTTTGACTGCCTGTTTCGAGAGCGGAACAATGTGCATCTGCTTCATTTTCATGCGCTCGGCAGGGATGCGCCACTCTTTGGCCTTGAGGTCTATCTCGCTCCACTCGGCGGCGCGCAGTTCCGTGGGGCGCACAAAGACCAGCGGGGCCAGGCGCAAAGCGCAGATGATCGGGAAGTACCCGTCATAGTTTTCAATGTCGCGCAAAAGTTGGCCGACTTTTGCCGGTTCGGTGATTGCGGCCCGATGGGTGACTCTGCGCGGCCGCAGGGCGCCGCGCAAGTCGGCGGCGATATTGTGCTTGGCCCGGCCAGTGACGACGGCATAGCGGTAAATCTGGCTGACAATTTGAAGCAGACGGCGGGAGGTTTCAAACAAGCCTTTCTGCTCAATGGGGCGAACGACCGCCAGAATATCCTGCGGCTCCAGCTTGGCAATATGCGCCTTGCCGATGACCGGGAACAGATAGGTTTCCAGACGGTAAATGACGGTTCCCCGGTGCTTGTCGGAAAACTCGGCTGTCCGGGTTGTGTGCCATTCCAGGGCGATATTCCGGAACGTGTCGTTGATTTCGGCAAGCTGCGCGGCCTTGGCTGACTTTTTATGCTCGGCTGGGTCAACGCCGTTGGCCAACTTTTTCTTGGCCTCCTCCCGGCGCTCTCTGGCATCCTTGAGGGATACGGTGGGGTATTCGCCGAAGCTCAGGAGCTTTTCCTTGTGCTCAAAGCGGTAGGCCATGCGCCAGAGCTTGCTGCCGTTGGCGGTCACGAACAGAAACAGCCCGCCACCGTCGAAATACTTTTTGGGTTTCCCGGCGTACTTTACGTTTCGGATGTGGGTATCGGTGAGAGGCATGGGTACTCCTTGTTCTTCCGTGGACGAGAAGATACCCGGATACACAAAAAATCTTTTAATTTTATTGTGTTATGCGTGTGGGTATCAACATCCGTATAGCACATTGATACCCACAGATATACCCACAAAAAGAGTGGATGCAACTGCACTTGGTGACACTTTGGGGAACACAACTGGACTAAAAAAGTGAAGAGTCTCAACGGTTTTTGTCCATTGAGACTCTTCTTGATACCCAAATTTGGCGTCCCCTAGGGGATTTGAACCCCTGTCGACGGCGTGAAAGGCCGTTGTCCTGGGCCGGCTAGACGAAGGGGACGCGTCGCCGTGCGGTAGATCACCGCGCGGAAGACGTTGTTTACGTGAGGGACCGGGTTTTCGTCAAGGAATTTTTCGGGCTTCCGGGGTGATTTTTTCGCGGACAGGCGGCGTCCGGGCTTGCGCCCTGGAGCAAAGACACTTACAGTACATTGACGATATGATGCGGGCATGTGTTTTTTGTGGCCCGCGCAGCGTTTGCGCCGTTCCGCTAACTGTTTCAGCAGAGAAGGATACAGCCATGAAAAAAATTCGCGTCGGCATCAACGGTTTCGGCCGCATCGGCCGTCTGGTCTTCCGGGCGGGGCTGGGCAATCCGGCCATCGAATTCGCGGGCATCAACGATCCTTTCATGTCCCCGGACTATTGCGCCTATATGTTGCGCTACGACACGGTTCACGGGCAGTTCAAGGGCGAGATCAAGCATACGGACGATGCCATCATTGTGGACGGCCACGAAGTGAAATTCTTCGCGGAAAAAGATCCGGCCGCCATTCCCTGGGGCAAATGCGGAGCGGAATATGTGGTTGAATCCACCGGCGTGTTCACCGACATGGCGTCCGCCGGCGCGCATCTGAAAGGCGGGGCCAAAAAGGTCATTATTTCCGCTCCTTCCAAAGATGCGCCCATGTTCGTGTGCGGGGTCAACCTCGACGCCTACAAACCGAGCATGGACATTGTGTCCAACGCGTCCTGCACCACCAACTGCCTGGCTCCGCTGGCCAAAGTGGTCAATGACAGCTTCGGCATTAAGGAAGGCCTGATGACCACGGTGCACGCCACCACCGGCACCCAGAAAACCGTGGACGGCCCCTCGAAAAAAGACTGGCGCGGCGGCCGCGCGGCGGCCGGCAACATCATCCCCTCGTCCACCGGCGCGGCCAAGGCGGTGGGCAAAGTCATCCCCGACCTGAACGGCAGGCTGACCGGCATGGCTTTTCGCGTGCCCACTCTGGATGTTTCCGTGGTGGACCTGACCGTGACCCTGAAAAAGCCCGCCAGCTATGAAGAAATTTGCGCGGCGATCAAGAGGGCTTCCGAGGGCGAACTGAAAGGCATCATGGGCTATACGGAAGACGAAGTGGTTTCCAGCGACTTCATCGGCGATCCGCGTACGTCCATCTTTGACAAGCTGGCCGGCATCGCGCTTTCCGACACCTTCGTCAAGCTGGTCTCCTGGTACGACAACGAATGGGGCTATTCCAACAAGGTGCTCCAGTTGATCGAACACATGGACACGGTGAAGTAGAAATCCGGAAGAGTCTCTCCCGGGTCTTCTCCACAGAGCGGGAGTTGCTGCTCCGCACAGAACAGAACGGCGGCTGTTTTCCGCATCGCGGGAACCAGCCGCCGTTTTTTCCGGATCCATCTTTTGCGGGCCGGCGTCCCGCCGCCCGGGCCGTCATGTTTTTGCAACGCCGATCGCGTGCAAGCGCGGCAGGACCCCAAAGCATCTTTTTTCTGATGCGGAGCAGCCGCGGCATGTCCGAAGGCGGCCGCCAGTTCGCTTGCGCGCGGACGCTCCGTTGCGCCGCGTATCCGCCAGGGCGCGTTCAGTCAACCGCGGTCATGCGTTCCTCTTTCCGCGAGCGCTCTGCCACACGGAATACACGATGGACAAGACCGCCAGGGCCAGAAAGAACGCGGGCACGGGGTTGGTGACAAAAGGGGTCAGGTCGCCGTCGCTGTCCACCAGGGTTCGGCGCAGGTTGACCTCCAGAATTTTGCCCAGGATCAGGCCGATGACGGCCGGGGCCGCGGGATAGCCGAAGCGTTTGAAGAAAAAGCCGATGATCCCGAAGACCAGCGCGGTCCAGACGTCCATCATGCTGGTGTTCATGTTGTAGCAGCCGGCCGTGCTGGCGATCAGCACAAACGGAAGGATGTAGCCGCGCTTGAGCAAAAGGAGTTTGGGGAAGAAGCGGGTGCCCAGGATGACCATGCTCAGGAACATGAAAATGGCCGCCGCGAAGAAGGAGACGTATACGGTGTCGATCACGAAAGGGTGATCCCGGAACATCAGGGGGCCGGGATCGATGCCGTGCAGTTGCAACCCGCCCATCAGGGCGGCGGTGACCGTATCCCCGGGGATGCCCAGGGTCAGCATGGGCACCAGCGCCCCGCCGATGGCCGCGTTGTTGGAAGTTTCGGAAGCGATCAGCCCCTGAATGTTGCCTGTGCCGAACGTTTCCGGTTCTTTGGAAGCTTTTTTGGCCTGATCGTATGCCACAAAATTGGCCAGGCTGCCGCCTATGCCGGGCAGGATGCCTATGGCCGCGCCGATGCAGCCGGAGCGGAAAAAATTGCCAAGGCTTTGCAGCCATTCGTTTTTGGTGAGAAAACTCTGGTGAAAGCCGGTAATGACCGCTTTGACCGGCGGCGGGGGATCGGCGATGTTGACCAGAATTTCCGCCACCACGAAAAGGCCGATCATGGCCGGGATGGCGTTGACGCCCGACTGCAGGGCGTCGATGCCCAGCGTCATGCGCGGCATGCCGTGCATGGGGTCGATGCCGATGGAGCAGGCCAGCAGCCCGAAGGCGGCGGCCACCATGCCCTTGAGTATCGAGTCGCCGGACAGGCTGATGACCGTGGTCAGGCCGAAGATGATCACCGCCGTCAGGTCCGCGGGGCCGAAGCGCACGGCGATTTTGGACAGCTGCGGCGCCAGGGCGATCAGAATGACCCAGCTGAACAGGGTGCCCACCAGATTGCTGGTGGCGCCGATGCCCAGGGCTTTGCCGGCAAGGCCCTTGCGGGCCATGGGGTAGCCGTCGAAAACCGAAGTGATGGATGAAGGCGTGCCCGGCATGCCCAGCAGAATGGCGGAAACCACCCCGCCGGAAATGCCGCCCACATACGCGCCGAGCAGCAGGGTGATGCCGTCAGCCGAAGACAGGCCGTAGGTGACCGGCAGCAGCAGCACGACGGCAAGCGTCGCGGTCAGACCGGGTATGATCCCGAAAACCAGGCCGAAAACAACCCCGAACAGGGTCAGCCCCAAACTGGCCGGAGACAGGGCGGAAAAAAGGGCGGAGACGAATGTGGCGTCCATGGGCACTCCCGGTTCAGAAAAGCAGGGCCGGCGGCAGGTACAGTTTGAAGCCCTTGAGGATGACCACCCAGAATGCCATGGTCCCGATGCAGTACCCGGCGATGCCGGCGTAGCCCGGTTTTTCGCCCTTGAGCAGCAGGAACAGGCTGGCCAGACAGAAAAGCAGCGTGCCCACGTAAAATCCGATGTAGGCGAAGGCCAGAATGTACCCGCCGACAAGGGCCATCATCAGCAGCGCATCCTTTTTCAGCGGCGCCGGGGAAACCGCCGGGCCGCGCCGGCGGTCGCGCATGCCCCGAATGACGGTCAGGCACAGGGCGATCAGCAAGATGGCGGCGCAGATGGAGGGAAAGCCGCCCACATCCAGGGGGTCGGGGATCAGGGCCAGTTCCGCGGGGCTGTGGTCCAGCAGACCGAGCAGGGCGACAGCGAAAAAGAAGGCGATGATCGCGAATTCCTGCAGGGGCATCAGGCACTCCTGTAGGCGGCAAAGCCGCCGGTAGGGGGAACGAAACCGGGGCGCGGCCCGGCGGTTTTCCGCGGCCGCCGGCCATCCGCGCGCAGCAATGGAGCAGTTCCCGCTTCACGTCGTCGCGCAACGGCGGGCAGATGTCCGCCTGCGCCCGTTCCGGCGGCAAGGCGGCGGGGACAAATCCCCGCGAGCATTCCGGCGCGAAATGCTTTAGCACAAAAGACAACGTTTTCCAATGCCGCAGCCGCGCCGCCCGCCAGACAGGATCCGCCGGAGGGGAGAGGGATTACGCGGGCCCCTGTTCGGGCAGGCCCACAATGGCGATGCCGGCCGCGTCGGCCAGGGCGACGGCCTTTTCCCGCTCGAAGAACAGGGTGCGGCCGGCCTGGAAGGCCAGGCAGGCATAGCCGTGGCGGGCCATGACCTCAATGGTGCCGGGGCCCAGGGCGGGCTGGTCCAGGCGGGAATCCTGGCCGGGCTTGAAGATTTTGATGGCTGTGCAGCCGCGGCCGGCCAGCGTTCCGCCGCGTTCCAGAGTCGCATCCGTGCCTTCCATGGCTTCCACGGCGGCCACGATGCCGCTTCTGACCACGACGCACTGGCCGATGTCAAGCCGTCCCATGGTCTGGGCCACGGGCCAGCCGAAACGGATGTCGTCCCATTCTCCGGCCGCGGGGCCGCGCCGGGTCAGCACGCCTTCCGGCGCGGCAAGGCCGGGCACCAATTGCGACGGCTGCGTCACGGTCAGGTTTTCCCGGCCGAGTTCTTCGGCGATGCAGCGCAGCAGGGCGTCGTCGCCCTTGCCTTTCAGGGTGAACATCAGTTTCATGGCCCGGAAGTCCGGCCGCAGATCCAGAGCCTTGGGTTTGCTGATGGCGCCGGCCAGGCAGACTTCGCGCACGCCCTGCTCGTGCAGAAAATCGATCAGGCGGCCAAGCTGCCCCAGATGCAGCATGATAAAGGCGTCGGCTTCGTTTCCCATGGCGGGGTCGGTGTGCCCGACAAAGCCCACGGCGGCCACGCGGACGCCCTGCGCCTTCGCGCCTTTGGCCACAAGAAAGGGAAACTGGCCGCCGCCCGCGATAATGCCGATGGTGCCCGCCACCGCGGTTAGGCCTCGCTCTCGGCGTTTTCCCGGCTGGCCGCGGGCGTCACGCCGCGCTGGCTCTGGCGCACGAATTCGACGATATCCAGAACCTGGGGAAAAGACGCGTATTCGTATTCCGCCTGTTCCAGCGCTTCTTTACGGGGTATGCCCGCAAGCCAGACCAGACGGTAGGCGGCGCGGATGGCGCTGATTTCTTCGCGGGAAGCTTTGACTCGCCGCAGCCCCACCATGTTGGGGCCGTGCAATTCGGCCCGGGGACCGGATGCCAGCATATAGGGGGGGACGTCCTGGCCGACGCCGCTCATGCCGCCGACAAAGGCGTTCTTTCCGATGCGGGTGAACTGGTGCACGGCGGCCAGCCCGCCGATAATGGCCCCGTCCTGCACGGTCACATGGCCGGCAAGGGTGGCGTTGTTGGACATGATGACCCGGTTGCCCACCTGGCAGTCATGGGCCACATGGATATAGGCCATGAACAGGTTGTGGCTGCCCACGCGGGTGATGCCGCCGCCGCCTTCGGTGCCCCGGTGCAGGGTGGCGAATTCGCGGATGACGTTGTTGTCGCCGATTTCCAGCCAGGATTCCTCGCCGTGAAATTTGAGGTCCTGCGGCTCGCCGCCCACCAGCGCATAGGAATGCACGCGGTTGTTCCTGCCCATGCGGGTGAAAGCCCTGACGGAGGCAAACGCGTCCACGCGGCTGCCTTCGCCGAGGATCACGTTGTCTTCGACGACCGCGCAATGGCCGACAACGACCCCGTCCGCCAGTTCGGCCTTCGGGGAAACAACGGCCGTTGGATGAATGGCGGCGGCCATTACACGGCCTCCCTGGGCATGATGGCCGCGGTCAGTTCGCCTTCGGCGGCCAGTTTTCCGTCGACCAGGGCCCGGCCGGCGATTTTCCACAGCTGCAGTTTCCGGCGGATCAGGGTGCATTCCAGGTCCAGGCGGTCGCCGGGGATCACCTGATGGCGAAAGCGCACGTTTTCCATGCCGGTGAACAGGAACAGCACCTTTTTCAGTTCTTCCTCGGGCCATTGGGACACAACCATGATGCCGCCGGCCTGGGCCAGGGCTTCCATGATCAGCACGCCCGGCATGACCGGTACGTCGGGAAAATGCCCCTGGAAGAAGGGCTCATTGAAACTGACGCATTTGTAGGCTTTGATGTGCTGCTCCGGCACGCATTCGGTCACCCTGTCCACCAGCATGAACGGGTAGCGGTGCGGTAAAATGGAAAGAACGCGCCGGATATCCAGGCGAAGAACGCCCGCTGCGGCCGCGGTGTCGGGCAGCGTCATGAAGGCTCCTTGGCGAGCAGCTTTTTCAGCTCGGCCAGTTCCGCTTCCAGTTGGCCCAGGCGTTTGTACATATCCGGCAGCTTGGGCATGACGGCCACGGTGCGCATGAAGGTTCTGCCTTCCACGCAGGGGGAACCGCCGCAGGTGATGCCGTCGGGGATGTCCTTTGCCACGCCGGATTTGGGGCCGATAGTCACGTCGTTGCCGATGGTCAGGTGCCCGGCGATGCCGGCCTGGCCGGCGATGGTCACCCGGTCCCCCACTTTGGTGCTGCCTGAAATGCCCACCTGGGAAACCAGAAAACACTGTTTGCCGACGGTGACGTTATGGCCGACCTGCACCAGATTGTCGATTTTCGTGCCCCCGCCCACGCTGGTCGTGCCCAGGACAGCCCGGTCCACGGCGGAATTCGCGCCGATTTCCACATCGTCTCCGATGCTCACGGTGCCGATCTGGGGGATTTTCTGGACCCCGCCGCCCGCGCGGGCAAAGCCGAAACCGTCCGCGCCCAGCACGACGCCGGCATGCACGATGCAGCCTTTGCCCAGAACCGTTCCCGCCATCAGTGTCACGCCGGGGTAAAGCACGCAGCCGTCGCCGACGGAACAGTCCTCCCCGACATAGCCGCCGGGAAAGATCACGCAGCCGCTGCCGACGGTCGCCCTCGGCCCGATGAAGGCAAAGGGGTAGATGGTGCAGTCTTTGCCCAGCACGGCTTCCGGATGCACGCAGCTTTGCCCGCTGATTCCCGTGAAACTGCCCTGAGGCCGGGAGAACAACGCCACGGCGCGGCCAAAATCCACATATGGATTCGGGCTGACCAGGGCGCGGGAAACGGATCCGGCATATTCTTCCGACACGATGACGGCGCAGGCTTTGGTGAGCGGCAGAAAGCGCGCGTATTTCGCGTTGGCCAGAAAGGATATTTCGTCCGGACCGGCGGTTTCAAGCGTGTTGATGCCCGCGACCGGGCAGTCTTCTCCCCTGAGGGTCAGGCCGAGCGCCGCCGCGATTTTCGCAAGGGTCCAGGCCATGGATCAGCGGCTGCCCGTGGCCGGGGAGGCTTTGTACACCCGGTTGATCTCCGCGATCATGTCTTCGGTGACGTCCACGGATTTGTCGTAATAGATGGGGCCGCCCATGGAGGAGTCAAGCAGGATGGAATAGCCCTTGCGCGAACCGTAATCCTGGGCCGCCTTGAACATCTGCTGCGAGAAATCCTGCTGCAGCCGCATGGCCGCGGCTTCGGCCTTGCGGGCGAATGCCTGATACCGGTCCTCAAAATCGCGTTTGGCGCGCAGGAAGGCGGCCCGTTTGTCTTCGCGGGCTTCCGGCGACAGGGCCGCGGTTCTGCTCTGCAATTCGTCGGCCTGCTTTTTCAGGGCGGCGCTCTGATTTTCCAGCGTTTTCTTTTCGTTGGCGAACTGGTTTTCCAGCTTTTTCTGGGCGGCGGAAAGCGGCTCGCACTTGGCGGCCACGGCGCGGGAATTGAAAACGCCTATTTTGCCTTCAGCGGCGTACGCCGGGAGAGCAGCAAGCAGGCTGAAGATGACGGCGAGGAAGAGACTTTTACGCATGAAATGCTCCTTGCAATACCTGTCGTTATGGGGGCCGCGGAGCAGCGCGTCGCTTCCGCCAGCCAACACAATGCAATATCTTTATGCGAACACGCCGTCAAGGCGGCGGGACCCGCGCAAGCGGGGCGCTGCCGCCGGACCGCGCCTTGAAAGAATCACGGATAGGGCGTATTTTTCGACGAAAATGGAGAGCATATGCGCGGATTGGTCATGGTTCTGGCTGTTTTTTCCTGTTTGGGGATGACCGGATGCGCCAGCAAGCTGATGCAGCCGGCCGATCCCGCCGCCGTGCACGCTACGGTTGACGCGGATGAAAGCGCCGTGGTCTTTTTCAGGGCGACTTCATTCGGCGGCGCGATTCAGGCTCCGGTCATCGAAGCGGCGGAAGACGGCGCGCTGCGGTACGTGGCGGTCATCTCGGCCAAAACGAAATATTTGCACCGGACGACGCCGGGCAAGCATCTGTATGTCGTCGGGGGAGAGTCCGGCGAAATGCTGGAAGCCGACCTGGAGGCCGGGAAAGTGTCCTATGTCTATGTTTCTCCGCGCATGGGGTGGTGGAAGGCCCGGTTCGTTTTCGTCCCGGTGCCGGACACTGCGGATGAAACGTTCAGAAAGGATCTGGCCTGGTGCGGATGGGTGCAAAATACGCCGGAAGGGCAAAAGTGGTTTCTCGATAATTTGCCGAGTCTGCAGGCCAAGTATGCGGACGCGCGCAAAGAGCACCGGGATGCGAAACCGGAAGAGAAAAAGATCCTCAAGCCCGAATACGGGACCGCAGCGCCTGTGCGGTAACCGGTCGCCTGCGGTTACCTGGCGGCGAATTTCGCCAGTTTCTGCTTGTATGCGGTGACGCCGCCGGCCAGGCCGTCCGCCAGGCGCTCCAGGTACGCTTCCGACTGCAGGCGTCTGGCGTCGGCCGCGTTGCTGAGGTAGCCGATTTCCACCAGCGCGGCGGGCATGCGCGCGCCCATCAGCACATAAAACGGCGCCGACTTGACGCCGTTGTCCGCCACGGAAAAACCGGCTTTTTGAGCCCGCGCGCAGGCGCTGCCGTGCAGCAGGCGGGACAGTTCCCTTGATTCCTGCAATTTCGTGCTGAGCATCAGGTCGGTCAAAATGAACTGCAAATCGCTGATGCTTTTGACGGAAACCGCATTCTCCCTCGCCGCGACCGTCGCCGCGCTGCTGGTGCGGGCAAGGTCCAGAAAATACGTTTCCAGGCCGTTGATCGCGGGGTCGGGGTTGGCGTTCACGTGCAGGGATATGAACAGGTCGGCTTTCTTTTTGTTGGCCATTTCCGTGCGTTGTTCCAGGGGCACATAGACGTCTTTTTCCCTGGTGTAGAGTATCGCGTACCCGGCTTTGCGCAGGCGTTCGCCCAGCATTTTGGCCAGACGCAGGGTCAGGGCGCTTTCTCTGATGCCGTTGCCCATGGCGCCGGGGTCCCTGCCGCCGTGTCCCGGGTCGATCATGATGGTGCGCACGGTCAGGCCCAGTTGTTCCACCAGACTGCCGGGTCTGGCCTGCTCCGCGCTTCCGGAAAAATTCCCCCGCAGCAGGGGGCCCTTTTTTTCCGTTCCGGGCGGCGTCAGGCCGTCCGCAAGATCGGCGTCGCGGCTCGCCTGCACGATGATGGCGGGGGGCGAAAGGCGGATTGCGACCGTGTATTCGCGGATTTTCGGCAGATCAATGATCACGCGGGTCCGGGGGCCTTCCCTGCCGGACCCGGCATCCGCCAGGGCCGTGCGCACGCGGGGCACGGCCTTGTCCTGCAGCGTCAGGGTCGGTTTGAGGTCCTCGCCCGGCCGGGTGGCGCTGCAATCGATCTGCAGTCTGGCGGGCGCGCCCTTTTTCGTCGGCCCCAGGCACTGGTGGGTAAAGTCGGCGGTTTTGTCCAGTTCCAGAATGACGGTGGCGCGTTTTGCCGTGCCCTGCCCGTTGATGGCGCGCAGCCTGGCGGGTCCCGCGGGGGCCGGGGCCGCCACGGGCGGAAGGGGCCTTTTGCCCGCCGGCGGCTGCGGGGGCGGGGCCGGGGGCAGGCTGGCGATCAGTTCCCGCGCGCTGCCGGCCATGTCCGCCTGGGGATAGCGGGCCAGAACCCGCTCCGCGGCGTCGCGCGCGCCTTCCGGATCATCGAGCCGTTTCGCCAGAATGAAGGCCGCGCGGAAAAGGCCGTCGTCAGCAAGGTCGGAATCCGCAAAGTCGGAAGCCAGGGCCAGATACTGGCTGACCGCGTGCCGCCAGTCGGAAGCCAGATACGAGCGGCCGGCCAGTTCTTCGCGGCAGCGGGCCGCCTGAAACCGGGCCTTGGCGCCGACGGAGCCTTGCGGATCCTTGTCCAGCGCGGCCAGAAACCGGCGTTCAAGGTCCAGCCAGGGGTCGCGCAGGTTCCCCCGCTGGCTGTTGCGCAGCAATGCGCGCCAGTCTTCGGCCGCGGCCTGGTACAGCGCGGCGGCCGCTTTGGGATCGCCCGGACGGGAAGGGGTTTTTTTCCCCTGGGGCGCCGCCGCCCGCTCGGGCTGATCGTCCCGCGCGTCATCGCGCAGGGCGGCCAGACGCCGGGATGCTTCCGGAGACAGCGGGCTTTTGGGATACGTTTTCGCCATGCCCGCCAGGGCGGTCTCGGCTTTGCGAAAATCATTGGCGTTTCGGGACCGCCTTGCCAGTTCCTCCAGGCTGCGCGCCTCATAAAAGGCGGCCCTGGCGGCGGCGGGGGGGGCAGCGCCCTTGCGCAGGCCGGCAAAACGTGCGGCCAGTTTTTCCCAACTCTCGCGCAGGCCGGCTTTTCTGGCGTCTTTGCCCTGGGCGGAAAAATCGGCGACGGCGGCATCCAGCGGGGCCGGCGACGCGCGGGCCGCGGCCGGCGCTTCGCCGCCAAGGCAGGCGAAGAA
>JAVBOK010000078.1:0-15188 GCA_031550605.1 Desulfovibrionaceae bacterium | reverse complement strand
GCCGCTTTTTTTTCTTGACTATTTCGCCACCGGCAAGCTGGACGTGGACCGGGCCGCGGCCGTGGTCGGCGGCGTGGCCGAAGGCTGCCGCCGTGCCGGGTGCGCCCTGCTGGGCGGAGAAACCGCGGAGATGCCGGACATGTACGCGCCGGGCGAATACGATCTGGCCGGGTTCTGCGTGGGCATCGTGGACAATGCCAGAATTGTGGACGGGTCCACGGTCCGGGTCGGGGACAGCCTGATCGGCCTGGCTTCTTCCGGGGTGCATTCCAACGGGTATTCCCTGGTCCGCAAAATTCTGACCCAAAGCGGGCTGAAGGGCGACGATGTTTTGCCCGGCACGGAAAAAACCGTGCGCGACGTGTTGCTTGAACCCACCGTGATTTACGTGGACTGCGTGCGCAGCCTGCTGCGCGACCTGCCCGTCAAGGGCATGTCCCACATCACGGGTGGCGGATTTTACGACAATATCCCCCGCATGCTGCCCGGCCAGACCGGCGCGGCCATCAATTTCGGTTCCTGGACCGTGCCCGCCGTCTTCACCTGGCTGATGGACGCCGGCAAGCTGACCTGGCCGGAAATGCTGCAGATTTTCAACTGCGGCATCGGCTATGTGCTGGTCGTGGACCAGGAGGCGCGGGACGAAGTCATGCACCGCCTGGCGGCCATGCAGCAGGACGCCTGGGTCATCGGCTCGGTGGAACGCCTGGCGGCCAAGGAAGAGGACCGGGTGACGATGGCCTTTTGACGGCTGTCCCTTTTTCCGTTTGCACGGTCCTTGCCGTCCCCGCGGCCGCGTGCTATCGCGGCTGCATGCTTGAAACCTGCTTTATCCATCTGCCGGGCGTGGGCGCGGCCTTTGAAGCCAAACTGGCCGCCGCCGGCATCCGGACCTGGTCCGACGCCCTGAACCTGCCTCTCCCTTTTTCCCCGGCCAGAGCCCGCGCGTTGCGCGAGGGGATCAGGGAATCACGGGAACGCCTGGCCGCCGGCGACGTGCGCTGGTTCGGCGACGCTCTGCCCCCGGCGGCGCAGTGGCGGCTTTTCCCCCATTTCCGCTCGAAGGCCGCGTATGTGGATATTGAAACCACGGGCCTTTCCTGGTCCGAAGACTGCATCACCACCATCGCCCTGTACGACGGCCATTGCGTGCGGACCTACGTGCAGGGTGTGAACCTTGAAGCGTTCGCCGACGATATCCTGCCGTATGCGCTGCTGGTGACCTGGAACGGCCGGGGGTTTGACGCGCCCTTGTTGCGGCGCGGGCTGCGCATTCCCCTGGACAGGGGCGACATGGGGCATCTGGACCTTTTGCCGGTGTTCCGCGCCCTGGGGCTGCGGGGCGGATTGAAGAACGTGGAGAAACGCCTGGGGCTGGGGCGCGGGGACCTGGACGGCGTGGACGGCTGGGCCGCGGTCAGACTGTGGCGGGAGTACGAGAGCGCGCGCGACCCCCGCGTACTGGAAACCCTGCTGGCCTATAACGTGGCGGATGTGCTGAGTCTGGAGGTTCTGGCCGAATACGCGGTTGCCCGTTGCGCGGCGGATTGCCGGGACGCCGGCACCGGCAAGACGGCCGCCGCCGGTGGCGGCGCGCTGTTTTCGATGGCGGAACCCCTGGCCGTGAAAGCGGAGCGCAACCCCTTCACCCCTGACCGCCGCGTGCTGCGCCGGCTGGGACTGTGACATCCCGCGCGGTCTTTCTCCGGGCCGGAACGGCAGAAACGGTCCCGTTCCGCCGGGCAGAGGCCCCTGGCCGGCCGGGACGCGGCAGATCACGCGGCCTGCCTGACCCCGAAAGCGCGCCGCGTGCCGGGCCGCCCGCGGCAGGATTTCCCAAAGGGCCACGCCTCTTCGGCCGTCGGGGACATCTTCCAACCGCCCCCGCGACGATCCGGCCGCGACGGGTACGCCGAGCCCTCGGCCGTCAGGAGCACCCCGGCCCGGATACCGGGTACCTCCCGCCGCCGGCTACAGGTACGCCGTGCCCTCGGCCGTCAGGATCACGGGGCCGTCGATCCAGGCCAGGCCCGGCTCGAAACGCGCCTGCAAATCCCGGCCGCTGATCTGGCGCACGGTGACGGCGTCCCTGTCCAGGGTTTTCCGGATCAGCAGGGCCAGGGCCAGCGAACCGGACCCGCAGGCCGTTTCCATGACCAGCGAATCCGTATCCCGTACCCACACCGCCGGATGGATGCGCCGGGCGTCCTCGCCTTTCACCGGCTCGTGCCAGATGACGCCGACGGCTTCTTCCGTGCCCAGCCCGTGGCGGGCGCGCAGATCCCGCGCCGCTTTTCGCCAGCCGTCCGGCGGAGGCGGCAGGGGATGCGTCGCCGTATCCAGCAGCAGGTGGACAATGCCCGGCAGACGGACCAGGGCGCAGCCCTGTTCCGGTTCTTCGATGGCTGCAACCGGCGGCAGGGGCAGGGCGACGGCGGCGCTGCAGGGGCCGCCCGGCGGCATGCGCGCTTCCGCCAGCAGGGGGGCGGCGCAGCCGGAAGCGGCTATCTGGCCGGCCCAGGCGCAGGGCACCGGACCCCGGCTCGTGCCGCGCACCTCTACAACGGAAAGCTTTTCCATGCGGGCGAAAAGAAGCGCGGCGGCGCGACAGGCGTTGACGCAGAATTCTCCGCCCATCATGTCCAGGCGCGGCGGCTCCGCGTCCTGGCTGATGAAACCCACCTGCTCCGCGCCCAGATGGTCGGCGTCCATCAGGGCCGCGGCCGCGGCCGCGCGGGAAATGCCGGCGGGAAGGGCGGCGGCGGGCACCAGCAGCGTGGGGTTTCCGCCGGGACTCAGTTTATAAAAGGGTACCGCAATGGGGGTGGTCTGCGATGAGGACATACAGGCCTCCTTCTCTGTGGGCGGCCGCCGGAGGCGCGGCCGGCAAGGGGAAACAAAAGGGCGGCCGAGCCGCCCCCTCAGGTCTCTGATATCCCCTCAATTTCCCTGTTGTTGCGGGGCAAGGAACCCGAGGCCCTCGGGAAAGCGAGGCTCCGCCCCGCCTTCCCGAGCCGGCCCCAACAAAACCGGGCTCGGGCCTCACTACTTTCCTGGGGCTCCCGCCCCAGACCCCGTCCGGGGGAATCACTCCCCTGCCAGGGGGATCGGGGGGACACAGTCCCCCAAAGTGATGGGAACTGAGCCTATTTCGCGATGCCCACCGCCCGGCGTTCACGGATGACCGTAACGCGGATCTGGCCGGGGTAGGTAAGGCTTTGCTCGATTTTTTCCGCGATATCCTTGCACAGCAGATAGGTGGTGTCGTCGTCCACGGATTCGGAATCCACCATGACCCGAAGTTCCCGCCCGGCCTGGATGGCGTAGGCTTTGGACACCCCGTTGAACCCGGCGGCGATGCCTTCCAGATCCTCCAGGCGCTTGACGTAGGTCTGCAAAAGCTCCTTGCGCGCGCCGGGCCGGGCGCCGGAAAGGCTGTCCGCGGCCTGGGTCAGCACGGCCAGGATGGAATCCGGGGCCACGTCCTCGTGGTGCGCGGCAATGGCGTGGATGATTTCTTTGCTTTCGCCGTATTTTTTGGCCAGATCCGCGCCGATGACGGCATGCGGGCCCTCGACTTCGTGGTCCACCGCTTTGCCCAGGTCATGCAGCAGGCCGGCCCGCTTGGCTTTCTTGACATCCACGCCCAGTTCCGCCGCCATCATGCCGCAGAGGGAAGAGACTTCCAGCGAATGCTGCAGCACGTTCTGGGAAAAGCTGGTGCGGTATTTGAGCTGGCCCAGAAGGCGCATGACGTCCGGGTGGATGCCGTGCACCCCGGCGTCAAAAGTGGCCTGCTGGCCCACTTCGCGGATCTGCACGTCCAGTTCCTCTTCGGCCTTCTTGACAATGTCCTCGATCCTGGCGGGGTGGATGCGGCCGTCCTGGATCAGGCGTTCCAGGGCCATTTTCGCCACCTGGCGGCGCAGGGGATTGTACGCGGAAAGAATCACGGTTTCCGGCGTATCGTCAATGATCAGGTCCACGCCGGTGGCCGCTTCCAGGGCGCGGATGTTGCGGCCTTCGCGGCCGATGATCCGGCCTTTCATATCGTCGCTGGGCAGGGTCACGGCGGTGACCGTCTGTTCGCCGACATATTCGCCGGCGTAGCGCTGGATGGCGTTGGCGATGATTTCCTTGGCCTTGCGGTCGGCGGTTTCCCGCGCCTCCATTTCGATGACGCGCATGGTTTTCGCCGCTTCATGCCGGGTGCGGGCGGCGATTTCTTCCATCAGCCGGGCTCTGGCCTCCTCGGCCGTCAGGCCGGAAACTTCCTGCAGCCGGCGTTCCTGCTCGGCCATTTTTTCGGCCAGTTGCACGTCCTTTTCTTCCAGGGCGCGTTCCTTGCGGGCCAGGTCCTTTTCCATCAGCAGCAATTCGTGCTCTTTTTCAGTCGCTTTTTCGAGCTTTTCTTCCAGTTTTTCGCCGTGGTCTTCCAGTTTTTTCTCTTTGTTTTTCAGATCGCGCTCAAGTTCCTTGAGGTCCTGTTCGGCCTGGCGCTTGTATTCCAGCAGTTCGGATTTGCCCTGCAGGAGAATTTCTTTTTTCTGGGCCTGCCCTTCCTTGCGCGCTTCTTCTTCAATGCGCCGGGCGAAATCCTTGGCGTCCTTCAAGCGCTTTGCGTTGAGGGCATGATGCAGCAGATATCCAACCAGAGCTGCGGCCAGCATGCTGCCTGCGACCAGCAGGGAGTGCGACATGTCCATATCAGTTCCTCATGTATCGTCTCGGATATCCGTCCGGAACCGGTCGGGCGGCGAAGTACCGTCCATGCGGCCGCTGGGGCCGGATCGTCAAAGCGGCCCGCGTGGCCGCGCGTCCGGCGCGGGGCGCAATAAAAAACCCCGCGCCGTCCCCCGGATGAATCCGGGCAACAGGACGGAAACGGGGCTGGCAGACAGCAGCCGTGCTTGGAAAAGGTTGCACCCCAGAACGTCGTGTGCGTAGTTCTCCGCAGGGCCTTAGCTCCTACGGTGGAGAACGCGGTTGGCCCTTCAGGCTTCCCGGTCAGGCCGGGCATGCACACCGGTCCAGCGTTGTTCCCCTGTTCTTAATGCTTGTGAGGCCTGCAGTGAACGAGGCATCACGTGCGTCCCAGGGTAGCTGACCATATCTACACCAAATGGCTTTGTACGGAGCCTTTGGCATTCAAGGTATCCAAGAGCGACTGCAGTTTCTGTTCCGACTTTTCCAATTCCTCCCTGGCCTGAAGCATGTCATCCGCAAGGGCCAGGGCAAGGAACGTGAGAAGTTTTTCTTTGCTCAGCTGTTTTCCGTGCTGCTGAAGTTGATAATACCGTTCTTCAAGCAGTTCTTTGGCCTGGTCTATCCGTTTCGGATCGGCTTCGGCCTTGAAAGAGACTTCTGTTCCCAGCACAGTGAAGCTATAGTGGGCCATGCCGGGCCGCCTATTCCGGTATGCGCTCTGTGATGCGGAGCAGCAGCGCGTCAATGCGCTTCGCGGCCGCTTCTTTTATCGCCTGTTCCTGGGCCAGAGCGTCGTGCAGGGAACGAATTTCTTCCGCCAAAGGCGCGGTCTTGTCCGCCAGTTCCCGCCGCAGGGTTTCATTTTCCTGCCGCAGACCGCGTATTTCCTCCAACAGGGCGGTAACGCGTTCTTCCAACAGATCAAGCAGCTCTTTCATGTGAAGAGTATACCCATCTTGGCCGGGAAAGCAAGGGTTACCATCGTGGACGGCTTGTCCCGGCCGGGGGAAAGGGGAATGCGCGGTCAGAACGCGCGGCCGCGGCCCCATTCCGGCGGGCAGTGCGCTGTCAGGCCGGGGAAAGACAGGCGGGCGTGGTGCAGATACAGCGGGCAGCCGTCCGGCGCGGGCGGGCCGTACAGCGTGTCCCCGACCAGGGGAAATCCCGCGGCCGCAAGGTGCGCGCGGATCTGGTGCCTGGCGCCGCGCCGGATGCGGATCGTGATCAGGGTCGCTTCCTCCCCCTGCTCCAGCGCGCCGGGCGGCGGCAGGGCGGATGCGTCGCCCGCCGGCTCGGCCAGGGTATGGCGGGCCGTATCCGGGTCGTCGCCGGCCAGAACCCTGGTTTTGCGGTGCCCGGCCGTATCCAGGCGGCGGCGGAGCAGCAAGGGAGCGTCCAGGCGGCCGCGGACCACGGCGGCGTATTCTTTTTCCACCGCGCCGCCTGCTTCCAGACGGCGAAAGCGCTGCGCCGCCTCAGAAGCAAGAGATGCCAGAATCAGGCCGGACGTGGGGGCGTCCAGGCGGGTCAGCAGGACCGGCAGGGGCGGTGCGGAAGCGGCGTTGCCGCTGCGCACCAGAAGCGGCCAGACGGCGGGCAGGGCTGCTTCAAGACTGGCGGCGGCGCTGCCCGACACGTGCGCCGTGTGCAGCCCGGCGGGTTTGAAAAAGACGGCGTATTCCCCTGTCGTCAGCACCAGGCGCACGGAGGCAAGCAGGGCCGCGTCCCGCGGGATTTCCCCGGGCAGGACCGTGACCGCATCGCCTTTTCGCAGCCGGAAACGGGCGGGCCGGGCAATGCCGTCCACCAGGACCAGGCCCCGGTCCAGCAGGCGTTTCGCGCCCCGCGCGCTGCAATCCGGCAGGACGCGGGCGAGATAGAGGTCCAGGCGCAGGTCCGCCTGATCCGGGGCAACGGTCATCGTCAAGGGCATGGGCGCAGCATGCGGCAAAGCGGCGGCAAAGGCAAGGGGGTCCGGTTCTTCCGGCCGGAGGGCGCGCCGCCGCCGGGGGAAACCCTTGCGGCGTTCCGGCCGGGCGGTGTATACTGGCACACTTCACAAACAGGAGTTTCGTCATGGCGCTACGTTTGGGCACGGTGGTATTGGCGGCGGGCAAAGGTACCCGCATGCATTCGGACGATCCCAAGGTTCTGCGCCGCATGCTCGGTGAACCCATGCTGCGCTATGTGCTGGACGCGCTTTCTTCCATATCCCCGTCGCTGCTCTGGACCGTGATCGGGCACAAGGCGGACGCCGTGCGGGCACTGTTCGGCGCGGACGAAACCCGTTTTGTGGAACAGAAACAGCAACTCGGCACGGGACACGCCCTGCAGACGGTCTGGCCGGAGCTTGCGGCGGCGGCGGTGACCCATGTGCTGGTGGTCAACGGCGACACCCCCCTGATCACGACGGAAGCCATGCGGGCCTTTGTGGACGCCGCGCTGCGGGAAGGAGCCGACCTGGCCTTCATGACCCTGATCCCGCCGGACGTCGGGGCTTTCGGCCGGGTCGTGCGCGAAAACGGCAAGGTCGCCGCCATTGTCGAAGCCAGGGATTACGACGAGGGGCGCCACGGCCCCTGCCCCCGCGAGATCAACGCGGGCATTTACTGCCTGCGCGTCGCCGCCGCGGATGCGTTGCTGCCCCGCCTGGGATGCGCCAACAAGAGCGGCGAATTCTACATTACGGATCTGGTGGAACTGGCCGTAGCCGAAGGTCTGGCCGTTTCCGGCATCGAGGGCGGCAACGACATGAACCTGCTGGGTGTCAACACCCCGGCGGAACTGGTCGCCGCGGAAGAAATGCTGCGCGGCCGCATCGTGCGGCAGGCCCTGGCGGCCGGCGTGCTGGTCCGCGCGCCGGAAAGCGTGCGCGTCGGTCCCCGCGTCACCCTGGAGCCGGGCGCGGAACTGACCGGCCCCTGCGAACTGTACGGCGCCAGCGCGGTGCGCCGTGGCGCGGTCGTGGCCTCCCACTGCTATCTGGAAGATACGGAGGTCAAAACCGGGGCCGTGGTCCATTCTTTCTGCCATATGGTCGGCGCGCGGATCGGCGGGCACTGCGTTGCCGGACCCTTTTCCCGCATGCGGCCCGGCGCGGTTCTGGAAGAGGGCGCGCATGTGGGCAGTTTCGTGGAAATCAAGAAATCCCGCCTGGGCAAAGGCGCGAAGGCCAACCATCTGGCCTACATCGGCGATGCGGATATCGGCGCGGGTTCCAACATCGGGGCCGGGGTCATCACCTGCAACTACGACGGGGTGCGCAAGCACAGGACTACGGTCGGCGAAGGGGCCTTCGTGGGTTCCAACGTTTCTCTGGTCGCGCCGGTGACTGTGGGCAAAGGTTCGTTCGTGGGCGCGGGTTCGGTGATAACCAGGGATGTGCCCGACGGCTTTCTGGGCATCGGCCGGGCGCGGCAGAAGAGTCTCGCCAGGCGGAAAAAACGGGACTGAGCATTCCGCGCACAAGGCCCTTTCCTCCCGCCGGTAGGCGCCGGAGCGGGCGTGCCTCGGCAACCCCCGGCTTTGCGGGGTTTGTCATCTATCTGCCCCCGTTGCGTCGGGCGGAAAGCGCCTCTCGCTGTTTTGGCGGCGTGTTGCGCTCCACCCGCGTCTGGCGTACACGTTTTTGTATCGTTATTCATTATGCAGGTGCCTATGGACTGGAATCAGGAAAAACGAGAGTTTATCGCCAAAGCTCGCCGCATCGTGGTCAAGGTGGGCAGCGCGGTGCTGGCGTCCGGCGAAGGCTTGAATCACGAGCGGGTGGAATATCTTGCGGGACAGCTTTCGGTGCTGCACGACCGGGGCCTTTCGCCCATTCTGGTCAGTTCCGGCGCGGTGGCCGCGGGCAGAGGGGCTTTGCGCAAGGCGGGTCTGTCCTTCACCACGGCCCTGCCGGACAAGCAGGCCGCCGCCGCCATCGGCCAGAGTCGCCTGATGCACCTCTACGACCTGGCCTTTGCCGCCAGGGGCAAGATTTCGGCCCAGGTCCTGCTGACCCGTGAAGACCTGCGCAGCCGCCAGCGTTTTCTGAACGCGCGCAATACCTTTGCCGCGCTTTTGTCCTGGCGGGCCATTCCCGTGGTCAATGAGAACGACACCGTGGCCGTGCAGGAACTGAAGTTCGGAGACAACGACAATCTGGGCGGGCTGCTGCTCAACCTGGTGGAAGCCGACCTTTTCGTCAATCTGACCTCCGCCGCCGGGGTTTTTGACGCGGACCCGGCGGCCAGCCCCGATGCGAAGATCATGCACTGCATCGAAGACATCAACGCTCTGGATGTCAACGCCCTGTGCGGGGCCAAAACGGCCCTGGGTTCGGGCGGCATGCATTCCAAGATGCTGGCGGCGCGGCGCGCGGCCCAGATCGGCATTCCCACCTATATCGTGCCGGGCAGGGAACCGGGCATTCTGCTGAAAATTTTCGAAGATCCCTCGGCCGTTTGCGGCACCTGGGTGCGGCCGTCGCTCAAAGCCATTTCCAGCCGCAAATTCTGGATGGCGTACAACGCGGACCCGGCCGGGGTCCTGACTGTCGACGCGGGCGCGGTCAGGGCTCTGTTGACCGGCGGCAAAAGCCTGCTGCCCGCCGGGGTGACGGAAGTGGCCGGCGGCTTCGGCCAGGGCGCGCTGGTGAAGATCAACGGCCCGGACGGGGCCACCCTGGGCGTAGGCCTGTGCAACTATTCCGCGGCCGAACTGCGACAGATCATGGGGCAGAGATCGCGGGGGACGGAAAAAATCCCCGGCTCTGCCGCCGAGAATTCGTATACCGAAGCGGTGCATCGTGATAACATGCTCCTGAATGCCGCCATATAAGACCAACTTGTCAACGCAGCCATAGAAAGGGAGTCAGCCATGGCCGTAAAAAAACTGAGCGATCTGGCCCTCGGGGGCAAGCGCGTGCTGATCCGCGAAGATTTGAACGTGCCCGTCAAAGACGGCAAAGTGACCGGCGAAGCCCGCATCCGCGCGGCGCTGCCCACCCTGAAACTGGCCCTGGACGCGGGCGCGCGGGTGCTGGTCATGTCCCACCTGGGCCGGCCGGAAGAAGGCAGGCCGGAAACGGAATTCTCTCTTGCTCCCGTGGCGGCCCGTCTGGCCGAATTGCTGGGCAGGCCCGTGCCGTTGCTGGCCGATTATCTGAACGGGACCAGCCTGAAAGACGGCGAGATCGCACTGTGCGAAAACGTGCGGTTCAACAAGGGCGAGAAAAAGAACGACGAAGCGTTGGGCCGCCGGTACGCCGCCTTGTGCGACATCTTCGCCATGGACGCTTTCGGCACGGCCCACCGGGCGGAAGCGAGCACCCACGCGGTGGCCCGGTTCGCTCCGGTGGCCTGCGCGGGGCCGCTGCTGGCCGCCGAACTGGAAGCGCTGGAAAAGGCCGTGGCCAAACCCGCCCGGCCCCTGGTCGCCATCATCGGCGGTTCCAAGGTCTCCACCAAACTGACCATTCTGGACGCCCTGACCGCCAAGGTGGACAAACTGATCGTGGGCGGCGGCATTGCCAACAACTTTCTGAAGGCCGCCGGTTTCCCCGTGGGCAAGTCGTTGTACGAGCCCGATCTGGTGGATGAAGCCAAACGCCTGATGCAGGCGGCCAGGGCCAAGGGCGGCGAAATACCTTTGCCGCTGGACGTGGTGGTGGCGCCGGAATTTTCCGAAACGGCCCCCGCAACGGTCAAGAACGCCGCCGACGTGGCCGACGCCGACATGATCCTTGATATCGGCCCCAGGACGGAAGCCCTGTACGCCGATATCGTGAAAAAAGCCGGAACCCTCGTCTGGAACGGCCCTGTGGGCGTGTTCGAAATGAAGCCTTTCAGCAGCGGCACCCGGGCTTTGTGCCGGGCGGTCGCGGATTCCCCCGCCTTTTCCATCGCCGGGGGGGGTGATACGCTGGCGGCCATCGAGCAGTTCGGGGTGGAAAAGGATATCTCGTACCTGTCCACCGGCGGCGGAGCGTTTCTGGAATTTTTGGAGGGCAGGACCCTGCCCGCCGTCGCGATTCTGGAAGAGCGGGGAAAATGAAGCGGAGAGCATGCGGGCGGGAGAACAGCGGACAATTCCCGGCCGAAGAAAATGAACAAGGAGAAAATATATGGGCAAAGCGACAGTCAGGGTTTTGGCTATGGCAGCGATTTGCTGCGCGTTCGTGGTCTCTGCCGGCGCCGCCGGTGCGGCGCAGGGCGGCAAGGCCCGCGGGGACCGGTTTGACGCGTGCGACGCGAACAAGGACGGCTTTTTGTCCAGGGAAGAGTTCAAATCCTGCTTCAAGCGCATGAAGCCCGAGAATGCGGACAAGCGTTTCGAGTCTACGGACGCGGACAAGGACGGCAGGGTTTCCAAAGATGAAATGGCCGCGGCCAGGGCCAGGATCGCGGAAAGAAAAAGAGAGGGGGCCAAACGCGATTCCACGCCCCTGTTCGACCGTTGCGATGCCGACAAGGACAGCTTCCTGTCCAAAGAGGAATTCAGGGCCTGCTTCAGGCGCGCGACGCCCGAGAGAGCGGACAAGCGTTTCGCCGCTTTTGATGCGGACAAGGACGGCAAGATTTCCAAAGCCGAATGGGAAGCCGCCAGAGCCGCAATGCAGGAAAGACGGGCCGCCGGAAAGGCGGCGGGGAAATAGCGGAGCGGGGCCGCGCCCCGGCGGGGCGCGCGGCCCCTGTTCCGCGAGATGCAAAAACGCCGTGGCATTGCGCCACGGCGTTTTTGCATCTTCCCCCTATCGCGGGGTCAAGGCGCCTCGGGTCCCTTGCGGGGCGCTCCGGAGGGGCGGCGCCCCTCCGGCGGCTTCCGCGGCTATTCTTCCTCTTTTTCCCGCTTGAATTCCGCGGTCACCTTTTCGCTGACCGGGGACGGCGCTTCCTCGTAGTGGGAAAATTCCATGGTGAACACGCCCTGGCCGCCGGTCATGGACCGCAGGTCCGGGGCGTAGCGCAGGATTTCGTTCATGGGCACGTTGGCCTTGACTTCCGTGATTCCCGCCTGCGAATCGGAGCCCAGAACTTTGCCCCGACGGCTGGAAAGGTCGCCGATCACATCGCCCATGAATTCGTCGGGGATGGAAATGGACAGGGTCACGATGGGTTCCAGCAGAATGGGCTTGCACGTTTCCATGGCTTTCTTGAAGGCCAGGGACCCCGCGACCTTGAAGGCCATTTCCGACGAGTCCACGGTGTGGTAGCTGCCGTCGTACAGCCGGGCCTTGAAGTCCACCATGGGATAGCCGGCGATGAAGCCGCGCGCGGACGCTTCCTGGATACCCTTGTCCACGGCCGGAATATACTGGCGGGGCACCACGCCGCCCACGATGCCGTCCTCGAACTGGTATCCCGTACCGCGCGGCAGGGGTTCGAATTCCACCCAGCAGTCGCCGAACTGGCCGCGGCCGCCGGATTGCTTTTTGTGGCGCCCCTGGACCTGGGCCTTGCCCTTGATGGTCTCGCGATAGGGCACTTTCGGGGTTTTCAGCAGAATTTCCGTCTTGTAACGGCGTTTGGCCCGTTCCACGGCGATTTCGATGTGCAGCTGCCCCATGCCGGAAACCAGAATGTCGCCGGTTTCTTCGTCGCGGGCAAGCTTCAGGGAGATGTCTTCATCCAGCAAACGCTGCACGGCGGCGTACACCTTGTCTTCATCGCCCTTTTCCTTGGGCGCGAGGGCGTACGAGATAAGTTGCGGCGGCAGCGCGGGCGCGGGCAGGATGAAAGGCGCCTTGTCGTCGCAGAGCGTGTCGCCGGTTTTGGTGCTCTTCAGCTTGGCCAGGGCGATGACGGCGCCGGGGCCCATGGCTTCTTTCAGCGGGGTCTGGGTTTTGCCCGCCAGCAGGATGGGCGTGCCCAGGCGTTCGTTGTCGCCGCCGGTCATGTTTTTCAGGTTGGAGTCGCTGCTCACGGATCCGGAGAGCACGCGCACCAGGTTAAGCTGGCCGGCAAAGGGATCGGCGATGGTCTTGAAGACAAAGCAGGCCGCCGGCGCGTCGGGAGAGCTGGCGCGTTCGGAACCGTCCTGCCCGGTCCAGGGTTTGTGATCCAGGGGGGAGGGGAAGCAGCTCTGGATCAGGTCCAGCAATTGCGCGCCGCCTTTGTTTTCAAGGGCCGCGCCGGCGATCACCGGCACCAGTTCGCCGTTTCTGACCCCAGCGCGCAGGCCGATGGCGATTTCTTCATCCGTCAGTTCGCCCGTCTCAAGGTATTTTTCCATCAGGGCTTCATCGCTTTCCGCGATGTTTTCGATGGCTGTTTCGCGCAGGGCGGCCATGTCCCCGGCCATGTCCGCCGGAATGTCGCCGGCTTTGACCGTGCCGTCAGGCTGGAACAGCAGGGCTTTTTTGCCCAGCACATCCACCAGGCCGGAAAAGTCGGCCTGGCCGCCGACGGGCGCATACAGCAGCACGGTCTTGAGTCCCAGAATGGAGGTCAGGCCGGAAAGAGCCATGGGGAAATCGGCGCGGTCGCGGTCCACCTTGTTGATGAAGCAGCAGGCGGGAATGCCGGCTTTTTTCACGGATTCCCAATGTTTTTTCGTCAGGGGGCGCACGCCGTCCACGGCGTCTATAACGAAAACGACGGCATCGGCGGCCATAAGCAGGTAATCCACGTCGCCGGTGAAGTTATTGTCGCCGGGAAGGTCAAGGCAGAAATGGCGGTTCTTGTTCCAGAGATAGGTGGCAAAACCCGGCTGAATGCTGCCCCGGCGCTTGATTTCCTCGGGCTCGTAATCCAGGGCGGTGGTGCCGTCCTCGATCCTGCCCAGGCGGTTGACGACCCCGGTCTGGAAGAGGAGCATCTCCGCCAGGGTCGTTTTGCCGCACCCGCCGGTGCCGATCAGTGCATAGGTTCTTTGGGTATCTGAATTGGACATAAGGCTCTCCCTTGCTGCTGTCACAGTGTCGATGGGAAACCCCCCGGGCCGGGGGGATGTGTCCTTTTGGCAAAATATCCGACACACTAGAAAGACGGGCGGATTCTTGTCAAGCTGTAACTGACGGAGGGGGCGAATTCGGCGCGGCCTTTCAGCCGGGGGGCAGGCGGGTCTGAAACGGTTTCGCCCGGCTTTTCTGAAAATCGCGTCCGAACGTATGGAAGGGCGTGAAATTTTGTGGTATATTGCAGCGACATCTGACGGAGGGGGCATGTACATCAACCTTATTCTGGGCGGCGTTGCCCTTTTCGCGGTATGGCTTCTGCTGCGCAAACTCCTGGTCAAGGATGACGCGGAGCCCGGTCCGCCCGCCCGCCGCGCGGGCGTGGATGACGCCGCGCAGATACTGGAGGCGGAACTGCGCAAACGCCGGGATCGGGGCAAAGGAGCGGAAAGCGCCTTTGAAAGCATGCGTTCCGTTGCCGCCGTCCACATGCGGCCCGTGGCCGAAGCCCTGGAAGAAATGCGGTCCTCCATGCCCGATACGGACAGGGAACGCCTGGCCTGGGAGGACAACGAGGACAACATCGTCGTCCATATGGCGGGCACGGCGCAGAAAGGCGAGCACAGCCTGCGCGTGGCCTGGCGCGTGCCGGAGGTCGGCCTGGACTCGCCGGGCGTGGGTTTCGGCCGCGAAGCCGGGGTCTATGTGCTGCGCGACCTGCACAGCAAAAAGGAGGAAAGCGCCCCGGATCTGAAACAATGCGTCCGCCGCATAGCCGCTTTTATTGCCGACGCCCTTGCCTGAGCGCTTCCCCTGTTGTACTGATATGGTGTACCGATATACGCCGAGAGGGAGGCCCTATGTCTGATTGCTCTATCAAATTGTATGCGCTTTCCACGTGTGTGCACTGCCGGCACACGCGTGAATTTCTGGAAGCCAACCGCGTGGATTTCGATTGCGTGTATGTGGATCAGCTGGAAGGGGACGAGCGCAAGCAGGTCATGGAGCAGGTGCGCGAGTACAACCCGCGCGTGTCTTTTCCCACCATGATCATCAGCGATGGCGACGTGGTGATTGTGGGATTCAAGAAAGACGACATCATCAGGGCGTTGCATTTATGAGCGGCCCCCGTTTTTCCATGTCGCCCCAGGAATTGCACGACACCCTGCGTCCCCTGCAGGAAAAGAAGGGATACTTTTTCAACAGGGACATGGAAATGACCATGTCCCTGCTGGAGCAACTGCTGGTGACCAGGATGCGGTACGGGTACATGGCCTGTCCCTGCCGCCTGGCCGCCGGGCAGTATGACAAGGATCGGGACATCATCTGTCCCTGCGCGTACCGCGAACCGGACGTGGAGGAATACGGGTCCTGTTTCTGCGGTCTGTACGTTTCCCCGGCCTGGAACAAGGGTGAAATGCCCGACGTGGTGGTACCCGAGCGCAGGCCTCCGGAGAAAATTTTCTAGATAGTGTAGTCACGAGATTGCCTAGGATTTAGTTTTGTGGCATACTTGGCTTGTCTTCAACTACAAGCGAGGAATCTATGCCACCTGCCGCACATAGACGACACGACATTTCTGATGCCGTTTGGGAAAAACTTG
>JAVBOK010000025.1:0-76870 GCA_031550605.1 Desulfovibrionaceae bacterium | reverse complement strand
GAACTGCCGTCCCTGTTCAAAAAATCGGCCATCAACTCCGCCCTGGTCATGTTCATCATCGCCTGCGCCACAGCGTTCGGCTACATGATGACCCGCTACATGATCCCGGTGACCATCGCCAAATTCGTCACCAGCCTGACCGGCGATCCGGCCGTCTTTTTGCTGATCGTCAACGTCATGCTGCTGATTCTGGGCACCTTCATGGAAACCAACGCGGCGATCATGCTGACGGCTCCCATTCTGATGCCCATCGCTCTGGCCCTGAAGATCGACCCCATCCTGTTCGGTACCGTGATGGTCGTGAACCTGTGCATCGGCATGATCACGCCGCCGCTGGGAGTCAACCTTTATGTGGCCGCGGGCATCCACGGCGGCTCCATCGGCAAGGTCGTGAACAAGTACCTGATCTGGTATCTGATTGTTTCCGTTTTTGTCCTGATGCTGATCACGTATATCCCGGCCCTGAGCCTGACCCTGCCCGGCATGTTGAAAAATTGAGCCTGCCGGACGGCAAGGCGAAACACGCGATGCCCGCACGGCCAACCGTGCGGGCATCGCGGCCGTTGACCGTGTTCCCTGGCTCCGGCAAACCGCACGGCAGGGTCCGGGCATTCGCGGAAATTCGCGAAGCCGGCGGGAAGCGGTGTGTTTTTCATCGGGAAATCAGAACAACGGCGCCGCGCGCCGGGCGGCGCATCCGCGCGGTCCGGTTTCAGCCCTGCGGCGCATACGCGGAATCCGGCGTGTCCGCCCAGCGCCGGATGGTTTCTTCCAGTTCCAGGTGGTCGATGGGTTTGGTGATGTGGTCATTCATGCCCGCGGCCAGGCTTTTTTCCCGGTCCCCGCTCATGGCGTTGGCGGTCATGGCGATGATGGGCACGGCGGCCGCGCGCGGGCCGTCCCCGGCCCTGATGCGGCGGGCCGCTTCCAGGCCGTCCATGACCGGCATCTGGATATCCATGAAAATGATGTCGTAGACATGTTCCTGGCACAGGGCCACGGCTTCGGCGCCGTTGTTGGCGACGACCGGGACAATGCCCATGGTGCCCAGCATTTCCACGGCGATTTCCTGGTTCAGTTCGTTGTCTTCCGTCACCAGAACCCTGAGTTTTTCCGCCTGCGGGATGGCCAGGGGGTGCGCGGCCGGCCGGGGATGTTCCAGTACTTCTTCGGAACCGGAACGCAGGGCGGCCGTAAAATAAAAGGTGCTTCCTTCTCCCGGCACGCTGTCCACCCAGATGGAGCCTCCCATAAGTTCCACCATGCGTTTGCAGATGGCCAGCCCCAGTCCGGTGCCGCCGTACTGGCGGGTGGTGGACCCGTCCGCCTGGGAGAAGGCGTAGAAAATAAGGGCTTTGTGCTCCTCGCTGATGCCGATGCCCGTATCCGAAACGCTGAACAGCAGCAGCAGGTCCGTTTCGCGCCTTTCCCGGACGGCCACGCGCAGGTCGATGCGGCCTTTTTGGGTGAATTTCAGGGCGTTGGTGCACAAATTGACGCAGACCTGGGACAACCGGAGGGAATCGCCCATCAGCACGTCCGGCACGTCGTCGGCGATTTTCATGTCCAGAGCGATGCCTTTTTCCCGCGCCTTGAAATCCAGCAGATCGAAAATGGACCGCAGCATGCCGGAAAGGCGGAAGGTCATGAAATCCAGCTCCATCCGGCCCGCTTCGACCTTGGAGAAATCAAGGATGTCGTTGATGATGCCCAGCAGGTTTTCGGCGGCGCTTTGGATCTTGGTCAGGTAATTGCGCTGCCGTTCGTCGGGATTGGCTTGCAGCCCCAGATAGGCCATGCCGATGACGGCATTCATGGGCGTGCGTATTTCGTGGCTCATGCGGGCGAGAAAATCGCTTTTGGCGCGTGTGGCTTCTTCCGCCCGGAGGATCATCCGCTTGAGATTTTCCAGCATGGAAGCCAGAGAACGCGAGAGAGTCCCCAATTCGTCGTTGCGCGATATCCGTATCTGCTGTTCCAGATTGCCTTTGCCCACTTCTTCCGCCGCGCGGGCCAGGCGGTGGATGTCGTCCGTCACGGGGTTCAGCGTGTAGTAGATGACCGCGCAGGAGCACAGCACGGCCAGCACAAGGGCAATGATGCCGCTGAACAGCACCGTGCGCACCGGGGCCAGCAGATGGTCGGTGTCCGCTATGGCCAGAGCATAAAAGTTGGTGTCCGGCAGACGGTAAAAGGCCAGCATTTTGTCCGTCCCGTCCTCGGTGATGGGCATGAACCCCCGCGGCGCGCCGCGCAGGGCGGCGAACCAGGGTTCGTCGGCATAGCTGTGGCTGGCGATATCCGCGTCATTCAGGGCTGCCACGGTCATGCCGGATTCGGAAATGATCACGGTCCGCAGCCAGGCTTTGCTTTCCTGTTCCAGAGCGGCTTTGGTTATTTTGCCGATCTGTATGGAGCCGACCATGGCGCCGCTGTGCCCCCCGTAATAAAAGCGCGTGGCGATGGCCATCAGGGCGTCGCCGGTGATGCGGCTGCGAAAGGGGTCGGAAACGATGACGCTTTCGTCGCGCATGGCCTCGTGAAACCAGGCGCGGTTTGAAATGTCCAGCGTGCCCACGGCGGAAGGCAAACTGCAGGCGAGTGTAATCCCCCGCCAGGAGGTGACGTAAAAGGTTTCATAATAGCCGCAGGTTTCTCCCAGGCGGGCCAGCAGGCCGTTGGCGGCACGGATGAATTCTTCGCGCGTCGGGGCGGCGCCCGTGGCTTCCGGGTCCAGCACAACCTGGATGTCGGGGACCGTGGCGGCAAAGGCGATGTCTGTTTTTGCCCTTTGAATCTGCTGCAGGATACTGTTGCCGACGACGACGGAGGCGTTCAGCAGTTTGTCCTGACTCGCATCCAGCAAGGCCCGTTCCGCGGTCCGCGTGACCACGACGCCCAGACCCAGCAGCGTGACCAGCATAATTCCCAGAATGGGAATCAACAGCTTGGTTTTCAGCCCAAAGGGTTTCATTCCGGAATTCATGTTTTGTTTCTGCGCTTCCGTTGGTGCTTTTTGACGATAAAATTCTGCATCGCGCATGGAGCCGAAAAACAGAAGACATCTCTTTTCCCGGATGCGGACAAGCCGAAAGGGCTTGCCCCGAATGCACGCCGCGCTGTCCGCTTACGGATGGCGCCGCGCTTCGCCGTGCATCAGCAAAGCGTTTCCACCGAGAAAATGCTTTGGCGTACCGCGGCAGCCGCCGCGCCAGCGTCTAATTGCATAAATTACAAACACAGTTTCGCATGATACCTATGCAGTTAAGCGATAATTGCAACAGGCAACGTGCGCAATTACACACCGGATGAAGGCAACGGCCTGAAAAATCGTTGATTTTATTACTAGCCGTTCCTGTGGCGGGATGCAAGCGGCATTTCTGCGCCTGCAATGAAAAAGGGAGGGGGGGCGGAAAAGATTCAGGGGGCGGCGGGTTTTTCCGGAGGTAGCGGCCCTTTGGGCAGAAAACGGATGGTATTGCTCATCTGCAGGTCCGCTTCGGTGTTTTCTTCCACATTGGTGTAGAACAGCGCGCCGCCGTGGATGCCTCTGCGGTCGAGCTCGTCGGCATACCGCTTGAACGGCGGGATGGCTTCAATGATGGCCGGGCAGACATGGCCGACCATGATCCAGATGACGGCGACGGCGATGCCCAGCCGGATAAGGCCGGAAAACGGTGTGGCGGAGGGTTGGGGCGTGTCGGGCATGGAAAAAAATGTGGGCCGCCCCCGAAGGAGCGGCCCGGCAACAGATTGGGTTCAGATCTTGGCGGTGATTTCGGGGAATATCTTGTAGAACATGATCCAGGCCATGAGCAGGGTCAGGCAGAGGTTGAAGCTCTGCCCGCACACATACAGAATGACCGGTTTGCCGCCCGCGAAGTAATGGCCCAGTTCGCGGAAGTTTGTGGCAAGGCCGATGGAAGAGAAGGCCAGCGCGAAGAACCAGCCGCGCAGGGGGCTGGTCAGCCCGCGGATGGCGCCGTCGCTGATGATGATTTTGGACAGGTCGGGTCCGTATGAGCCGCTGAGCACGGAGAAGATGATGGATACGGCCAAAAAGCCCAGCACGAATTTGGGGAAACGGTGCCAGATTTCCAGGGCCGAAACGGACTGGCCTTCCACGCACTCGACCTTGGCGCACCAATAGATGGCCACGCCGAACGCGGTCACCCCGATCAGCACGTTCTGGATCATCTTGATGGTGGCGGCCACGTACAGGGCTTTCTGCCCCAGCACGGCGCCGGCCGCGGCCACCGCGCCGGTGGCGTCAATGGTGCCGCCCATCCAGGCGCCGCCCAGAATTTCCGGCATGCCCACGGCCTTGATGAACAGGGGCATGAGGAACATCATCAACGCGGTGAAGGTCAGGGAAATGCCGATGGCCAGGGTCAGTTCCTCTTTCTTCGCCCGGCAGGCCGCGGCGGTTGCGATGGCCGCCGAAGTGCCGCACACCGACATGTCGGCGGAAATGACGATGTTCAGGGTTTTTGAAGGCATTTTCAGCACGGTCTGGCCGAAAATGAAGGTGCTGATCAACACGATGGGCGTGACGACCCAGGCTACGAAAATGCCGGGAATGCCGATGGCCACGATTTTGTCGAACAGCACTTCCGCGCCCAGCAGAACCAGACCGGTTTTGATGTAAAATTCGGTCTGCAGAGCGGGCTTGACGAAATTCGGCGTGCCTACGGTGTTGGCGAGGATCAGACCCAGAATGATGGCCCAGGCTTCGGAACCCAGCCCCCATTTGCGCATGGTGCTTTCGTTGCCCAGGAAAAAGGCCAGCACCGCGAACGCGAACACGAAAGCAAACCCGATCATGAACTTCGGCACGTTCTGCCCCATGAACAGAATGCCGATGGAGAAAAACAGCCCGCAAGCGATCAGGAACATGATCAGATTGGGGATGAGGTTGTAAGGTTTGGCGCTTGCCGCCGCCTTTGCCGCATCGCCGGCCGCCTTTTGCCAGGCATCGATGGATTTTTGCGCCGCGTCGTTCAGGGCTTTGTCCTTGAACCCGGCGTCAGCCGCCGCTTTTTCCGCCGTCTGGGCGGCTTCCAGCGCGGCTTTGGCCTTGGCGGCGGTTTCGGTCTTTTTGGCTTCGCCGGTTTTGTTTTTTGCGTCCGCTTCTTCCTTGCTCATGATGAAAGCCAGGGAAGGGCTGCCTTGCCAGCGCTGGGGCGTTTTGATGAAATCGGAAAGGAATTTGGCCGTGTCCGTGTTGCGGGCGCTCAGTTTGCCTTTGGCCGCGACCGCGTTGTAAAAGGCGATGGTTTTGAAGGGCGCGCGGTTTTTTTCTGTTTCCAGGATTGTGTTGGCTTTCGCGACCTGTTCCTGCAGCACGGGTTTTTGCGCGAAAAAGATAAGCGCCGCGGCACCCAGAGCGATGACAAAACCGAGCCAGATCGCCCAGTAATCTTCTTTGGTCCACAGGTCGGACAGGCGTGATTGCGCTTTATCCCGTACGACTTCAGGTTGCTGGTTTTCTGCTGCCATACCTTTCCCTCCGGTTTTGTGGCGCTGGGCGGGAAAATGCCCGGATTTCGCAAACGATTACGAAAAAAAGAAGTAATAAAATAAAAGACAAACGTATATTTGATCAACGGTCAAGAAAACAATTACTTTTTGAAATAAATCAGAAAATGATAAATGAAGCAAGCGCTATTCGGCTATTTTACAGACAAATCTATGGCAACTCTTTGAAATGTCGTTATTAGAGATATGCGGGGCCACGTTGCGCGGCACGATGAACAAGTCCCGGGACCTGCGGCCCCGGGACTCGGAAAAAGGCACGGGCTTTCGTGTGTTACGCGGACGGCGGATCGCCGAGCAATTGCGCTTCCCAGGCTGCCACATCGTAGAGGCTGGTGCCGGGGTGCCTGGCCCAGGCGCAGGTCTGCCGGCTGTCCGACTGCACGGGCCAGCGGCATACCGTGCCCAGGGCCTCGGCTGGCGAAGCCGCGCTGACGCGGTGCTCCCGTTCGGCGCGCAGGGCTTCCTGCGGGCCGCTGATAAACCGCAGACGATAGGTGTTCATGGCTCCTCCCGTGTCAATGTGCGCCGGGCACCATCAGGGATATCAGGTAAAACACCACCAGCAGGCCGACTCCGAGCCCCATGCTCCATTTGATGAGTTTCATCTCGACATCGTTGAGCGGCTCATACTGCATGGCTTCCATTTCGTCCTTCATGGTCACTTCTTTCTTCACTTCCTGCATATCGGTATCCTCGTGAAATTACGGTACGATGGGGGGCTTGATGCCGTGGAAGAACAGCCAGGAGATGAACAGGCCGATCCAGATGATGAAGCCGAACAGACAGACGCAGTACACGGCGGCCAGTCTGCCGATGCCTTCCGCCCACAGGCGCCTGAAGTTCGAAATGACCCCGATGGTGAAGAACGTCATCAGGAAGAACAGGGTGCGCAACGAGTTGATGTTCGCCGTCATGCCCGATCCCAGGGCGTACAGCTCCTTGGATTGCAGACTGAGGAAGAGCAGGATGAGGAAGGTCAAAATATACCCGAACACGAAACGGGGGAAACGGTCCCATACGTCGGACCATGCCATGGCCCGCGTGGTGCAGCCGGTGTCCAGCTTGGTGCACCAGATGTAGGCCAGGATCAGGGACCAGATGCCGATGAAGATATCGATGAAAATCTTCACCGTGGTCGTGACCATGACCACCCAGCCGGTTTCGTAGCTGACCCCGTCCAGCGCTTTGGCCTTGGCCAGAATCAGGGCTTCGGAGATGGCTCCGCTGGCTATGGCGCCGCCGTCCGACTTGACGGCCAGACCCATCCAGCCGCCGGCGACCAGGGGTTCGCTGTGCAGGCCCCAGGCGGCGACAAAGGGCAGAATCAGCATTTCAATGCAGGTGAACACGACCACCAGCGACGAAACCATGATGGGCACGATGGGCCTGGCCCGGATGGCGCCGCCCGTGGCGATGGCCGCGGAAACGCCGCAGATGGAAATGCCGGAAGCAAGGGGCGCTGCCCATTCCCGGCTGAATTTGAAATACTTGCGCGAGACGTAGTACACGGCCGCCCAGTAAATAAGGTAGGCTTCGACAATGGCGCACAAACCGCGGAACACGACGTGCCCGGCCAGGCCGATGGCCTGTGCCGCCTTGACGCCCAATTCCGCGCCCATGATGATGATGGCGATTTTTACGAACATTTCCGGCCGGCAGGCGGGGCGCATGGCTTCGGCCACGCCCGGCATGAAATTGCCCACGACGATGCCGGCGATCAGGGCGACGATGTAGCCCGCTTCGCCGGAAAGCCCCATGGACCATGTGATTTTTGCCTTGGCCAGGGCCGCCGGAGTGGGCGCCACCGCGATGTAGGCGTAGTTGCCGAGCCCGTAGCACAGGTACGCCACGAAAAAGACCAGAGTGAAGGCTTTGGCGAATTCGACCACATTGGCGTTCATCAGCTTGACGCCGACAGCCAGAAGGGCGGTGATGACCGCATAGGTCAAAACCAGGCATATCCAGCCTGTGGCTTCAGGGGACGCCCAGGCGCCGAGGGCTTTTCCGGTGGAAGAGGCGGTCGCGCCGAACATTTTGACCGGATCCAGCCATGTGCCGGCCTTGACGATCCATCCAAGGCAGTTGACACCCGCAAAATTCAGCATTGCCACCAGAAAAATGGCGCTGCCAAGAAGCAGAGCGGCTTTATCTTCCGTAAGGCCCTTTTTCTCTACATTCATAAAAACTCTCCTGTCAGATTGTACTTATGAACAAAAGAACGGATTGTGCGTATTCAATTTTTTTCATGAATACATCACTGTTTTATTCAAATAAAAAAATCTGTTTGTTATTTTCAATTGCTGTACTTAATTAAAGTAATAATAAGAAATGATAATATCTTTTATATCTATTTTGTTGTCAATTTCTATTTTTGTAGAAAACGTTACGCAATTAATCGCATCTCCTCAGCCTCAAGTGCTTTTGCAATGGAGTTGCTTTGCAAGGAGAACGTTTTCCGACGCAAATGTCCGGCCGGACACTTTTCTTCCGCCGACTCATTGTCAAAACCCGACTCAGAGATTACAGTCCCGGTAACAAGGCCCGCTGTCCCGGATGCCGGACAGCGGCCGACTCACGTACCCGGAGGTTTTCCTTGAATCAATTCACGCGCACTCTCATATTATGGGGCATCATTTCCCTGCTGATGGTGGCGCTGTTCAACGTCTTCAACGCGCCGCAAGCCCCGCAGAGCAAAATGGATTACAGCGTGTTTCTGCAAAACGTTCAGGACGGCAAAATCGGCGAAGTCACCATGCAGGGCAGAAAGCTGCTTGGCAAAACCGTCGATGGCGTCACATTCCAAAGCTATGCCCCGGATGACCCCGGTCTGGTGGCCAAATTGATCGGCCAGCATGTGGCCCTGAAAGCGGAACCGCCGGAAGAGGCTTCCTGGTTCACCACCATGCTGGTTTCATGGCTGCCCATGCTGGTCATCATCGGGGTCTGGGTTTTTTTCATGCGCCAGATGCAGGGCGGCGGGGGCAAAGCCATGAGTTTCGGCCGGTCCCGCGCCCGGATGGTTTCGCAGGAGGCGACCCGGGTCACTTTTGCCGACGTGGCCGGGGTTGACGAGGCCAAGGAGGAGCTTTCCGAAGTGGTGGACTTTTTGTCCAACCCCAAAAAATTTACCAGGCTGGGCGGTCGCATTCCCAAAGGGGTGCTGCTGGTCGGCGGCCCCGGCACGGGCAAGACGCTGATGGCCAGGGCCGTGGCCGGCGAGGCCGGGGTTCCGTTCTTTTCCATTTCCGGTTCGGATTTTGTGGAAATGTTCGTGGGGGTCGGGGCTTCGCGCGTGCGCGATCTTTTCGCCCAGGGCAAAAAGAACGCTCCCTGCCTGATCTTTATTGATGAAATCGACGCCGTGGGCCGCCAGCGCGGGGCGGGCCTGGGCGGCGGCCACGACGAACGCGAGCAGACCCTTAACCAGATGCTTGTCGAGATGGACGGCTTTGAAGCCAATGAAGGCGTCATCCTGATCGCGGCCACCAACCGGCCCGACGTGCTTGACCCGGCCCTGCTGCGGCCCGGCCGTTTCGACCGCCAGGTGGTGGTTCCCCTGCCCGACGTGCGCGGCAGAAAGCAGATTCTGGCCGTGCACACCAAGCGCAGCCCCCTGGCTTCCGATGTGGACCTGGACGTGTTGTCGCGCGGTACTCCCGGCTTTTCCGGTGCGGACCTTGAAAACATGGTCAACGAAGCAGCTCTGATGGCCGCCAAGGAAAGCAAGGATCTGGTGACCATGGCCGATTTTGAAAACGCCAAGGACAAGCTCCTGATGGGCAAGGAACGGCGCACCATGGTCCTGACCGAAGAGGAACGCAAAAAGACCGCGTACCACGAATCGGGCCATGCCCTCGTTTCCGTGCTGCTGCCCGGCACCGACCCGGTGCACAAGGTGACCATCATCCCGCGCGGCAGGGCTCTGGGCCTGATGATGCCGCTGCCCGAGCGCGACCGCTACGGCATGGAGCGCACGGAGCTGGAACACCGCATCGCCATCGCCCTGGCGGGCCGCGCGGCGGAATGGATCATTTACGGCAAATATACCACCGGCGCTTCCGACGACATCAACAAGGCCACCCAGACCGCGCGGTCCATGGTCTGCCGTTTCGGCATGAGCGAAGCCATCGGTCCGGTCGCCATCGGCGAGCAGAACCAGGAAGTGTTCATCGGCCGCGAATGGGTTTCGCACCGTGAACACAGCGAGGATACCGCCCGTTTGGTGGATGCCGAAGTCAAGCGCATCATCACCACGGCCATGGAAACGGCGGACAAGCTCCTGCGGGACAACATCGACACCCTGCACAGGCTGGCCGCTGCCCTGCTCGAGCATGAAACCCTGACCGGCGCCGACATCGACAAGGTGCTTAGGGGCGAAGAATTGTCCCCGGATACGGGCAGGCTCAACAAGGGCGAAAACCTGGACGCCCCCGGAAAGGACGACGAGGCCGCCCTGCAGGATGAACCGGACGAGGAAGATGACGACTTCGTCCTGGAAGATGACGACCAGCAGGAACGTCCCAAAATAAAAACCGTGCCTCCCAAAGACGAGGACGAATGACCGCGGCGACGCAATGGATGGTGAAGGGGGGCAGGAACGTGGGTTCCGCCCCCTTTCTCGTGGCCGGCATCGTCAATGTCACGCCGGATTCCTTTTCCGACGGAGGCAGATACGCCGACCCGGCCGCCGCCCTGACTCACGCCCGGTTGCTGGCGACGCAGGGCGCGGACATTCTTGATATCGGGGGCGAATCAACCCGTCCCGGCTCCGACCCGGTCACCCCGGAAGAAGAGTTGGCCCGCGTGCTGCCCGTGGTGCGGGGCGTCGTCGCCTGGCGGCACGACCTCCCTGCGGAGGCCGGCCCCGCCCCGACCGCCAACGGTGCCGCGATTCCGCGCGTGTCCGTGGACACATGGCGGGCCTCGACGGCGGAAGCGGTCCTGAATGCGGGGGCGGATATCATTAACGATGTTTCCGGCGGGACCTTTGACCCGTCCATGGCGGACGTGCTGGCCCGGCATGCGCCCGGCTATGTGCTGACGCACTGCCCCGCGCCGCCCGCAACCATGCGGCGTCACGCCGTGTACGCCGACGTCACGGCCGCGGTTCTGGAATTTTTTGAGCGGCGGATGGAGGTTCTGATCCGCGCCGGCCTGCCGGAATCGAACATCGCGCTGGACCCCGGCATCGGCTTCGGCAAGACGGCCGCTCAGAATCTGGAATTGCTTTCTTCAATAGAACGGTTGCAAAGTTTGCACAGGCCTTTATATATAGGGGTATCGCGAAAGATGTTTCTGGGCGAACTTCTCGGTTTGGCTCCGGGCGATCGCGATGCGGCAACGGGCGTCCTGACGGCGCTGCTGGCGGAGCGCGGGGTCACGGCGCACCGGGTCCACAATGTCGCGGGCGCCGTGGCGGCCTTGCGTCTGGTTGAAAAAATAGGGAAACCCCGTTGAGGCGCGCATGTTTATTCCCTGGCTGGGCACCATAACCATAGGCTGGCGGGATATCGTCGATGTCCTGCTGGTGACGCTGCTGCTGTACCGCATCATTTTGCTGGTGAAAGGCACGCGGGCGGTCGCGGCCATTTACGGCCTTTTCATCGTCATCATTTTTTTCGCCGCCACCTTGCCTCTGGGGTTCAATACCCTGTCATGGATACTGGGAACCTTCCTGAATTCACTGTTCCTGGTAGTCATCATTGTTTTCCAGCGCGACATCCGCATGGCCCTTACATATGTCGGATCGGGCCGCCATTTCTTTTCTTCCCGCAAAAAACATAACGAAGAACTGATTGAGGAAGTCGCGGCCGCGGCCCTGTACATGGCTCAACGCAACATCGGCGCCCTGATCGTCATCGAGGGGAACGTGCCGCTGGGCGATATGGCCCAGGGCGGGGTCAATCTGAACGCCAGGATCAGCAAGGAACTGCTGATTTCCATTTTCTGGCATGGCGGCCCGCTGCACGACGGGGCAGTAATCCTCCGGGGCAAGACGCTGGCGGAGGCGGGCTGCATTCTGCCCCTGACCACCATGGTGCAGGGCAAGCAGGATTATGGAACCCGGCATCGCGCCGCTCTGGGCATAACGGAAGAAACCGACGCCATCGCCGTCGTGGTTTCCGAGGAACGGGGGGCGGTCTCGGTTTCTCTGCACGGCAGGCTGAGCGCGCCTCTTGATGCGGCCCGCCTGCGCCGGGTGCTGGGGTCGGCTTTGGAGAAGCACGCATGAAAATGCCTTTGTTCCGCGCTTTTGATCCCAGGGAGCGGCTGCACGACGCGGTGCACTCCCTGGCCGGCGTGCAGTGGCAGTACATGGGCATAGCCTTCGTCATGGCCGTGTTCCTCTGGTATACGGTCACCGTGCGCGACAAAGTGGACAGCTGGGTGGACGTTCGGGTGGAATTCAAGGGCGCGCCCGGCAGCCTGATCATCCGCGACGGAATGGTCAACAAGGTGGCCGTGCGGGTGCGCGCCGCCGCCGGACTGACCCGCAGCCTCAATTCGCGCGACATTTCCGTGACCCTGGATCTTTCGCACATCGTCAAAGGCACAAACGTGCTGCAGATCACCCCGAACATGCTGCCCTTTCCCAATGCGTTCGAGGTGATGGAAATCACTCCCCAGCGGATCCAGATTGTGGCGGACGCCATAGAGACGCGTTCTCTGCCGCTGGAATCAACTTTTGACGGCACGCTTCCTTCCGACTTTTTTATTAAATCCCTGAAGCTTACGCCGCCTTCGGTGTCAGTGCGCGGGCCGGAAACGCTGGTCAGCGGCCTGCGGGTCGTCAGAATTCCCGTGCCGCTGGGCGGCGTCACCCAACCGGGCGTTTCCATGTTGCGGCTGGTCGTGCCCATGCTTGAAAACACCACGGTGGATCCCGCGCAGGTGAACGCGCAGTTGGAAGTGGCCGTGCGCACAAAACCGGTGCGGTTGTCCCGCGAAGTAACCGTGGTCCTGCCCGAGGGTGGAGAAACGCGGATCAGCCCGGCGAAAGTCACGGTGTCGGTGGAATTGCCCGAATCGCAAACGGCCAACACCGCCGTGCTGGCGCGCGTGATCGCCACGGTCAACGTGCCGCGGGGCGCGCACAGCGGTACGCAGAAACTGCCCGTGGAAGTCCTTTTGCCCGAATATGCCGTGTTGAAAGATGTCTCGCCCAAGGAGGTAAGCGTGACCTTCCATCCCTGACGCGGGCGTCCGAGTGGTTCTTGACGCGGCAGGTCATCTTGTGGATGGTGCCTGTGCGGGAGAAGGATCCCGCACAGGCGCCGTTTTCCCGTGACAACCCGTACCCGCGTTTTCCCCGGAGGATTGCTATGCGAAAAGTTTCCCGTGTGCTGCGCGCTCTGCTCTGCCTTGCCCTCGCCCTCTCCTTTCCCCTTGTCGTTTCAGCCGCTCCCCTGGCCCAGCCGGTGGAAGTGACCATCGTGGCCCAGCAGCCGGGCACCAGCATGTACCAGATGGGCATGACCCTTTCGCGCTTTCTGACCGACGCGCTGCCCAAAGGTTCGAAAGTCACGGTGGTGCCGCGCGGCGCGGCCATGGTCAACCCCACGGTCATTGATCAGGGCAAGGGGGACATTTCATTTTCTTCCGGCTGCTGCACCGTGTGGGCATGGAACGGCCTGCCGGGATTTTACAACCACAAGCATGAGAACATCCGCGAAGTGTCTATTGGCCAGATGAGCGTTCAGTTCGATTTCGCCTGCGCGCGCAAGGAATATGTGGAAAAAACCGGCAACGACACCCTGGAAAAGGTGCTCACCGCCAAGGAAATGCCCCGCCTGGTCATGAAACCCAAGGGCAGCCAGGTGGAACCCATTTTTGCGCCCATCTTCGGCTATTACGGCAAAACGTTCGAAGATTTCCGTAAAGCCGGCAAGCTGATCCAACTGCAGCCCACCCAGATCGGCGACGTGCTGCGCGACGGCCGGGCGGACTTTTATATTGAAAGCGTTCCCGCCAACCACCCCGCGTTCACGGAAATTTCCCTGACCAACGATCTGGTGTTCCTGCCGCTGCCCAAGCGGGCCCTGGACGACGCCGAAAAAATCGGCATGGTCAAGGGCATCATGCCCAAAGGCGCGTACAGGGGCGTGAACGCCGACTATCCCGACCTCAGCACCTCCGGCAACATCATCGCCAGCAAGGACGCCCCCGAGGAAGTCATCTACCTGCTGACCAAGGCGTTGATCGAGCGGCACAAGGAATTCGTCGACGAAAACCCCACCATGAACAACTGGAATCCGTTCAAGGATCGTTCCCGCACCGGCGCCCCCGTGCCCCTGCACCCCGGCGCGGAACGCTACTATCGGGAAATCGGCTGGATAAAGTAAAGGGAACCGGAGAAGGGCGCCCTCTCCGGATTGTTCTGGCAGAGGACGCGCCGGCGTGCCGTCCGCGGTCCCCGCGTCCGTAAGCGGCCCGAATTTTGTCCGCAACAGGCCGTTTTCCGTGATCAGGAAAGCGGCCTGTTTCCTTGGGGTGGGCGGAGATTTGACCATTCCGCAGGACAGCGGAGCGAGACGGCGAGCGGAGCAAGGCCGCCCGCGGGGCGGGGGCCAGGACGGCCGGCATCGAATGCGCGGGGGACGGCCTCTTCCGATTCAGAACAGCCGTTCGAAACGTTTGGGACAGGACCGGCAGGGCAGGTCCGGGTCGCAGGCTGCCAGGCGTTTGCGAAAGACCGCGAAATCCGGGTCGCGCCATATTCCCAGCGGATCGCGTTCCGTAACCCGGCCGTACACCCGGCGGCGGGGGTCTTCTTCGTCCGTGGGCAGGTTCACGTAAATGCAGGGGGATATCTGGCCTTCGGCGTCGACGTACATGCAGTTCCGGATATGTTCGCTGCAATCGCAACGCCCGTTGGGACCCGGCAGGGAATAGTGGATGGCCAGGCCCAGACCGTGGGCTCTGGCCGCGGCTTCCTGCAGGGCGGCGCGCGCTTTTTCGATTTTCGCGGCGTCATCGGGGGCGAAAGCCTCGTCCGCCGCTCCCGGTTCCGGGAGATAGTCCAGGGTGCTGACCACGGACACCGGCACGTCAAGTCGCCGCATCAGTTCCGGCAGTTTTTCGACCGCCTTCATCCGCGATGCGAGCATCAGATACGCGAAACGGATCTGGGGCGTTTCGCTTTCCGCGGTCTTTTTCGCCCGGTTCAGCCTGCCTATGGCCTCGACGACCCCGGCGAACGGCACCTTGTCCCTGTCCGCGTTGCTGGTTTCGTCCGTGCCGGTCAGGGAAAACGCCACGATGTCGATGCCGCTGCGGACGAGTTTCGTCGCCAGAACGTCGGTCATGGCCAGGCCGTACGTGGTGAAGGATACGGCGCAGCCCGCGCGCCGGGCGGCGGCCGTGAAATCAAGGAACCGGGGATGCAGCAGCGGTTCGCCCCAACCCTGCAGATGGACGCGGTTTGTCCGCAGCAGCAGGGGGGCAAGGGCCGCGAAGGTCGTATCGGCCATATGGCGGGACCGCCAGACATGGCGTTTCGTGGTATGCGGGCAATAGGTGCAGCGGCCGGGACAGTGGGAGGTCACCTCCACCTGGATGCATTCAAATTCCCGCTTTCCGCCGCTGAGGAAACGGCTCAGATTTTCACGGAACGAGGGCGGATGGACGGCCGCCAGGGGGTCGGAAGCGGCAGGGGAAAGTGGCGTTCCACCGGGGGCGTCATGCCCATGAACGCTCCGAAGGATCCGGGAGGGCGTTGCCGGCTGTGCCTTCGGCTTCCAGGTCGTCTGCACGCAGGGCAGAAACGGGGATGCCCGCCATTTGCGCTTGAAAAACACGATGCCGTCGTTGATGCCCAGGCCCAGGTTCAGACGCTGGTGCCCCCGCGCGGTTCCGGCCCCGGCCAGGGCCAGAAGCAGGGCGTCGGCCACGCCGGGCGGACATGTTCCGGCCCTGAAGGCGAACATGTACATGGCCGTGCTCAGGCTGGAGAAATCGCCGATGCTGAACCCGAGCAGGCGTCCGTCCGCTCGCGCGCGCGCCGCGAACAGCGCCGCGTCCGGCGTGGCCGCGAGATAGTCGGGAATACGGAGGTAGATGTGGCGGGTGCCCGTTTCCAGAGGCCGGGTTTCAAGGTAGCGCGCGACCAGGGCGGTGTGTTCGTCAATCCAGCTTTCCTCCCGGATGCGGCATTCCCGTTCAGCCCGGCGCAGCATGTTGCGCAGTTTCTGTCCCGGCGCGGGGGCGGGCAGGGGGATGGCCCAGTACGCGTCGGCGCGAAAAGCGGCATCATCCGGAGCGGCTGTGGTCCGGCCCGGCCCCAGTACGGTCAGGCTGGCGGGATCCAGGGCCAGGGCTTCGTCCACGGCCCGGTTCATGGTCGCCAGAGCGGCGTCGCCGGTTTCCGGTTCCAGGCCGGGTTTATAGGCTACAAGCACCAGGTGCCCGTTGTTTTCATAGGCCGCGCAATCGCCGCAGAGCAGGGCGCGCGATCCGGCCACGGCCGTCACATAGGAAAGAACCTGTTCCGGCACAAGGGCCTGCGCGGTGATATGCGAAAGATGCCGGGGGCGCATGGCTTACCGGAACCGTGCCCGCAGCGTGTGCAGCCAGGTGGGGTGCACGCGGCTGACGGTGAAGCCGTCTTCGCGCAGCATGCGTTCCAGATTCAGCATGTGGGCGGTGCCCACGAACACGGCGCAGCGTCCGTTTTCGAGATAAGGCCGCATGCGTTCGCGGAACCGTTGGTCGCGCATGCCGATGACGGTTTCGGTGCGGGTGGGAAATTCCGCGCTGGTGCCCATCATGCCGTGCAAATCGCCGGCCAGGTACATGGCCGCGTTGTTTTTCATCCGTGTTCTCCAGTCGGCGCAGCCGCGCAGGAAGCGGAGTATCCTGTCCATGGGCACGCTTTCCAGCGAGGCTACCTGTTCGTCGATGCTTTCCATGGAGACGACGTTGCGGCCCATATCGTGGGCCAGTTCCCAGGCTTCAAGGTCCACGGACTGGTTCCAGCCGTGGCGTTCAAGAAAGGCGTGCCACAAGGTGAAAAACACGCACCAGGGCCGGGCTTCGGCCAGGATGTGGCGCACGTCGGCGGGATTTTTCCAGACCATGTTCAGAAATCGGGCCAGCTTTCCTTCCGGCCCGCGCACAATCCGTTCCAGTTGCCGGATTTCGGATTCGGAAAGCAGGTCGGCGACGCGCGGGGTACGCCCGTCGCGGCTGTATCCCTGGCGGGAAAAGGCGGCCATGCTGTGCGGGTCCAGAGGGCCTTCAAAAATGACGGTGTCCACGCGGGAAAAAAGTTTGCGAAACGTGCTTCGGAAAGAATAACGGAACGCATGGGCCGTGCCGCCTATCCAGGATACCCTGCCCGCTTTTTCCAGCCGCCAGAGCATGGCATAGGGGCGCTGCTCCGGCGGCAGGGCCTTGCCGAACAGCACCAGCCCGGTTTTTTGCGATTCCGGCGTGAGCATGGGGGTGAGAAAACAGTCGAGCAGCGCTTCGCCCACTCCCGGCGGGGCCGCTCCGGCGGCGGAAAGGGCCGGGGACGGCGCGGCGAGAAGGGGCGGCTGCCAGGCGGCGGCCTGGTAGGGCATCGCGGGCGTGCCACCCCACTTGACTTTGAAGCGGCGGATGCCCTCGTTCACCCCCAGGCCCAGGTGGATGTATTCTTTTCCGGCCTGCCGCGCGCGTTCCAGCATGCGGGCGAACAGCAAGTCGCCCGCATGCGGCGTGTAGCGCGCGCGTGAATGCGCGCCGATCAGATAGGTGCAGAACCGTTCCGGCGCGTCATCCAGCAGCAGGCAGGCGGCAAGGTTTCCCTGCGCGTCCCAGGCGTTGAGCAGCGTCAGATCGGTTCCGGGCGCGGCAAGCACGGAAGCGGTGCGGGCGAACAATTCACGGGGCTGGGGGGCGAGGTTCGCGCGTTGCATGAATTCCGCCCACAGGCGGCGGTGTCCCGGTGTGAATTCGCGGCTTTCGTCAATGCGCAGCAGAACCGCCGCCTTGCGCAGCGGCCCGGCGAGTTTTCGGGGCGGCCGGGCCAGGACGGGCAGCGTGTAATAGGCGTCGTTTTCCGTGCGGTGCACGGCAAGGCCGACGGGCAGTTCCGGGGCGATCGCCCAGCAGTCGCGCACAGGACGGCCGCTTTCATCCGCGTTCCGCAACGCGGTTTCCAGGGCGCGGCTGAAGGCGTCGGGGTCGTACGTCCCTTCCAGGGGATACCCCACGGCGATCAGCCAGTCGTTGGAGGCGAAAAAAAGGTAGCCGCTTTCGGCAAAGGCGGTTCCCCCGGACATGGCCCGCATGAAGGCCACGGAATGCTCCGGGACGGAGGCGAGGGCCAGGGTTCGCTGCGCAAGTGCCGGCGGCATGGGTCAATCACCGTCTTCAGGCAGTCCCGAGGCTTTGCGCAACCGTTCGCGGCTGTTGAACAGATGCTTGCGCATGGCCGTGCGGGCGCCCTCCGGGTCTTTGCGGATGATGCAGTCCAGAATTTCCTGATGCTCTTTGTTGGATTGGGACAGATACGTTTCACGGCCCTGCGCGGCAAACTGGGCGGTATTGATGCGGCTGCGCGGTATGGTCCCCCGGCCCATGAAGCGGTACACTTCTTCAAAATAGCGGTTGCGGGTGGCCTTGGCCACCTGCTGATGGAATTCGACGTCCATGGGTACGGCGTTGCTGCCCAGACTGACCTGTTTGGCGAACAGGGCGACAGCGGCATGCATTTTGGCGATATCGTCGTCGGTGCGCCGCAGGGCGGCAAGGGCGGCGGCTTCCGTTTCCAGGCTGACGCGCAGTTCCATCATGGCCACCAGGTCGCGCAGGGTCATGATGGCGTTCTGGGCAAGGTGCTGGGGCGCGAAAGCGGAGGGCGCCAGCACGAAAGTGCCGATGCCGTGGCGCGTTTCCACCAGTCCGCCGGCCTGAAGGCGGGACAGGGCTTCGCGGATGACCGTTCTGCTGACCCCGTGCGTCAGCATCATCTGCGCTTCCGTGGGCAGTTTCTCGCCGATGGACAATTGGCCGTCCGCGATGCGTTGCGCAATATTGTCGACCACGTCCTGGGCCAGGCTGCGGGAACGCTTCCTGACCCACGAGGACCCTGCGAAAGGGCCGTGTTCCTGATGCGGAGAGGGGGCGGGCGGAGTTTTTTTCATCATAGTGATTTCTTATATGTTGTCAGACAACACATGTCTACTGAAATTTTGCGGCACCGTGGTTTGTTCCATTCCCGCGCGCAACGGAAAAGGAAGAAATCGCGCGGCGGAAATGAAGAAACCGGCTGCCGGGTTTTCCCGACGGATACGCCCCGGGCATTGCGCTTTTGTGATTTGCGCCATACGCGGGTCCGGAGAGCCTTGTGCCTCCGGAATGCCGCATTGCGCGCAAGCGCGGGAAAACAAAACTCTATTTCCCGAATGCGGGCAAGGCGCGGCGGTTCGCCCGCGGGCGGATGCTTCATTGCGCCGCGTATCCGCCGGGCATTCTCAAAGGGAAAAAGCCCTAATATCCTGTGGACGGGGGCAGCACTTCCGGCCGGTGGAAATAGAATTCCACCCGGCGGTTCTTGGCGCCTGCGCCCGCGTCGGTGTCGGGAACCAGAGGGCGGGTGTCGGCGTAGGCCACGGTGCGGACGCGAGCGGGGTTGATATCGCCGTGCGCCAGGATATAGCGAACCGCGGCCGCGGCCCTGGCGGCGGACAGTTCCCATTTGGAAGGATAATCGGGCGCGCCGGTTTCCCCTTTGGACGTATGGCCGCGCGCCACCAGATAGACGTCGTATTTTTTCATGACCTTGATGACTTCAGCCAGGACTTTGGCTCCTTCGGGGGAAATTTCAACGGAATTGGGCGAGAACAGCACATCGCTCGTGGTGTGCAGCAGCACTCCGGAACGGTTCGTGCTGACCCCGGCCGCGTTCGAAGGCAGGGTCTGGCCCAGGGAATCCTGCAGGGTGCGGGCGATGGCGTAGTGGGATTTTTCAATTTCCGCCGTCTGGCGGGTATCCAGACCGGTCACGCGGACCACTCCGGAGCTGTCGTTGATCGGCGAGGTGGCGCTGGAGACATTCTGCGCGTCCAGGGCGAAATAGCCGGCCAGGCCCTGTTTCGTTTCCTTGGGGGCCATGTTGAGGATCCACATCAGCAGAAAGAAGGCCATCATGGCCGTCACGAAGTCGGCGTAGGCCACTTTCCATGAACCGCTCATACGTGCTTCTCCGTGCCCCGACCCTGGGGGGCTTGCTCACATCGCCCCTGCGGCGGTCGAAGCGTTGCAGCTTCGGGACTTGCATCACCCGGAAGAACGAAACCCGAAAGGCGCGTCGCTGTCCCCTTGCGGACGGCGTTTATCCGCTTTCCGGCATGTGGCGCGAAGCGCCGCGCCGGACACCGGGGATGCAGGGGAGCCGCTCCCCTGCCAGGGGGATTGGGGAACACAGTCCCTCAATGTGCGAACAAACTCTAGTACCCCACCACGGCGGATGTGACTTCCGGCCGGTGGAAATAAAATTCCACCCGCCTGTTCTTGGACGCGGCGTCCGGGTCCGTGTCGGCGACCTGCGGCCGGGTGTCGGCATAGGCCACCGCGCGGACAAGGGTCGGATCGATGCCGCCCCTGTCGATAAGATAGCGCATGGCCGCCGTGGCCCTGGCGGACGACAGTTCCCATTTGGACGGATAGTCCGGCGCGCCTGTCTCCCCGGCGGCGCTATGGCCGCGCACGACCAGATACACCTTGTATTTTTTCAGGATGGTGGCGACTTCATCAAGAATTTTAGCCCCCTCAGGCGAAATATTCACGGAGTTGGGGCTGAACATCGCATCCCCGGTCACATGCAGCAGGACGCCGACGCTGGTGGAACTGATCCCGGTGGAGTTGGAGGGGATCGCGTCGGCCAGGAGGAAATTTTTCAATTCGTTGATGATGGCGTAATTCGACTTGTCGATCTCGCTCATTTTGAATTCGCGGGTATCCAGCACGGTCACTTTCTGAATCAGGGGGTTGTTGGCGACCGGGGAAGTGGCGCTGGAATCGAACTGGGAATTCAGGGCGAAATAGCCGGCCAGCCCCTGTTTTGTCTCCTTGGGGGCCATGTTCAGGATCCACATCAGCAAAAAGAAGGCCATCATGGCCGTCACGAAGTCGGCGTAAGCCACTTTCCATGAACCGCTCATAGCAGCAGGCTCCTTGACCCGCTCGGGGCATCAGCCGCCTTTCAGCTTTTGTTCCATTTCGTGGAACGTGGGCCGGAAGGCCAGGGGGATGGCGCGGCGGCCGTATTCCAGGGCCACCATGGGGCTGGATCCGCGCACGGCGGCGGCGACGGCTTCACGGATGGCGCGGAAGAAGAGCTCGCGTTCCGTGGCAATGGCGGCCATGCGCGCGCCCATGGGGCCCACGATGCCGTAACAGAGCAGAATGCCCATGAATGTGCCCACCAGGGCGGCGCCGATGGATGCGCCCAGCACTTCCGGCGGTTCATTGATTTTGGCCATGGTCAGCACGACCCCCAGAACGGCGGCCACAATGCCCATGCCGGGCAGCGATTCGGCCATGTGCGAAACCGCGTGGGCGGGGATCATTTCCTCTTCGTGCATGGCCTCCATGTCCACGGCCATCAGTTTGTCCAGTTCCCCGGCGTTGCCGGTGGTCAGATAGATGCGCAACGTGTCGCCGATGAAAAAGCAGGCGTCCTTGTCTTTGGCGATTTTCGGATATCGTTGGAACATCGGGCTCTGGTCCGGGTGTTCGATGTCTTTTTCAATGCTGATGACGCCCTCGCGGTGCATTTTGGAGAACAGGGCGAAAAGCACGGCCATCAGTTCCATGTATTCGGCCTTGCCGGGCGTGTGGCCGGTGATGATGTGGATCAGGCCCTTGCCGGAAAGCTTCAGTGAGTACCCGGTGCCGGACGCGATAAACGATCCGACCCCCGCGCCGAGGATAATGAGCAGTTCCGCCGGCGCCGAATGCGCCAGCAGGGAGAACTTGCCGCCTTCCATAACGTAGCCGCCGCCGACGCAGGCAAAAACGATAAGCAGACCGACAATGACAACCATGTGAGCTCCGAAAACGTGCTGTTCCGCGCAAATTACTTCCGCCGAGATCGGGAACCTGTCGGCGTCTTTTGTGTTGTCTTTACGCCAGTACCCTGTTTTTCCGGAATTGGGAAGCAGTTCCGCAACCCGTTTATAATGCCTTCGATATCCAGGCCGTACCGTGACCGTAATGCGGCGGCCGAGCCGTGCTCAACGAATTTATCGGGCAGGCCCATACGTTTGACGGCAAGGCCGGGAAAAAGACCATGGTCGCTTAGCAATTCCAATACCGCGGAACTGAAGCCGCCCGCCAGAGTCGCTTCTTCCGCCAGAAGCAGTGCGGAACAGGACCGGGCCATGCCCAGGATGTCGTCTTCCGGCAACGGTTTGATCCATCGGACGTTGTACACGGCGGCGCTTTTGCCGTCCGTCGCGGCCAGGCTGTCCGCGGCGGCTTTTGCGGCAAGGGCGACGGGACCGGCCGCCAGCACGGCGACGCCGCTGTCGCTTTCGCGCAGGCATTCCATCCGGCCGGGCGGCAGGGGGGATGCTTCGCCCGTCCGGTCCGCGCCCACGCCCGCGCCGCGCGGGTAGCGGATGGCCACGGGACCGCCGTGGTTCACGGCCGTGACCAGGGCGGCGCGCAGTTCCGCTTCGTCTTTGGGGGCCAGAATGGTCATGCCCGGCACGTGGCGCAGATAGGCGATGTCAAAAACACCCTGGTGCGTGGCCCCGTCCTCGCCCACCAGGCCCGCCCGGTCGATGCAGAACACGACCGGCAGATTCTGCAGGCAGACGTCATGCACGATCTGGTCGTACGAACGCTGCAGAAAAGTGGAATAAACGGCCACGAGGGGGCGGAACCCCTGGGCGGCAAGGCCCGCGGCAAAGGTCACGGCGTGCTGTTCGCAGATGCCCACATCAACGAAGCGTTCGGGAAAACGCTCGGCAAAGGCGGCAAGGCCGGTGCCTTCGGGCATGGCGGCGGTGATGGCCACGACGCGGGGGTCCTTTTCCGCAAGCTCCACGGCGGTTTTGCCGAACACGTCCGTATAGGTGGGCACGGATGCGGCATCCGTCGCTTTTTCCGTCAGGCCCGTTTCCGGGGCGAAACGGCCGACCCCGTGATAGCGCACGGGGTTCTGTTCCGCCGGGGCGTACCCCTTGCCCTTGACGGTCATCACATGCACCAGCACGGGCTTGTCCACCTGTTTGGCCACATCCAGGGCCTTGGTCAGGGCTTTCATGTCATGCCCGTCCACGGGACCCATGTAGTTGAAGCGAAAAGCCTCGAACAGCATGCCGGGGGTGAAGAACCCCTTCAGGCTGTGCTGGCCTTTTTTCACCCAGGACGTGATGTCGGAACCGATGCGCGGAATGGACGACAGCCATTCTTCCACTTCGCGCTTGGTGCGGCGTATCCAGGGAGCGGACAGGCTGCGGCTGAGAAAAAAGGACAGCGCGCCCACGTTGCGGGAAATGGACAGCTCGTTGTCGTTAAGGATGACGATCAGCCGTCTGCCCGCGGCCCCGGCCTGATTCAGCCCTTCGTAGGCCAGGCCGGCGGTCATGGATCCGTCGCCGATGACGGCGATCACATGGCTGCCGTCCTTTTCGCCTTTTGCCGCGGCGGCCAGATCGCGGGCGTGGGCCATGCCCAGAGCCGCGGATATGGACGTGGACGAATGCCCGACCCCGAAGTGGTCATACGGGCTTTCCGCGCGGCTGGGAAAGCCGCATACGCCGTCAAGCTGACGCAGGGTGTGGAAGCGCTCCAGCCGGCCGGTCAGCAATTTGTAAGCGTAGGTTTGGTGCCCCACGTCCCAGACGATTTTGTCTCTGCGCGGGTCAAAGGCCGAAAGCAGGGCCATGGTCAGTTCGACCACCCCGAGGGAAGCGGACAGGTGTCCGCCGGTGCGGGCCACCGTAGCCACGATGGTCCGGCGGATTTCGGCGGCCAGGCGTTCCTGGTCCTCGCCGGAAAGGCGCGCGATGTCCCCCGGCGCGGCAAGAGAGGAAAGCAGCGGGGTCTCGGATATACAGGGTTCGCTCATATGATGCTCATTGTTCTCTGTCGACGACATACCGGGCAAGCCCGTGCAGAAAGGCGGTCTCCTCCCCCGCGCGGGGCAGGGCGGATATGGCTTTTTCCACCTCTTCGCGGGCCAGGGCGAGGCTTTTCTCGATACCCAGCAGCGACGGATATGTGGTTTTGGCATTGGCGGCGTCACTGCCCACGGGTTTGCCCAGAACGGAGGCGTTGCCGGTTTCATCCAGCACGTCGTCCATGATCTGGAAAGCGGATCCGACGGCCGCGCCGTAAGCCGCCACAGCCGCCTGGGCCGCGCTGTCCGCGCCCGCCAGGATGGCCCCGGTCAGGCAGGACGCCCGCAGCAGCGCGCCGGTTTTCAGGGCGTGCATGGCCCGCAGCTTTGCCAGGTCGGGCGGCGCGCCGTTCGTGTACGCCATGTCCAGAAACTGCCCGCCGACCATGCCCGGTCCTCCGGCGGCCCCGGCCATGACCGCGATCGCGGCGAGGACCCGGTCCGGCGGCAGGGCGTCCGCCCCTGACCCGACGGAAGCCATGAAATAAAAGGCGTCGGTCAGCAGGGCGTCGCCGGCCAGAATGGCGGTGGCCTCGTCAAACTGTTTGTGGTTGGAAGGCCGCCCCCGGCGCATGTCGTCGTCGTCCATGGCAGGCAGATCGTCGTGGATCAGCGAATAGGTGTGGATGCATTCGATGGCCGCGGCAAAGGGCAGAACGGCGGCGGACATATCCCGGCCCGCCGGGCCGAAGGCTCTGGCGAAGGCCAGGCAGAGGGCCGGCCGCAGACGTTTGCCGCCGGCCAGCAGGCTGTAGCTCATGGCCTCGCGCAGGCCCGCGGGCAAATTGTCCAGGCTGTCCAGGCACACGGCAAGGTACGCTTCAATCTTGGCGGCTTCGCTCTTCAGGCGGGCTTTGACGGTGGCGGCATCCATGTCAGGCTTCCTCTTCGGCCCCCGGGGCTCCGGGGCCGGCGGTCTCAAATTCCGCCAGACCAGCCCCGGTCTGAACTTTCACGGTGTGGCGCGCTTTTTCCAGCTGTTCCCGGCAGGAAGCGGCGAGCATCTGGCCTTCTTTATACAGGGCGACGCTTTTTTCCAGCGGCAGATCGCTTTTTTCCAGCGTTTCCACCACCAGTTGCAGACGCTCCATTTGTTTTTCAAAGCTGTGCTTCTCTTCGTTCACGGATTTTCCTTTACCGGATCTTTCGGTTCCCACGTGTCGGCTCCTTTTTCCAGCAGAGGCAGGGGGTCGACGCTTTGCCCCAGCACGGAAAGGCCCAGGTGCAGGTGGGGTCCCGTAACCCGGCCCGTGGCGCCGATCCGGCCGATGACATCGCCGTTTTTGACCCGCTGGCCGGCGGCGGCGTCGATTTTCGACATGTGCATGGAGATGCTGACCACGCCCTGGCCGTGATCGATCACCACGAATTTTCCAGGATAATAAAAATCGCCGGCCAAAACAACCTTTCCCGGAGCCAGAACCGTGATGGGGGTTCCTGTCGCGCCCCTGAAATCCAACCCTTTGTGCGCGCCGCGCGGCTGGCCGTTAAGCACCCGGCGCAGGCCGAAGACGCTGGACAAACTGCCGGGCACGGGCCGGGCCAGCGGCAGGACCCAGAACCGGTCGGGGCTCATGGTTCCAAGCGCCGCGCCCAGTTGTTTGCTTTCTCTGGCGATGCGGTCTTTCAGCGTCGGGTCCGGGGTGACGTATTTCTGCTCCAGAGTCAGTTGCTGCGCGGGGTATTCTTTGCGCACGACCCGGATGGTGCCGGAACTGCCCGTGCGGACGCCGTCGGAGCAGGCGGCGTTCCAGCTCACGGGGTACAGGCCGTCCTTGTGCCCCAGGGGCACGGGCAACAGGGCCGTGGCAGCCACGACGGACGGTCTGTTTTTTACCGGCGTTGCGGCGGCCGTGACGTTTCTGTCCAGAAATTGAAACGTCACGGTGCGGATATTCGTGCCGTCCGCCGCGGCGGATGCGGTCAGGGACACCGCGAAAGCCTGGCCGTCGTGGACCTGGGCCGGAATATCCAGGGAAATGACCGGGGACGGCCGCTGCGGGACGGCCGCAACGCCGGCGGCGCAGGCGGTCTGTGCGCAGACCAGGGCGAAAAGCGCCGCCGTGATGCAAAACCGGGAAAAACATTTGCGCGCGTGGAGCATGCTGTCACCTGTCGCGGCCGGGGGGCCGGGCCTTCCCGCCTGCGCGGGGCAAAACGCCGAAGGCGCGGGACGGCTCCCCGCGGGCGGTGTTCATGGTTTCACCGTTACCGGGATGGTTCCGTCGCGGACCATCAGATCCAGGGCGTCACCCGGATGTACGTCGCGGACGGAACGGACAAAACGGCCTTGTGTATCGCGGGCCAGGGCATAACCCCGCTCCAGGGGCCGCATGGGGTCAAGGGCCGCCAGCGCCGGCGCCAGACGGTCAAAACGCCGTTCGGCGCGGGCCAGGGCGCCTTCCGCGGCCCGGAGCAGACGCGGGCCCAGGGCGTCCAGGCGCGCGTCCCGCCTGTCCAGGGCATGGAGGACGGCGCTGTGCAACCGTTTTCCGGATTGGACCAGCGTTTCTTCCCACCGATCCAGCGCCCGGGTCGGGGACAGGGTGCCCAGCCGCGCGGACAGGGCGGCCAGACGGCTTTCACGCCATGCGTCGCCGCGCGTCCAGGCCCTGCCCAGGCCAAGTTCCATCTCGTCCAGGCGCTGGGCCAGTTCGCGCTTTTCCACCCACAAAAGCTGGGCCGCGTGGGTGGGCGTCGCCGCGCGCGCATCGGCCACAAGGTCGGCGATGCTGATGTCCACCTCGTGCCCGACGCCGGTCAGCACGGGCACCGCGCAGCGGAAAATCGCATCCGCCACGGACTCGGCGTTGAAGGCCCACAGGTCTTCCAGCGACCCGCCCCCGCGCAGCAGCACGGCGACCCGCGCCCAGCCTTCGCGGCTGACGGTATCCAGAGCGTCGGCGATCTGCTTCGGCGCGGCGTCGCCCTGCACCAACACCGGGTATATGCGCATCTCGCTTCCCACGCCCCGTTCGCCGGCCATGCGCAGAAAATCGCGGACAGCGGCCCCGCCCGGCGCGGTGATCAGGGCGGCGCGGTCGGGGTTGCGGGGCAGGGGGCGTTTTCGCTCAAGGCTGAAATAGCCTTTGGCCGCAAGGCGGGTCTTGATGCGCTCGAATTCCAGATGCAGACGGCCCTGGCCCGCGTCCTGGGCCAGTTCCACCACCAGTTGGTACGCGCCGCGCGGCGGGTACACGGAAAGCCGCCCGGCGCAGATGATTTCCCGTCCGTTTTCCAGAACGGCGGCCAGACCGGGGCGGGGACCATCCTCGAATACTTCGCCGGTCAGCGGGTCGAAAGCCTCGGCGTCTTTTTGCTGGCCCTTGAACCACACGGCGTTGATGACCGCTTCCTCGTCCTTGAGGCTGAAATATAAATGCCCGCTGGACGGCCGCGCGCAGTTGCTTACCTGGCCGCGCACCCAGACGAAAGGAAAAGCCCCTTCCAGCAAAGATTTGACCGAGCGGGTCAGCTGGCTGACGGTGAGGATGGCGTCGCTCATGGTTATTGCGGTTCCGGCCCCGTGGGCATGGGGATGCCTTCGCGTTCCCAGCGGGCCAACGTTGCGTTGACGGCCTGCGTCTGCTGTCGCGTCAGACTGAGTTTGGTGAATAGTTCCAGGCTTTCCCGGCTGTTGGGATCCATGGTCAGAGCAACCTGCAGCCAGAGGGAAGCCTGGACCGGGTCGGGCTTCATGGCCCCGAGCCCGTTGCAGTAGTGCCTGCCAAGGGAAAAGGCCGCTGGAAAATACCCGTTGGCCGCCGCATAGCGCAGCCAGTACATGGCCCTGGCCGGGTGGCGCGGAACCGCTTCGCCTTTGGCGTAAATAATGCCCAGGTTGTACATGGCGGTGATGTTGCCCTGCTCCGCCGCCGCTATGCCCAGGCTGACGGCTTTGGCTCCGTCCCTGGGCACGCCCTGGCCTTCGGCGTACAGGATGGCCAGACCGGCCTGGGCGTTGGCGTTGCCCTTTTCCGCCGCCCTGGCGTACCATTCGGCGGCCAGGGGGGCGCTCCGGGCCAGGCCTTCCCCGCGCAGGCGCATGTGCCCCAAAGTGAACATGGCGGAGGCGCTGCCCTTTTCCGCCGCGACCAGCAGATATCTCTGGGCCAGGGCGTAGTCTTGCGCGACGCCGACGCCGGAGTAGAAGGCATAGCCCGCGAAATAGGCCGCGTCCACATGCCCCTGGTCCGCGCTTTTGCGGAACCAGACCACGGATTCCGCCAGGGCCGCCGCGTTGCCGTCGCGCCCCGCGCGCATCAGGATTTTACCGCGTTCATACTGCGCCGCGGGATCGCCGGTTTCGGCCCTGCCCTGCAAGTCGGTCCCGCCGCCGGGCGCGGGCGGAACAGGCGCGCCCGCCTGGGCGGCAAAGGGAAGCAGCGTCGCGCAGAGCAGGACGGCCAGCGGCAACAGGCGGCGGCGCATCAGATCCCCCCGGCGGGCAGGCCCCAGCCGGCGAAGACCATGTCCTTCCAGGCGGCAAAGGCGGCGGCAAAACCGTCAACGGGCAGTTCGGCCTTTTCGCCGGTCCGGCGGTCCTTGGCTTCAACGATCCCTCGGGCCAGACCCTTGCCGCCAACGATCAGCTGCATGGGCAGGCCCATCAGGTCGGCGTCCTTGAATTTCACGCCGGGCCGTTCGTCGCGGTCGTCCAACAGCACTTCCAGACCGGAACTTTCCAGCAGATCGTGGATTTCCTGCGCCCTGGCCGACGCCTCATCCGCCCTGGGGTCCAGGTTGAGCAGGGACACGTGGAAAGGGGCTACCGGCGGCGGGAACATGATGCCGTTTTCATCGTGGTTTTGCTCGATGCAGGCGGCCAGAATGCGGCTGACCCCGATGCCGTAACAGCCCATGACGATCAGCTGTTCCTTGCCGTTTTCATCCAGGTACACGGCGCGCATGGCGGAAGAATATTTCGTTCCCAGTTTGAACACGTGCCCCACCTCGATGCCGCGCGGAAATTCCATGCGTCCGCCGCAGGCCGGGCAGGGGTCGCCTTCGGCGATCATGCGGATGTCGGCGTATTCCGTGATCGCGGCGTCGCGGATCAGGCTGACGTTGATGTAGTGGGCGTCGGCGGCGTTGGCTCCGGTGACCCAGCCCTCGCGCAGTTCCAGTTCGCTGTCCGCGATGATCCGCGAAACCTTCAGGCCCACGGGGCCGGCAAAGCCGACGGGCGCGCCCGTCCAGGCCGTGACCTGTTCCGGCGCGGCAAAGGCCGCGCTGTTGGCGTTCATCAGGTTCTTGACCTTGACGGGATTCAGTTCGCGGTCGCCGCGCACCAGAGCGGCCACGGGCTGGCCGTCAACATCCAGCAGGATGGTTTTGACGATGCCGTCTGCGGGAACGCCCAGAAAGGCGGCGACTTCCTCCACCGTGTGCTTGCCGGGCGTGGGCGCAGTGGAAAAGGCGGGCGGGACCGTCGCGTCTTTTGCGCCGCGGCCGCGGACCACGGCGCGTTCCACGTTGGCCGCGTAATCGCAGTCCGTGCAGGAGGCGATGACGTCTTCGCCTGTCTGGGCCAGCACCATGAATTCATGGGAAAAGCTGCCGCCGATGGAGCCGGAGTCCGCTTCCACGGGTTTGAAGCGCAGACCCAGGCGGATGAATACCTGCTTGTACGCTTCGAACATGGCCCGATAGCTTTTTTCCGCTCCGGCGTCGTCGCGGTCAAAGGAATAGGCGTCCTTCATGATGAATTCGCGGCCGCGCATCAGGCCGAAACGGGGCCGGATCTCGTCCCGGAATTTTGTCTGGATCTGGTACATGTTGACCGGCAACTGGCGGTAGGATTTGATTTCCCTGCGCACGATGTCGGTGATCACTTCCTCGTGTGTGGGCCCCAGGCAGCATTCGCGGTCATTGCGGTCCCGAAAGCGCAGCAGTTCCTTGCCGTAATGCTCCCAGCGCCCCGATTCCTGCCACAGGTCCGCGGGCTGCACCGTGGGCAGCAGCAGTTCCAGGGCGCCGGCCCGGTCCATCTCCCGGCGCACGATGCCCGCGATCTTGTTCAGCGACCGCCAGCCCATGGGCAGATAACTGTACACCCCGCTGGTCAGGCGGCGGATCATGCCCGCGCGGACAAGCAGTTTATGGCTGACAACCTCGGCATCGGCCGGGGCTTCCTTGAGCGTGGGCGCGAAATAACGGGAAAGGCGCATGGGTTCCTCGCGGGTTTCACGGGGGAGAAAAAACTTTTTTGCAAAAACGTTTTTTCTCCCCCGCACCCCCTCTTTTTCACAAAGTGTTCATCGGGGGATGGTTGGGGTGTGTTGCCGAATCGTTAGATATGACTTTCTTTGAGAAAAAATTCAATCTCTTCCATCAGTGCGGCCAGCAGGGCCTGCGTGTCGCCGGCCACCGTGCGGATGATCGCGCCCTTGCGGAAAATGGTGCCTTTGCCCGCGCCGCCGGCGATGCCGATATCCGCTTCGCGGGCTTCGCCGGGGCCGTTGACCTCGCAGCCCATCACCGCCACGGTGAAAGTCCGGGAAAAGACCGCGATGCGTTCTTCCACGGCCTGGGCCAGGGCGGCAAGTTCGATGCGGGTGCGGCCGCAGGTGGGGCAGGATATCAGTTCCGGCCCGCGTTTGCGCAGGTCCAGGCTGCGCAGCAGCATGTAGGCCACATCCACTTCGCGCACGGGGTCATGGGTCAGGGACACGCGCACCGTGTCGCCGATGCCTTCCGCCAGCAGAATGCCCAGACCCACGGCGGATTTGACCGCGCCGGAAAGCAGGGTTCCCGCTTCCGTCACCCCGATGTGCAGCGGATAGTCGCATTCTTTGGCCAGCAGGCGGTATGCGGCCACCGTGCGGGGAACGGACGAGGATTTCAGGGAAATCTTGGTGTTGTAAAAGCCGCGCTCTTCCAGCATGCGCACGTGCGTCAAGGCGGATTCAACCATGGCCTCCGGCGTGGGGCCGCCGTATTTGCGCAGCAGCGCGCTTTCCACAGAGCCGGAATTGACGCCCACCCGGATGCAGGCCCCGGCTCTTTGCGCGGCATCCACCACGGCGGCCACGTTTTTTTCGCCGCCGATGTTGCCGGGGTTGATGCGCAGTCCCTCAAAACCGGCGGCCACGGCGGCCAGGGCCAGCTTGTGGTTGAAATGGATGTCCGCGACAAGCGGCACGGGGGATGCGGCGCGTATGGCGGCCAGGGCTTTGGCCGCGCTGTTGTCGGGCACGGCGACGCGCACGATGTCCGCTCCGGCGTCAGCCAGGCGTCTGACCTGGGCGCTCGTCGAAACGGCATCGCGGGTGTCGGTGTTGGTCATGCTCTGCACCAAAACGGGGTGGCCGCTGCCGACAAGCAGAGGGCCAAGGCGGATGGCGCGGGTTTTTCGGCGTTCATCGATCATGGTTGTTTCCTGTCCCGGCTGTATAGCGCGGATCAACGCCGCAGCCAAGCCCGGGCCGTTCGGTTGGAAGGAAAAAGAGTTAACAAGGGGATCTTTTTTGGCTATAATCCTATTAAATTAGTATACTCTAGCGGGGAGGCAAATTGTGCGCGGCTTGCATGAAGCATTTTCCGGTTTGCTGGACCGGGTCCTGAATCTGGGGATCTCGGACGGCATGGATGCGGAAAAGCGGCATGCTGCCGGCAGCGCGACCGTGCTCCATCTGCTCGGTTTCGTTTTCGGCCTTTTTGTGCTTTTTGAATGGAAGAGCACCGGCGAGTTCCTGCTGCTGCCGGTCGTCTGGATCACCCTGGCCTGTTCCGCCGGGGGGCTGTATGTCTTCAGCCGGTTCGGATTCCGCTCCTGGCCGGCCGTTATTCTGACCCTCTGGCTGAACGGCCTTTTTCTGCTGGCCGCCGCCGCCGGCACGCCGTCGGGCGTCGGGTTCATCTGGCTTTTCGTGTTCCCTTCCTTCGCGGTGCTGACCTTCGGCCCGCGCTGGGGCGCAATGTTGCTGAGCGGTCAGGCTCTGTGCCTGGCCGTTCTGTTTTTTCTTCCCGGCAATCCTCTGTTGTGGGCGGATTACAACGATCTTGCGCGCAGGCGCGTGTTCATGGCCTATCTGTTCACCTGTTGCGCGGCTTTCGCCGGAGGGGTGATTCGTTGGCAGTCTCAGCGCAAAATCCGCGACCTGATGAAAAAACTGGAAAGAATGTCCGTCACGGACGAACTGACCGGCCTGTACAACCGCAGGGCTTTCAATCTCTTTCTGGAAGAGGAACTGGCCCGTTTTTCACGAACGGGCAGACGGTTCTGCCTCGTCCTGTGCGACCTGGACCATTTCAAGCGGGTCAACGACACGTACGGGCACGCCTGCGGCGATGCCGCGCTGCGGCTGTTCGCGGACATTCTGCGGCAGCATACCCGCAGGCAGGATACCGTCGCCCGCTGGGGCGGCGAAGAGTTCATCCTGCTTCTGCCGGACACGGATCTGGAAGGCGGAACGCGCATGGCGGACAATCTGCGCGAGCGCCTGGCCTGCAGCACGGTGCGCAGCGGGGCGCACGCCTTCTCCTTGACCGTGTCCGCCGGCGTGCATGCCGCCCGTGAGGGCGAGAGCGCCGAAGATTGCCTGCGCTGCGCGGATGCCCGGCTGTATCAGGCCAAGCGCGACGGACGCAATACGGTCCGTGCGTAGAGGCCGCCCCGCATGCCGGCCCGCCGCGTCAAAAAATGGTTGTCATTGCCCGTTCCCCCCGGTAAAGAGTCAGTCGCGTCATGTGGCGCGTATTGCTCCGGGGTGCTCATGCTGTCCAATCCTGATACGCTGACCTTGCTTGCGCCGGCTTTTGCCGGCGGCATTGCGGGCAGGCTGTGCCGCCTGCCCGGCGGCGCGCTGCTCTTCGCCACCGTTGCCGTCGCGATCACCGCCAACTACTGGGACCTCTCGCATCAAGTTCCTTTTGAGATGGTCCTGGTGCTGCAGATACTGATGGGCTGCATGCTGGGCCAGAGCATCAACCGCCGGTTCTGGCAGGATTTTCTGCAGATATGGCGGCCCACGCTGCTGGTGGTGCTGGCCTACACCGTGCTTTCCGTCCCTTTTGCCGCGTTTCTGGCCTGGTGCTGCGGCTTTGAGCTGCTGACGGCCATTCTTGCCGCGACCCCGGCCCGCATGCAGGATATGATCGTGCTGGCCGGGACCATGAATTCCGACGCGGTGACGGTCATGCTCATGCAGTTGGCGCGGCAGTTCGCCATCATCGGCATCACCCCTTTCATGATGGCCGGCTACGCCCGCAAAGGCTCCGCGGTCGACGCGGCCGTCGCGAAAAGCGCGTTGAAGCGGACGGGCGGCGGTTCCGCCATCGCGGCCTGCCGGGCTGTCGCGCCGGATTACGCCATTTTGTTGATCCCCGGTTGCGCCGGCGCGTTTTTCGGCCATCTGAGCGAGCATGTGCTGGGGCCGCTGCTGGGAGCCTTCGCGGGGGTCGCTTTCAGCCGGGTGGCCTGGAGTCGGGCCGGGGAAGTGCCTTTTCCCAAACCCTTCGGCCTGATTCTGCAATGTCTCGCGGGCATTTTGCTGGGCGCGCGCGTTACTCCGGAAATTGGCTCCCTGCTGCTGGACCGTTCCGTGCCGCTGCTTTCGGCCGTGGCGTACGTGCTGGGCGCGGGCATCGTGATCGCCTGGGTGCTGCACCGGCATTACGCGTGGCACAAGGGGCTGTCCTGGCTGGCAGCCGCGCCGGGGCGGGCATCCGACATGCTGGCCATATCGCAGGATATTGACCTTTCCGGCCGGGAACGTCTGGCCCTTGTCTCCGTGCACACGGTGCGCCAGGTGTACTTCACGATTCTCATCTCCATCGTAACGGTATTCTTTTAACGCCTGTTCACGCGGGATTGCCGCGTTCCGCTCCACAGCGGCGCGGCGGAGTTTTCCGCCGGACAACCGCGTTATGGAAGCGCTTCGAACGCGGGCGGTTGTCACTCGCCGCGCTTTACCGTACTGTACGTATCGCGACATTTTTTTCCGGAGCGTTTATGTCCGAAAATAACGAAAGCCTCCCGTATCTGCCCGGTTCGCTGTGTCCGGAAGACGCGCAACGCGCCAGGGACATCGCCGCCGGCATCAATCTGCGCGATCCGTCCCTGACCATCACGTACGGTGCGCAGGCCATGGAAAACATCGCCCGTTTCGCCGACGACATGCTGGGCCGGGTAACGGCCAAAGACGCGGGACCCGCGGCGGAAATCCTGACGGACCTGATGCTCAAGGTCAAGGACATCGACCTGCGCGGCATCAGCGATGGCGAAGACGGCGTGCTGGAGCGTCTTCCCCTTGTAGGGTCCCTGTTCAACAAGGCGCAACGGGCCATGGCCCGCTTCAACACCGTGGCCGGCCAGATCGACGGCATCGGCAAGCAGCTGGAAACGGCCATGGTCGGGCTGCTGCGCGACATTGAGGTTCTGGAGCAGTTGTTCGAGCACAACAGGGAATTTCACCGGGATCTGTCGGTCCATATCGAAGCGGGCAGGGAAAAGCTGGACCAGGTGCGCAATGCGGACTTGCCCGCGCTGAAGGCAAGGGCGGAATCTTCCGGCGACAACATGGCCGCCCAGGAGGTCCGCGACCTGGCGAACCGGGCGGATCGTTTCGAGCGCCGTCTGCACGATCTGCAACTGTCGCGCGCGGTGACCCTGCAGACGGCCCCGCAGATCCGCCTGATCCAGAGCAACGACCAGAACCTGGCGGAAAAGATCCAGACCAGCATTCTGAACACGATTCCGTTGTGGAAAAATCAGATGGTGCTGGCGCTTTCGCTGCACGGCCAGAAAAAGGCAGTCCGGATGCAAAAGGACGTGGCCGACACCACCAACGCGCTGTTGCGCAAAAATTCCGAAATGCTGCACGGGGCCGCCGTGGATACGGCCCGCGAGGTGGAGCGTTCCATAGTGGACGTCGGGACCCTGCGGGACGTGCACGAGAAGCTTGTCGCCACCATAGAGGAAACATTGGCCATCGCGCGCGAAGGCAGAAAAAACAGGGCCGAAGCCGAGGCGGAAATGCGCCGGATGGAGCTGGAACTCAAGCGGCGCCTGACGGAACTGGCCGTCGGCGAACGGCGGGAAGACAATGAAGCGTCCCCGGCCTGACGGGGTGCGCGCTCCTGCCGGCGAGGATCTGGCCGGCAGACTGGACAGGGCCGCGGGCATTGCCGGATCTTTTCTGGCCGGCCTTGGCAGGCGGGTCGTGGCGCACATGGTGGGTCTGGTACTGGCCGGATTCGCGTTTTTCGCCGCCGGGCCGGGCCTTGGGACCACGGCCGCGGCCGGGGTGTACGTGGGGCTGATTTGTATTTTTCCCAGCCCCGATCCCCAGCGGGCGCGTGGGCTTCTGGCCACCGGGACGGGTCTGGGGCAAACGGCGCTTTTGCTGGCGCTGGGCCTGCCCTGGGAGAGCGCGCCCGCCTGGGGCGGTCTGCAGACCTGGTGCCAGCGTCTGCTGCGGCGCAAGGGCGGCATGGGTTGGGAATACGCGGTGCTGCCTTTCCTGAGCCTGTCCTTGGGGTTTTCTCTTTTCAGCCTGGCCGGCAAAGGCGTCTCCCTGTGGCCGCTGGCCAGTGTTGCCCTGCTTTTGCCCGCCGGGCGTCTGCTTGACCGGGTCTGCGTCCGCAACGCCGAACGCGCGGCCGCCGCCCCGGCCGTTTGGGGCGCCCCCGGGGCCGCCGTCCTGGCCGCCCACCGGGAAACGGTGCGTCGCCTGAAGGGCGGGGCGGGTGAGTTGCCGGAATCGATGCGCTCCTCTCTGGATGCCCTTTGCGCGGCAGCCGGGAACATTGTGGACTGCATGGAGCGGGACGAGGGCGATTTCGCGCCCGGCGACCGCTTTCTGACCCGCTATCTGCCTTCCGCGCAGTTGCTGGTGGACGAATACCTCAGACTGGACCGGCAGGGCAGGGGGCTGGCGTCCGTGGACGAGTCGCTTGACCGTTGCGCCGACCTGCTGCTGCGGCTGGAAAAGGCCTTTGCCGCCGAGCACGCGCAACTGCTGCGCAACGACGCCGTCAATTTCGCCGCTGACCTCAATCTTCTCGACAAGCTGCTGAAAATTAAAGGGCAATGACCGGTTGCCCGGCAGCTTGTATAATTGCAAAAAATTGAATAAAATCGCAGCAAGCGAGTGATTTTGTATATCGATCATGCCGATAGGAATGTTTTGTCGTATAACCGCCACAGTGTTGTCACGGTCCCGCCGGCTTGCGGCCGTATATCCCCGTGTCGGGCGCCGCTTCCACCCGGTCCGCGCGCGTCCTGTCCCTGCAACCAGGTCTAAACATGAGGAGAATCAAGGTGCTTCGAATCCTAGCCGCTGTCATGCTCACCGTCGTCATGTCCGCCTCTTCCGCGTTTGCCGCTGAAACGGCCATCTGTTACAATTGCCCGCCCGAATGGGCCGGATGGGGTACCCAGCTTGATCTGATCAAAAAAGAAACCGGTATTTTCGTCCCCCTGGACAATAAAAATTCCGGCCAGTCCCTGTCCCAGCTTATCGCGGAAAAAAACAACCCCGTGGCCGACGTTTGCTATCTGGGCATTTCCTTCGCCATCAACGCGATGAAGGCCGGCGTGCTTGACGCCTACAAAGGCGAAGGCTGGAAGGGCGTGCCCGACGGGTTGAAGGACCCCGACGGCTACTGGGTGTCCATCCATTCCGGCACCATGGGCCTGATGGTCAACGTGGACGCCCTGGAAGGCAAACCCGTGCCCAAATCCTGGAAAGATCTGCTGGACCCCAAATACAAGGGCATGGTGGGTTTTCTTGATCCCGCTTCGGCCTTTGTGGGCTATGTGGGCGCGGTGGCCGTCAATCAGGCCCTGGGCGGCAGCCTGGACAACTTTGATCCGGGCATCAGGTACTTCAAGGAGATGCAGAAAAATTCCCCCATTGTGCCCAAGCAGACGGCGTACGCCCGCGTGCTGTCCGGCGAAATTCCCATCCTGCTGGATTACGATTTCAACGCGTACCGCGCCAAACACAAGGACAAGGCCAACATCGAATTCGTCATCCCGGCCGAGGGGACCATCATGGTGCCTTACGTGATGACCTTTGTGAAAGGCGCGCCACACGCGGCCAACGGCAAAAAGATCATCGACTTCGTGCTCGGCGCCAAAGGCCAGAAGCTCTGGGCGCAGAACTTCCTGCGGCCGGTCATGCCCGGCGCCATGACCCCGGACATTGCCAAACTGTTCCTGCCCGACGTCGAATACGCGCGCGCGGGTTCCGTAAACTATGCCAAAATGGCGGATGTGCAGCAGGCTTTCGGTGAGCGGTACCTCAAAGAGGTCCTGAAATAGTTCCCGCCGGCCCGCCGCCGTGTCCGCCGGCGGCGGGTTCCGGTTTTGCCGGGGCATTTCCGCGTGGGACGCGTGCAAGGATCCGTCGTCAAGTCCCTGCCGCCAAACGGGCACAAGCACGCTTTGCCGCTGTTGCCGGCCTGTTTGAAAAAGTCATCTGCTCTAAACGGAGACAGTATGCGACGAAGGGTACTTCTTGTCTGTTTTCTCGTTCCGGCTCTCGCCGTGTTCGCCGCCTTTTTCCTGTTGCCCGTCGCCCTTCTTGTGCCACAGTCCCTGGATACCCCCGACGGCGCGGCCATTTACGCCCAGGTCATCGCCAACCCCCGCTACTGGAAAAGCCTTGTGGACACGGTGGGCCTTTCGCTCGCGGTGACTTTCGCGGCCCTGGTTATCGGCGGCATGGCCGGGCTGTTTCTGGAACGCAACAGTTTTCCCGGCCGCAACCTGCTGGTCAGCATGCTGACCTTGCCGCTGTCTTTTCCCGGCGTAGTGGTGGGGTTCATGGTCATCATGCTGGCCGGCCGCCAGGGGCTGATCGGACAGGCCACCAATGCCCTGTTCGGGTCCAAGCTGATATTTGCCTATTCCGTGGCCGGGCTGTTCATGGGCTACCTGTATTTTTCCCTGCCCCGCGTCGTGACCACGGTCATGGCCGCGGCCAGCAAACTGGACGCGGCCCAGGAAGAGGCGGCGCGCACCCTGGGGGCTTCGCCGCTGCGCACCCTCATTGATGTGACCATCCCGGCCATGGCGCCGGCGCTGGTTTCCACAGGGGCCATTTGTTTCGCCACCTCCATCGGCGCGTTCGGCACGGCCTTCACCCTGGCCACGGAAATCAACGTGCTGCCCATCGTCATTTACACGGAATTCACCCTGGCGGCCAATATCGCGACCGCGGCCATGCTTTCCGTGGTGCTGGGCTTTGTGACATGGCTGACGCTGTTCCTGGCTCATCTGTTCACCGGAGCCCATGTCACGGGAGGCGGCGCATGAAACGGGGCGGATTTTTCTGGAGCCAGATGGCCCTTACCCTGGTCTGCTGCGCTTTTCTGGTCATTCCGGTCATCCAGACGGTGCTCACGGCTTTGATGCAGAACGCGTTCCGCGGCGTCAGTTCCGGCTTTACCCTGAAATGGATGGGGCAGGTGCTGACCACCTACGGCGACACCATTTTCCGCAGCTTCTACCTGGCCGTGGCCACACTGGCGGTGTGCGCGCTGATCGGCGTTCCGGCCGCCTATACCCTGGTCAAGGCGGGCAAGGCCAAGTGGGCCGTATTTGTCGAAGAATCTTTGGTTCTGCCTCTTTCCATACCGGGCATGGCCATCGGTCTGGGCATTCTGCTGACCTGGGGCGGCATGACCTGGTTTCGCCACAGCTGGCTGTTTCTGCTGGCGGGGCATACCATTTTCTGTTTGCCTTTCATGGTGCGCTCGGTCACGGCGGTGTTGCGCGTGGTGCCCTTGTCCGTCTATGAGGAAGCGGCGGCCACGCTCGGAGCGGGGCCGCTCCTGCAGTTCTGGCAGGTGGTGGTGCCCGTCGCCGCGCCCGGCGTTCTTTCCGGCGCGTTGATGGTGCTCACGCTGTCCATCGGCGAATTCAACATTTCCTGGATGCTCCAGACACCCTTTACCCGCACCTTGCCCGTGGGTCTGGCCGACAGTTACGCTTCCATGCGTATCGAGATCGGCTCCGCCTACACGGTGGTTTTTCTGGTGCTTATCGTGCCGGCCCTGGCTTTGATGCAGAAGATCCCCGAATTCATGGACCAGATGACCGCCGTCGGCAAAACCAAATCGGATGCCCTCATGGACCAAGCCCCTGCCGTAATCAAACCCAGAACCCCTCTGGTGGACCCTGTTTCCGTCACCCTGGAAAACTGCGCCAAGACCTTTGGCCAGACGCGGGTGCTGCATCCCTTTTCCCTGCATATTCCCCGAGGCAGGAAAGTTGTGCTGCTGGGACCTTCCGGCTGCGGCAAGACCACGACGTTGCGCCTGATCGCCGGCCTTGAGAACCCGGATGCGGGCGGCAGGGTTCTGCTGGGCGATGCCGACGTCACCCATGTGCCGGTGGAACGCCGCAACATCGGCATGATGTTTCAGCAGTATGCCCTGTTCCCCCATATGCGGGTGGCGGAAAATGTGGGCTACGGCCTGCGCGTGCGCAAGGCCCCCAAGGATGAGATCCGGAAGACGGTGAACGGGATGCTGGAGATGGTGCATCTGCAACACCTGGCGGAGCGCAGGATCAGTGAATTGTCCGGCGGCCAGCGTCAGCGCGTGGCGCTGGCCAGGGCCCTGGCCGTCAAGCCCCGCGTGTTGCTGCTGGACGAACCTCTGACCGCCCTTGACGCCCTGCTTCGGGTCAGCGTGCGGGAAGAGCTGGACCAGTTGCTCACCACGCTCGGCATTACCACGGTCATCGTGACGCACGACCAGGACGAGGCCATGAGCCTGGGCGACACCATTGTGGTGATGAAAGACGGCCGCATCGAGCAGACCGGCAGCCCCAGGGACATCTACTACAAACCGGCCACGGCCTTTGTGGCCGGCTTCGTGGGCGGGTCCAACCGTCTGCAAGGGAAGCTGGACGGAGAATTCCTCCGCCTGCCCGGCGGAGCGGCGATTCCCGCGAATGCGCTGGCCGCGTCCTTTGCCGGACAGGGGGAAGCGGAGGTTTTTTTCCGGCCCGACCAGGCCCGGCTGGCCGCGCCGGCCGAGGGACGGATGTGCGGCGAGGTGCTGACCGCCCATTTCCTGGGTGAACGGACGCGTCTGGTTGTGCAACTGGACGAGACGACGCTGATCAAGCTGGAACTGCCTTCGGCGGAAAATGTCCAGCCCGGCGCCCACGTGGGCGTCGACATCGAACCCCGTTCTCTTTTGCTGTTCAGGGAGGCGTAATGCGTATTATCCAGCTTTCGGACCTGCACGTCAAGGCGGGCAGGGCATTGGCCTTCAACGCGGCCGATTCCGCCACCGCCCTGGAACGGACCGTGGAACATCTGCTGGCGCTTGCGCAGCGGCCGGATTGTTTTGTCGTTTCCGGTGATCTGGCAGAGCACGGTGAGCCGGAGGCTTACGCCCTGGTGGCGCGCAATCTGGCGCGGCTGCCGGAACCCCTGTATGTTCTGCCCGGCAACCACGACAGGCGGGACAACCTGCTGACGGCTCTCGGCGCATACTGCCCGGCACGGCCGGATATGGCCCCGTACCTGTGCTATGCGGTGGAAGATACGCCCTTGCGGCTGGTGGTGGCGGACGGCACCCGGCCCGGCTCACATTCCGGCCATCTGGACGCACCCGTGGCCCGCTGGCTGGAGGAAACCCTGGCCGCGCGCAGGGATGTTCCCACGCTGCTTTTCACCCACCACCCGCCGTTTTTGTCCGCTCTGGGCGTGATGGACGAACCGTACGAGAACGCCGGAGAATTCGCCCGCATCCTGCGGAACAACCCTCAGGTCCGCCTGTGCTGCGGCCATCTGCACCGGGGCATGGTCACGGTCTGGGGCGGCGTGACGGCGCTGTGCGCCCCGCCGCTGGTCATGGACATCGAACTGGACCTCAGCCCCGAAGGCGGCGACGCTTTTACTCTGGGCGCGCCCGGCTATCTGGTCCACCATTTGCATGCGGGACAGGTGAATACCCATTTCTGCCGGGTTCCCGGCGATTTTCCCCATGCCGGGCCGTACTTTTTTTCCAAGCCGCCCACAGTTCGCCACGCCTGACCTGGTCCGGATATCCCCTGCATCAAAGACTGCGCCGGGCAACGGTTGCGAAAACCGCTGCCCGGCCGGCATTGCGTTTTTTGCCGTCTACAGCAGCAGCACCAGAGATCCGGCGACGATCAGCGCGCCGCCGGCCAGGGTTTTGAGTTCCGCCGGTTCCCCCAGCAGCAGGATGGACAGGGCGATGGTGATGGCCACGCTCAGCTTGTCGATGGGCGCGACTTTGGATACCTCGCCCATTTGCAGGGCCTTGAAGTAAAAAAGCCAGGAAAGCCCCGTGGCCACGGCGGAAATGGCCAGAAACACCAGGGACCGCGCAGGGATGGCCTTGATTTCCCTGACATTGCCGCTCGCGAACACGATGCCCCAGGTCAGCAGCAGAATGCAGGTCACCCGGATGGCCGTGGCAAGGTTGGAGTCAACGTCTTTGACTCCGATTTTGGCGGTGATGGCCGTCAGCGATGCGAAGACGGCGGAGAGCAGCGCATAGAGTTTCCACATAAGAATTCCTTCCGGCCGGATTCCGTCTTTCCACGCCCCCCGCAGGGCCGCCGAACTCCCGCGTTCCCTGAATGCGGGGCGCCGCGGAGGCAGGGGCTTCATGCCTCCGGCGGAGGGCACGGGAGACAGCGCCCCCCGATTTCTTTCATCCAGTCCGCAAAAGCTTGCCGGCCGCGGGAGGCGTACAGGGTTTTGCGCGAGTCTTTTTTCGCCCGCAGTTCCAATTCGGGCATAAGACCGTATTGGACGTTGGAAGGCTGGAATTTTCCGGCCGGGCTTTGCAGATGGCCGAGCAGGGCGCCCAGCGCCGTCACCGGCGGCGGCGGCGGCAGTTCATTCCCCCGCAGCTTTGCGGCCAGGGCGTGTCCCAGCCACAAGCCGCAGGCCGCCGATTCCACGTAGCCTTCCACCCCTGTGATCTGGCCGGCCAGATATACGCGCGGGGCGGCCTGCAAGGACAGGTCCGGAGCCAGCACTTTGGGGGCGTTGACGAACGTGTTGCGGTGCATGCTGCCGAAGCGGAGAAATTCCGCCTGTTCCAGGCCGGGAATCATACGGAAGATGCGGGCCTGGGCGGCGTGGGTCAGTTTTGTCTGGCAGCCCACCAGGTTGAAGGCGCTTTTGTTGCGGTTTTCCGTCCGCAGTTGCAGCAGGGCGTAAGGCCGTTTTCCGGTTCTGGGGTCGGTGAAGCCCACGGGTTTGAGCGAACCGAAAGCCAGTGTTTTCGGGCCCCGCTCGGCCAGGGCCTCAATGGGCATGCAACCTTCGAAGTGTTTTTCCTGCTCGAATTCGCGGGCCGGGGTTTTTTCGCCGGCCAGCAGGGCTTCGTAAAAGGCGAAATACTCGTCCCTGTCCAGCGGGCAGTTCAGGTAGTCTGAGTCGTCCGGCCGGTAGCGCGATCCCCAGAAGGCCAGGTCCGTGTTCACCGATTCCGCGGCCACGATGGGCGCGATGGCGTCATAGAAATACAGCGAGGATTCGCCGATCAGGCGGCCCAGCGACGCGGACAGGGCGCCGGAAGCCAGCGGCCCCGCGGCGACGACCACAGGGCAGCCCGTATCTTCCATCAGGGCGGCCGGATCCGTGACTTCCATACGGATCAGGGTGATGTTCGGTTCGTCCGCCACGGCCTGTGTCACGGCACGGCTGAACAGGTCCCGGTCCACGGCCAGCGCCTTGCCCGCGGGAACCCGGGTTGCGTCCGCAACACGCATGGTCAGGCTGGAAAGGGCGCGCATTTCTTCCTTCAGCAGGCCCACGGCGCTGTCCGGTTCGTCGGAGCGGAAGGAGTTGGAACAGACAAGCTCGGCCAGATCCGGACTGGCATGGGCCGGGGAAAAGGCGGCGGGCTTCATTTCATAGATGGTGACGGCAACGCCCGCGCGGGACAGGGCGCAGGCGCATTCGCAGCCGGCCAGGCCGCCGCCGATGATGACAACGGAATGAGGCATGAAAACTCCCGAATGAAAGCGTGGTATCCTCCATACAAAGCTTCGGTCTGAAGGTAAAGCGAGAGTTGCGCGGCCGGGGGGGCACTGTTGGGGCGCGCGGCTTCGCTGCTCCGAGAATGCGGAAAACCGCCGCGGCGTGTGCGCCGCGGCGGTTGCGGGATGCGCGGGGCAATCCCGCCATGGTGCGGAATCAGGCCCAGCGGATCAGGCCCAGCGTATGCTCGTTGGGCAGCAGGGGATGCACAGGGGTTGCCTGCACGGTGAAGCCGAAGCGGCCTGCTTCGTCCGGAGCGATCATGCCCTTGAATTTCTGCCAGCCGTCGCGCATTTCGCCGTCCGCCAGCATGGGATAGAGTTTGCGCTGCATGAAACTCTGGTCCTGGGCCACCGTGCCCGCATACGCGCAGACGTGCAGGTTTTCCAGGGCGATGCCGTTGGTGAAGACCATGGCTTCCACGGCCAGGGCTTCGCCCACGTACACGGTTTCGCCCTTGGTGATGTGCACGTCTTTGATGGCCAGGTCGGACCAGCGGGTCATGATGTTCATGCGCCATTCGGACAGTTCGCGCGCGGGGGTGAAGTTGCTGCCGCACAGGTCGTTATAGCTGCTGTAGGCCGGAACATAGGCCCGGTTCAGGTAGTCGGCGACCATGCGGTTCGAATGGTAGCGGGGTCCCAGTTCGATGAGGGCGCGTTTCATGCGGGCCAGCCAGGCTCTGGGCAGGTTGCTTTTGCTGCGGTCGTAGAATTCGGGGATGATGTCGTGTTCCAGGATTTTGTACAGGGTCTGCAGTTCCACGAAATCCTGGTAATCGGGGTCGGCGTATTCCTCGCCCTTGCCGATGGCCCAGCCCAGGCTGTTGTCTGGTTTCCAGGCCTCGTCCCACCAGCCGTCCAGGGTGCTGAACTGCAGCACGCCGTTGAACATGGCCTTCATGCCGCTGGTGCCGCAGGCTTCCAGGGGCCGGCGGGGGTTGTTCAGCCATACGTCGCAGCCGGAAACCAGATAGGAGGCGACCTCCATGTCATAGTCCTCCAGAAAGACCATGTTCATGCGGTATTCCTTGGTCCGGCAGAGGGTGATCAGTTCCTTCATCAGCTGCTTGCCGCCCTGGTCCTGAGGATGGGCCTTGCCCGCGAAAATGAACTGCACGGGCCTGTCTTTGTTGCAGATGATGCGCAGCAGGCTTTCCTTGTCCTGCAGCAGCAGATTGGCGCGCTTGTATGTGGCGAAGCGCCGCGCGAATCCGATGGTCAGGGCGTCGGGGTTGAGGGCTTCCTCGGCTTCCATCACCTCCTGCGAGCGGGCGCCCTGGGCCAGCAGCTGGGCTTTGAGGCGGGACCGCACGAATTCCACCAGCCGGGCGCGCTGGTGTTCGTGCACGCGCCAGAACATGGAATCCGGAATGTTGGCGGCAGCGGCCCATGTTTTGTTCAGGTCCGCGTCCTCGCGCCAGTTGCCCAGATAGCGGTCATACAGCAGCCCCATGGCCGGGGCGATCCAGGACGGGGCGTGGATGCCGTTGGTCACGGAGCCGATGGGCACGTCCTCGACGGGCAGCTGGTTCCAGACTTTGTTCCACATCTGGCGGGAAACCCGGCCGTGCAGTGTGGACACGCCGTTGTTGAAACGCGAAAGCCTGAGCGCCAGAACCGGCATGCAGAAGGCCTCGCCGTCGTCGTGCGGCGTTTCCCGGCCGAGGGCCAGAAAAACCTTGAAAGCAAGACCCATGTCCCTGGCGTAAGGTTCGAAGTACCGCTGCATCAGTTCCGGCGGGAAGCGGTCGTTGCCGGCCGGAACGGGCGTGTGGGTGGTAAAGATGCTGCCGGAAGCGGATACTTCAAGAGCCGCTTCAAACGGCAGGTTGTGCTCCTTCATCAGCACCCGGATGCGCTCCAGTCCGGCGAAGGCGGAATGGCCTTCGTTCATGTGGATGATCTGCGGATCCAGGCCCAGCACTTTCAGGGCTTTCACCCCGCCGATGCCCAGCAGGATTTCCTGCCACAGCCGCATTTCCAGATTGCCTCCGTACAGGCGGGCGGTGATCAGGCGGAAATCCTGGCTGTTTTCCGGCATGTTGGTGTCCAGCAGGAACAGGCGCACCCGGCCCACGTTGGCTTCCCAGATACGCACCTGCAATGGCCTGTCGCCGATGAGGATTTCCATGGTTGCGGGCGTGCCTTCGGGGGTCAGAGCGGGTTTCAGCGGCATCTGTTCGAAATCGTAATCGGGATAGCGTTCCTGCTGCCAGCCGTCCGGGGTCATGTACTGGCGGAAATAGCCCTGTCCGTAAGCAAGGCCGATGCCGATCAGGGGGATGTTCAGGTCGCTGGCGGACTTGAGGTGGTCCCCGGCCAGAATGCCCAGCCCGCCGGAATAAACGGGCAGGCACAGGGACACGCCGAATTCGAGGCTGAAATAGGCCACGGCCGGAGCGCCGGGCGCAAGGCCGGAAAAGTGGCCGGGCCGGGGTTTGGCAAGATATCCCGCCTGCTCTTTGGCCAGATTGGTGATACGGTCGACGAACAACTCGTCCTTGGCAAGATCCGCCAGAGTCTGCTGCGGCAGATGGTTCAGGAACCAGATGGGGTTGTGATAACTTTCCTGCCACAGGGCGGGATCCACTTGGGAAAACAGCGTGCCGATCTCGAAGTTCCACGAGAACCAGTAGTTGCGCGCGATATCCCAGAGCGGCTGCAGCGTCGGGGGCAGTTTGGGGGTCACGCTGAAAACCTGTAACGACCGCATGCTCCGTCTCCTTTTTTTCCCGGAAGGGGCCGGGATACGCGGCCTTTTTCACGCCGGCCGCTTTTTTTGACTAATAACGCCGCTTGGCGTAAAGAAGTTTTTTTACGTGCAGCAACAACAGTTCTGCACAATGAGAGGCATTCTTTCACAGGAGAGGCGTTGTGGCAAGCATCCACTGCGAAAGTCCGGAATTGCGGGTGAATATTCTTTTTCTGAACGGCGCGCAGGCCCTTTACGGTCCTTTGGGGCCGGAGCAGGCCACAAGCGGGGCCGCCGGGTTCGACCTGCGGGCCGCGCTGTCCGCAAGCGACTCCGAGATGGTCGTCGCGGGCGGAGAGAGGGCGATCATTCCCACGGGCATTGCCATAGAGCCGCTGCGGCGGGACGTGGCGGGCTTCGTGTATTCGCGCAGCGGCCTGGGCGCGGTGAAAGGGCTGACCGTGGCCCAGGGCGTCGGTTTGATCGATCCCGACTACCGGGGCGAGATCATCGTCTATCTTTTGAACACCTCACGCCTGCTCCAGACGGTGCGACGAGGCGACCGCATCGCGCAACTGGTGTTTCAGCCCTTTCTGCGCCCCGCCTGGCAGGTCGCGGAGGCTTTGGGCGAAACAGCGCGCGGTGCGGGCGGATTCGGACATACGGGCAATTGACGCGGCATTTTCATAGTGCGCATGCAAACATACAGATGGAGCGGGCCATGAGCCACTTTGAGACGATAAAGAAACGGGAAGAATCCCTCATGTTCCGGACCTACGCCCGGTACCCCGTTGCGGTGAAAAGCGGCAGGGGATGCCGGCTGCAGGGCTACGACGGCAAGGAATACACCGACCTTCTGGCCGGCATCGCGGTGACCTCCCTGGGGCACTGCAACGAGGAACTGGCTGCCGTCATGGAACAGCAGGCCAGAAAACTCATCCACGTCAGCAATCTGTTTTATCAGCAGGAACAACTTGATCTGGCGGAAAAGCTGCTGGCCACCAACCATTGCGGCAAGGCTTTTTTCTGCAACTCCGGTGCGGAAGCCAACGAAGCCGCCATCAAACTGGCCCGGCGCTATCAGCAGCGGGTGAAAAACAGGGAAGCTTACGGCGTGATCAGCTTTACCGGCTGCTTCCACGGCCGTACCCTGGCCACGGTGGCCGCCACCGGAGGGAAAAAGTTCCAGGACGGCTTTTATCCCATGCCCGAAGGGTTTACCCAGGTGCCCATGGGGGATCTGGATGCCCTGAAGGCGGCCGTGAATCCGAAGACCGCCGCCGTGATACTGGAAATGGTGCAGGGCGAAGGCGGGGTCAACCCGGTGGACGGGGATTTTTTGCGGGCCGTCGTGTCCCTGTGCCGCGAAAAGGGGGTGCTGTTCATCGCCGACGAGGTGCAGGCGGGGCTCTGCCGCACCGGCAAATGGTGGGCATTCCAGCATTATGATTTCGAGCCGGATATCGTGACCAGCGCCAAGGCCCTGGCCAACGGTCTGCCCATGGGGGCCATGATGGCCACGGACGACGTCGCGCGGGGTTTTGTCGCGGGCAGCCACGCCACCACCTTCGGGGCTGGGGCCTTTGTTTCCGCCGTGGCGGAGAAGGTTCTGGACATCATGAAGCGCGACAATCTGGCGCAGCGGGCGGCGGTGCTTGGGGCCTGGTCCCTGGACCGGTTCCGCGAAGTGGGCAGGCGGGTCCCCGGCAGCATTAGCGACGTGCGGGGCCTGGGGCTGCTGATGGGCATCGAACTGGCGAACCCCGGCAAAGAGGTCTGGGAAAAACTGCTTGATGCCGGATTCATCATGAACCTGACCCAGGAAAAGGTTCTGCGCCTGGCGCCGGCCCTGACCATTGAAAAGGACGATCTCGAGCGGTTCGCCCAGACTCTGGAACGGATTCTGAAAGGGTGACGCTTCGCCCCGGCGGCTGTCGGCCGTCGGGGCTTTTCTTTTTCGTGAAAATGCGTATACGGTAAACGTATGGCAACGTCATTTTCCATGACCGATACGACGCTGTGGCCTACCCTGGGGCAGACCGTGGCCGACCTTGCGCGCAACGAGCAGTTGAACCGCGAAACGTTGAACGCCGGGGTCTACGTCCGTTCTCTGGACCGCATGAACGGCATGGAGCGCACGGGCTCCCACACCATTGACCAGGCCGTCTACGGCGGCACCGTGGCCTGGGGGCCATACCTGGACACCATCAATGCGGGCACCGTGGTGCCGCGCGACGCCGTGACCCAGACTTTTGACGCCCAACGCGGCATGCTGACCCTGTACACGGGGACGGGGCATATTCTGGATACGCTGGCGTAACGGGATGCCGGAAACCGGACGTTTCGGCCTCCCGATGCAAACCGGGAACCGCGGGAGCACTGCCCGGTTGTTGTTTGCGCGCCTCTGAGAAATTTTTTCAGAGGCTTTTTTTGTCACATCGCTCTTCGTGAACAGTGCTGCCCGGCCGGCAGCCGGAAGCGATGATTCCTGAACCATTGCCCGAAGGAGGCGACCCATGCTTGCGGAACTCGTCAGTTTCGTCACCGGTCCCATCAACTCGTTCCTGTGGGGTCCATTCATGCTTGTCGCCCTGCTGGGCGTCGGGCTGATGCTCATGGTGCGCCTCAACTTCATGCCCTTGTTGCGGATTCCCATGGCCTTCGGGCTGATGTGGAAAGGGCGCGCGAAGCACAGCGACCACGAAGGCGAATTGTCGCCTTTCAACGCACTGATGACGGCCCTTGCCGCGACCGTGGGCACGGGCAACATCGCCGGCGTGGCGACGGCCATCTATTTCGGCGGCCCCGGCGCGGTGTTCTGGATGTGGTGCACCGCTCTGGTCGGCATGGCGACCACATACACCGAAGTCACCCTTTCCGTTCGTTACCGCAACGTCACCCCTGACGGCAGTTATGTGGGCGGGCCGATGTTCTATATCCGAAACGGCCTGGGCAGCAAGTGGAACTGGCTGGCCGCCGCCTTCGCCTTTTTCGGCTGCATCGCCGGGTTCGGCATCGGCAACGGCGTCCAGGTGAACTCCATCGCCGACGGGCTGAACACCACCTTCAACGTTCCCCATGGCGCCAGCGCGGCTGTGCTGTTTCTGCTTGTGGGCCTTGTGCTTGTCGGCGGCGTTCAGCGCATCGGAAACGTGGCCGGCAAGCTGGTTCCCTTTATGGCCATCGTCTATATTATCGCCTCGCTGGGATGCCTGACCATTTCAGCGGAATACGTTCCGCGGGCGTTCCTGTCCATTTTCACGGAAGCGTTCAGTCCGCGTTCCGCGGGGGCGGGCGTGCTGGGCGGGCTGATTCTTGAAACCATGCGCCGGGGCATTTCCCGGGGCGTCTTTTCCAACGAAGCGGGCATGGGCAGTTCGCCCATCGCCCACGCCACGGCGGTCACCAACAATCCGGTGCGCCAGGGCATCATCGGCATGCTGGGCACGTTTCTCGACACCATCGTCATCTGCACCATGACCGCCCTGGTCATCCTCGTGGCCCAGATATGGAGCAATACCTATACGCTGGATACCGCCAAACTGGCCGCCGCCCTGGACGCCAGAAAGAGCGAACTCGTGTCCGGCGGGGCGATCGACAAACCCGCCGTGGTAGGCGCCTTCACGCCGGAGATGATCAGCGGCGTGACCAATAAAAGCCACTTTACCGAAGGGCACGGCATTCCTTCCGCGGCGGCGATGGCCAATTTCATGCCCGCCAACATCGGCGCGATCATTGAAAAGCACAAGGCGGAACTGGTCCAGGGCGGCATTTTCAACACAGCCGCGTTTGTCGCTCGCGTCAACGAGGCGCAGACCAACGACAATCCGGCGGATGATGTTGTTTCTTCCAAGAACGGCGCATCGCTGAGCGCCAACTCGTTTTCCATGTGCCTGCCCGGAACGGCGGGGCAGTATATCGTTTCGCTTTCCCTGGCGCTGTTCGCGTTCACCACCATTCTCGGCTGGTGCGTCTACAGTGAGCGCTGCGCGGTATATCTGTTCGGGCACAAGGCGCTCAAACCCTTCCGCCTGGTCTACACGGTGTTTGTTCCCTGCGGCGCTCTTTTGCAATTGGGCACGGTCTGGGATATAGCCGATACGTTCAACGCGATGATGATGATCCCCAACCTGCTGGCCCTCGTTCTGTTGCACAAGGTGGTTGTGGGCCTGACGAACGATTACTTCACCAAGGGCGAACAGTCCGTGGAAATGGGCGCCACGGAATCCATGTACCGTGAAAAATAAGTGACGGAGCGTCCGTTTTGCGGCAATCCGTCGGAAAAAGGAGCAATGATGAGCGAATACGCCTTTACTTCCCGCAATTGCTGGGATGTGTACACGGATCCCAAAGACATCAGGGCCATGCGGGATCTGGCGATGCGCTATCAGGAATTTCTCTCGGCCTGCAAAACGGAACGCGAAACCGTGGCGTATGTGAAAGACCGCCTGCGCAGTGCGGGGTACGTGGAAAACGGCAAAGGGGATACGATCTTCCGCAGCCTGCAGGGCAAAAGCGTCTTTGTCGCGCGAAAAGGGAAATCGTCCCTGGAAAAGGGCCTGCGCCTCATCTGCGCTCACGCGGACGCCCCGCGGCTGGATTTCAAGCAGCGGCCGCTGCAGGAACAGGCCAACGTGGGCCAGGCCAAGACCCATTACTACGGCGGGATCCGCAAATACCAGTGGCTGGCGCGCCCCCTGGCCGTGCATGGCGTGGTGGTCAAAAGCGACGGCAGCGTGATCAGCGTGACGCTCGGCGAAAACGCGGACGAACCGGTGTTCGCCATTGCCGATCTGTTGCCACACCTGGCCGCGTCCCAGGCGGACCAACCCCTGTCCAAAGCTTTTGAGGGTGAAAGGCTCAACCTGGTTCTGGGGCACAGGCCTTTGCCCGAACCCGGAAAAGGGGGGGCCAAAAAGGGCAAGAAGGACGCGGAAAAAGAAAAGGAGCCGGTGAAAGCCCACCTGCTGTCGCTGCTGCACGCCAAATACAGCATCAGCGAAGAGGATCTGTATTCGGCGGAACTGCAGGCCGTGCCGGCCGGACCGGCGCGCTTTGTGGGACTTGATTCCTCGCTGATCGGCGGGTACGGGCACGATGACCGCGTCTGCGTGTTTTCCGCTCTGGAAGGGCTGCTCGATTCCAGGGCCGCAACCGGCCACTCCCGCTGCCTGATGATCTGGGACAAGGAGGAGATCGGATCCGAAGGGTCCACCGGCGCGAAATCCCGCTTTTTTGAATACTGCGTGCAGGACTGCATCCGGATGTGGGAACCCAAAGCCCGTTTCGCGGAAGTCATGCTGGCCAGCCGCGCCATATCCGCCGACGTGCACGCGGCCACGGATCCCGACTGGCAGGAGTTGCACGAGAAATTGAACGCCGCCCTGCTGGGGCACGGCCCCTGCTTCTGCAAGTTTACCGGGCATCGCGGCAAGTACGAGGCCAACGACGCCCATCCGGAATACGTGGGTTGGCTGCGTTCCGTGCTCGCCGCCGCGAACGTGCCCTGGCAGATGGCGGAACTGGGCAAGGTGGACGGCGGCGGGGGCGGCACCGTGGCCATGCATCTGGCGGCGTACGGCATGAACATCATTGATTGCGGCCCCCCGGTGCTGTCCATGCACAGCCCCTTTGAACTGATCAGCGTGGTGGACCTGTACGCCACGAAACTGGCTTATGCGGCGTTTTTGACCGCAAAATGACGGCGGCTGCGCCTGCTTGAGGAGGTCCTCATGGCTGTGCACGAATTCGCGGGAAAACGGCTTCCGCCTTCCGACCGGATCGACATTTCCGCGTTGCTGGCAGCGTATGAACTCACGGTTCCGGACCCGGACAACCCCGCGCAGCGGGTGGCTTTCGGCACGTCCGGCCACAGGGGCACTTCGCTGAACGGCAGTTTCACCGAATCGCATATCCTGGCGGTCAGCCAGGCGGTTTGCGAATACCGCGCCGCGCGGGGCGTCGGCGGTCCCCTGTTCCTGGGGGCGGACACCCATGCCCTGTCCGCACCGGCGGCCCGCACGGCCCTTGAAGTGCTGGCCGCCAACGGGGTGGCCGTGCATGTGCAGGCGGGCGGCGGGGTTACGCCGACCCCGGTCGTTTCTCGGACCATTCTGCGGTATAACGTGGCCAAACCGCCATCCCCGGCGGACGGTATCGTCATCACCCCCTCGCACAATCCGCCCGCTGACGGCGGCTTCAAATACAACCCCCCCCACGGTGGGCCGGCGGACACCGACGCCACGGGCTGGATAGAAAAACGGGCCAATGAACTCCTGCGGGCGAAACTCGCGGGGGTGAAACGCATGTCTTTTGAAAAGGCTTGTGCACGCGGGGCGATCACGGAAACGGATTTTGTGGCGCCTTATGTGGAAGATCTGGCTTCCGTGCTGGATATGCGGGCCATTGCGGCGTCCGGCCTGCGCCTGGGGGTGGATCCCCTGGGCGGTTCGTCTTTGCCGTACTGGGGGCCGGTGGCCGAGCGCTACAGTCTGGACCTGACCGTGACCAACGCCGCCCTGGAACCGGATTTCCACTTCATGCCCCGCGACCATGACGGCAAGATCCGCATGGACTGCTCTTCCCCTTGGGCCATGGCGGGTCTGCTGGCACACGCGGCGCAATACGAGCTGGCTTTCGGCAACGACCCGGACGCCGACCGCCACGGCATTGTGACCAAAGCGGGCCTGATGAACCCCAATCACTATCTGGCCGCAGCCGTGTGGTATCTGTTCCAGAACCGTCCCGGCTGGCCCGGGGGCGCGTCCGTGGGCAAAACCCTGGTCACCAGCAGCATGCTGGACCGGGTGGCGGCCGCCCTGGGCCGCCAGCTGTACGAAGTTCCCGTGGGTTTCAAGTGGTTTGTTGCGCCGTTCATGGAAGGCCGCTGCGCCTTCGGCGGCGAGGAAAGCGCCGGCGCTTCGTTCCTGTGCCGGGACGGCACGGTCTGGACCACGGACAAGGACGGCCTGATCCTCGGGCTGCTGGCCGCCGAACTGACGGCCAGGCTGGGCAGGAACCCGGCGGAAGTTTACGCCATGTTGACCGAACGCTTCGGCGCGCCGCTGTATGAGCGCACGGACGCCGCCGCGACCCCGGCCCAGAAAAAGGCGCTGTCTTCCCTTACGCCCGCGGCGGTGACGGCAAAGGAACTGGCGGGCTCTCCCGTAACGGCGGTGCTGACCCGCGCGCCGGGCAACGACGCGTCCATCGGCGGGCTGAAGGTGGTGACCGCCGACGGATGGTTTGCCGCGCGGCCTTCCGGAACGGAAGACGTATATAAAATCTATGCGGAAAGTTTTCTGGGCCGGGACCACCTGGCTCGGCTGCAGCGGGAAGCCGCGTCCGTGGTGGATGTCGCTCTGGGCGGCGCCTCCTGATGCGCGGGCGGAACGGATAGCGGCCAGCTTATCAGGAATGATTCGCAGTTGACCTAATTTTCTCTTGCGGGTATCGTTTCCAAAAGCAAGGAGCTGCTATGCGTTTTCTTGTGGTTGACGACGATTTTCAGACGCGCAGTCTGGTGCAGCGCTATCTGCACCCTTACGGGTTCACGGATGTGGCCACCGACGGGGAAGAAGCGGTCGAGGCCTTTCGCGTGGCACTGAAGGAAGGCGAACCATACGATCTGATTACGCTTGATATTCTGATGCCCAATACGGACGGGCAGGAAGCGTTGCGGGAAATTCGCGAGATCGAAAAGGAAAAAGGCATTCCGGACAACAAGGCGGTCAAGGTGATCATGATTTCCGGCCTTGACGACACCAAGGAAGTGCACGACGCGTTTTTTCTGGGCAAGGCCACGAGCTATCTGGTAAAGCCCATCCACCATAAGGTGCTGTTGGACGAAATCGTGTCCCTGGGCATCGAACTGCCGCCGAAACTGTAAAGACCGTCGGAACAAAGCCGCTTTTGAGCGGCTTTTTCATACCCTGTCGCAGGGTACGCAGGCCATGAATTCTTCCAGGGCCTCGTCGATGGACTCGGTATATTCCGTCAGTTCGTAGGAACAGCGGCAGGATGTGCAGGTCAGGATAACGCGGCGGCAGGACCGTTCGGCCACAAGGGCTTTGCCGCATGCCCTGCAGGGGATGGTAGTCTGCGCGGTGCGCGGGTTTCGCCACATGGAATTGCCTTTGGCTGACTGGTGGATACGCGGTCCGGCAACGGAACGCTTCCGGACCGGAACGAGTATACCGCCTGAGGCATGCAACCCGCAAGGACCTCTTGCCAAAGCGGCAACAGATCATATTTGTTTCCATCCGTATGGTGTACTTTAATCAATGGAGATTCCTGCATGAAAAAGATGGCTGGCGCCCTGAATGAACAGATCAAAAACGAATTTTACTCTTCCTACATGTATCTGGCCATGTCCGCATATTTCGCCGACCTGGGCTTGCCCGGATTTGCCAACTGGATGCGCGTCCAGGCCAGGGAAGAAGTTACCCATGCCACCAAAATGTACGATTATCTGCTCTCGCGCGGCGGCAAAATCGTTCTGAAAGCCATCGACGCGCCCCCCGCTTCCTGGAAAGGCCCCCTGGAAGCCATGCAGGCCGGTCTGGCTCATGAAAAATTCGTGACGAAATGTCTGAACGATCTCACGGATCTTGCGATAAAGGAAAAAGACCATGCCTCCCAGATTTTTTTGTCCTGGTACGTGACGGAACAGGTGGAGGAAGAACAGAATTTCGGTGATTTGGTCAACGCGCTCAAACTGATCAAGGGCGAAGGCCAGGGTCTGCTTATGCTGGACCGCGAACTGGCCGGCCGCGCCTTTGTGGACGAAACCCAGGCCGGCGCGGCGGCTGGATAATCCGGCAAAGTCATTTGACGAAAGCGGGGCTCCGCCCCATGAGGCTGTTGCCGAAGAAGGTTTTGACCGCAGTTCGCCACGCAGACGCGGGCGGCAATAAATGCCGCCCGCGTCTGCGTGGGCGCTGCCGTGGCAAACCTCGGCTTTGCGGGGGGTGCCATCAATCCGGCGGAGCCCCGTTTGCGCCAGCCGGCTTCGGCGGCTATCGCTGTGCGGCTATCCAGCCCATGGCCTCTTTGAGGTTCAAGGTGCCCTCGTACAGGGCGCGGCCGGAGATGGCGCCCTGAAGGTTGGCTGTGCGGGACAGGGGGTAGAGGGATTGGATGTCGGCAAGGGTGGCCACGCCCCCGGCGGCAATGACCGGCACGGCGCTTTTGCGGGCCAGATCGGCAAGGGCGGGCACGTTGACCCCAGTCTGCATGCCGTCGCGGTCAATGTCCGTATAGACGATGAAAGCGGTGCCGGCCTGGATGAGTCGCGGCAGCACGTCATCAACGGCCAGGCCGGAATCGGCGACCCAGCCCTTGGTTTTCAGTTTTCCGCCCTCGGCGTCGAGGGACACGCCTATTTTTCCCGGCAGGGCGGCGCAGAGATCCGCATACGCGTCGGGATCCTCCAGGGCCATGGTGCCGATGATGCAGCGGTCGGCCCCGGCATCCGTGTAGCGCCGGGCGGTTTCCGGATCACGGATGCCCCCGCCCACCTGGATGGGAATGGAAAGGGCCCTGCGGATGGCGGTGATCAGGGGCAGGTTGACCCCGCCGCCGGCAAAGGCGCCGTCCAGATCCACGATATGCAGCCAGCGGGCGCCTTCTTCCTGCCAATGCAGGGCGGCGCTGACCGGATCCGGGGAAAAGACCGTTTCGTCGTCGGCGCGGCCGCGCCGCAGGCGCACGGCCTTCCCCCCCTTGATGTCAACAGCGGGGAAGATGATCACAGACCCATGTCCTTTACCGCTTTTTCCATGCCTTCGCGGGCGAGGGCGAGAGCGGTGCTCCATTTGCCGCCGCGCGAGATGAATTGGCCGGTATCCAGCAGGTTGTCGGTCAGGGCCGTCTGGGTTTCATCAAAGTGCGAACGGCTGGTCAGGGCTTTGTTGCGCACGTCCACCAGGAAAATGTCCATGATTATCTTGGCGGGTGTGATAACGCCGGCTTCGCCGCCGTCGCGTTCGCGGAATTCGATGATGTGCGGCACCAGCAAGAAATCGACTTTCATGCATTCGCCCACGGCCGCCCAGTGGTACAGGGCGGGAACGCGGCCCGAACCTTTCTGGCCCGGGGCTTTGACATCCCGGCAGCCCTGATAGGCGTCGATGCCGGTAAAGGGCCGTTGGGTTTTCTGCTGCAGGACGCCGGCAAAGACCTCATCCAGCTGGGGAAGCACTTTCGCGGGAACTTTCGGGGTGTCCTCCGGCATGTAGCCGGCCAGCATGTCGGCCGTGCTCTGCGGCTGCATGAAGGAGGCCACGCCCAATTTGATTTCAGGCAGGGGAGCGTTCTGCTGGGGAGTTGCGCAGGCGAAAAGGAAAAGAGCCAGAGCGGGCGCGAACAGAACGCAAAGAGAAAAGCGGTGGGGGGAAGGGGATACGCGGAACATCAGTCTAAACTCCCTTTGGTGCTGAGAATGGCGGTACGGGTTTGGGCCGCGGCGGACCGCAGGGCCAGACCCAGGCCTTTGCAGGCGGATTCCAGAAGGTGATGGCCGTTGCTGCCGTACAGCAGTGAAACGTGCAGATTCATGCGCGCGCCGGCAGCCAGGGATTTGAAAAATTCCCGCCACAGGGCGCGTTCTTCGCCGGCGATGGTCGGGGGCAGCAGTTCCTCGCCGTGAAGCACCAGATAGGCCCGGCCGGAAAGATCAACGGCAACGTCGGCCAATGCTTCGTCCATGGGAACTTTCGCCCAGCCCACGCGGCCGATGCCGGACCGGTCGCCGAGCGCCTCAAGCAATGCCTGGCCCAGGCACAACGCCGCGTCTTCCATCGTATGGTGGGCATCGATGTGCAGATCGCCCTTGCAGGCCAGGGTCAGGTCAAATCCCGCCCAGAACGCCGCGAGCGTCAGCATGTGGTCCCCAAGGCCATAGCCCGTGGTCACGGAAACAATGCCCGAACCGTCAAGATTGAGGTCCAGGACGATGGTCGTTTCTTTGGTCGTCCGTTCCACATGGGCGCGTCGTGGCATCATGGCGTGTCCTTTGCACTGTGGCTGCGATCTATTGCATATTGTGGCATGTGTGCGGCAATAGCGCAAGAAAAGTGTAAAAAATTTTCACATATCAGGTGCGCTTTTTTCCGGTTCCCCTGTCCCCGCGTCCGGTTTTCCGTCTCCTTCCTCTTCCTCTTCTTCTTTTCTGCCGAACACGGCCGCCACCCAGATGGATATTTCGTAAAGCAGCAGCAGGGGCGCGGCCATCAGCAATTGCGAAAGCACGTCAGGGGGTGTGATGATCGCTGCGATGATGAAGTTGGCCAGAATGGCGTACTTGCGCCATGCCCGCATGCGTTGCGCCGTGACGGCGCCCAGGCGGGCCAGAAAGAAACTGAACAGCGGCATTTCAAAGATGCAGCCGAAAGCCAGGAGAAGGCGCAGAGAAAAACTGTAGTGGTTTTCAAGGGTTATATTTGCTTTGGCGGTCCCCTGGCCGTACATGGAGAAAAATTCGAAGGCAAAGGGAAAAACCACGAAATAGCAGAACGCCCCGCCGGCAATAAAGAAAGCGGCCGAGCACAAAGCTACCGGCACGACGTATTTGCGTTCGGAAGCGTACAGCCCCGGGGCGATAAAGGACCATATCTGGTAAAAGACGTAGGGACTGACGGCAAACAGGCCCACCACCAGAGCGATGCGCATGTCGACCAGAAAAGGTTCCGTCAGATTGATGAACGTGATTTCCCCGCCGGGCGGCAGGGCTTTTTGCAACGGGGCCACCAGCAGTTCACGAATGTAGGGGGCAAAATAAAACGTGCCGATAAATCCCGCCAGCACGGCGGCGACGCATCGCAGCAGACGGCCGCGTAGTTCGATCAGGTGTTCGCGCAGGCTCATGCGCATTTCGGTTTCGCTGTCTTCCGCACCGCCGCCGCTCGTTTCGGACGGCGTTTCCTGCCGGGGCGCGGCGGGGTCCGTCAGGGCGGATGGCGCGGCGGCAACCGGAAGGGCCTCTTCCGACGGCGGGGGGACGTTTTCTCCCGCAGGCGCGCCCGAACCGTCGCCGGTGGAAAGAGACGCGGGCTCGCCGTCAACCGGTGCGTCCGTTTCGCTGACGGAACCATCCGGGGCCTGTGGCGCGGGATCTGTCCCGGCGCTGTGCGAGGATTCGGCGAAAAAGTCGCCGATGCTGCCGTCGGACGCGGAGTCCGCAATGGCAAAGGCCGTTTCCGCCACAGCGTTGTCGCCGGCGCGTTCCGCCGGCGGCTGTGTTGGGGGCGCGCGGCGGGGCCGCTTCATGCGGCGCGCCCGCCGCAAGGGGCGTTTCACGCTGCCCCCGTGTCACTGCCATCAGGAGCCTGGCGGGGAGCCGGTCTTTTGCGCAGCAGGGGCTTGGCGGCGGCGCGGCTCTTTGGAACAAGGGGAAGAGACCTGTGGATCCTGCTTTTTCCGTCCCCTGCCGCCACTTCCGCGCCGGCGGCAGGCGCGGATTCCGGCCGCGCCTGCACAACGGCCGCCGTTTCCGCCTGAACCGGTCCCGGGCTGGGCTCTCCGGCGGCCGGTATTTGTTCCGGCCGGGCCGGGGCGGGGGGCTTGGACTCTTCTTCGTCCGTCAGTTCGGTATTGATGGTCCGCTGAAACTCCGTGGATGCGCGGCGCAGTTCCTTGGTCGCCTTGCCGATGGTGCGCATGAGGCCCGGCAGTTTATCCGGCCCCAGCACCAGAAGCGCCACAACCAGGATAACGACGATTTCCAGTCCGCCCATGTTCAGCATGGCCGCACTCCGTTGCGCTTATTCCCATTCAATGGTGCTGGGCGGTTTGGACGAAATGTCGTATACCACCCGGTTGACGCCTTTGACCTCGTTGATGATGCGCCGGGACATGGTCCCCAGAACATCGCGGGGCATGTCCGTCCAGTCGGCGGTCATGGCGTCCACGCTGTCCACGATGCGCAGGGCCACGACGTTTTCATAGGTTCTTGCATCGCCCATGACCCCCACGGTGCGCAGGGGCAGCAGCACGGCAAAACCCTGCCAGACCTTGCGGTACCAGCCGCTGGCTTTCAACTCTTCGCGCACGATGGCGTCGGCTTCCTGCAGCACCCGGATTTTTTCGCGGGTGACCGCGCCCAGAATGCGTACGGCCAGTCCGGGTCCGGGGAAGGGATGGCGCCAGAGCAAATCTTCCGGCAGGCCCAGTTCCGCGCCCACTTTGCGCACTTCGTCCTTGAACAGTTCGCGCACGGGTTCCACCAGGGCCAATTTCATTTTTTCCGGCAGGCCGCCCACGTTGTGGTGGCTTTTGATCACCGTGCCCTTGGGCGTGCAGGATTCAATGACATCGGGATAGATGGTGCCCTGGCCCAGGAACGTGACGCCCTCAATGGAATGGGCTTCGCGGTCGAAGACTTCGATGAAGGTCGCGCCGATGATTTTGCGTTTCTGCTCGGGATCTTCCACGCCGGCCAGCTTGCTCAGGAACAGGTCGCTGGCGTCCACGTAATGCAGGTTCAGGCCGGGCATGTGCCTGGTCAGCGCGGCCCTGACTTCGTCGGCTTCGTTCTTGCGCAGCAGGCCGTGGTTCACGAACACGCAGTGCAACTGCGGGCCTATGGCCCGGTGCAGAAGGGCGGCCACCACGGTGGAATCCACTCCGCCGGAAAGCGCCAGCACGACTTTCGCGTCGCCCACCCTGGCCTTGCATTCGGCCACGCTGCGGTCCACGAAAGAGGCCATGCTCCAGTCGGCCTGAAGTTCGGCCACGCGGAACAGGAAATTGCGCAGAATGGCCGTGCCCAGTTCGGTGTGGTGCACTTCCGGGTGGAACTGCACGGCGTAGATTTTTTTCGCTTCGCAGGCCATGGCCGCGATGGGCAGGGTCGGGGTGGAGGCGATGGCGGCAAATCCGGGCGGCAGGGCGGTGACATGGTTGCCGTGGCTCATCCAGGCGACGGAGGGTGTTGCGGCATCCAGCCCCTGCCAGAGCGGAGAGGCCCCGGACAGGGTCAGATCCGCCCGGCCGTATTCGCGATCTTTGGCCCGGGCCAGCTTGCCGCCCAGGCTGTGGGCCAGAAGCTGCATGCCGTAGCAGATGCCCAGGACCGGCACGTTCAGTTCCAGCAGGCCGGGGTCCAGGGCAAAGGCGCCGGGTTCGCCCACGTCGTCCGGTCCGCCTGAAAGGATCAGGGCGGAGGGCTGCGCGGCTTTCACCGCGGCCAAGTCGGCCGTGCAGGCCATGATTTCCGAATAGACCCCGGCCTCGCGCACCCGTCTGGCGATGAGCTGGGTATACTGCGCGCCGTAGTCGATGATGATGACTTTGCTGTACATGCTATTCAATCCGATAGTTGGGGGCTTCCTTGGTGATGATGACGTCGTGGACGTGGCTTTCGCGCAGGCCGGCGGACGAGATCTCCACGGCCTGGGTGTTTTCGCGCAGTTCTTTCAGGTTTTTCGCGCCCACATAGCCCATGCCGGACCGCATCCCGCCGATGAGCTGGTACAGGCTTTCGGGCTCGGGTCCTTTATAGGGTTCCCGGGACACGATGCCTTCCGGCACCAGCTTTTTGCTTTTTTCCTGAAAGTAGCGGTCGGAGCTGCCTTCCTTCATGGCGTCTATGGACCCCATGCCGCGGTAAATCTTGTAGGTGCGGCCCTGGTACAGGATGGTTTCGCCGGGGCTTTCCTCGCTGCCCGCGAAGAGGCTGCCGATCATGACCGAATGCGCGCCCATGGCCAGCGCTTTGACGACGTCGCCGGAAAATTTGATGCCGCCGTCGGCGATGATGCAGCGGTCCATTTCTTTGGCGGCCCTGGCGCAGTCGATGACCGCCGTGACCTGGGGCACGCCCACGCCGGCCACGATGCGGGTGGTGCAGATGGAGCCGGGCCCGATGCCGACCTTTACCGTATCCGCCCCGGCTTTGAGAATGGCCTTGGCCCCTTCGTAGGTGGCGACGTTGCCCGCCACGAGCTGGCATTGGGGGAACGCTTCGCGCACTTCGCGAATGCCCTGCAGCACGTTGGTCGAATGGCCGTGGGCGGAATCAAGCACCAGAAAGTCCGCCCCGGCGGCCAGCATGGCTTCCGCCCTGGGCAGGCAGTCCGCGCCGATGCCGATGGCCGCCCCCACGCGCAGACGGCCGGAATCGTCCTTGCACGAATCCGGGTATTTGCGGATTTTTTCAATGTCCTTCATGGTGATCAGGCCGCGCAGGCGCTTGTCCGAATCGACCACCAGCAGCTTTTCAATGCGGTTTCTGTGCAGATGCTCTTTCGCTTCTTCCAGGGTGGTTCCCACGGGCACGGTGACCAGTTTGCGGCTGGTCATCACCTCTTTGACCAGGGTGCTTTCCAGATCTTTGACGAAGCGCACGTCGCGGTTGGTCAGGATGCCCACAAGCCTGGACCCGCGCACCACCGGCAGGCCGGACACGCGGAATTCGCTCATCAGTTCGAGGGCTGCCCGCACCGTGCTGTTGGGGGATATGGTCACCGGGTCGGTGATCATGCCGCTTTCGGATTTCTTGACCTTTTCCACCTCCAGTTTCTGGCGTTCGATGTTCATGTTCTTGTGAACTACGCCAACCCCGCCGTTTCTTGCCATGGAAATGGCCATTTACGCTTACGTCACCGTGTCCATGGCGGCGGAAAGCAACGGAATGTTCAGGGTGATGGAAGGGGTCAGACAGGTGTCGACCGTGACCTGATCCGGCGTGATTTCAGAAAAAGCCGGCTGAAGCAGGATATCATCAAAGGTCAGGGCCTTGCGGAACGATATGCTCATGTACGACTCCCGAAAGGGTGAAGACTGGGGAAAAACGGGCAGTGAAGAATCTGGAATGCTAAACTCCGGCACGGCGTCTGTCAAGACGGGGGAAGCAAAAACGCTCCCTCTGCCGGGCAGGGGGAGCGTGTGTCGGTCGTTACCGTTCCGCGACCACGTCGAGGAACACCAGCGGCTTTTTGCCCGTGTTCTTCAGGGCGTGGGCCTGGCCTTTGCGGGCGATGGTGGTGTCGCCGGCCTTCACCTTGAATTCCTTGCCGTCGGTGTCGATGAACACGCCTTCGCCGGACAGAATGATGTAGGCGTCCTCGTTGGTCTCATGCTTGTGCATGCCGATGGAATGGCCGGGTTTCAGGGTCATCCAGCCGATTTCCCTGATGATGAAATCTTTGGGGGCGTTGTTGCGGTTGAACGGGTATTTGCCCGCCAGGGTGCCCACGCCCCCCTGTCCCACTTTTTCCCGATCCCAGGTGATGGAGTCTTTTTTGTGGTACATCTGCTGCGGTTCCGCGGCTGACGCGATGAAAGAAAAGGCGAGGGTCAGAAAACAGACGGCGGCCAGAGTAAAAAGGATCGGTTTGCGCATGCTGTCATTCTCCGTTGGGTTGTGGTGGGAGAGGCAGATGCACAGTATCAGTCCCGCGGGTGCGAGTAAACAGGGACCTCAGTCCGGCGATGAATGCGCAAGGGATATCCGTCCGCTTCTTTATTCCCGGCGGAACCCTGTCTTGCGGCAAGCCAATTGTTCACCGGACGGCAATGAACAGGCATCCGCGATAAAACGGCCGCCATGCGTCCGGCCGCGTCCGTGCGGGAGAACGAAGGATGGCTCTTTTGCTTTACAACGGAAGAATTATGTTGCAAAAGTCTGCCACGGGCGTCTGTTGTACGCGATGGAGAATATTGTGTGAAATACGGAATTCCGGGGGCGACATGTTCCGTCGTTTTTTCGGCGGGAAAAGGAATCGGCGATGCAGACGGTAGCGATATGGCTGTTTTCGGGAGCTTTCGCGCTTCTGCTTGCGGCGTTGTTTATTCTTTACCGTAAATACAGGCTGTTGCGCGACGATCCAAAAGGTTTTTTCGCGCAACGCGCGCATGAGCTTGAGTTGCAGGAAGCGACTCTGTCGACAATCTTTGCTTCCATTCCAGACATTGTTTTCTGCAAGGACGTAAACGGCTATTTCACGCATTGCAGCAATACCTACGCCCGATATGTCAACCTGCCTCTGGAGGAGGTCATCGGCAAAAACGACGCCATGCTGTTCGGGCTGCGGCCCGATATTTATGAAGCTTATCTGCAGGCGGACAAGAAAGTTATGGAATCAAGGGAATTGCATGTCGTTGAAGAACGCATATACTCCCCGTACCACGGCGAATCGCGGCTTTTTGAGACCATAAAGACCCCGCTTGTCCGCAATGGCGAGGTTTTCGGCGTCATGGGCATAGCCCGCGACATTACTGAACGAAAGGCCATGGAGGCGGCGGCGCGGGAAGCGTCGAAAGCGAAAAGCGAATTTCTGGCGCGGATGAGCCACGAAATACGCACCCCGCTGAACGCGATCACGGGCATGACCTATATTGCGCGCAATTCGATCCGCGATCCGGAAAAGGCCCTGCGTTCTCTTGACGAGATAGAAACGGCTTCTTTCCATCTGCTCGGGATTGTCAACGCCGTTCTGGACATGGCGAAAATAGAATCGGGGAAGTTCGGGATATTGGAAGAGCCGTTCCATCTCGTTTCCAACCTGTCCGAGGTAGTCAGCATTATTTCACAGCGTTGCAAGGACAAATACATCCGTTTTGAGCACAATATAACGGCATTGCCGGATGTGCATCTTCTTGGGGACAAGCTGCGCCTCAACCAGGTGTTGCTGAATCTTCTGGGCAATTCCGTCAAATTTACGCCGCCGGAAGGGACGATCGGCTTTCACGTCGCGGTTGCGGAGGAAAAGCCCGCCGCGTTGCGCCTGGCCTTTACCCTGTCGGACAGCGGCATCGGCATGTCCGAAGAGCAGATGGACCGGCTTTTCATGGCCTTTGAGCAGGCGGACAACAGCATCGCGGCCCGGTTCGGCGGGACGGGGCTGGGGCTTGCCATCAGCCAGAACCTTGTCTCTCTCATGGGCGGGCGGATTGCGGTGCGCAGCGAGTTGGACAAAGGTTCCGTTTTCACTTTCGAACTGGACTTTTCCAAAACCGGCGTGGAGCCGAAAAACGACGCCGAAAACCGGGCCTGCGACCTGAACTTGGTGGGAAAACGGATCCTTCTGGCGGAAGATATTGATATCAATCGGCTTATTCTGCGGGAAATTCTCGGCCCGACGAAGGTGGGGATTGATGAAGCCGAGAACGGGCGGCAGGCACTGGATATGTTTACCGTGTCCCCTGACGGGCACTATGATTTGGTGCTTATGGACATCCAGATGCCGGATATGGACGGGTATGAGGCCACGCGGAAAATCCGCGGCCTGCTCCGCGAGGATGCGCGCTCCGTTCCGATTCTCGCCATGACGGCAAACGCCTACCGCGAAGATATCGACAAGGCGCTGGCCGTCGGCATGAACGGGCATCTGGCCAAACCCGTCAACGTGGACGTCATGCTGCGGACCCTCGCGGCTTTTTTGGGCGATGCCGGAGGGCGGACGCCGGCCTGAGGAGTTTTTCCCGTGGAAACGTCCCGGCGGATGCGCGGCGCGACAACGCATCCGTCCGCGGAGGGACGGTGCCGCTTCAGCGCATCGCCAGCATGCGTTCCAGAGCCGTCCTGGCGCCGGCCGCGACGGACGGGTCGATGCTGATCAGCGTCGGCGGCCGCGTGCCCCGCGGGGCGGCGATGGATTCCAGGGTGGCCAGAAGCTGCGCCGGCCTGGTGCGGTCCATGTGCGAACATTCGCTTTCCACCAGCGGGATGACGCGCAGCCGGTCCTTGTGGCGTTCCGCCAGCCGTTCCACCAGATTGATTTCCGTGCCCACGGCGATGACCGCGCCGTCGGGCGCGTCCTTCATGCAGTTGATGATGAAGGCCGTGGACCCGGCCGCGTCGGAACGGGCCACCACAGCCGGGGAACATTCCGGATGCACCACCACGCGCAGGCCGGGGTATTGTTCGCGGCGGCTTTCGATCTGGCGCGTGTTGAAGCGGGCATGGATGGCGCAACTGCCCGGCCACATGATCAGACGGGCCTTGTCCGCCGCGTCCGGGTCCATTTCCTTGCCGCCGCCGCGGATGTTCAACATATGGCGGTCGCTTTCGGGCAGGCCCAGGATGTCGGCGCTGTTCCAAGCCAGGTTCTTGTCCGGCAGAAAGAGAACGGCGTCGCCCTGTTCCAGTGCCCACGTCAGCATGTTTTGCGCGTTGGCCGAGGTGCAGACGGATCCGCCGTGCTTTCCGGCCACGGCTTTGACCGCCAGGGAGGAATTGACGTAAGCCAGCGGGATGATCCGGCGACGCCGCGACAGCGTCCGCATCACGGTGTCAACCAGGTCCGCCGGGGCCATCTGGGCCATGACGCAGTTGGCCGTCATTTCCGGCAGGTACACCTTCTGCCCCGGCCGGGCCAGCAGGGCGGCCGACTCCGCCATGAAATACACGCCGCAGAACACAATGTGTTCGGCATGGATATCCGTGATTCCGCGGGCCAGTTCCAGCGAATCGCCCTGCATGTCGGTGTGGCGGATAATCGTGTCATCCTGGTAATGGTGGCCCAGAATGACCAGACGCGGGCCCAGTTCCTTGCGTAGCGCTTCAATCCGCGCGGCCACGGCCAGCGGATCGGAGATGTTCAGTTCTTTCACGATAGGTCTCGCGTCAATTTTTGGTGATGCGCATGCTGCAGTCCGCAAAAGGGGCGGAATGCGTCAGACGCCCCACGGAGATGTAGGTCAGGCCGGCCCTGCCGGCTTCGGCATAGCGGCCGATGTTGTCCAGGTCCACGCCGCCGCTGATTTCCGTGGCGATGCGGCGGGGCACCAGGGTCAGGGCTTCCTGTATCTGGCCGGGGCTCATGTTGTCGAACATGATCCAGTTGACGTCGCAGGCGACGGCCTCGCGCACTTCATCCATGGTGCGGCATTCTACCTCGATGGGCGGGCAGGGCGCATAGGCGGCGCGCAACGCGGCGACGGCCCGCGTAATGGACCCGGCCATGTCGATGTGGTTGTCTTTCAGCATCAGAAGTTCGGTCAGATTGCGGCGATGATTTTTCGCTCCGCCCATCAGCACGGCGTATTTTTCGGGATACCGCAGGCCCGGCAGGGTTTTGCGGGTATCCAGCAGGGTGATGCCGGTGCCGGCCAATGCGTCCACATAGCGGGCGGTCAGGGTGGCGATGCCGGACAGGTGGCAGAGAAAATTCAGTATGACCCGTTCCGCTTTCAGGATACGGCGCGCGCCGCCCGCCATGCGGACCAGGGTTGTGCCGGAAACGACCCTGTCGCCGTCGGCGGCAAGAAATTCGCAGGAACACAGGGCGCTTTCCTTTTCCGGCAGCGCTTCCGCCAGGATGATGGGGACCAGCGGCAGCCCCGCGACAACCGCGTCGGCTTTTGCGACGATATGGGCGGACAAGGTTTGCGCGGCGTTGAACACCGCGCTTGATGTCAGGTCCTGGCCGTCCTCGTGCAGGGCGAGGGTCAGCGCGGCGTACAGATGGCGTCGCGCCTCGCCGTCAAAAAAATTTTCAAATGAATCGTCTGGCATGGTATTGTAAGAAGGGGGCATAAGGTGATAGAGCACAGGGCCGTAGCCGACGTCGCCGAAGAAGTTCCGCCGTCCTTTGTAGGGGGCTTGCCCTTTTTCGTCAAGAAACGATCGCCAGGGGCGCGGCGGCGATTTTTTGAGCAGCCTTCTTTTTTCAGGGGCTTTTATGTCCGAAATCACTCCCCCCCAGGCCGGCGACCGTGACCAGATAGCCAAGCCCCACTCCCCCGTTCAGGAAAATACCCCGGCTTTTTTCCCGGATGCGCCGCCGGCGGGCGATTTCGTGCACCCGGCGGACGTTGCGGAACATTTGGAACAGCTGTCCCTGGAAGGCCAGGTCGGCCTGCTGGCCGCCATGCCCGTGGAAGAAGCCGCCGAAGCGCTGGCGGAACTTGACGAGCATGTGCGGGTCGAAATCCTGGAATCGCTGGATCAGGAACACGCCGGCCAGTTGCTGGCCGCCATGTCGCCCGACGACGCGGCGGACGTTCTGGATGAACTGGAAGAAGATCACCGCGACGAATTGCTGAACAGCCTGGACACGGACGACGCGGCGGAAATCCGCACCCTGATGGCCTACGACCCGGACACGGCGGGCGGGGTCATGAACACGGAAGTGTTCATTCTGGAACAGAGCCTGACCGTGGACCAGGCCATCACCAAGATGCGGCGGGAGATAGAGGACAAGGAAATCCCCTATTACGCCTACATTGTTGACGACGACACGCGTCTGGTCGGGGTTTTGTCCCTGCGCGACCTGCTCCTTTCCCGGCCGGGAACGCTGCTGGCGGACCGCATCGCCGGGCAGAACGTGGTTTCCGTCGGGGTCGGCGAAGAGCGTGAGGAAATCGCCAGGGTCATGACCCACTACAATTTTATGGCCCTGCCCGTTGTGGACGCCGGGGGCAAATTCCTGGGCGTGGTCACGCATGACGACGTGATGGACATTGTGCAGGATCTGGCCAGCGAAGACATGCTGGGCATGGTCGGCGCGGGCCAGGATGAAACTGTGGACACACCCTGGCTTACCTCGGTGGGCATGCGTTTGCCCTGGCTGGTGCTGAACATGGTCAATTCCGCCCTGTCCGCCGCCGTGGTGTACCTGTTTGGCGGCACTATCGAGCAGATGGCGCTTCTGGCGGTATTTATGCCCATGGTGGCCAACCAGGCGGGAAACACGGGCCAGCAGGCCCTGGCGGTGATGATTCGCCAACTGGCCACGGAAGGGTTCGAGCGGAAAAAAGCATGGCGTGCGGTCTGGCGCGAAGGCAAGATCAGCCTGATCAACGGGCTGATCGTAGGCGCGCTGGTCTGGGTGGCGGTGCATTTTTTCACCGGCACCGTCTCCATTCCCACGGTCATGGTCGCGGCCCTGGTCGCGGACATGATCCTGGGCGCTCTGGCCGGGGCATCCATCCCCCTGTGTCTGAAAGCCCTTGGGCGCGACCCGGCGCAGGCTTCCAGCATCTTTTTGACCACCATCACCGACGGGGCCGGGTTTTTCTTTTTTCTGAGCCTGGCGACCCTGTTCCTGGTATAAAACAGCCCGTTTTTGCTTTTCCGTTTCCCGTCAAAATAGTATACTAATTTATTGACAGACTGTTTTGAACTGCGCTATCGCAATAGCCGTGCCCGCCGGATATGGCGGGCCGGCCGTATGCGGGAGCGCGTATGTTCACCAAAGGCACACCTGATCTGATCAAGCCTCAAAAGGCATCACAGCAGATCATCGACAAAATCCGCCACGCCATTCTTGAAAAGGATCTGGAGGCAGGGCAGAAGCTGCCTTCGGAACCCGAATTGATGCGGTATTTCGGCGTCAGCCGCCAGACCATGCGCGAAGCGCTGTGCGCGCTGGAAACCATGGGCCTGCTGAAAATCCGCGCGGGGCTTGGCGGCGGAGCTTTTGTTTCAGAAGTGGACCTCAAGGTCGCCCGGTCTTCGCTCAGCAATTTTCTGTACGGCAAAGATTTCAGCCTGAATCACATCACCGAGGTGCGCCTCGCACTGGAGCCGGGCGCGGCCATGCATGCGGCCGCGCACATGCTGCCCGAGGACAAGCTTGATCTGCATGACATCCTCGACAACTGCCGCAGCGCCATTGAACGCGGCGACGACCTGTCCCGCCTGCGCCGCCTGGAAATCGCCTTTCACGCCCGCATCGTGCAGGCCACGGAGAATCCCATCTGGATGCTGCTGCACGATTTTGCGGAAAGCGTTCTCTGGGATGTGAAAACGCAGTTAAAAACGCAAAGCGATTTTTCCGTCCGCGTGCTGCACATGCACGAAAACATTCTTGACGCCATCGACAAGGGCGACGCGGAAGCCGCGGCCGAATTCATGCGTAACGATATTGTTCAGGTGGAAGAGTCATTGGCGCGGATCGCCGGGGAACAGTCCCGTTTGCGCCTGGTTTGAACCGGAAACAGCGCCGCCCGGCGTGTAACAAAACCTACCAAGCAGGAGAGAGACATGGCTGCGAATCGCTACTACAGTGTTCTGAAGAAAAACGTGGACCCGGACGGGCAGAAAGAACTGCGCCAGTTGCGGATTTGCATCAATAACGAATGGCTCGATTCCGCCACCAAGTCGTATCGCGACTGTGTCAACCCCTCCACCGGCCAGGTAATCGCGAAAATGCCCCAGGCCACGCACAAGGAACTGGACGAAGCCGTCGCCGCCGCCAAAGCGGCGTTTCCGGCCTGGGCCGGCACGCCGGTCGGTGTGCGCACCCAGGTGCTGTTCCGCATGAAAGCCCTGATCGAAAAGAACCTGGAAGAATTGACCACGCTCTTGTGCATGGAGCAGGGCAAAACCCGTCCCGAAGGCCAGGGCGATATCCTGAAAGCCCTGGAAGTCACGGAATTCGCCTGCGGCATGCCTCAGCTGATGAAAGGCGAAAACCTGCTGAACGTGTCCAAAGGCTATGACACCGTGCAGTACCGCGAACCCGCGGGCGTGTTCCTTGGCCTGGTGCCCTGGAATTTTCCGACCATGATCCCCCACGGCTGGATGATCCCCATCTGCATCGCCGCGGGCAACACTTTCGTGCTCAAGGCCGCCAGCGCCGTGCCCCAGTCCGCCATGCGCATGCTGGAACTGTGGATCGAAGCGGGTCTGCCCAGGGGCGTGATCAACCTGGTGACCTGCGATCCCAGAGACGCGGAACGCCTGATCCAGCACCCGGACATCGTGGGCGTGAGCTTTGTCGGCTCCAGTTCCGTGGGCCGGGAAGTGTACGCCGCCGCCGGCAACGCCGGCAAGCGCGTGCAGGTGCTGGGGGAAGCGAAGAACCATGCCCTGGTCATGGCCGACTGCAAACTGGAGCGCACGGCCGCCGGCATCATCAACGCCTTCTGCGGCTGCGCCGGTGAACGCTGCATGGCCCTGCCCGTGGTGGTGGTCGAAGAAAAGATCGCCGACAAGCTGGTGGAAGCTTTGATCCGCAAGGCCAAGGAACTGGTTCTGGCCGCGGCGTACAAGGAAAGCACCAGCCTGGGACCTCTGGTCAACGAACGCCACAAGAAAAGCGTGGAAGAGTGGATAGCCAAGGGCGTCGCCGAGGGCGCGAAACTGGTTCTGGACGGCCGGAACCCCAAGCTGCCCGCCGCCTGGAAGAACGGCTATTTCATCGGCCCCACGATTTTTGACCATGTGACCGAAAAAATGTCCATCGGCCATGACGAAATTTTCGGCCCGGTGCTGTGCGTGAAGCGGGTCAAAAATTTCGAGGAAGGCATCAAAATCATGAACGCCAATCCTTTTGCCAACGGATCGGTGATCTACACGCAGAACGGCGCATACGCCCGTGAATTCGTGTTCCGCACCGACGGCGGCATGGTCGGCGTCAATGTGGGCATCCCCGTGCCCATGTGCGTGTTCGGCTTTACCGGCCACAAGCAGAGCTTCTTCGGCTCGCTGCACGTCATGGGCATGGACGGCGTGCGCTTCTATACCAACCTGAAGAACGTCACCAGCACCTGGTTCGCCGAAGACGGCGGCAAGGTCGATACCTGGGACGGCATGCTGAACAAGATTGATGCGGAAGAACCCGCCAAGAAAGAGGCCCCGAAGGCCGCGGCCCAAAAAGCGGCCGCGCCCAAGAAGGCGGCCGCCAAGAAGAAGTAGGTCGATTGACGCCCGGTCCGGCCAGTCCGGACCGGGCGTTGAGTATGCACTTGTTTGGGAGGCCGTGAAAAAAAAAGCGTTTTCCGGATACTGGCAGTTTGATCGAAACAGCATAGCGAGCACATACTAAGGAGCGGGAATGGCCACGTTGCGTCATCTGGAAAAGGGTTGTGTCGTTTTGGCGAAAATGCTGCAGGGATATGGCGTGCCTCAGGTGTTCTATGTCGAGCAGATGCTTCGCCGGACGATGGTGGAACTGGAAAAGCTCGGCATCCGGCGGATAGTCACCCACTCTGAAAAAGCCGCGGCCTATATGGCCGACGGCTACGCCCGGGCGTCACGCAAGCCGGGCGTGTGCCTGGCCCAGTCCGTGGGCGCGGCCAACCTCGCGTCCGGGCTGCAGGACGCCTATCTGGGCCGTTCGCCCGTCATCGCCATCACCGGGGCTTACAGTTCCAACAAGAAGTTCCGCAACAGCTATCAGGAAGTCGATGACCACTGGTCCATGTTCGCACCGGTGACAAAATTCAACGCGAGCATCAATACCGCCGCCGAATTGCCCCAGGTTATCCGCCAGGCTTTCCGGGAAGCGGTTTCCGGCACTCCGCGGCCGGTGCACATCGATATGGCCAACAACGTCGGGGTGACCATTGATACCGGCGATGTGGCCTGCGATCTTTACAGCGAGCCGCGTTTCGCCGCGGTGCCGCCGTTCCGCCCCGCGCCGGATCCGGAAGACGTCCGGGCCGCGGCCGCCCTGATATATACAGCCCGCCGTCCGGTGATCATCGCGGGCGGGGGGGCCGTGATGTCCGACGCCGGGGCCGAGGTGCTGCAACTGGTGGAACGCCTGGGCATTCCTCTGGGCGTCTCCGTGGACGGCAAAAGCATCATCCCCGACACCCATCCGCTCTGCATCGGCTGCGTGGGCGGTTACGGCCGCAAAGTGGCCAACGCGCTGCTGGCGGAAGCGGACCTCGTTCTGTACATCGGCTGCAAGGTCTGCGATCAGGTTTCGCTGGATTGGAAATTGCCGGAACCCGGCACGCCCGTCATCCAGATCGACATCAACCCCGCGGAACTGGGCAGAAACTACCCCAACGCCGCGAGCCTGCTCGGCGACGCGAAAGCCTCTGTGGCCGCCCTGCTGCGGGAAATGCCGGACAGGCACGCCAACGGGGACTGGGGCGCCAAGGCAACGGCGGCGCTTGAAAAGTGGCGTGGGGAATTGGCTGTTCACGGCGTTTCGGACGTGGTTCCGATCCGTACGGAACGGCTGTGCCGCGAAGTGCAGAACGCTCTGCCGGACAACGCGATTCTGGTGGGCGACACGGGCTTTTCCGCCATCTGGTCCGCGGGGATCATTGAACTGGCCAGACCGGGCCAGCGTTATATCCGGGCGGCCGGAGGCTCGCTTGGCTGGGGCTTTCCCGCGTCCCTGGGCGTCAAGTGCGGCTGCCCCGACCGGCCGGTCGTGTGCTTTTCAGGCGACGGCGCGTTCTGGTACCATTTTGCGGAACTGGAAACAGCCCTGCGGCACAACATCGCCCCCGTCACCGTCGTCAACAACAATTCCGGCCTGGGCCAGTCGCGCCGGGGCATCATGGACGTGTACACCAACCAGCCGGGCCGGGCTGAAGACCTGTTCCAGTTCTCCGCGATGAATTTCAGCAAGTTCGCCGCGGATCTGGGCGCGTTCTCCCTCCGGGTGGAAAAGCCCGCCGACATCGGCCCGGCGATATCCAAAGCCCTGGCCAGCGGCAGGCCGGCTCTGGTGGAGGTGCTGACGGACATCGCCTGCGATCCGCAGAACTACTAACCACAGCGGAAAGCGGGGTGACCATGCGCACGTTTGCCAAAGTCGCCGTCATCGGCGCCGGAACCATGGGGCATTCCCTGGCCCTGCTCTTTGCCAGGGCCGGGTCGCAGGTCGCGCTTGTGGACCTGAATCGGGACATTCTGGACACGGCCGTGAAAAAAATGGCCCACAGCCTGGACACCTTCGAACGGTATGAACCCGCAGGGGAACCCGCCCGGGATGTCCTTCGGCGCGTGACCACGACAACCGATACCGTCGGCGCGGTGAAAGACGCGGACAAGGTGCTGGAAGTCGTGGTGGAAAACGCGGACATAAAACGTACCCTGTACAACCATATCGCGCCGCACCTGAAAGCGGACGCCGTGCTGTGCAGCAACGCTTCCGCTCTGGTTCCCTTTGAACTGGCGCCGGAAAGCCTGCTGCCCCGCATGGCCATGACGCATTATTTCGTGCCGCCGCACATTATTCCTCTGGTCGAAATCGTGGGCAGCGAGAAGACGGATCCGGACATTTCGCTGTCGCTCAAAGCCTATCTGGAACAGGCCGGCATGGTGCCCATCGTGCTGTCGAAGTATATCCCCGGCCTGATCATCAACCGCATCCAGCGGGCCATTTTCCGTGAGGCCTATGCCCTTGTGGGCGACGGGACCATCGATGCCGAGCAGTTCGATCTGGCGGTCAAGGCCAGCCTGGGCATTCGGTACCCTGTGCAGGCCGTCCTGAACAACCGCGACCACGCGGGTATCGACAGCACGCTCAAGGTTTGGAAAAGCCAGAAAATGGGCCTGGTGGACCATGAGGATGTGCCGCCGGTGCTCGAAACGCTGGTGGCCCAGGGGCGCCTTGGCGTCAAGGCCGGCAGGGGGTTTCTCGATTACGGCGGGAAATCGCCGGAAGAAATCACAAGGGAAAGCGAGGAGAAACTGTTTCAAATGCGGAAATTCATGCGTGAATCCGGCCTGCTGCGCACGGGCGCGCCCGGCCGCTGAGGTCCGCGGGATGACGCGCGGCATTCGCGCCCGCGCGGGGTTTTGCTTGTGGTGCGCGGATACGATTGCGGCGTACGGAATGGTCACAAGGACAATCACCATATAATCCGGAGGAAGCGTCCATGGTTGGCAGATTGGTTCGATTTGTGTGTGTTGCTCTCTGTTTCGTTGTTCTGCCTTTCGCGGTGCAGGCCGCTCCGCTGCAATTGAAACTGGGCGTGGCAACCGGTGAAGGCCATCACTACAACATCGGCGCGGCCGGGATCAAGAAAGCCGTTGAAAAAGCCACCGACGGTCAGGTCATTGTCCACGTATACGCGGGAGGGCAGCTGGCTTCCGGAGAGCGCGAACTGATCGAGGGCCTGCAACTGGGCACGGTGGATATCTGCCTTGTTTCCACGGGTCCGATGCCGAGCTATGACAAGAACTTCATGTTCTTTACCCTGCCGTACCTGTTCAAGGATGAAGCCGCCGTATACGCCGCCGTCGACGGCGATATCGGGGCCAAGTTCGGTCCGATTCTGCAGAAAAGCGACATCAAGCTGATCGGCTGGGTTATGGATGGCACCAAGGCCATCACCAATTCCAAGCGTCCGGTGAATTCGCTGGCCGATCTGAAGGGCCTGAAAATACGCTGCATGGAAAATCCCATGATCATGGGTACCTGGAAGAGCCTGGGCGCGGTGCCCACCCCCATGTCGCTGGGCGAAGTCTTCACCGCCCTGCAGCAGGGCACCGTGGACGGCCAGGATAACGGCACCGCGAACATCTACGCCAACAAGTATTATGAAGTGCAGAAATATATGACCCTGACCGCGCATATGATCTGCCCGGCGCCGTACCTGATGGCCGAAGCGAAATTCAAGGCCATGAACCCTGAACTGCAGAAAAAATTTCTGGCCGGATTCGCCGAAGGCATCAAATACCAGCGCGAAGTCTACGCGCAACAGGCGCGGGATGCGATCAAGAACATGGAAGCCAAAGGCGTTGCCGTGACGGCCCCCGATCTGGCGGATTTCCGAAAAGCCGTACAGCCCGTGTACGACACGTTCCTGCCCCAACTGAGCCCGGAATTCCGCAAACTGGCTGAGCAGATGCGCGCCGCCAACATGAAATAGTCCGCCTGCCGGGCGCATGCCTCAACGTTTCGAGGGGATACTACCGGTTTGTTCCCGGCGGAGCGACCTCCGCCGGGAACTGTAACAATACCGAGCACGGCAAGGTGGGTATGTTGTCAAAATTTGTCGCCTATCTGAACCGAATCACAGAACTGGTGGCCGGTTTTATGATGATCGTCATGGTGGCCGTGATTTTTGTCCAGGTGTTCGCGCGCTTTGTTCTGTCGACCGGCTTCGGCTGGGCCGAGGAACTGGCGCGTTTCCTTTTCATCTGGTGCGTTTTTCTGGGGGCCAGCATCGGAGTGTACTATAACGCCCATCTTGGCATCGAAGCGCTGGTCAAACATTTTGCGCCCGCGGGGCGCAAAGCGGCGGCTCTGATCGGGCATCTGCTCTGCGTCATCCTTTTCTGCCACCTGATCGGCTACGGCTGGAAAATCCTGCCCATCGTGGGCCGGCAGATATCGCCGGGCCTGGGTGTTTCCATGGCCTGGCCCTATGCGGCCATTCTGGTTGGCGGGGCGCTTATGCTGCTGCACACCGTCGTCGTGATCGTGCGGCTTGTGGCGCGGAAAGAGGGGGGGCGGGCATGATATCGTTCGTCCTCTTCGGCTCTCTGGTCGTCTTTTTCGCCATCGGCGTGCCCATTGCCTTTTCTCTGGGCCTGGCCAGTCTGTGCGCCATTTATTACGCGGGCACGCTGCCGCCGGTGCTGCTGATCCAGAAACTGTTTTCGGCCAACGATTCGTTTCCGCTGATGTCCATTCCGTATTTCATCCTGGCCGGCAGCCTGATGAGCAAAGGCGGCATGTCCGTGCGGCTGGTCAACCTCGCCAGCGCCCTGGTGGGGAAACTGCCCGGCGGTCTGGCCGTTGTGGCCGTGCTTGGCTGCGTGTTCTTCGGCGCGTTGTCCGGATCGCCCGTGGCGACGGTGGCCGCGGTCGGGGGCGTGCTGGTGCCTTCGATGATCCAGAAGGGCTACGCCGCGCCGTTCTGCGGGGCGGTCATGGCGGCGGCCGGGCCGCTGGGGGCGCTGATTCCCCCCAGCATCGCCCTGATCATCTACGGCGTCAGCGCCGGCGAATCCATCAGCTCCCTGTTCATCGCAACCATTTTCCCCGGCCTGCTGATGGGGGCGGCGCTCATGGTCGCGTCCGGCTTTCTGGCGCACCGCAAAGGCTACGGCGGGGATATGGAAAGCCACGGCAGCATCCCGCGCCTTCTGCGCGAATCCATATGGGCTTTGTTCATGCCCGTTATCATCCTCGGCGGCATTTACGGCGGCATATTCACCCCGACGGAAGCGGCCGTGGTGACGGTGGTTTACGGGCTGATCGTCGGCGCGTTCATCTACCGCGAGCTGAAATGGCACATGGCGCGCGATGTTCTGGTTGAAAGCCTTGTCGGCACGGCGGCGGTCATGGTCATCATCGATTTTTCCTCCGTGCTGAGCGGTTTTCTCACCGCGGAACGCATCCCGCAGATGGTGTCGGCCGCCTTCCTGGCCCTGACCGACAATGCGTTCATCATCATCCTGTCCATCAACCTGATTATGGTCATCATCGGCACCTTCATGGACGCCGCGCCGGCCATCGTCATCCTGACCCCGATTTTTTTGCCCCTGGTAAAGGCGCTGGGGTATGACCCCATCCATTTCGGAACCATCATGTGCACCAACCTGCTTATCGGGCTGGTGACGCCGCCGGTGGGGGTCACTCTGTTCATGGGCAGCAGAATCGCCAAAGTCAAAGTGGACGAGGTGGTCGGAGAGGTCTGGCCGCTTTTGATCGTCATGTTCGGCGTGCTGATTCTGGTCAATGTTTTCCCCTGGTTGTCCCTTGTTCTTGTGCGGTAGGGGGGCGCTGTGCACATGCGTTGGCGATACGCAACGAAGCATCCGCCCGCAAGCGAAAAGCGCGGCGCGTCCGCGGGGCAAGCCGCTTCGGCTTGTTTCCATCCGGGAAAAGACATGTTTTTACTTTTCGGTCCTGTGCGCGACGCACGGTGTACCGGTAGCAGGGACATGGCGCCGGGAGGCTGAGGAAAAAAGGACTCGCCGTGCAGGGATTTGCCCTCGGATCCCTGCACGGAGATGTCCGCGGGCGAATCTTGCCTTGCGCGGGCCGCTCCCGCGTCATTGAGCGGGCGTCCCGGCCGCACCATGTTCCAACGGTTTGTTCCGCCACATTTTTCATGGAGTGAACGCATGGACGATACGATTGTCTACGACTGGATCATACGGGGCGGCCATGTCATTGATCCCGGGCAGGGGTTGGATTGCGTGTGCGACATCGCCCTGCGCCGGGGTGAAACAGCCTTTGTCGGGCCGCGTTGCGAGGCGCCGGCGCACAATATCCTGGACGCGGCGGGAACGTTCGTCGTGCCGGGGTTCATTGACGCCCATGTGCATTGCTATCCGGAAGCGCACTGGAGCGTGCCGCCGGATGCCGCGGGCGTGTATTCGGGCGTGACCACGGTCATTGACGGCGGCAGCGCCGGATATATGACCTTTGCGGATTTCCGCAAACGATATCTGGAACGGAGCATTACCGACAGTTACGCCTTCCTGCATCTGAACCCCGTGGGGCAGTTCACGTTGCCGGAACTGTGGGATATGAAGAGAATGTCGGTGAACCTGGAGCGCGTTGCGGAAACAATCATGGAAAACCGCGACCGCATCATCGGGATCAAGGCGCGGGCGATCGGGGCCATGCTTGAAGGGGCCGGATTCGAGGCCTTTGTCATGGCGAAAACGATCAGCGAGCGTTGCGGTGTACCCTTCGCGGTGCATATCGGCTTTGACCCCCTTGACCCCATGCCGGACGAACGCGTTGACGCGTTTACTCTGGATCTGCTTTCCCTGCTCGGGGCCGGGGATTGCGTCACGCACGCATACACGGGCAAACGCGGCCGGATATTCCGCGAGGACGGACGCTTTCTTCCGGCGATCGAGGCGGCCGCCAAACGGGGCGTTCTGTTCGACGCCTGTCTGGGGCGGACCAACTTCTCGAAGCAATCGTTT
>JAVBOK010000080.1:0-9830 GCA_031550605.1 Desulfovibrionaceae bacterium | reverse complement strand
TCCGGCTCGCCGATCTGGAAAAACACCATCCTGTGCCCCTCTTTCTCGATTTCCTTGGCCCGGTCCATCACCTTGCGCACCGGAGAAAAAGGAACCTTGCGGATACGGTCCGCGCCATCATAGATGCTCTTGCTGTTCATGCACACTCCCCTGTCCTGTCATGATGATCGAGTGGAATCCCCAAACGGGCGCTTGTAAAACGTTTCCCAGAAACAAAACGACTGCGGCGAAACAGAAAACGGCAGACACAAAAAATCAGAGCGAAACCAAAAACGTACAATCGCTCTGTACACGCTGCTTCAGTGATTTCTCCGGCTTTTCGCGGCCCGCGGCGCATGCGGACAGCTTCAGCCGTCATACGACATCTTACTTCGATAGTATACGTGATGATACCGTGAAAATCAAGCGCCTTTCACGGGCAGCGCCATCAGATTTTTTTTGCCCGCGGTAGGAAAGCGCCATGACGGAATCTTGGCGTCCCTTTTTTCTCTTCGAGCAATAACCTGAAATAGTTTACAATTAGATGCAGGAACAGATTTTGCTAATCAGCGGCGCATGGAAGCCATCTTTGCCCTGAACGCCCCGGCCATAACCAGTTTCATGCTGACCCTGTTCCGGATCAGCCTGGTGGTGTTTCTGCTGCCCTTTTACGGCGGCGACAACGCCCCGACCGCGATCAAGGGCGCGCTGTGCCTGGTGCTGACCATGGCGGTCTGGCCTCACCTTGGTTTTGACGGTTCCCTCATGCCCGGCCATCCCTTCGCCCTGGCCCTGATGCTGCTGGGCGAACTCGTGTTGGGCCTGATGCTCGGCCTTGCCGTGCACTTCATTTTTGCCGGCATTCAAACCGGCGGGCAGATGCTGGGTTTTCAAATGGGCTTCACCATGGTCAACGCGGTGGACCCGTCCACCGGCAACCAGATCGGCGTGACTTCGCACCTGCTCTATATGGTGTCCCTGCTCTGTTTTCTGGCCCTGGACGGGCATCTGTACCTGCTGCAGGCCCTGGCCGCCACCTTCCACCTGGTGCCGCCCGGCGGGATATTCTTCCGCCCGCCGCTGGTCACGGACGTCATCACCCTGTCCGCCGGCATGTTCGTGCTGGCGGTCAAGGTGGCGGCGCCCATTCTGGCCTCCCTGTTCCTGATCGAGCTGGCCCTCGCCCTGATGGCCCGGGCCGCGCCCCAGATGAACCTGCTGATGATCGGCATGCCCATCAAGATCGCCGTGGGCTTCTTTTTCATGAGCATTGTCTTTGTTCTGCTGGCCCAGACCATGGAAGACACCATCATTGATCTGCGGCCCATGTTCCGCCATCTTTTAACCCTGGCTTCGCCGGGTCAGTGAGGCGCGGGCCATGCCGCAGAAAGACCCGTCAAGAACGGAACAGGCAACACACAAGCAACTCAAAAGAGCCCGCGACAAGGGCAATGTCCACAAATCGCAGGAAGTGACCAAGACCCTGACCATTCTGGTCGGGGTCGTGGGCCTTTCCTTCTGGCTGTCCTATATCGGCCGCGAAATGCTGGGGCTTTTGCGCCATTTCCTCGGCCCCGCCATCCTGGCCTTCAAGCCCACCGACGCCGACGTCAGCGCCCTGGGCATCATGCTGGCCGCGGAACTGGCGAAAATGATCCTGCCCATTATCCTGTTCATCGGAATGGCGGCCTATATCGTGCTGCGCGTGCAGGTCGGCAAGCTCTGGACCACGGAAGTTTTCAGCCCCAAACTCAGCAAATTCAACCTGGTCAAAGGCATCAAGCGGATGTTCCTTTCTCTGGACACCTGGGTGCGCCTGCTGAAAAGCCTGGCCCAGGCCATCTGCATCGGCATCGCGCCCTGGCTGGTCATCAGAGGGGAAATCCCGAAATTCAGCGCCCTGTTCTACAGCGATGCCACCACCCTGGCGGGCTATCTGCTCGGCACCGGGCACAAGATGGTCATGTACGCCCTGGTGCCCATGATCATCCTGGCGGTGATCGACTTTTTTTACACCCGCTGGGAATACAACGAAAATTTGAAAATGACCAAGGCGGAGGTCAAGGACGAACGCAAGCAGATGGAAGGCGACCCGGTCGTCAAGAACAAGATGCGCCAGAAAATGATGCAGATGTCCGCCCGCCGCATGATGCAGGAAGTGCCCAAAGCCGACGTGGTCATCACCAACCCCACCCACATCGCGGTGGCGCTGCGTTACAACACGCTGGAAGCGCCCGCCCCGGTGGTCGTGGCCATGGGCGCGGACAGAATAGCGGAAAAAATCAAAGAGGTGGCCCGCGAGCACAATATCCCCGTCCGCGAGAATGTGCCTTTGGCACGGGCTTTGTATAAGCAGGTGCAGGTCGGCGACATGATACCGGAAGATCTGTACCAGGCGGTGGCCGCCGTGCTCGCCCAAATCTGGAAAACCAGGCCGCGCAAGAAGATCGCCCAGACGATCGCGCCGCCAAAAAAATGACCGGGAACAGCCGGCGCAACGCTTCAAATTTTTGACCGGACAACGCGGACGCGGGAAAAGGAATTGCCATGAGCGCGACACACGGCGCAATGCCGACCATAGATTATCAGCGATTTGCCAAGCAGGGCGACGTTCTGCTCGCCGGGGGCGTGGTGGTCATCCTCTTCGTGATGATGGTGCCCATGCCCACCTTCCTGCTGGACCTGATGCTCAGCTTTTCCGTCTCGCTCTCGCTCATCATCCTGGTCACGTCCATGTTCATGCTCTCCCCGCTCGAATTTTCCATCTTCCCCTCCCTGCTGCTGGTTTCCACCCTGCTGCGGCTTGCGCTGAACGTCGCATCCACCCGCCTTATCCTGCTGCACGGCGACAAGGGCACGGACGCGGCGGGCAAAGTCATCCAGAGTTTCGGCGAATTCGTGGTCGGCGGCAGCTACATCATCGGCGCCGTCGTGTTCATGATTCTGTTCATCCTGAACAAGGTGGTCATCACCGCGGGCACCACCCGCATCGCGGAAGTGGCCGCCCGCTTCACCCTGGACGCCATGCCCGGCAAGCAGATGGCCATTGAGGCTGACCTCAACGCCGGCCTGATCGACGAGGCGGAAGCCACCAAACGCCGCACCACCATCAGAAAGGAAGCCGACTTTTACGGCGCCATGGACGGCGCGGGCAAGTTCGTGCAGGGGGACGTCAACGCGGGCATGTTCATCCTGATGATCAACATCATCGGCGGAGTGCTGCTGGGCATTCTGCAAAAGGGCATGCCCTGGGAAGCCGCGCTGCAGACCTATACCCTGCTGACCATCGGCGACGGCCTTGTCTCCACCATCCCGTCCATCATCACGTCCACGGCGGCGGGCATCATCGTGTCCCGCGCGGCATCCGAAGCCAAGATGGGCGAAGAGTTCATCGGACAGCTGACCTATAACAGCCGGGCGCTCAAGCTGGTATCCGGCGTGCTGGTCGTCTTTGCCATCGTTCCCGGCATGCCCACCCTGCCTTTCCTGACCTTTGCGGGCATTCTGGGCGGCATCGCCTATCTGGTGAGCAAAAGCGACCTTGACACCGATTCTTCCGCGGCGGCCGGCGGCCAGGCGGCCAAGACGGCCGCCGGCAAGCCCGGCGTGCCCGCGGTCAAGGGCGGCAAGGGCGAAGGCGCCTTTGACACGCCCGAAGAAGTGGCTGCCCTGCTGCCCCTGGACACCCTTGAACTGGAAGTCGGCTACGGGCTTATCCCTCTGGTGGACGAAGACCAGAACGGCAACCTGCTTTCGCGCATCCGCTCCATCCGCCGCCAGTTCGCGCTGGATACCGGGGTGGTCATCCCTTCCCTGCACCTGCGCGACAACCTGCAACTGAAACCCGGCCAGTACGCGCTGCTGATCAAGGGCAACGAGGTGGCCAGCGCCGAGATACTGATCGACCATTTCCTGGCCATGGACCCCGGCAACGTCAAACACCGCATCCGCGGCATCGAAACGCGCGAACCCGCCTTCAACCTGCCCGCGCTGTGGATACCCGAAGCGCAGAAGGAAGAAGCCATGCTGGCCGGCTATACCGTGGTCGACCCCGCGACGGTCATCGCCACCCACCTGACCGAAGTGTTCAAGCGGCACCTTTCCGATTTTCTGGGCCGCCAGGAAGTGCAGTCGCTGCTTGACAACCTGGCGAAAAACGCGCCCAAGGCCGTGGAGGAACTGGTTCCGGGCGTGCTGCCCCTGGGTATCGTCCAGCGCGTGCTGCAGAACCTGCTCAAGGAAAACGTGTCCATCCGCGACCTGCTTTCCATTGTGGAAACGCTGGCCGACAACGGCCCGGCGGTGAAAAACCCCGAACTTCTCACGGAATATGTGCGGGAAAGGCTTGCGCGCACCATCGTAAAACCATACATGGATTCACAGGGAACGCTGCCCGTGATCACGCTGGACGCCAAAGCGGAACAGTCGCTGCAGGAAGCCGTGCGCCAGACCGACGGCGGGACGTATCTGGCCATGAACCCTGCCTCCGCGCAGCGCCTGATGCAGCGCATCAACAAGGCGGTGGAGGACGCGGTGACCACCGACGGACAGCCCGTCGTGCTCTGTTCCCCGGTGACGCGTCCCCATCTGGCCCAACTGGTCATGCGGTTTCTGCCCAACGTGCCCGTCATTTCCCAGGCGGAAATTCCGTCGGACATACGGCTCAGCTCCGCGGGCACGGCGGGAACAGACTAAAAGCGAATGGAAGGCGAGCATTCTGCCATGCAGATAAAAACGTACTCCGGATCTTCCACCACCGCGCTGCTCGCGGACATCAAGGCCGACCTCGGCCCTGATGCCGTCATCCTGGAAACCCGCGAGAGCAGGGAACACGGCAGGACAAAGGTCCATATGACCGCCGCCGTGGACAGGGCCATCGCCCCTGCCGGCAGGGGCAACGGTTCCGGCCGGCCGGAAGCGGGCCCGCAGGGCATGCCCCAGGGCTGGAAGAACTGGCATGACGAATGGTCCACCATCAGAAGCCACCTGCTGACCCTGATGAAGCCGGAACTGCAGCTTGCCCGGCTGACCCCGCGCCAGCGCCTGGCCGTGGAATTTCTGGAACGCGAAGGCGTGGACGACGCGGCGCTTCTGGAACTGTTCAACCGTCTGCTGCCGGAACCGGGCGAATCCGTCCTGGCTCCGCTTTCCCGCATGGTGCCCGTGCGGGCCTGGGGGCCCGAAATCTGGCCCCAAAGAGTGCACCTGATCGCCGGCCCTTACGGGTCGGGCAAAACGACGGTCGCCATACGCCTGGCCCTGGCCCTGCGCAAGGCCCAGCCCGGCCGCAGGATCTGCCTGGTCAACGCCGATGCGGAACGGGGCGGCGGCCGGCTGTTGCTGAAAAATTACGCCGAACTGTCCGATCTGGAATACCGCGAGGTGGACAACGCCGTGGAATTCGCCGCCGTGCAGGCGGAGGGCCGGTCCCGCAAAACGGACACCTTCCTGGTGGACCTGCCCGCCCTGCCGCGCGGCAAAAGCATGGCCGAACTGCTGGAACGGCTGGGCATGGCGGACCCGGCGGGCGCGCTGCACCTTGTGCTGTCGCCGCATCACAGCGCGGCCCAGATGCGCGCGTATCTCGCCCGCTACCGCCCCGGCGACGATGCCGGCGCGCGCGAGGGCAGCCTTATCTGGACAAAACTTGACGAAACGGAAAAATTCGGCACCCTGGTCAACGTCGGCATGGCAAGCGGCCTGCCCGTCTCCGCCTTTTCTTTCGGGCCGGGCCTGCGCCAGACCCTGCTGCCCGCGACGGACGCGGCCCTCTGGCGGCTTCTTTTCAAACGTCAATTGCCCGACGCCGCTTTTTCCGACGGATCCGGGACCTGAGGGTTCTTGAGGAGTATATCTGATGAAGACCACAATGCCTCTCGTCTTCTCCATCACCTCCGGCAAGGGGGGGGTCGGCAAAACCAACATGGCGGTCAACCTGGCCTGCGCCCTGGCCAAAGCCAGAAAAAGGGTCATCCTGCTGGACGCGGACCTGGGGCTGGCCAACGTTGACGTGCTGATGGGCATTACCCCCAAATACAACCTGTTCCATCTGTTTCACGAGGACGCATCGCTGGACAAGATCCTGTTTCCCACGGAGTACGGGTTCAAAATCCTGCCCGCGGCGTCCGGGGTAAGCGAAATGCTGGCCCTGTCCACCGGCCAGAAGCTGGAGCTGCTTGAGTCCATGGACAGCCTGGAAGAGGAAGTGGATTATCTGATTGTGGACACCGGCGCCGGCATCAACGACAACGTGATTTATTTCAACCTGGCCGCGCAGCAGCGCATCGTGGTGCTGACCCCGGAACCGACGTCCCTGACCGACGCCTACGCCCTGATCAAGGTGATGCGCAAGGACCACGGGGTCGACCGCTTCACCATTCTGGTCAACATGGCACAGGATGAAAAATCCGCGAAAGAGGTATATACCCGTCTGTACGAAGCATGCGACCGGTTTCTGACCGGCGTGACCCTGGATCTGGCCGGGTTTATCCCCCGCGACGCATCCGTGCGGTCAAGCGTGATCAAACAGGTGCCCTTCTGCATCGGTGCGCCGGATTCCCCCGCCTGCATCGCTCTGCACAAAGTGGCCTCGATTATTCAAACCTGGGACGTGCCGGCAAGCCTCGATGGAAACATCAAGTTTTTCTGGAAGCGGCTCCTCTTCCGGCAATAGCGCGCCCAATCGCGCAACCGGACCGTGGGACGACCTTGACTCGGGCAAGACCGCCTGGAAGGACTTTTCCCACGCCGAGCAGGAAGCCATCGCGCGGCACTTCGCCCCCAAGGTGAAGTATCTCGCCCTGCGCCTGAAGTCCCGGCTGCCGAAAAACGTGGAACTGTCCGAACTGATCAGCGCGGGCACTCTGGGGCTGATGGAATCTTTCGGCAAAGTCCGTCCCGACCTGAACGTCAAATTCGACACCTATGCCGAAAACCGCATCCGCGGGGCCATGCTGGACGAGTTGCGCGGCATGGACTGGCTGCCCCGTTCCCTGCGCCAGCGGGTGCGCATGCTTGACGAAACGATCCAGCGCCTGGAAAACGAAGGGCGCGGCACAACGGAAGAGGATCTGGCCAGCGTCACGGGCCTTGACCCCAAAGACGTGCGCGAAGGGCTTGAGGCCCTGCAAAGCCAGCTGTGCCTGTCGCTGGACGCCATACAGGAAACCTTCGCATCCGATGCATCCAGCAGCGAAGGCGAGCCGTACGCCCAGACTGCGGAGCAGGAAACCCTAGAGCGCGTAGCGTCACTGATAGATCAATTGACAGACAGAGAAAAATTGGTACTGTCATTGTATTATACAGACGAATTGAATATGCGGGAAACCGCTGAAGTGATGGGCATAACAGAGGGCAGGGTTTCACAACTGCATTCACAAGCCCTGACCCGGCTGCGCCGGGAATTCGCCAGCGCGTACGGCGCGTACGTGACGTAATTTCAATTTCGAGGAGACTTCCATGGCTTATAATCCCAACATGCGCGTGCTGGTGGTGGACGATTTTTCCACCATGCGCCGGATCATCAAAAACATCCTGCGCCAACTCGGCTTCAACAACGTTGTAGAGGCCGACGACGGCACGACCGCCTGGGACGTTCTCAATAAAGACAAAATAGACTTTATCATCTCCGACTGGAACATGCCGCAGATGACGGGCATCGAGTTGCTGCGCAAAGTGCGCGGCAGCGAAGAGTTCTGCGACCTTCCCTTCCTGATGGTCACAGCCGAAGCGCAGCAGGAAAACATCATCGAAGCGGTGCAGGCCAAAGTCTCGAACTATATTGTCAAACCGTTCACCGCCGACGTGATGAAGCAGAAAATTGACAAGATCTTTCCCTGACGTCCGCCCGAGCAGCGGCGGGCATGAAGGCAGGACATGAGCCAGATCCCTCCCGACACCTCCGGGCCGAACCCGGCCGCCGCGGCGGACGATGCGGCCGCTGCGGCTTCTGCCTCCAGAATGGGGCAGAAGGTGGAACTGGATCTTGACGATGCGCCGTTTTTGCAGGATGAGCCGGAGCCGGAAAAAAAACCGGAACCGAAAGCGGCCGAGCCCGCTTCCGCCGAAACGACCGCGGCGGCGCTTCCACCGGCGAAACAACCGCTGAAAGACCGGCTGCTGGCCAACAAAAAACGGCTGGCCATGGCCGGCGTCAGTTTTATGGTGCTGCTTGCCGCCGGCATCGGAGCCAACAGCTTTCTGTCCGGATCGCCCAAGCCCCCCCCGCCGCCGGAGCCGCGGAAAATCGTGGTGCCCGACGCGCCCAAGCCCTTGCCGGTGGCGCCGGCCCCCCAGTACACCCTGGGCTGGGAACCGTTCTGGGTCGAGCAGAAAGACACCGAAGGCGCGATCCGCTTTCTGGTCTGCCGCTTTACCATCCCCACGGACAACCCGACCCTGTTCGCGGAAATGCAGCAAAAAAAGATCATTCTGCGCGACGCGTTTTTTTACTACCTGCGCAACATGCCCCTGACCCCGCTGACGAGCGAGGCCGCCACGCGCAAACTGAAAACCGAACTGATGACCGTGGTCAACGAACACGTGGGCAGCGGCAAAGTCGAGGACCTGTATATCGAGGAGTACCTGATCAAGTGACAATGGCCTGATCCCGGCCAAGGGGGCTTCATGACCCAGACCAATGTCGCCATTACCCAACTGCTGCAGGTGGGAATGGCCGAGCGCATGGCCCAGGAAGCCCAGGCCCATCCGGAAGTCGTGCGCCTGGCCGCCCAGCAGGCCGCGCCCGAAGCCCTGCGCCAGCAAAATGCCATTGTCCCGCAAACGGAAGAAGCCGAAGGAACCCGCCGCATCCGGTCACGCGGCGGCGGGGGCGGAAAGGGCGGCCCGGGCGGCCGCCGCCGCCAGGGAAAACCGCCGGACCCCGAAGGGCAGGAACCCGGAACGGAAAACGCCGCGGCAACCCCCTGGGCCGGCAATATCGTGAACATCAAGGTGTGACATGCAGATTTCCCTCTGGCTTCTGGTCCTCATCAGCATTTCCGAACTGGCCCTGCTTGTGCTGCTGCTGGTGTTTTTCGCCCGCCTGCGCCGTTCCGAACATCTTCTGGTCAAACTGCAAAACGGCCAGAACAGCCTGCTGCACAACCTGCAGCACAACGCGGAACTGGAAAAGGACCTCATCGCCAGCTTTGCCGAACGCCAGCAGGAACTGCGCATCCTGGACCAGAGACTGGAGGAACGCGCGGCGGCCCTGCGCAAACTGCTTGAGCAGGCGGAAAACCTCAGCCGCTCCCCGCAGTTTCTGCGCGAGTTGATTCTGGCCGGGATCCGCCAGGGAAAAAGCCCTTCCCAGCTTGCCAAAGCCACCAACCTGTCCCTTGACGAAGTGGAACTGATCCTCTCCGAATCCGGCCGTTGATCCCGCGGATTCCGCCGTACGCTCCGCCCTGTTCCCGTCATGACCGCCGCCGTGCCCGACGCGGCCGGGCCTTTGCCGCGCGCCCGCGGCCGGGGCGCCGCCTGTCGCAGAAAATTTCTGCCCGCGCATTCCGCTTTTTTCCCGTTTTCATTTTCTTGTGCCCGCCAAAAATACAAACAAACGTTTTCCATCTTCCATACAAATCATAATTTTGTTTGCACAAAATCGCCATTCTTGTATAGCTTTCTTATACTATGATCATATAAGTGCGCATATTTTTTATGCAACAACAATTTCAAATATCCAGCAACACATAACCAAGGCATTCTTTCATGAACAGCAAGAGCATCTATGATGGCGCGGACCGTATCCGCAAGGTTCCTTTTTCTCCGGTGCGCAAGGTGATGGACCGGGCCAAGGAAATCGAGAAAGAGGGGCACAGGATGGTGTTTTTCCAGATCGGCGAGCCGGA
>JAVBOK010000035.1:0-12751 GCA_031550605.1 Desulfovibrionaceae bacterium | reverse complement strand
TAAATCGAGAGAAGGGCTATGAACGCTTCCGGTTGTCGCCGCCTCCGCCTTGCGCCGCCTTCGTCGGGGATCCGGGGAAAAGCGGCGGTGCCGCGCGGCCGTCCGCGTCCGGATACGCGGAGGAGAAAGGAGGCTGTGCCGCGCGGCCGTTTGTGTCCGGTACTCGGGCCGCCCCGCCGTCATAAATCGAGAGAAGGGCTATGAACGCTTCCGGTTGTCGCCGCCTCCGCCTTGCGCCGCCTTCGTCCGGTGAGCCGGGGAAAGGCGGCGGTGCCGCGCGGCCGTCTGTGACCGGATACGCGGAGGGGAGAGTCGGCGGCGCCGCGCGGCGGATTTTTGAAACAAATATCCCAAAAAACTGCGCGGCAAGGATAAAATATCCCAAAAATATGCTTTCTCAATATCTGATATTTACAGAATATTTTTTCTATTTTTTGCGATGGGAGTTTTTTCCCATATTTTTTGTAGACAAATTCCCAAAACCTGTTTAGAAGTCACTTCACGATTCATCATGCGGTGCCGCCGGGCGCAAGTCCGGCGCTCCCCGGAGGCGGCGCGGGCGGGTCCGGAATCCCGTTTTCCGGCGAAGCATTCCGCGCCCTGCCGGAGCGTTCCGGCTCGCGGCGCGGCACCCAATGCCGCCCGGAGCGGGCCGCTGCCGCGGTCCTCTTCGGCAACGGCACCGGAAAACGATTCGTGCGGCATGACAGCGGCCGCATCGGGCGGCGCGAGACAGCGATCGGAGGATTCAATGGACTATTTGCAGCGCATTCTGGAAACACAGGCCAAATACAGCCCGGCGCAACCGGAATTCTACCAGGCCGTGGTGGAAGTTTTCAGCTCCCTCAAGCCTCTGCTCGACAGGGACAACCACTATGCCAGACACAAGATCCTTGAACGCATGGTGGAACCGGAACGCCAGATCCTGTTCCGCATCGTGTGGGTCGACGACAAGGGCGAGGTCCAGGTCAACAAAGGGTATCGCGTGCAGTTCAACGGCGCCGTGGGTCCGTACAAGGGAGGGTTCCGTTTTCATCCTTCCGTCAACTCCAGCATCATCAAATTTCTGGGCTTCGAGCAGACCTTCAAAAACGCCCTGACGGGCCTTGCCATCGGCGGGGCCAAGGGCGGCGCCAACTTTGACCCCAAAGGCAAGTCGGACAACGAAATCATGCGCTTCTGCCAGGCCTTCCTGACCGAAATGTACCGGCACATCGGCCCCACCATCGACGTGCCGGCCGGCGACATGGGCGTGGGCGCGCGGGAAATCGGCTATCTGTACGGCCAGTACAAGCGCCTTACCGGCCGCCATGAAGGCGTGCTGACCGGCAAGGGCATCCACTACGGCGGGTCGCTGGCCCGCAAGGAAGCCACCGGCTACGGCGCGGTGTACTTTGCCCAGAACATGCTGGCCGAACGCGGCGATTCGCTGGAAGGCGAAATCTGCACGGTTTCCGGCGCCGGGAACGTTGCGGTGTACACCGTGGAAAAACTGCACCAGATCGGGGCCATTCCGGTCACCGTGTCCGATTCGAAAGGCATGATCTACCACAAGGCGGGCATTGACCTTGACGCGCTCAAAAAGGTCAAGGAAGTGGAAAAGGATACCCTGGCCCGCTACAAGGAACTGCGTCCGGATGCGACCTACATCCCCGTGGAGGAATACCCCGAAGGCCGCAACGCGGTCTGGTCGGTCCCCTGCAAGGCCGCCTTCCCCTGCGCCGTGCAGAACGAACTGAACGAGGCGGACGCCAGGGAGCTTTTGAAAAACGGCTGCGTGTGCATCACCGAAGGGGCGAACATGCCCTCCACCCAGGACGCGGTCGACGTCTTCCTGCACGCGAAGATCGCCTATGCGCCCGGCAAGGCTTCCAACGCGGGCGGGGTGGCCGTCAGCCAGCTGGAAATGGCCCAGAACGCCTCCATGAACCCGTGGAGCTTCGAAACGGTGGACGGCATGCTGCACCGCATCATGACCGGCATTTTCCAGAACGCCTCCGAAACGGCCAGGGAATTCGACGATCCCACCAACCTGGTGCTGGGGTCGAATATCGCCTCTTTCCGCAAGGTGGCCCAGTGCATGATCGACCAGGGGCTGTATTGATCCGCGAAAACGCGCCCGTACCGCGGATCTGCTGACAAAGTCCCCTTCGGCGGCAGCCCGCAGGCGCCGGAGTGGCCCTGCCTTTGCAAACCCCGGACTTGCGGGTCTGTCATCAATCCGCGGCATGGGCGTTCCCGACGGGAGCGCCCGTGCCGCATTCCGATCAAAATCGGCCCTTTCTGCTTGCAATGCCTTCCCAAGTGGGGATATCGGACATATATAAGTTTACTTGACGAAAAAACCGGGATTTCATTCTCCACGGAGGCTGTCATGTGGGATTATACGGACAAGGTGCGCGACCACTTTCTTGACCCGCACAACGTGGGCGAACTCAAGGATGCCAACGCCGTGGGCGAGGTGGGCAGCCTGGCCTGCGGCGACGCGCTCAAGCTGTACCTGAAAATCGACGGCAACCGCATCGTGGACGCATCGTTCCAGACCTTCGGCTGCGCCAGCGCCATCGCCTCCAGTTCCGTTCTGACCGACATGATCAAGGGCAAAACAGTGGAAGAGGCCCTGGCCGTCACCAACAAGGATATCGCCGCCGCCCTGGGCGGGCTGCCGCAGCAGAAAATGCACTGCTCCGTCATGGGGCAGGAGGCGCTGGAAGCGGCCATCCGCAACTGGCGCGGGGAACCGCCGCGCAAGCCCGACGAGGAAAGCCGCATCGTGTGCAAATGCTTCGGCGTGAGCGAAGACCAGATCCGCCGGGCCGTGCGCGAAAACAACCTGACCACGGTGGAGGAAGTGACCCACTTCACCAAAGCCGGGGGCGGCTGCGGCGACTGCCAGGGCGACATCGCGGGCATTCTGGCGGAAATGACGGGCGCCGCCGTCGCAAACGCGGCCCCGGGCGCGGGCAAGCCCGTCCTGCGGGAACTTGCGGTCAAAAAGCCCCTGTCCAACATCGAGCGCATGCAGAAAGTCATGCGCACCCTGGACGAGGTCGTGCGCCCCAGGCTGAAGCAGGACGGCGGCGACGTGGAACTGGTGGACATCGACGGCCCCCTGGTCACGGTGGCGCTCAGGGGCATGTGCCATTCCTGTCCGTCCAGCCGCCTGACCATTGACGGGCTGGTCCAGCAGACCCTGCGCGACCATGTGGACCCCTCCATCACCGTTCGGGAGGCGACGGCATGAACGAGCCCATCTACCTCGACAACAACGCCACCACGGCCGTGGCCCCGGAAGTGCTCGAGGCCATGCTGCCCTACCTGCAGACGCAGTATGGCAACCCGTCCAGCATGTATTCCTTTGCCGCCTCCGCCGCGAAAGCCATCGACACGGCGCGCTCCCAGGTCGCTTCGCTGCTGGGCGCAAGCCCGGAAGAGATCGTGTTCACCGGCTGCGGCACGGAAAGCGATTCCGCCGCCATTCTCGGCACGCTGGAAGCGTTGCCCGACAAACGGCATTTCATTACCAGCCGGGTGGAGCATTCCGCCGTCATCGCGCTGGGCCAGCATCTGGAACAGAAAGGCTACCGCGTGACCTGGCTGGATGTGGACAAGAAAGGCCAGATCGATCTGGCCGCCCTGGACGCGGCCATGGACAGGGATACCGCGCTGGTGTCCCTGATGTACGCCAACAACGAAACCGGCGCCATTTTCCCCATACCCGAAGCGGCCGCCATGGCCGGGGCCAAGGGTGTGGTCTTCCACACCGACGCGGTGCAGGCCGTGGGCAAGGTGCCCATCAACCTGGCCGAACTGCCCGTGAACTACCTGGCTTTTTCGGGCCACAAACTGCACGCGCCCAAGGGCGTGGGGGGCCTGTTCATCCGGCGCGGCACGCCGTACCGCACCTTTCTGCGCGGCGGGCATCAGGAACGGGGACGCCGGGCGGGCACGGAAAACGTGGCCGCCATCGTGGCCCTGGGCAAAGCCTGCGAACTGGCCCAGAAGCATATCCGGGACGAAAACACCAGGGTCAGGGCCCTGCGCGACAAATTGCAGGCCGGCCTGCTGGCGGCCATTCCCGACGCCATCATCAACGGCGATCAGGAACGCCGCCTGCCCAACACGCTCAATATCTCGTTCAAGTACGTGGAAGGCGAAGCCATCCTGATGCTGCTGGACCGCTTCGGCATCTGCGCCTCTTCCGGTTCCGCCTGCACCTCGGGCAGTCTGGAGCCTTCGCACGTGCTGCGGGCCATGGGCGTTCCCTTTACCTACTCGCACGGGTCCGTGCGGCTGTCCCTGTCGCGCTTCACCACGGAAGCGGACATCGGCAGGACCCTGGAAATCATGCCCGGCGTGATCGCGCGGCTGCGCGAGATTTCGCCGTACCGCAACCTGCCGGACGACGCGATGCCGGGGGACGGGGCGGCGTGTTCCTGCGCCTTTGGCGGGTAGGATACGGTACGGGTTGCTTTTTGTGAAAGGCGGTTTTCGGCGCGGGTCGGAAGCCGCCCTTTTTCGTGGGGGAAGGGCCGGGGAAATGAAGAATGGTGTTTCCGGCGGACGGGAACGAAGAATGGCGCTCCCGGTTGTGGCGCGCAGTTTGATGCCCACAAGGTCCGGCACGCCGGAGGGCGGGGAAAAGAATGGCGCTTCCGGCCGCGGGGCGGGGGTGGTTCCGGTGTGGAGGAAAGTCGGTTTTTTCCGTTGTTGGTCCGCCTCCCCGGCGGGGGCCAAAGGGTGAGGGCTGCTCGCCCCCACCCTTTGGAATCCCCCCCCGGCAGGGGCTGCGCCCCTTGCATCCCCGTTTCCGTTGAATATGGCGCTCCCGTCCCGCGGGCGGGACGGGCCGAAAGTGTTGTGCGCGGCCGGGGGCTATGGCGGCTCGGGGACTCGCCGCCTCCGCCTTGCGCCGCCCCCGTCCGGTGATCCGGGGATAGGCGGCGGTGCCGCGCGGTCGTCTGTGACCGGTGGTCGGAGGAAAAGCGGCGGTGCCGCGCGGTCGTCTGTGACCGGTGCTCGGGGGAGGGGGATTGGAACGGCTCCCTGAATCATGCTGCATGTTCCGCGCCCATGCGGCCAAAAGAGAAAAGCCCTGTTCCGCGCGGAACAGGGCTTTTCTTCGTCAGGCCGCCGGCGCGCCTTTCTCCGGCCTGTTGTCAGGCCGTCGCGCTCCGCGCGGGCTTTTCTCCGTCAGGGCCGCCGGGTCACTTTTTCGGCGCTTTTTTTCCCGGAGCCTGGGGCTGGCGTTCAGCGTGGCAGGCCGCGCAGTCCGTGTCCGCGGGTTTCGCGATCCGCATGCGCTGGTGGCAGCCCATGCACTGCTGGTGGTACGCTTCCTTCAGGAAGGGGCGGCCGTCAGGGGGCAGGGGCGCCGCCGCCGCGGCCCCGGCGTCCCGCGGGCGGGCCGGGCTGTGGCAGCTCGCGCACCTGGGGGGCGTTGCGGACGGGGGGCTGTTGTGGTGGCAGCTCGCGCACAGGGCGTAGTCCGCCGCATGTCTGGGCGCAAGGCCGGGCGCGACGCTTTTGATGCCCTTGTCCAGCGCCCGGATGATGGCCCCGTGGGGCATGACGCCGGGTTCGTATTCGCTGGCCAGCGCGCCGATGGTCACGGTTTCCGGCGGGGTCTGGGCTTTGACCTCGGTCCCGGATATCGCGGAACGCTCGGCAGCGAGCAGCAGAGGCATCAGCTTGTCCTTGTCGCTCGCGGGCTTGTGGCAAAAGGCGCAGTCGGGCCGCAGAACCGCCTGCGGCGTGTGGCAGCCGGCGCATTGCGGGGTCGTGGTTTTGCGCCGTTCATGGCAGCCCACGCAGGACACCGCCGATGCGGGAGCGTGCGGGTCCAGGGCGCGCGCCGTCTTGTCGCGGGGGGCGATGCCGTTGCCGGCGTGGCAGGTGACGCACGCGGGCACGGCCTGTTCGTGCAGCACGTGATTGAACGGCACGGGCGGCATGGTGGCGGTGGCGTTTTTTCCCGGCGTCATCACCCGGGCCTCGGGCTGGCCCGCGGGCAGGCGCGGCACGGGGGAAACTTTGGCGTACGCGTTCCAGATCGCGGGATCATGGCAGCCGGCGCAGTTCACGGGTCCGGTGGGCTTTTTGGCCCTGGCCGCGGTCAGATGGCAGGGAATGCAACTGTCGTGCGCGGCCGCGGTAAACGGGGTGTGGCAGGACCGGCAGGATTCGCGCGTATTCTGGCCGGCGGCGGCGCCGGGCACGGGGTGGTGGCAGGCGGCGCAGTTGGCCGCGGCGTTCTGCCCGGCCGTCTGGTCGGGCGCGGGGATGAAAGGCGAAGCGATGTGCCGGTAATGCATGGACTTGTCGAACGCGGGCAGGAAATCAGCCCGGGGCAGCGGCGAGGCCGCGAGGTGACAGGACCGGCATTCGGCCGCCAGCGGACCCGTCTTTTTCCCGGCGCCGGCCCTCTGGTCATGACAGGACAGACATCCGTCGTGGAAACGGTTTTTCGGATCGCTGCCGGGCTTGCTTTTCGTGTTCTTGAAATCGTAGGAAAACGGCCGCGAATTCGGGGAAACGGGATTTTTGCCCGCGTCTTTCGGAAGCGGCGCATGACAGGTGGCGCAGTCCTTGCCCGCCTCTTCCACGGCTTTGGTATGCACGTCGTGCCTGAACGGCACGGGCGGCAGTTCGCCCTTGCCGCCGGGCACGGCGGGGCGCAGCATGATGCTGTCCGGCGGAGCCGTGACGGACGGCGCGTTCCGCGCGGGCACGGCCTGGGCGGCCACGGCCAGAAGCATACAGGTCACGCCCAGGGAAGCCAGGAACCCGACAATGCGCGAGAGGGGGAAGCGGATATTCATGAAACAGTCCTTAAGGGTCGTTGCACTATCCTTCCGGCACCGGCGCCGCATGATGCGAGTCGGGCCGCGCGCGGCCCTGTAAGGAGCACAAAACTGTATGTTCCGTATACTGTATACAGCCGGGAGTCAAGCGGCACAGGCTGCCGGAGACGCCGCCCGTTCAAGGCCCGCCGGGGAAGACGGGGCCGCTTCCTCCGCGCGGCGCCGGCGTTTTTCCGCTGTTCCGGCCCGGCGGCGTTACGGCGCCCTCACCACCCGGACCTTGCCGCCCGCGCCGGTGAGAACCCTGACCTTGTCGCCCACAACGTAGTCGTCGTCGATGGCCTGGACCACGCTGATGGCCTTGCCGTCTTCCAGTTCGATGGTGAACTCGTACGCCTTTTCCGTGCGCACGGCTTTTTCGGCCAGGGCTCCGGCCAGAGCCCCCACGGCCGCGCCGCCCACGGCGCCCAGGATGCGGCCCTTGCCGCCGCCGATGGTGCTGCCCACGACGCCGCCGGCCGCGCCGCCCATGGCGGGCCCGAGCATGGTGGAATCCTGCTCGATGGTCGCCTCGTTCAGGGCCAGAATGGTGCCGTGCTGTATGGTCTGGGCCTGCCGGGCTTCCCCGGGTTTGTAGGATTTGCCGCTGGTGGACGCGCAACCCCAGCCGGCCGCGGCCAGAAGCAGGCAAAGCGCCAGGCCGCACATACGGGGGAAACGGGTGTTCTGTCGCATGGTCCCTCCGGAAAACCCGCGCGCCGCGCGGGATGGTCTGCTCCGATTGGATACTATTTTTCCGGTTTTCGCAACCGCCGCGAAAGGGCGGCGTTTTCCCCGCCCCCGCGGCCGGCGCGCGCGCTTCTTCTGTTCCGTCCGGCGGTTTTTCGCCGCGCTTTCCCCCTTTTGCGCCGGAGCAAGCTGTAGTATGCATGCCGGACGAGGTGCTTATGCCGACATTGTCCCTTGTCAGCCCCATTTACAGGGAAGGCGCGTCCGTCGTCGTGTTTCTGGACGCCGTGGAAGAGGTCCTGCGCGGGCTGGGCGATTCGTATGAAATACTTCTGGTGGACGACGGTTCGCCGGATGACTCGTGGGCGCATCTTGTCCGCGAGGCGGCATCCCGCCCCGCGCTGCGATGTATGCGGCTGAGCCGCAATTTCGGCAAGGAGGCGGCCCTGGCCGCCGGGCTGGACGCCGCGTCCGGCGACGCCGTGATCACCCTGGACAGCGACCTGCAGCATCCGCCCGCGCTCATCCCGGCCATGGTCGCGGCCTGGAAGGACGGCGCGGCCGACATCGTGGAGGCCCACAAGGAAAAACGCCAGGCGGAATCGCTCCTTGACCGTTTTCTGGCGCGCTCGTTCTACCGGGTGTTCCAGTGGATCAGTTCCTTTGACCTTGCCGGGGCCAGCGACTTCAAACTGCTGGACCGCAAAGTGGTCGAAGCCTGGAAAACCCTGCCCGAGCGCAAGATTTTTTACCGGGGCATGACGCACTGGCTGGGGTACCGGCACAGGAACATCCCCTTCGTTCCCCCTGCCCGCGAAACGGGCGGCACGAAATGGTCCTTCGCCAAAAAGTTCCGGCTGGCTCTGGACTCCATGACCGCCTACACCTCAAAGCCCCTGTACATCATCTGGCTGCTGGGGCTGCTCTTTTTCCTTTTCGCCCTGGTCATGGGCGGCGAAGCCATGCTGAGCAAACTGCGCGGCGATGCCATGGACGGGTTCACCACGGTCATTTTGCTGATCCTGATCACCGGTTCCGCGGTGCTGGCCTCCATCTGCCTGCTGGCCGTGTACCTGCGGCAGGTGTTCCACGAGATCAAACGCCGGCCCCGCTACATCATCAGCGAATACGCGGGAAGCGGGAAGGGCGCGGCATCCGGGAACGGCACGGGCGGGCGCTGAACGATGCTGCGCTGCATGTTCCACGCCGATGACTGCGGCCTGACCCCCGGCGTGACCGAAGGCATTCTGGAAGGCATCCGGCGGGGCCGGCTGCAAAGCGCCAGCGTCATGGCCGGCGGCCTGCGCGCGGCGGAGGCCATGGCCGCCCTGCGCGGTCTTCCGCAGGCTTTTGCCGCGGTGCACCTTAACGTGCTGGAAGGCAAAGCCTGCGCCGACCCCGGCCGGGTGCCGGACCTGGTGGATGAGGCCGGCTTTTTCCGCCTGAGCCTCAGCGCGCTGCTGTGGGAACTGTTCCGCGGCGGCCGCAAGGCCGAACGCCTGAAAGAACAGATACACGCCGAATTCTGCGCCCAGATCGACGCCGTGCGGCAGGGGCTGGGGCGCGACGCCGTGCGCCTTGACGGGCATCTGCACGTGCACGCCATTCCCAGCCTCGCGCCGGTGATGGAGGAGATCATCGGCAGCTATCCGGTGGAATACCTGCGTGTTCCCCACGAACTGCGCTATGTTCCGCGGCTTCCCGCCTCGCGCCGCATCCCCGGCATCCTGTGCCGGGAAATGCTGGCCGCCTGGTCGGGGCCGCTGCGCGCTCTGGCCCTGCGGCGGGGGATCGCCGTGCCGGACTATTTCGTCGGCGCGTACGCCAGCGGCAGCATGAGCCTGGAGGCCCTGCGCCGCGGCCTGGAAAAAACGGCGCGGGCGGCCGCCGCCAGGGGCGGACCCGCGCTGGTGGAAATCATGCTGCATCCCGGCCGCGCCGACAACGGGGCAGGCGGGGATCGGGCGGCGTGGTACGGCGCGTCGCACTATGCCAAAGCCCATAACCGGCCGCAGCGCGAAGCGGAGCTGGCCCTGCTGCTGTCCGCGCAATTCGCGGACATGCTGCGGGAACTGGGCATCGTCACCGTATCGCCCGCCGGCTGAGCCGCGCGAACCCGCCGCCGGGCGCTCTCTCCTTGCGGCGCTCTGGCCCCGCGCGGGCGCCGCGCCATTTCCGGCGGGATGCCGGGCTGTCCGCCGCAAGGCGCCGGCGATCCTTCCCGCCGCTCTTCCCGCGCGGCAGGCGTCAGGGCCGCTTGGCAAAACGGGGCTTCTGTGCCATACGGAATATGGCCCGGCAGCGCGGGCGCCGCTTTTCTTCCCCGGCCTGAACGGCCAAGGCGCCGGCAAGGGCGGACCTTCCGGAGGACATCATGAAACGCCGCGCATTCTGCACCGCGGTTCTTGGCGCCGCCGCCACGGGGCTGGCGGCGCTTGCGCCTTCTTCCCTCTGCCTTGCCGCGCCCGGCGGCGGACCGGCGGGCGTTTCCCCGTCCCGTCCGGACCTTGTGGCCGTGCAGGGCGAAAACGTCGCCGCCGCCCTCGACAAGGGGCTGGCCGCTTTCGGCGGCATGGAAACCTTTGTCAAACCCGGCCAGACCGTGCTGATCAAACCCAACATGGGCTGGGCCGTGGCTCCGGCGGGCGGGGCCAACACCAGCCCGGTCCTGATGCGCCAACTGGTGGAGCACTGCTTCAGGGCCGGGGCCAAAAAGGTCACCTGCTTCGACAACCCCTGCGACCACTGGCGCGACGCCTACCGCGAATCGGGCATCGAGGCGGCGGTCAGGGACGCCGGCGGAGTTGTCGCGCCGCCGCACAGCGAATCCTACTATCATCCGGTGAGCATTCTGGGCGGAAAAATTCTGGCGCAGGCCAAAGTCCACGAACTGTACATGGAAGCCGACGTGATCCTGAACGCGCCGGTGCTCAAGCACCACGGCGGGACCGGGCTTTCCTGCGCCATGAAAAACCTGATGGGCGTGGTCTGGGACCGCAGGTTCTATCACGGCCGGGGTCTGGACCAGTGCATCGCGGACTTCACCACCTACGGCCGGCGGCCCGCCCTGAACATCGTGGACGCGGGCCGGGTGATGCTCAGCGGCGGCCCGCGCGGGCAGGCCTCATCACAGTACAAGAAGCTGGACCTGCTCATCCTCGGCCCGGACATCGTGGCCGTGGACGCGGCTTCCGCCCTGGCCTACGGGGCGAATCCCGGACAGTTCGCCTACATCGGCATGGGCGAGAAAATGGGCGTGGGCAAAGGGACGCTCGAGGGCCTGAACGTCCAGCGCCTGCGGGTCTGACGGCCCCCCCGCCATGCGTTTTCTCCGCCGCCTCGCGCTGCTGCGCCGCCTTGCCGCGGCCTCCGTGCTGGCGTTGTTCCTTTTCGCCCTGCCCGGCGGCGCCGGGGAAACCCTGATGCCGGTCCTGGGCATGACCCAGGCGGGCATGGCGCTGGCGGGCTTTCTGGCCGGGGGCGGCGCGCCGTACGGCCTGCTGCTGGCCGCGCAGGCCCTCGCGGCCTTGCTTTGCGGCCGGGTCTTCTGTTCCTGGCTCTGCCCGCTGGGCGCGGCGCAGGATATCTATCGCAGGCTCCGGAACGCGGCATGTTCCCGCATCCGGAAACGGCCCCCCGCCGCGCTGCGCCATATTCCCGGCAGCGCATGGCGGTATGCGCCGCCGGGCCTTCTGTTCGCCTGCCTGTTCTGGCAGGGGCCGGGGCTGTTCGGCCTGGCCGAGCCGTTCAGCCTGTTCGCCCGCGCCGTGGACGCCCTGGTCCGCCCCGCGCAGGCGCTCGCCGTCAACGCCCTGGCGGATGCCGGGGATGCCGCCGGCCTGTTCGTGCTGCCCAAAATTGTCTGGCTGCCCGACCCCGCCGCCCTTGCCGCGGCGGGGTTGCCCCTTCTGGCGGTGCTGTGGCTGGCCGGGCGCGGGCCGCGCGCCGCGCCCGGCCCGCGCGGCTGGTGCAACGCCGTCTGCCCCGTGGGCGCGCTGCTGGGCCTGATCAGCGGCGCGGCATACGCGCGCGTGCGCTTTACCCATGAATGCTCGGGCTGCGGCCGTTGCGAGCGCGTCTGCAAGGCCCGCTGCATCGACAGCGGAAAGAGGGCGGTTGACGCATCCCGTTGCGTGGCCTGCTACGCCTGTCTGGAAAGCTGCCCCTCCCGGGGCCTGGCTCTGCTGCCCCGGCCCCGCCCGGCGGGGGCGGCGGACCGCATCCGGAAGGAACGCGCGGTCCTGCTGCGCGGCGCGGCAACGGGTGCGGCCCTGGCGCTGGCCGGCATCGCCGCGCCCCTGCTCCGGCGTCCGGAACCGGCCGCGCCGGGAACCGGACCCGGTCCGCGGGCCGGAACGGGCGATGCCGCCGCGCGCCCTCTGCCCGTCGGCGGCGCTTTGCCCGCCCTTATGCCCGTGCTGCCGCCCGGCGCGCTGTCGCTGTCGCATTTTGCCGGCCGCTGCACGGGCTGCCATAGCTGCCTCGCCGCCTGCCCGCCCCGGGTGCTGCGCATGAGCGGCCCCGCCGCGTGGGGAGAGCGGAGGGCGGCGCGCATGACGCTGCCGGCCATGGATTACATGCGATCTTTCTGCCAGATCGGCTGCGCGCGCTGCACCGGGGTCTGCCCCAGCGGGGCGCTGTCGCCGCTGACTCCGGAGGAAAAAAAGCGGGTGCAGATCGGCCGGGCGGCCCTGACGGAAGCGCTGTGCGTCATCGTGACGGAAAAGACGCGTTGCGGCGCCTGCGCCGAGCATTGCCCCACCGGGGCCGTGGCCATGGGGCCGGATACGCGGGGCGGCATGGACATACCCGTGATCGACGCGGACCGCTGCATCGGCTGCGGGGCCTGCCAGTACGCCTGCCCGGTGCGGCCCCGCCAGGCGGTGCTGGTGGCGCCTCTGGCCGTGCATGCCGTGGCTCTGCCGCCCAGGGCGGCGGAAGGGTCCGGGGACGTGGACGGTACCGGAGCGTTTCCTTTTTGAGGATGGCGGACGCTTTCGAAGGATCGCGGAAGTTTTTCCGGCGCGGCGCGCGGAGGGCGCCATGCGAGAGGCCGGCTCTCCCTTCCGCCCGGGGCGGGCGCTCCGGCGTTTTCCGGACGCCGACGGCCGCGCGGCACCGCCGCCTTTCCCCGGATCCCCGACGAAGGCGGCGCAAGGCGGAGGCGGCGACAACCGGAAGCGTTCATAGCCCTTCTCTCGATTTATGACGGCGGGGCG
>JAVBOK010000020.1:0-16000 GCA_031550605.1 Desulfovibrionaceae bacterium | reverse complement strand
GCGTCAATCTCTCTGAATGCCTGTGTCTGCTTTTCCAGCTCATGAGGGAAGTGCCCTCTTTCGGCAAGGCTTGAGAGGCTTTGCGTCGCTTCTTCAAGCATATTGAGAACGGCATTGCCCCTTTCAATACTCTGATACGTGCCAAGGTACGTGACGATTTCATCAATATCTCTGTCCGCAGTCTCCAGGACGAAGGCTTCCCATTTGGCCGGGGCCATCACTCAACCCCGGCTTCGGTTGTTTTGCGGGCGTGGATTTTCCTGAGCTTTTCCTTGGCACTGCTGAATACTTTATCGGCGCTACGATATTTACCGGCCTTCCGAACTGCCGTGCTGTCGGCAAGCATGCGCAACATGGCCATGGTGTCCAAGTTTTTTTCGTGCTCTCTGATATCCAGGATGATGGCCTTGGCTTCTCCATTCTTGGTTATGATAACGGGCGCGCCTGTTTCCTCGATATTTTTCAGCATCTGGGCAGCATTCGCTTTAACCCAGGTCAGCGGCTTAACGGCTTCGCTTAATCTCATTGTGTCCTCCATTTTTAATCGGTGACCATAATTCGGTCTGAATAAAGATACTTCACGTTATCCCTTTTTTCAAGAGCTCGCAGCCCGTTTTTTTACCTCTGCCAGTCAAGGCCAGGCGTTCCCTTTGTCCAGCAAACAATGGGCGTTGAAGCAACATTTCTCCGATAGCTACCTTGCGCTGAAACCCTGCCTGTTCGATCTTCTCAAAACGAAAAGAAGAAGGAATTTTCCAATGCCGCGGGAACGGGTATTTTCAGATGGCGCAATCGCGCGTATGTGTTTCCCTTCCCTGCCACAATAAATGCATGCCTCCGGCATGCGGGGTTGCGCGTGCGTATTGAAAACAATGTTCCATTGCAATCGTTGAACACTTTCGGCGTTGCGGCAACGGCCCGTCATTTTGCCCGCGCCCGTTCCGTGGAGGAGATACGCGAAGCCCTGGCCTGGGCCGGCGGCCGCGGCCTGCGCGTTCTTGTCCTTGGCGGCGGGAGCAATATCCTTTTTACGGACAACGTCGATGGGTTGGTTCTGCATATTGCCGTACACGGCATAACCGCCCGGGACATGGAAGGCGGCCGGTGTTCCGTGACCGCCGCGGCCGGCGAGTGCTGGGCGGATCTTGTCTGGTGGGCTGTGGAAAAGGGGTATGGCGGCATTGAAAACCTGAGCATGATCCCCGGTTCCGCCGGGGCCGCTCCGGTTCAGAACATCGGGGCCTACGGCGCGGAGTTCCGCGACGCCTGCCACAGCGTGACCGCGCTGCACCGCCATACGGGGGAAATGCGGGAATTCGCCGCGGAGGAATGCCTTTTCGGATATCGGGACAGCATTTTCAAACGCCAGGCGGAAGAATGGGTCGTGTGCGGCATCCGTATGATCCTCGACCGGCATGCGCCGTTGCGCACGGAATACGGCGCGCTGCGGGAGGAACTGGATGCGTCCGGCACGAACCGGCCGTGCTTCGTCGATGTGGCGAAAGCCGTCGCATCCGTCCGCAAGGCGAAGCTTCCTTCGCCGGAAATTCTGGGCAACGCGGGAAGCTTTTTCAAAAATCCCGTCATATCCGCCGCGCAGTACCGGATGTTGCGCGAGACGAATCCGGGCATCCCCGGATTCGCGCAGCATGACGGGACAGTGAAGATATCCGCCGCATGGCTGCTGGATGCCGCCGGCTGGAAAGGCAAAAGAACCGCCGGCGTCGGATGCCATGCGTTGCAGCCCTTGGTACTGGTCAATTATGGCGGAGCAAGCGGGGCGGACATTCTGCGGTTTTCCGAAACCGTTCGCGAAGATATCGCGCAACGCTTCGGCGTCCGGCTGAAAAGGGAGGTCGTTACCTACGGGGCGCGGGAATGACGCCCCGCCGCCTTCCGGCGTGAGGAGCGGGGAAAACGCTTGGCCGCACGGCTGTCCGGGGCGTGGCGCAAAAGGATGCCGCCGGATTGCGGCCCTTTTCCCGAAAGGGGATGAAGGCCGCATGCCCGGACCGGCGTCCCCGCGTTCACGGGAAAGGGCCTTGTCGTTCCGCCCCCCCGCCGCACGCGCCGCTGCGGTGGCGGACAGGCCGTCAGGGTTGCGCGGGAGGAAAGCGCATGCAGATTTCCAGTCCGGGTCCGGCATTTCTGGCGGTTATGGAGCCGCCGCATAAAACGGCGGCTTCCCGCGCCAGGGCAAGCCCGAGGCCGGCGCCTCCGGTATTTCTGTCCCTGGAGCCGTCAACCCGGTAAAACGCCCTGAAAATATCCTCCAGCGCGTCTTCCGGAACCCCCGGCCCATAGTCGCGGACGTGGATGCAGACATTGCCCTCCCGCACGGCGAGGTACAGATACATGCTCTTTTCCGGAAGCGTGAAAAAAAGCGCGTTGGTTCCCACGTTCATCAGCATCATGCGAAGCTGGGCGGCATGCCCCCGGATAAACACGTCGGGGTGAATGGTGCTGACGACTTTTTTCCCTTCGGGCCGGCCCTGGAAAGCGAGATCGTCGGCCACTTCCTGCAGCAGGGCGCTGACGTTGAGCGTTTCCTCCTCGACTTTGAGCGCCAGCAGCCGACCTCTCCCCCGGGCCAGCAAAAGGGCCACCAATTCGCTCATATGGCCGACTTCCTGTTCAAGGCGGGCAACGAGTTGCTGGCGGGACTCCGCATCATGCTTCAACGGCAGCAGTTCCAATGCGATGCCCATGCGAAACAGCGGCGACCGCAATTCATGAGAAATATCCGCCAACAGGCGGCGCTCATTTTCGATAAGCCCCTCAAGGGACGATGCCATGTCATTGAAGCTTTTTCCGAGGCGCTCGAACGAATCCCGTGAGGAATCGCGCACGGCGATGCGGGAGGCAAAATTGCCGCGGGCGAACTGGTCCGCCGCGAAAGCCATGCTGTCCGCTTTTTTCGCCAGGGCGCGGGAAAAAATGTATCCGGCCACAAACGAGGGAATGATGATGCTTATTCCCCATATGATGCCTTCATGCCAAAAATGGAACCCGCCGGAAAACCGCAGAAGAAATCTTTCCGTCAACGGTTCGAGAAGCATCTCCACCAAAGCGACAACAGATGACAGCAGCAGGACGAGGAAAAGGAACGTTTTCCAGAAAAAGCTCAGAGACAGCCACCAATTCCGGAGCGTCACGGCGTTTTCCCCGAAGCGATATACACATACCCCACCCCCCTGACGGCCTTTATCCGTTCCCCTCCGTCCTGCCGAAAGCCGAGATGCTTGCGCAGCCGGCTCACCAGCATGTCCAGGCTGCGGTCATACGGATAGGCGGGATGGCCGAAAAGAGCCTTGCAGAGGGCATGCCTGTCAAGGGGTTTCCCCGGTTCCGCCACAAGCATTTCCAGAAGCTGCATCTCCGGCACCGTGAGTTCCGCCTGCTTTCCGCCGACAGTGACGCGAAGGCAGGCCTTATGAATAAGCAGATCATCGACAACCTTTTGTTCCGGAGCCGTTTCCGCCTCCGCCCCCGCCCGTCTGAGCAGCGCGCGAATCCGTGCCGCAAGCTCCCGCGCGCTGAACGGTTTCGTCAGATAGTCGTCCGCGCCCATCTCAAGGCCGACAACGCGGTCCACTTCGTCCCCCCTGGCCGTCAGCATCAGCACCGGCACCTTGCGGGTGCTGTCATCCGCCCTGATCTGCCGCAGCAGATCAAGACCGCTCGCGCCGGGAAGCATGACATCCAGAATGACCGCGCCCCACTCCTCACGCTCAAGAAAATGGCGCCCCGCGGCGGCGTTTTCCGCCCCCGTGCACTGAAAACCCTGCTCGCCCAGATAGTCGGACAAAAGAATCTGCAATTTTTTGTCGTCGTCGATAATCAACAGCTTGGCCATGTCTTCTCCGCGAAAACGGACAGTTCCAGTATGCGCCTTTCCGGCTTTTTACAACTTTTTGATCCAGGAATACAGCGCGCGAAGGGGGAAACAAGACGGACGAATAAGCGCCGGCCTCGGGGCGCCGGCGAAAACGCCGCTTCCCGTGCGGGAGAATACGCGGTTTTGCGGCGGATGCCCCGTCAAATGCCGCGCCCTGCCGCCGCCGGCGTCCGTCACCTGTTCTCGGCGATTTTGTAGACACAGTGCCTTTTCTGCATCCAGCGAACGGCCAGCAGGTCATACAACGCGCTGAAGGCCCGGTCCCAGATGCCGTATTTGGACGCGCCGTACTTGCGGGCGCGGTGTTTGACCATGACCTCCGCGACTTTCGCCCCCTGCATTTTCATAAGGGTGGGCAAAAAACGGTGCATGCCCGTGAACATGGGCAATTCCCTGGCCATGGCCGCGTTGAGGACTTTCAGGGAACAGCCGGTGTCGTGTATCGTTTCGCGGGAAATGAAATTCCGCACGCGGTTGGCGAATTTCGAAGCCCACCGTTTGGCGCGCGTGTCTTTCCTGTCGGTCCGCCAACCGACAACCATGTCATGCCCTTCGTCGTAGCGGTCAAGCATGCCGGGAATATCCATGGGGTCGTTCTGCAGGTCCGCGTCAAGCGTGACGAATACGGATCCTTCCGCATGGCGGAATCCGGCCGCGAAAGCGGCCGACTGCCCGCAGTTGCGGGCAAAGGAAAGATACCGCACGCGCCTGTCGGCGCCGGCAAGATCGCGCAGTATCGACAAACTCTTGTCGCTGCTGCCGTCGTCGACAAACAGCGCCTGCCAGGGGCGTTTCTGCATTTCCATGGCGCCGAGAATTTCGGCGAACAGGATCGGAATGTTCTCTTCCTCGTTGTACACGGGGATAATCAAGGCGACAGTGCTGACGGACGGTTCCATCTGTGCTCTCCTGGTATGCTTCTGTTGCGCTTCGGCCCGGCGGCTTTCGGCATATGCCCCGGATTCGCCGGCCGGGCGGAAGGGCCAGGCCCGGAAAGCCCGGCAGACAATCGACGACACCAACCAGCCAAGAAGCCATCCGCCCAGAACGTCCGAAGGATAATGGCTGCCGAGATACACGCGCGAATATCCGACGCCGGCCGGAAGACCGTACACAACAAGCCCCAGCCGCGGGCAGATACGGACGAGGCTGACGGCAAGGGCCATGCTGTTGGACGCGTGCGCGGACGGAAAGGAGCTTCCCGGTTTGGCCCTGGTGGGATCATCGGGCTGCCGCCTGCGCCATGCGCTCCCGTCCGGATAGCGCGCCCCGGTCAGAACATGGCAGGGCCGTTGCCTGCCGGCATGGTGCTTGATCAGGTTGCTTAGGCCGTCGGTGACGGCGACGGAACAGACCAGCATGAGGCAGGGAATCACCACTTCTTTCATGCCGCGCTTTCGCCCGAACGGTCCGGGCGGTTTTTTCAGCCGGCGCCAGACAAAAAAGGCGCCCCCCGCCGCCAGGATCAACAAAAGCAAAGGAACGGAAGAGAGCAGCTTCATCGGAAAATCAAGCCATGAGCCGGTCCATTCCTGATTTATTCGCGTGAACAAAAACACATCGCCGGTGCAGAGGGTTTGCAGCATGACGCATCCTGTCCGATTGTGCTCGGCGATCGAAGCCTGCGGCTTGATCGCGCGTGTTGGTGCATTCAGACAGCATCTACCCCAGGGCGTGTAACCATGGTCCCCTGTATTGTAAATGAATGTAAAACGGCGTCGGTATTTCCGGCAGTCCAGCGGCCCGCGCCTTGCTGTTCCGATCGGCTGGGCGGCCGCTCAAAGGCACTCGCGCCCGCGGAGCCGCCCTTTGCCGGGAATGGAAAATGCCGAAGTGTCCACGCCTTCGAGCTGGAGCAATTTGATTTTCCTGTCGATGCCCCCGGCGTATCCCGTCAGGCTGCCGTTGGCGCCGACGACCCGGTGGCACGGTATGATGATGGAGATGGGGTTATGCCCCACCGCGCCGCCCACCGCCCGGCCGGACATGCTTTTCTTCTTCATCCGGGCGGCCGTCCTTTTTGCGATCTCCCCATAGGTCACGCATTGGCCGTAGGGAATTTCGCACAGGATGTCCCAGACGGCTTTTCTGAACCCGCTGCCGCCGGGAGCCAGCGGCAATTCCGAAATCGCGGGATTCTGGCCGGCGAAATACGCGTCCAGCCACTTTTTGGCCCTGGCAAAGACGGGCGGATCGGATTGTGCCTCGATGCCGCCGTGTACCGTTGCCGCATCATATTTCTGCCCGGCGATCCAGAGGCCGACGACACGTTCGCCGTCGCCGGCCAGGGTGAGCGCGCCCAGGGGAGACGCATGTCCGGTGGTGTACAGCATACCGTTCTCCTTACGCCGTTAACGAATTCCACAAATTGATCGTCGCGTAGCCGCGCCATGGCCGCCATGCTTCCGCCTTGCGCACGATTTCCTCGCCGGATAGCGGCGCAAGAGCTTTCCTGACGCCAAGGTCCGTGTGCGGGAAGGCGTCGGGCCAACCCATGGCCCGCATGGCGATGTACTGTGCCGTCCAGACGCCTATGCCCGGAATGGACATCAGCTTTTCCATTTCGGCTTCCGGATGCGCGCAAGGCGTGAAATCCATCGCGCCGCCCGCGATTTTCCGCGCCAGCTCCCGAATGGTATTGGCCCGGGCGCGTGTCACGCCGAGAGGGCCGAGATGCCCGGAAATCTCCCCCTCAAGGGCGGCCAGGTCATGGGCGGAGGGAAACGCGTGCGTCAGGCCGTCGATTCCCGTGTCCACCGGCGTGCCGAAGGTTTTCGCGATCCTGCCCGCCAGGGTGCCCGCCGCTTTCACGGTTATCTGCTGGCCGAGTATGGCCCGGACAGCCATCTCAAAGGGGTCGAAGCAGCCGGGCAGCCTGGTGCCCGGCACGCAGAGGCCGGGGCGGATATCGTTCATGGCCGACAGCGTTTCGTAAACCGCATCCGGACAGCAGTGCAGGTCGAACAGGTCGCGAACGCGCGCGAGCAGATACGGCAAGGCGGGCAGCAGCGCCGAACTGACGGTGACGGCCAGCGCGTTTTTCCCCGGCCGGTGTCCGACCCGCACCCATCCGCAGAGGTGTTGTCCTTCCCCGGTCACATGCCGGACCGTCCGCGTGTACCCGCCGCCGTTGACGAGCTCCACGCCGGAAATGGCACGCTGGGCCAGAAAATCAAGGAGTTGCTCCCAGCGGTAGGGAGGGCGGTACCCCAGCATCAGCGTGGCGTTGCCGGCGCTTTCTCCTCTGTCGGGAAGTCGCCTGCGCAAGGCCGTGGGCGGCATGCCGTAGTGCTGCCTGAACAGACCGTTGAACCGCCGCAGGCTGCCGAATCCGGCGGCCATGGCGACGTCCGTCACCGAAAGATCCGTATCCGCGAGCAGGTTCCTGGCGAGCAGCAATCTGCAGGTCCGGAGGTACCGGACGGGCGGCACCGTGAATTCGGCCGTGAACGCCCTGCGCAGATGCCTGCCCGAACAGCCCAGCCGGTGTGCGTATTCCGCGATGTTCTGCCCGCTGCCGCAACTTTCCTCCAGCAGTCTGGCCGCCCTGCGGACCAGAACGGACGTGGCGTCGATGGGGGACGCGCCGGGCGCGAGTTCGGGCCTGCACATGAGGCACGGCCGATATCCGGCGTGCTCCGCGGCCGCGGCGGACGCATAAAACGCGCAGTTTTCCCGTTTGGGCAATTTTGCCGGGCATACGGGACGGCAGTAAATACCGGTGGACGATACCCCCACGAAAAAGCGGCCGTCGAACCGGGCGTCCTTTGCCTTGAATGCCGCGTACCACGCGGAAGCGTCCGCCATATGCACAGATCCCCCCTCTTCAGCGGGCAATAGCCCGTATTGCCGCGAACTGCTCGCCATTTTCGGCCATGCATATTTTTTTATCAAAACAAATTTTGCCTGTCTTTCACAATACGGCTCTTTCCACGGGAAAAGGCGGAGGAACGTGCGCCATCGGCCGCCCGCGACCCCGCATGCCGGTCCCTAAACATCCCCGCGCCCCGGCCGATAAGATGCATACGCGCCTGGATGCCGCCTCTGGCACCACATTTGCATAAATCGGGTGCCACCCCTTCTTTTCCAAAGCGGGTAGGCAAAATTTTCCAGCAAGCGAGTACGCCATGTCGCAAGATTATCTTACTTCGGATTATGTTTCCGGCGCGGTAACCATCCAGGGCCTGGGCAACGGCACGGACTTTTCCCAGACCATCGCCAAATTGAAACAGATCGAGGAGATTCCCGCGAAACGGCTGCTCAAGTGGAAGGCCGACTGGCAGGACCGCCAGGAAGCCTTCCGCATCGTGCGCCAGCAGTTGGTTTCCCTGCGCGAAATCGCGGTGACCATGAACAGCATGGACAAGTTTCTGGCGAAAGCCGCCAGCAGCTCCAAGCCCGACACGGCCACGGCCACGGCCACCAGCACCGCCCAGGAGGGCGTGTACAAGCTGGAGACGGGCCAACTGGCCACCAGCGCCATCTGGAGCGTGGATACAGGTTTCGCCAACCTGAGCGACAAGGTCAACACGGGTTCCGCCGCCACCTCCTTCACGTACCAGTACGGAGGCAAGACCCGCACCCTGTCCATCGCGGCGGGCACCACTCTGGAAGGATTGAAGAACCTCATCAACAACGACGCCCAGAACCCCGGCGTGCGCGTGTCCCTGGTCAGGGGCGCGGACGGCTACACCTTTCAGATGCGCGGCATGGACCTGGGCAGCGCCCATGAACTGCACATAACCTATGCCGATTTATCCGGATTTCCGCCCAAAAGCGGCTATGCCGGGTACAGCGTGACCATGAACACGGGGTTGGACGCCGCAACCGGCGCAGTGAACGCCAGCGGCAAAATCCAGACCTTTTCCTTCACGGCCAACGGTAAAACGTACGACATCAGCCTGGCCAACAACGCCACGCTGCAGGATCTGGTCGGCAAGATCAACGCCGCGACAGGCACCCACGGCGTCACCGCCGGCGTCGTCACCGGCTCGGACGGCAAGCAGGCCCTGAAACTGGAAGGCGGCGAGGGCGTGGCGGTCACCGTGCCGGAAAATACGGATTCCGGCCTGATCGAAGGACTGCGCAAGGCTTCCGACCCCTTCAAAGCGCAGTCCAGCTACAACGCGACCATCAACACGGGCCTTTCCACTCCGCAGGCCATGGTCAACACCAGCGGCGGGGTCAAAACCTTCGAAATCACCCACGGCGGGTGGGTGATCCCCTATCTGGTGCCCCACGACAGCACGCTGAGCGACTTTGTCGAACTGATCAACGCCCAGACGGAAAGCACCCAGGTCCGGGCCTCGCTGAGCAAGGGGGCCGACGGCAATCAGGTGCTGACCCTGTCCTCGCTGGACGGCAAGGAAATAGAGGTCACCGGCGCCGACCCCGCCATGACCGGGATCACGGCCGCCCCCGCGTACTCCGCGCCCACCGCCGGCGGCTGGTACGTGCAGCAGAGCCAGGACGCGAAAATCCGGGTCAACGGCTGGCCCGCCGGATCCTGGCTGACGGTGCCCAGCAACACCGTGGACGAGGTGGTGGAAGGCCTGAGCTTCACCCTGAAGGAAGTGGGCGGCACCACGTTGACGGTGGCCACGGACACGGAAAAAATCAAGGAAAACGTCCTGTCCTTCATTGAGGCGGTCAACTCCTTCCGGGCCACCATTCTGGAACTGACCAAGCTGGACAGCAGCAAAAGCACCGTGGACCCCAAGTACGCGACGTCGCTGTACGACATGCAGAAAGGGTCCATTCTGACCGGCAACTACGGGGTGCAGCTGCTTTCGTCCCAGGTCAAGCAGGCCACGGCGGGCATGCCGCTGGGCTTCATGCCGATGACGGACATCGACGGCTTCCTGGCCGGCGACATGTACACCTCGCTTTCCCAACTGGGCATCAAGACGGAAGCCTCCGGCAGCGGCGGCATGAACTTCGGCCTGCTGGTCCTCAACACCGATCCGGATCTGCCCACCCTGGACGACGTGCTGGCGAAAAACCCCATGGCGGTGGCGGAATTTTTCGCCGCCAGCAACAAGGGCGTGTCCGATTCCTCCAACTTCAGCTTCGGGTCGCAGGTCAGCAGCGTCACCAAACCCGGCGCGTACACCGTCAGCTATGACGTGGACGATCAGGGCAACATCGTCAACGCCACCATCAACGGTAAAAAAGCCAAGTATTATCCGGATACGGGCGAAATCGGCATCGTGCGCGAAGGGCCGGGCAGCAGCAATGATTCCAAGGTCACCGCCTCGTCCGACGGCACGGTCGAGGGCGAGTACAGCGTCGACGTTCTCGCCCTGGCCGAAGGGGCGAAAATGTCCTTCGACACCGGCATCGACGGCGGCAAAAGCGGCGTGCTGGCGCCCTCGTCCAGTGATACCGCCGTCGCCACATCCACCGTGGACGGCACGGTCGGTTCGCACACCGTCGACGTGATCCAGCTGGCCAAAAGCGCCGGCATCGACATCGCCGCCGGCCTGAACGCGGCGACCGACGAACTGTCGGCCACGGAAGAGCACATCACCTTTGATATCGGCGCCAATGCCATCGATCTGACGATCAACGCCGGGGAAACGCTGGAAGCCTTTGTGGCGCGCGTCAACGGCGACGCCGGCAGCGCCGTGAAAGCCACGGCGGTGGAAAGCGGCGGTGTCTGGAACCTGCGCCTTGCAACCAGGGAAACCGGCGCCGACGTCCAGATTCTGAACCTCGCGTCCCCCGTGGGCGCGGCAAGCGCCGTGGACGGCCAGGACGCGAAATACACCATTGACGGCGGCGCGGAACAGACCTCAAAGACCAACACCATAGCCAACCCCGCGCCGGGCATCACCAGGCTGACCCTGCAGGGCACGGGACCGGCCACCATCACCACGGGTTCGACGACGCCCCCGCAGTTCAAGTTCAAAACCGGCGGCGTCGAGTACACGATAGACGTGAAGCCGGACGAGACCCTCGACCAGTTGGCCAAACGCATCAACGCCAACGGTGCCATCCCGATCAAGCTGAGCGCCGACAGTTCCGGGGGAACCTGGAAACTGACCATGCAGACCAAGGCCACGGGCTCCGATGTCGCCATAAGCGGGTTCACCACCACCATCGGGGCGCTGCAGACCCCCGATGCGCCGGAAAACGGCAAGGACGCCCAGTACAAAGTCAACGGCGGAGCGGTCAAAACCTCGAAGACCAACACCATCGCCAACGCCGTGACCGGCCTGACTCTCACCCTGAAGGGCGTGACCGACGCCGGCTCTCCGGTGACCATCAGGTCGCAGAAAGACAACGACGCCGACGGCATCACGGTCCACGTGGACAACCTGACGGAAGGATCCTATTCCGGCACGGTGCGCATCAAGCAGGGCAAGATCAACGAACTGCTGCGCCTGCTGGACGGCCCGCCCAACAAACCGGAAGAAGGCATGCTGGGCAGCAAGGGCGCGTTGCAGATCCTGCAGGACAACTACGACGACATCATCGCGGGCATCGACGCCAAAGTCGAACGCGAAGACGCGCGCATCACCAAGTGGGAGCGGCTGATGAAACTGCGCTTCGCCAGGCTGGACGCCACGCTGAAACAGTACGACAGCCTGAGCAAGTCCATTGAATCGCAGATCAAGACCCTGAGCAGCGGTTCGAGCTCGTAACGGAAGGACGGCATCTATGCGCCAAGCGGCAAAAGTGTATTTCGAAACCCAGGTCACCACCACCTCGCAGGGGCAGATTCTGCTCATGCTCTACGACGGCGCCATCAAATTCCTGACGCAGGCCAAGGAACGCATGGCGGCCAAAGACTACGCGAGCAAGGGAAACCTGATTTCCAGCGCCATCGACATCATCAATGAACTGGCCGGGTCGCTGAACGCGGAAAAAGGCGGCGATCTGGCAGCCAATCTGAATCAACTGTATTTTTACTGCAACAAGCGGCTGTTCACGGCCAACCTGAAGATGGACCCCGCGCCCATCGACGAGGTGATCAAAATTCTGGGCGGCCTGCGCAGCGCGTACGCCCAGATCGTGGATACCCCGGAAGCGCAGGCGGCGGCGGCGCAGGCGGCGGCCAGCCGCCCGGCCAACGCGCAGCCGGGGCGCATGCCCCTCGGGGTCATGGCCGCGCCGACGGGCGCGCCGACAAGGAGCGCCAGAGCGCAAACGGCCTATGCCTCGCAACGCATGCCGGAGGCGGCCGAAGCAGCCCCGCGGGCAAACTCCGCGGCCGCTCCTTCCGCTCAGGCCCCGTTCGCCCCGGCCGGAAAAACCGCCGCCAGAGCCGATCCGGCGGCAAGAGCCCCGGAGCGGGAGGCCAGGCCGTCCCTGCCCGTGGCGGAAGCCGCGCCCGCCATCCCGGCCATGCCGCCTCTTGACGAGCCGCCCGCATCGCCGCCGCCGGGGTTCGGCCTGGGCAAACGCCTGGCTACCTCAAGCCTGTATCAGAAATTCGCGTCCTGAGGGTGCGCCGCGAAACGGCAGGGCCGGAAACAGGGTTTCCCTGTTTCCGGCCCTGGATTGACGACAACCCCGCAAAGCCGGGGTTTGCCGGGGCGCGCCCGCTCCGGCGCGGAACGCGGCAATGAATGCCCCCGCCGTTCCGGAGCGGATTGCCTTTGAAATTTTCCATGCGCCGGTTTTGCAAAAAGACAAAACGCTTTTTTCCCGGTGCGGCCATGCCCGGCCGGCTTGCGCCGCGGCGCACCGCGCTGTCCGCTCGCGGGCGGACGCTTCGCCGCGCCGCGTGGCCGCCGGAGCATTTTCCCCGTGAAAACGCGCTACGAGGTCGTTTTGGCCACGGGCAGGGTGTGCGCCCTGGGCAAAATCACGAAGGTGTACACCAGGCCGGAGACGATGTACCCGAGGAACACCAGAAAACCCAGCAGCTTGGGGGCGGAGATGATCAGCGCGAACAGCAGGATGGCCGTGACCATGGAACTGAAGGGCCGCGCGCTGATAAAACCGTATTCCTTGAACGCATGGTAGCGCACGCGGCTGACCATCAGGAACCCCAGAAACAGGGTCAGGGCCAGACAGAACCCCGGCATCAGGCCCTGGGCGAACTGCGGCACGTAGGACTGGAAAAAGACCAGGGTGGCCAGGGTGCAGCCGCCCGCCGGGATGGGCAGGCCCACGAAAAATTTCTTGGAACCGCCGCCCAGAGTGGCGCCCACGTTGAACCGGGCCAGGCGCAAAGCCCCGCAGGCGGCAAACAGGAACGCCGCCGCGATCCCCAGACGGCCGTAGTCTTCAAGCATCCAGAAATAGGCCATGAAGCCGGGTGCCACGCCGAAAGCCACCAGATCCGCCAGCGAATCGTACTGAATGCCGAATTCGCTGGCCGTGTGGGTCAGGCGGGCGACTTTGCCGTCCAGCCCGTCCATCAGGGCGCTGAACAAAATGGCGGCGGCGCAATGTTCGAACTGGCCGTCGGCCGCCCAGATCACGGCCAGAAATCCGGTGAACAGGCTGGCGGTCGTGAACAGATTGGGCAGAATATAGACGCCTTTATGAATGGGAACCTTTTTCTCTTCCATGTATTTTCCCCCGCCGCCGCATCACGCCCCGCGCGCGGATTCTTCCGCGCGTCCGCTTCCGGCGGCTTTGCCCGGGACCTTTCCGGCCGCGCCATCAACAGCGTTGCCGGCGGCTTCGCCCGCATTTCTCCGGGCCACGACAGTCTGGCCCGCGAACACGGCATCGCCGATCTTCACACTGAGAAGATAGTCTTCCGGCAGGTACAGGTCAACACGCGAGCCGAAACGAATCAGGCCGAAACGTTCGCCCCGGCGCAACGCGTCGCCCTCTTCCGCGCGGCACACGATGCGCCGCGCGATCAGACCCGCGATCTGCACCATGCTGAAGGACCCGTCCGGCCCCTCCAGGGCGTAGGCGCAACGTTCGTTGTCCGCGGACGCCTTGTCGAACGAAGCGTTGACAAAAGCCCCCGGATGGTACTGTATGGCTTTCACCGTGCCCGCCACGGGGCTTCTGTTCACGTGCACGTTGAATACGTTCATGAAAATGCTGAGGCAGGGCCGCATCTCGCCGGTGAACGGGTCGGGCATGGGCCGGATTTTGATCACTTTGCCGTCGGCGGGGCTGATCACAAGGCCCGCCGACGTGGGGGCCACCCGTTCCGGATCACGGAAAAAATGTCCGGAAAACCAGGTCAGCAGCAAAAAAATGACTGCCGCGGGCCAGCATTTGATCAAAGCGAAAATGACCGCCGTAAACGCGCAGAGAAAAAGAAAGGGAAGCCCCTCGGGGGCAATGCCGATGCTGGGTTGCCGCATGAACGCTCCTTGATGGCGATGATCGAATTCTTTCCGTGTACACTTTTTGGCCGCGCACCGCAAAGGGCAATTCCGGGCGGCGGCCCGATTCCGGCGGCTCTTTTCAAGCCGGGCTCCCCGTGGTAGGAATTGCCGCAAAATACTGCAAAGAGCGATCGAATTATGGATTCAGTCACCCATCTCGTGGCCGGGGCTTTGACGCCCCTGGCCTTCAAAAACGCCCCCAAGGCGCGGTTGATGACCGTTTTCGGCATCCTGTGCGGCGAGCTTCCCGACATCGACATCCTCGCGGGCAAAAGCCCCGAAGTGCTCATGAACGTCCACCGGGGCATCACCCACGCCCTTGCGCTGCAGCCCGTTTTCGCCCTGGTCATGGCGCTCCTTTTTCACGCCGCCCTGAAAAAACGCGACGCGGCCGGGACCTGGACCTTCGCCAAAACCTGGTCCGTGGCCTTCACCGCCCTGCTCATCCATCTGTTTCTGGACTGCATGACCACCTTCGGCACCCAGATATTCCTGCCCTTTTCCAGCTACCGCGTGGCCCTGCCGGCCATGTACATCGTCGACCTCGCCCTGACCCTGCCGCTGCTGGCGGTATGGATCATCCTGCTGCGCAGGGGCCGGGGCCGGCATACGGCCAGGGCCGCCCTGGCCTGGCTGGTCTGCTATCCGCTGCTCTGCCTGGGCCTCAACTACGGCCTGGCCGCGCACCTGTCATCCCGCTACGCGGCGCCGGGCAACCCGTACGGCATAACCCGCCTGGAACTGTCGCCGGAACCGTTCAGCCCCCTGAACTGGAAAGTGGTGGCCGAAACTCCGTCCCGCTACCGCATGGCCCGATATTTTCTGCCCCATGCCGGACGGGCGCTCGAATTCACCGAGTACGACAGGCCCGACCCGCGCCGCTGGGCTGAACTGCAGCGCGAAGCGCCGCTGTTCGCCCTGTACGGCAAATTCGCCAGCTACCCCGTGTGCAGCGAGGGGAAAGAGACGGACGGCGACACCGTGATCACCTTCCGCGACGTGCGCTACGAAGCGACGCTGCCGAAGCTGATGGCGGCGCTCGGCCGCAGGGACGGCCTGTTCCTGATGCAGGCGAAACTGCACCCGGACGGTTCCCTGGCCGCCTGCCGTTTTTTGCGCCGCGGCCGTGAAGCGGACGAAACCCCGTGGCGGGTGTGCCGCCCGGCCTTCGGCAAGGGCTGACATGCCCCCCGGCCACCGTGGAAAGCGTCCGCGAAAACGCGGGCCGTCGCCCCCCCTGCCCGCGCCCCGCTGGTCGGACCGCCTGTATCTGCGCCTGGCCAAACGCGACGCGGGCATGTTCCGCTTTCTGCTGGAAGCGCAGGACAACCTCGGATATATGACAGTGGTGGACCGCCAGGCTACCATTGTGCAGGTGGTCTTTTCCCCCCATCAGGCGGAAACGGTCCGCGCCTGTCTGGAAAGCATGCGCGGCTTGGTTCCCTTCACCGTGGCCCACCAGCCGCCGGGCGCGCCCCCGGAATGATTTCGCTGCTCTGCTGATTTCAAGCATGCAGAGCCACCAAATATACAAAGCATAGTTCGCAACTAATTAGAATAAAAACTGAACTCACATGCCGGAACCTTTGTACCCTCAATCGTTAGGGCATCGGCAAGGCTGATATTTTTCCATAAAACAGTTTCCAGATCGTTTCCATCCTTGTCATACTGGGCTTTAAGGCCGATGCTCACAGAGGAAGGGTCATTATAGCGGGCTGTTGCCGCATCCCATCCCGGTTCTCCCGGCATTGCGCCCCACGTTATACGAACCGTATTTTCTCCCTTCTTGATGTAG
>JAVBOK010000067.1:0-36644 GCA_031550605.1 Desulfovibrionaceae bacterium | reverse complement strand
GCCGGTGCCGAATTTTTCGGGATACTTTGACTGGTTGCGGGCCACGGAATAGGCCAGAATGTTCGAGGTCGCCCCGCCGATGCCCGGCAGGATGCCGATGCCGATGCCGATCAGCGCGGACCGCAGGCAGTTCCATTTCTGGTCCAAAAATTCCCGCCAGGAAAAGCCGAACCCTTTGCCGATCCTGACTGCATCCACCTTGCCGATGGCCAGATGCCTTTCCGCGGCCGCGGCCAGTATCTCGCTGATGGCGTACAGCCCCACCAGCACGGCCAGAATGTCGAATCCCGAGCGGAAATCCGCGATGCCGAACGTATAGCGGGGGATGGAATCAATGGGCGCAAGCCCGACGGTGGTGAACATAAAGCCCAGTACGGCGCTGATCAGCCCCTTGCACAGGGACTTGCCCGCCAGGCCCGAAATCAGGGTCAGGGAGAAAACGGCCACGGAAAAGTATTCCCAGGGACCGAATTTCAAGGCGATTTCAGCCAGGCCGGGCGCGATGAACACAAGGGCGATGATGCCGAGGATCGTGCCGACAAAGGAAAATACCGTGCCGACCCCCAGGGCTTTGAATCCTTCCCCCTTGCGGGCCATGGGGGAACCGTCAAAGCAGGTGGCCACGGATGCCGGGGTGCCGGGGATGTTGATCAGAATGGCGGAGATCAGGCCGCCGGAAACACCGCCGATATACAAAGCCATGAGCAGGGTCATCCCGGCGATGGGGCCAAGGCCGTAAGTCACGGGCAGAAACAGCGCGATGGCCATGACCGCCGTCAGCCCCGGCACGGACCCGAAAATGATGCCGACAATGGTGCCCGTCGCGATCAAAGACAAGCAGAGCGGGTTGCTTATATCCGCAAAACCCTGGATGAACAAGTCCATGCGTCCTCCCGTATCAGGCGGCGGCCCCGGCGGGGGCCGGAGAAATCTTTCGCGGATCAGCCCAGGATGCCCTCGGGCAGCACCATGTCCAGCCCGTACACAAACAGCGCATAGATAAGAATCGGCGCGACAACGGAAACAATCCCGGCCACGGCCAGATTGCATTTTCCTTCCGGAGCCAGAATTCTTATGGCCGCGAAGAGAAAAAGCCCGGACATGATAATGAAGCCGATTTTTTCAATCAGGGCGACATAGAGAATCAGCACAAGAAAAACAGCCAGAAAAGAACCGACCTCTCCGGGTTTGAAAAAAAGCCCCTGCCGCGCGTCGCCGGGCCTATCCTCCTGTCCGGCCGCTTTCAGTTTCGCCCAGGTTCTGGCCGTCTGGAACAGCAAAAACGCGCTCAGGAAAATCAGAAAAAGGCCGAGCATCTTGGGCACGAACGCCGAACTGATGTTCAGACCGCCGTACCCCTTGTAACTGCCGATGGAAAATGCCGATGCGAAGTACGCGCCGCCGAATACCAGGAAAAACAAACCGGTGACGAAATCTTTTTTCACCTTTTTCATCATGTTCGATCCTCCCTGCATATTCTTTTTATTTTAACGTTAAAACCACGACCGACGTTTCGCGGCCCCCCGCTGCCGCGCGCCGCGTTCACACTCAGGCCGGCGCGGCCGGCTGCGCCCCGCCGCCGGTGCTTTCGCGAATAATCAGCGACACCGGCAGGGTGATGACGGCGCAATCTTCCCTCTTTTCGGGCCGGTCTATGCATTCCAGCAGCCGCTCGGCCGCGGCCCGCCCCAAAGCATGGTCCGGGATGCGCACCGTGGTCAGGGGGATGCCCAGATCTTCCAGGGTGTCTATGCCGGCGAAACCCGCAAGGGCCACATCCTCGGGGATGCGCAGGCCGTGATCGCGGCAGTATTTGAAAACCCCCAGAGCCACGTTGTCCGTGCAGGCGAAAACGCTCAGCGGCGGGCTGTGCCGGCGCAGGGCCTCGCCCATGGCCCTGTACCCTTCGGCCAGGGTCAGCCGTTGCACGGGAATGACTGCCTCTTCCGGCGCGACGCCCGGCCGCAGTTCGCGCATGACCGCGCAGAAAGCCTCCGTGCGGGTCCGCTGAGCGGATTTGCCCTGCAGTCCGGAAAGATGCACCAGGGGCCTGTCCGGCAGCGCGGCAAGCAGATGCCGGGTCACTTCCGTCGCGCCATGCAGGTTGTCCACCTGGACAGCGCCGAAACGGTTGCCAAAGTTATGGTAGATCAGGATGATGGGGATATCGAACTGGGCGGCGGCGGCTTCCAGATGCGCGTAGGCGTCGGAACAGGGCATCAGGATGATCCCGTCCACGCCCTGTTCCGCCAGCAGGCGGATCTGGGCCTCTTCCCGGCCCAGCTGGTCATGGGTCTGGGCCACCCAGAAGGTGACCCCGGCCTTGTTCGTCACTTCCTCGATGCCCGAAATGACCGTTTTGAACGAGGCGTTGTCAAAATAATTGATCACCACGCCGATGGATTTCGTTCGCACCCCGCGAAGCGCCCTGGCCGCGGCATTGGGGGTGTAGCCCGTTTCCGCGGCGATTTTTCTGATCCGGCGGCGCATGGCCTCGGTCAGCACGTCGTCGCGGTTGAGGGCAAGGGATACCGTGGTCGCGGAAACGCCGGCAATGGCCGCGATATCTTTGAGCGTGACCCGGTTTTTCATCCGCATGCTGCGCATATCCGTCCCCAGACTACAGGCAAACGGCCCTGCTTGCCGTTGATGATTTTAACGTTACAATTATCGATACCGCCTGTCAACCGCCCGCGCCGAAAGCCGTCGCGCGCGCCCGGAAAGTCCATGCGCTTGTGGGGAACGCGCTATCGTGGTACACGGGGAACGTTTTGTTTCCGCAACCTTCTACCCTCTGGCGCCATGTCCGTAACCGACCCCCTTGCCGCCCTGCTTGCCCGCGTGGCCTCCGGAACGCTTCCTCCGGACGAGGCCGCCGCGCAGTTGCGTTTCGCTCCTTTTGAACAGATGATGGACGGGGTGACCGTCGACACCCACCGCAAACTGCGCACCGGCGCGCCGGAAACCGTGTTCGCGCGCGGCAAAAGCGTGGACCGGCTGATCACCGCCGTGCGCGCCCTTTCGGGTCCGGACGGCCAGGTCCCGGTCCTGGTCAGCCGAGCCAGCGCGGAACAGGGCACCGCCCTGAAAGGGGCCTTTCCGGACGGCATTTTCTGGCCCGAAGCCGCCATTTTCAGCCGCAACCGGCCGCTGCCGCACGCCCCGCCCTGGCCGGATGCCGGCGACGTGATGGTGGTCACGGCCGGCACATCCGACATGCCCGTGGCTCTGGAAGCCCTGGGCACGGCGCTGTTCCACGGCATCAGGACCGGACTGGCCGCGGACATCGGGGTTGCCGGGCTGCACCGGGTGCGGCCCTGGCTGCCGGTTTTCGACAAGGCAGCGGTGCTGATCGTGGCCGCCGGCATGGAAGGCGCGCTGCCCAGCGTCATCGCGGGGCTGACCGGCAAGCCGGTCATCGCCGTGCCCACCTCCGTGGGCTACGGCGTGGCGCTCGGCGGCTTCGCCGCCCTGGCGGGCATGCTGGCGTCCTGCTCCCCCGGCATCAGCGTGGTGAACATCGACAACGGATACGGCGCGGCCATGTTCGCCGTCCGTCTGCTGCAGACCCTGGTTCCGGAAAAACCCGACTGCGCCTGTTGATGCAGGCGGGACGCGGGGTTCCGCCCGCAAGGATTCCCGCCCCCCTGGCCCCGAACACCAAGTGGGAGGAAAGCGATGTTCGACAGCGAAAAAAGAGCCTTCATCGCCGTTTCCGGCAACGGGGACCTCTGCCTTGTCCCCGGAATGGCCAACCGCCACGGCCTGATCACCGGCGCCACAGGCACGGGCAAGACCGTGACCCTGCAGACCCTGGCCGAAACCTTCAGCCAGATGGGCGTTCCCGTATTCGCGGCCGACGTCAAGGGCGACCTTTCCGGCGTGGCCGCCAGGGGCGGCAACAAGGACAGCATCGTCAGGCGCGCGGAATCGTACCGCCTGGCGGACAGGGGCTTCGCCTTCCAGGGCTTTCCCGTGCAGTTCTGGGATGTGCTCGGCGAACAGGGCGCGCCCGTGCGGGCCACCATCGCCGACATGGGCCCGCTGCTGCTTTCCCGCCTGCTGGCGCTCAACGACACCCAGGCCGCCGTGCTGACGCTGGTCTTCAAGGTGGCCGCGGAGGAAAAGCTGGAGCTGATCGACCTGAAAGACCTGCGCAGGACGCTGGAATACGCCGGCAACAACACGGGCAGGCTGTCAGGCGCGTACGGCAACATTTCCGCCGCCAGCATCGCCGCCATCCAGCGGGGCCTGCTCACGCTGGAAGAAGGGGGCGCGGGCGCGTTTTTCGGCGAACCGAGCCTCACTATCGACGATTTGATCCGGACGGCCGAAGGCAAGGGGGTCGTCAACATCCTGGCTTCCGACAGGCTGATGAACTTTCCCAAGGTGTACACGACCTTTCTGCTCTGGCTCATGACCCGGCTGTTCGACGTCCTGCCCGAAGCGGGCGACCCGGACAGGCCCAAGCTGGTCTTCTTCTTTGACGAAGCCCACCTGCTGTTCGACGACGCGCCGAAGGTGCTGCTGGAAAAAATCGAACAGGTGGTGCGGCTGATCCGGTCCAAAGGCGTGGGCATCTATTTCATCTCGCAGTCGCCGGCGGACATCCCCGATTCCGTGCTGGGGCAACTCGGCAACCGCGTGCAGCACGCCCTGCGCGCGTACACCCCCAAAGATCAGAAAGCCGTCAAGGTGGCTGCCCAGACCTTTCGCGCCAATCCGGCCTTTGACACGGAGAAGGTCATTTCGGAACTGGGCATCGGCGAGGCCCTGGTCTCTTTCCTGGATGAAAAAGGCGTGCCGCAGCGGGTCGAGCGGGCTTTCATTCTGCCGCCCCAGGGGCAGATCGGCCCCCTGGACAGGGCTGAACGCGACCGCATAACCAGAAACTCGCTGGTATACCGCTATTACGCGCAGGCCCAGGATCGCGAATCCGCGTACGAAAGGCTGGCGGACCGGCCGGATGCCGGCCTGAGCGAAAAGGAACGCGCGGCCAGGGACAGGCAGGAAGCCAAAGAACGGGCCGAGCGCGAAAAAGCCGAGGAAAAGGCCCGCAAAGAAGAGGAGCGGGCCCGCATCGCCCAGGAAAAGCAGGAAGAACGCCAGACGACCGAACAAAAACGCCTGTGGACCGGAGTGGCGAAGTCCGTCTTCATCCCGATCATCAGACAGATCATCGGCGGCTTTCTCAAGGGCGGGCGGCGGTAAAACCCCCGGCGTTTCCGCAGTGAAAATGCTCTACCACCCTCTTTCCGCGTGGCGGCGCAGGATTTCCAGCAGCGGTTCCATATCCCCGGGCGCTTTGATCTCCATGCGCAGATAGCCCGGCGGCATGCCCGGCACGCCGTCGCAGGCGTAGGTCACGCATTTTTGCCGCAGCAGGCGATCGCGGACCAGAGCCGCGGAAAGGCCGGGCACAAGCCCGGCGGTGATGAAACCTGGCCCTTCGAAAACCCGGTCCGGGTCGAAACAGGCCAGGCGGCGCACCTCGCGCGCCGCGTCCAGCCCCGCGTCCCGCATGGGACGCAGGCAGTGGCGGTATTCTTCCATGTGCCCCAGCATGGCGACGCCCAGGTCCTGGGCGAACCCGGACACGGTCCAGGGCGGCATGATGCGCGCCATGCGCCGCAAATGGCCGGGGTCGCCGGCCAGGTATCCCAGACGCAGGCCGGGGCAGGCAAAAAAACTGCCGCAGCCGGCCAGGGAAAACACGGCGACGCCCGGTCTGGCCATGGCCGCATAGGCGCGGTAGCCGTTCATCGCGTATTCCGGCCCTCCCCAGAGAAATTCCCGGTACGTGTTGTCCACGATCACCCGCGGCACGCGCAGCAGGCCGAACATTTCCTGAATGTTGGGATAGGCCGCCGCCGCCGGATTGTTGGGCGCGCACAGCACCGCCAGATCCGCGCCGCTGTCCCATATCCGGCGCAGTTCCGCCGGACCGCAGACAAAATCCTGTTCCGCCGGCGGGGTCACGATGTCGTACGGAACGTCCAGGGCCGCGCAGGCCCGCACGTATTCCGGAAACACCGGCCCGAGGAACAGCACCCTGCGCGGGGCCAGGGACCGCATGGCCAGCCAGATCAGGTCCGTCGCCCCGTTGCCGGCCAGGATGCGCTCCGGCCCCACGTCCTCGTGCCCCGCCAGGACTTCGCGCAATGCCGCGCAGGCCGCATCCGGATAGCGGTCGTAGGAAAAGGGCGTCACCCGCGCCAGCCGGGCCGTCAACGGCGCGGCGAAAACATTGCACGCGCCGCTGTAGTCGCGCAATTCGGCGGGCGCCAGGCGCAGAGCGCGGGCCAGCGCATGGATGTCGCCCCCGTGGAATCCGGGTTCCCCCGCGGCGCCTCCCCCCGCCGGATGGCGATGGCCGCTCACCCGAACCGCTCCACGAACAGAGGTTTGCGCGGCAGGCTCAGGCCGTTCAGTTCCGCGGCCTTGCCGATCAGGCGGCGCACGGCAGCGCGGCCCTTGCCGCCCAGATCCAGGCTGTTCTCGTTGACAAAGGTTTTGATGTGCCGGGCGCAGACGTCTTCGTCCATTTCCTGGGCATGGGCGCGCACAAAGGCGGCCGTGGCGCCGGGGTCCGCGTTGGCCTGTTCCAGGCTGGCCCGGATCAGCCTGTCGATCTGTTTCAGCATTTCAAGCCCCAGGCTGCGCCGGGCCACGATCACCCCCAGCGGGATGGGCGAACCCGTCGCCCTTTCCCACCATTCCCCCAGATCCAGCACCAGAGACAGGCCGTTGGCCGCATAGGTGAAGCGGCCCTCGTGGATGATGACCCCGGCTGCGCATTCTCCGGCGGCCAGGGCGGGCATGATGCGGTCAAAAGGCATTTCCGCGCGCGGACCGTGAAAGCCGCCGTGCAAGGACAACAGCAGATTGGCCGTGGTCAGGCGGCCCGGCACGGCGATGGCCGCATCCGCCAGGTCCGCCGCGTTCACCGGGGAAGACGCCGCCAGCAGCGGACCGCAGCCCCGGCCCAGGGCCGCCCCGGCGTTGAGGATCACGTATTCGTCCAGCACATGGGCGGCGGCGGCGGCGGACATCTTGGTCACGTCCAGCCGCCCTTCGCGGGCCAGGGCGTTCAGTTCCTCCACGTCGGCCATGCGCGCGGACAGCGGCCCGAACCCGGCGGGCAAAGGAATGCGGCCCCCGATCAGGGCGGAAAAAATGTACGTGTCGTTGGGGCAGGGTGAAATGCCCAGACTCAGCGCCATATCGCCCTCCCGCGCCCTTGCCGCGCCGCGGGGTTCATCGCGGCGCCCCGGCGATGGCGGCGGCGTAAGGCGGCCGCAGAACGCCCCTTTCCGTGACGATCGCGCTGATCAGCGCCGACGGGGTCACGTCGAACGCGAAATTGTAGGCCGGAACGTTCAGGGGCATGACGCGCGCGCCGCCGCAGACGGCCACTTCGTCGGCCGGCCGCTCCTCAATGGGGATGGCGTCCCCGTCGGGGGTTGCTCGGTCAATGGTCGAAAAGGGCGCGGCCACGTACAAGGGAATGCCGTGTTCTCTGGCCAGCACGGCCAGGCCGTAAGTGCCGATCTTGTTGGCCGTGTCGCCGTTGGCCGCGATGCGGTCCGCGCCCACGATCACTTTCTGCACCAGCCCCCTGCGCATCAGCAGGCCCGCCGCGCTGTCGCAGGCCACCGCCACCGGGATGCCGTCGCGGGCCAGTTCATAGGCCGTCAGCCGCGCGCCCTGCAGCACGGGCCGGGTTTCGTCCGCAATGACGCGGATGCGCCTGCCCGCCTCAGTCGCCGCCCGGATGACGCCCAGGGCCGTGCCGTATCCTCCCGTGGCCAGGGCCCCGGCGTTGCAGTGGGTCAGCACCGTGTCGCCGTCGGCGAAAAGGTCCGCGCCGAAACGGCCCATGGCCTTGTTGGCCGCGATGTCCTCTTGGTGAAGGCGCAGGGCTTCGGCCAGCCACAGCCGGCGCAAAGCCGCCGGCGAGGCGGGAGCGGCGGCGGCCATGGCCGCCCGCATGCGGCCCACGGCCCAGGCCAGGTTGACCGCCGTGGGCCGGGCATCCGCCAGGCGGTCCAGGGCCGCGTCCACGAATGCCCGCCAGGCCTGTCCCTTTTCCCCTGCTTCTCCGGCTGCCAGCACGGCGGCGAAAGCGGCCGCAACCCCGATGGCCGGCGCGCCGCGCACGGTCAGATCCCGGATGCGGCCTATGGCCTCGTCCACGGTGCGGCAGGCCACGGTTTCCTCGCGCAGGGGCAGGGCTTTCTGGTCCAGCAGGAACAGGGTATCCGACGAGGCGTCATAGCGAATGTGCATGTCCATCGCCACAGTATAGGGACCGGCGGCGGACTTGACAAGAAAAGGAAACATGGGCATTTTTCCGCCATGACCACGCGCGTTTTTTATACCCCGGCCCCGAACGGCCGCTGGTGGCGGTCCTGGTAACAGGGCCGCGATGGAACGCGTCGGGTAACGACACAACGCAACCAAACGCGGCAGCGGAAACGCCGGCCGTGTTTTTTTATGCCTGTCGGCGGTCCCTGCCCAACCAGAAAGGATTGTTCCATGAACGAATTCCCCTCTTCCGCCGCTCTGGCTTCCGGCCCCGATGATTCCGGGTTTTTCGGCCCCTACGGCGGCCAGTTCGTCCCCGACGTGCTGAAGCCGGCCCTGAACGAACTAGCCGCGGCCTACGCCCGGTTCCGGCCCGACCCGGATTTTCAGGCGGAGCTTGCCTATTACCTGACCAATTATTCCGGCAGGCCCACCCCCCTGTTTTACTGTAAGAACCTGACGGAGCGCCTCGGCGGAGCGGCCATCCACCTCAAGCGCGAAGACCTCAACCACCTGGGCGCGCACAAGGTCAACAACACCCTGGGCCAGATCCTGCTGGCCAGGCGCCTGGGCAAAAAGAAAATCATCGCGGAAACCGGCGCGGGTTCGCACGGGGTGGCGGCGGCGGCCACAGCCGCCCTGATGGGCATGTCCTGCACGGTGTTCATGGGCGAAGAGGACATGAAGCGCCAGGAAGTGAACGTGTTCCGCATGCGCATGATGGGCGCACAGGTGCGGCCGGCCCTGTCCGGCAACCGCGGGCTGAAGGAAGCGGTGGACGAAGCCATCGCCGCCTGGGCGGCGGATTCCGCCGGCACCTTCTACCTGCTGGGTTCCGCCGTGGGGCCCCACCCCTATCCGCTGATGGTCCGCGATTTCCAGTCCGTGATCGGCCTGGAAACCCGCCGGCAGTTCCTGGCCCAGCACGGCAGGCTGCCGGACGCCTGCATCGCCTGCGTGGGCGGCGGGTCCAACGCCATCGGCATGTTCCACCCCTTTGTGGAGGACGCCGGGGTCCGCCTGATCGGGGCGGAACCGGGCGGCCGCGGCACGGCCAGGGGAGACCACGCCGCCACCATGAGCCTGGGCGCGCCCGGCGTGGTGCACGGGTATCGGTCCTACGTGCTGCGGGATGAAAACGGCGAGATCTCGCCCGTGCATTCCATGTCCGCCGGCCTGGACTACCCCGGCGTGGGGCCGGAACACGCCTTTCTGCGCGATGCGGGCCGCGCGGAATACGCCATGGTTTCCGACCGGGAAGCGGTGGACGCCTTTTTCGCCCTGTCCAAAAACGAAGGCATCATCCCGGCCCTGGAGTCGGCCCATGCCCTGGCCCTGGCCATGAAAATGGCCCCGGACATGGACGGGGACAAAAACCTGGTGGTCTGCCTGTCCGGCCGGGGCGACAAGGATATCGACCTGATCACGAAACTGACGGCGTAAACGCCCCGGAGAAGGCGCCGCCCTCTCCGGACTCCCCCGCCGGAGCCGCCCCCCGAACCCCGCAAGCGCGGAGCCTTTTTCCGCGATACGGAAAAAGGCCGGGGCGGTCAGAAAAATCAGGCCGTCACGCGCACGCCCGAACCGCACGGAAAAATGCCGTTCCCGCCGGAACCGCGGGCCGGGCCGCCGCCCGCCTTGTCATTGAAAACGCGTTATGCCGTGCTTTTTCATCTTCCGGTACAGCGTGTTCCTGTCCATGCCCAGCAAGGCCGCCGCCCGGCCCTGGTGCCCCTCGCAACGCCGCAGCGCTTCGCGGATGCGGCCTTCTTCGCCCAGCAGCGCCGTTCCGGAAAAGAACGCGGGCCGCGTTCCGGGGGAACCGGCGGTTGCCGAACCGGCCGCGTTGCCGTCCCGCCGCAGCAGGGCCGCGCGCACCGCGGCCGCGTCCGCGCGGCGGCAGCCTTCCGCGCCGGCCGCCACGCACAGGCGGCGCGCCACGTTCTGCAGTTCCCTGACGTTGCCCGGCCAAAAATGCCCCTCCAGTTCGCGTACGGCCTCCGCGGACAGATGCAGCCCGCGGACCGGGCTCTCCCGCGCCATGAAACGCCCCACCAGAAAGGCGACGTCGCCTTCCCTGGCGCGCAGGGGCGGCAGGTCAAGACACAAAGACGCCAGCCGGTAGTACAGATCCGCCCGGAACTGCCCCTGATCCACCAGATCGGGAAGATACCGGTTGGAAGCGGCTATCACCCGGAAATCGAGCGAGATGAAGCGGTTTCCCCCGATGCGCAGCACGCTCCGTTCCTGCAGCACCCGCAGCAGACGGAGCTGGGCGTAATGGTCCAGCTCCGAAACTTCGTCGAGGAACACCGTGCCGCCGTGGGCCATTTCCAGAAGGCCCACCTTGCCCCTGCGGCTGGCGCCGGTGAAAGCCCCCTCGTCATAGCCGAACAGTTCGGATTCCAGCAGAGTCGGCGGCATGGACGCGCAGTTGACCGGCACGAAAGGGCCGCGCCGGAACGCGCCCGCATGGTGGATGGCGTGGGCGAACAATTCCTTGCCCGTGCCCGTTTCTCCATACAGCAGCACGGGGCTGCCGGCGAGGGCATAGCGTTCGGCCGTTGCCGCGGCTTCGCGGATCTGGGGCGATGCCCCCTCGATATCGGCAAAGGTGTATTTGCTGGCGAACCCCGCGCTGAACAGGCTGCGGCTGATTTTCGTTCCCAGTTCGCTGACGGATTCGGCGGGTTTGACGGTCAGCACCGCTCCGCGCATTTCGCCGTTGACCGTGGTCGGTTCCATGGTCAGCAGCAGGGTGAGGCCGCCCACCGTCACGATGGTGTCACGCAGCGACCGGCCGTGGCTGAACGCGCTTTTCACGGAAGGCAGGGGCAGAAAATCCCAGACGGCGCGGCCGGACACGTCCGGCGCGCAACGCAGCACGGCGCAAGCCGCCGGGTTGGAAACCTGGATGACGCCGTCGCCGTCCACCACGACAATGCCGTCCTTCGACGTCTCCACAACCACCCGGAAGCGCTCGGCCAGGGTTTTTTCCAGACGGCGCGCGTAAGCCAGCTTGTCCGCTTCCAGCAGCGCCGTGCGCAGGGCCAGCGGGCCGGAATCCAGAAAGATGGCCGGAAAATTGCGCCGCCGGGCCTGCAGCGTGACCACGCTGCCCCCGACGATGACATGGGCCTGGTCCATAATGGCCTGCTCCACAAGCCAGTCCATGTATTTTTCGTCCGCGATCATGGTGTAGATCATCAGATTGATGCCCATCAGTTCCGCGAACACTTCCAGATCGGCCTGGCCCGAGGGGAAAGTGAACAGAGCGATGCGCGGCTGCTCGATGCCGGTAAGGTTTTTCGCTTTGGCCAGGGTCCGGGCCATGTCCTGCATGGTTACCGGAATGGGGGCCACGGGCGACGCCAATTCTTTTTTGATCAATTCCACCATGCCCCGGCGGGCGACGAACACGTGGACGCCTTCGGCCTCCAGCTTGCGGGCAAGGGCAAGCCCTTCGCCCAGGTTGGCCGTGTGCAGCGAAACGGCGTCAAGCATGTCCAGTTCGCGCGCCACTTCCCTGGTACGCTCCATGATCTCCACGGTGGGCGCGATGACGCCTATGGGGGGGGCAGGCAGGGCCTGCTCCTGATACAATTGCTTATTCATTGCATCAATATGCATTATTTGCTGCTTCGCTGCAAGGGAATCTTTTCTCCTTTTATTCCTATTCCAGCGAACTATTTGAATAAACTATCTGGCATGCGTTTTGCTGATCCCCATGCCGGCGCGGCATGCGCCGCACACTTTCGAGCGGGAGAAAAGCATGAAAGGCGTTGTCGTCAAAACCCCCCTGGACACCGTGGGCAACGCGGTGGAAGACATCCGCGCCGGTGACGCGGTGGCCTGGAAAGGCGGCGGAAGCTCCGGCGCCCTTACCGCCGTGACCGATGTTCCCTTCGGTTTCAAGATGGCGCTGGCGGACATCGCCCCCGGCGCGCCGGTCATCATGTACGGCGAACCCATCGGCACGGCCAGCGCCGCCATCAGAGCGGGAGAGCGCGTCCACATCCACAATCTGATCGGCGGCCGGGCGGCGCAGCCGGAATGAGGCCATCATGAAATTTTTCGGTTACCTGCGCAGCGACGGGCGGGTCGGGATCCGCAACTACACCCTGGTCATCACCAACGGCAGCGCGCCGGGCAACTGCGCCCGCATGATCGCCTCGCACATCCGCGACGCCCGCTGCTACGTGCCGCCCTCGGAATTCGGCCGCGTATCGGGCGACCGGGCCACCATCGCCCGCACCCTGGTGGGGCTTGCCGCCAACCCCAACGTGGGCGCGGTGCTCATCGTGGGGGTCAAGCCGGACAGCGGCTATCCCGAACTGTCCCGCACGGCCATCGTCGAGCCCATCATGGACCTGGGCAAGCCGGTGGACACGGTATTCATGAGCGAATGCGGCGGCTTTCACGCCTGCATCGGCGAAGGCATCCGCAAAGGACGGCTGCTCGCGCGCGAAGCGAGCAGGGCCATGCGCACGGAACGTTCGTTCGGCGACCTGTGGATGGGCGTCAAATGCGGCTATTCCGACCCCAGTTCGGGCATGTCCGGCAACCCCGTGGCCGGGCATGTGGTGGACAGCCTGATCGACGCCGGGGGCACGGCCTTTTTCAGCGAAACCACGGAAGTCATCGGCGCGGAGCATCTGGTGGCTCGGCGCTTTGCCGACCCGGCCGAACGCAAACGCTTTCTGGACATCGTCGCGGCCACGGAAGAAGTGGCCAAAGCCACCGGCGAGGATATCCGGTCCATCAACCCCGTGCCCTCGAACATTGAGGCGGGCATCACCACCCTGGAAGAAAAATCCCTCGGCGCGGTCGCCAAAAGCGGCAGCCGCCCCATTGCCGGGTGCCTGGAATACGCCGAGCGGCCGAAAAATCCGGGCCTGTATTTCGTGGACAGCTGGATGGCCACGGTCACCCTGTTCCTGGGCTTCACCGCTTCCGGATCCGTGCTCAACATCTTCCAGGTCGGCGGGGGCTGGTTTCCGCCCCAGGACGCCATGATGCCGGGGCACAGCCTGGGTCTGGTCAGCCCGACCCTGTTCATGACCGGCAACCCCCACACCTTTCTCAAGTCCGTCAATGACATCGATTTCGACGCCGGGGCCGTCATCACGGAAAAAGCGGACCCCGCCGCCGTGGCCGAAACCATGCAGCGCCATCTGTGCGATATCGGGTCGGGCATGCTGACCCGCGTGGAGACCCTGAACATTGAAAACGCCCTTGAGGTCTACATGCGTGGACCCGCACTGTAAAAGGAGCAACCCATGAAAAAAGCCCTCGTTCTTCTGCTTCTCGCGGCACTTGGCTTCTGTCCGGCGGCGGCAGCCGCGGCGTACCCCGAAAAGGCCATCCAGCTGGTCGTGCCCTTTCCTCCCGGCGGCGGCAGCGACGTTTCCGCGCGCGTGGCCATCCAGTACATCAACAAGCACCTGCCCAACCCTCTGGTTGTGTCCAACATTTCCGGCGGCACCGGCAGCGTGGGGGCCAACCACGTGCTGCGCGCCAAGGCCGACGGCTACACCCTGCTCTGGGAACACCCCACCATGGCCGTGCAGACCGCGACCCGGGTGGTCACGCATTCCTACAAGGATTTCGACATCGTGGCCGCGCCGGTCACCAGCACCTTCATCATGGTCTGCAGCAAGAACCTGCCGGTGAAAACCGCGCCGGAACTGATGGCCTACATGAAGGCCAATCCCAAGAAGGTCCGCTGGCCCATGTCTTTCGGGGCCATGTCCCATTTCGGCTTCCTGTATGTGGATGCCGGGTATGAAAAAGGCGGGATCGAACCCGGCATCGTGGCCAACGCCGGGGACAAGGACCGGGTGGTGGCCATCATCGGCGGCCATGCCGACGCCAGCTGCGTTTCCGCTTCCGCCGCCGCGCCGTATATCGCCGCCGGCGACGTGCTGGCCCTCGGGGTATTGAGCGAAAAGCGCCTCGCTTCCCTGCCCGACGTGCCCACGTTGAAAGAGCAGGGTGTCAACAGCGTGTACGATCAGATCTTCACGGTCTTCGCACCCAAGGGCACGCCGGAAGAGGCCAAGAACGTGCTTCGCGCGGCCATGGACAAGGCCATGAAAGATCCCGAGGCCGTCAGCGCGCTGGCCAAGCTGTACTGCGCGGCGGCCAACTACAACGCCGAACAGACCACAAAACTGTGGGCCGCGGCTCTGAAGCTTAACGAAGGCCTGGTCAAACGCTATTCGCTGGTGAAATAACCGCCGCGCCCGGACCGGAGCGGCCCGCAAGGACGCCGCCCCGGTTCCGCGCGCCGGACGGCCTTTTGTTGGAGATCCGCATGCGCATCCGCAAATACAACGATTTTTTTCTGGCCCTGCTGCTGCTTCTGGGCGCCGGATTTTTTTACTGCCAGACCTGGTTCATCCGCGAGGTCATGTCCTTTTCCATGGGGCCGCTGATTTTCCCCCGCGTGATCCTGGCGCTGATCGCCCTGCTTTCCCTGGCCGTGATGGCGCAGAGCGTCGATTTTTCCGGCGCCGCGGCCGGCCGTCCGGAAGCGCCGTCCCGGCTGTCGTTCTGCCCGGAGCGGGCCGCCACCATCGGCCTGCTGATCGCCTATGTGCTGGTTCTGCCCCATCTGGGCTACCGGACAGCGACCATCGCCTTTCTGATCCTGTGCATGCTGCTGCTCGGAAAGCGCACCCCGGCCGCCGCGGCCGGATATGCCGCGCTTTCGGCCGGGGTGGCCCTGTCCCTGGAATATGTTTTCGGACGGCTGCTGCAGCTCTTTTTGCCCTGACCCGCGAGGCCCGGCCCATGATAGACGCATTGTCGACCCTCTGTTCCCCCGCAATCCTGCTGATCATGACCGCCGGGGTTTTCGGCGGGCTTGTCGTCGGGGCCATTCCCGGCCTGACCAGCACCATGGCCGTGGCCCTGCTGGTGCCCATAACCTTCACCATGCCCATGGACATCAGCCTGGCCCTGCTGGTGTCAACGTACGTGGGGGCCATATCCGGCGGCCTGGTGGCGGCGACGCTGCTGAACATACCGGGAACGCCGGCCTCCGTCACCACCACGTTCGACGCATACCCCATGGCGGCGCGGGGGAACGCGGGCAAAGCGCTCTCTTACGGGGTGTTCGCTTCCTTCATCGGCTCGCTGTTCTCCACCGCCGTGCTGGGCCTGGCCGCCCCGCCGCTGGGGGCCGTGGCCCTCAGCTTCAACGCGTACGAGTATCTTGCGCTGATCATCTTCACCCTGACCTGCATCATCGCCATTTCCGGAAAGTCTCTGACCAAGGGAACCCTTTCGGCCTGTCTGGGCATCTTCATGGGTCTGATCGGGTTCAGCGCCACGGACAGCGTGGCCCGCTTCACCTTTGACAGCAAATATCTGGAAGCCGGCTTCGCGGTCATGCCCGTGCTGATCGGCATGTACGCCATGTCCCAGATTCTGGAGGACATCGGGGGCCTGAACGCGCCGGTCAAGGCGCTGCAGGCGAACTTTTCCCTCCGTGAATTCGCGCGGACGGCATACGACTGCCTTGTGCGGTCCCCCCTGAATCTGCTCCGCTCAAGCGTCATCGGGGTTTGCATCGGCATCCTGCCCGGCGTCGGCCCGAATCTGGCCAGCATTCTTTCCTACAGCCAGGCGAAAGCGGCCGCGCCCAATCCGGACACGTTCGGAACGGGCGATCCCGACGGCATCATTTCTTCGGAAGCCGCCAACAACGCCTGCACCGGCGGGGCCGTGGTGCCCCTGCTGACGCTGGGCCTGCCGGGGGACGCCACCACCATGATGATGCTGGGCGCGTTCATGATCCACAACGTGCAGCCGGGCCCCCTGCTGTTCAGGGATCAGCCGGACATCTTTTACACCATTCTCGCGGCCTTTCTGATCAGCAGCTTCCTGATGCTGCTGCTGCAGATCCTGAACATCCGCCTGCTGATCAAGGCCCTGTCCATTCCCCGCGGCATTTTGTACCCCATCATCATGTCCATGTGCGTTGTGGGCTGTTTCGCCCTGAACAGCAGCATGTTCGACGTCTGGGTTTTCACCGGCATGGGCATCGCGGGCTACATTCTGGAACGTCTTGATTTTCCTCTGCTGCCCCTTGTGCTGGGCCTGATTCTCGGGCCGATGATGGAAGTGCATCTTTCCGCCTGCTGGGTCATGAGCGGACACAGCCTGTGGGGCATCACCGGCCGGCCCGTGGCCGCCGGTTTTCTGGTCCTGGCCGCCGTTTCCGTGGCCTATTCCCTGCGCAAACGGCGTCAACGCGCCGCCGCGTAACAAGGAGCCGCCATGCAGTCAATCCGTTGCACGCCGAAAGAAGCCAGGGAACTGTTCGCGAAACGCGGCGAATTCGCCGTGCTGGACGTGCGCGAGCAGGAGGAATTCTCCCGCGGGCACATGCTGCTGGCCAGTTGCGCGCCCCTCTCCCGCCTGGAAATGCTGGCCCTGGACCTTGTGCCATGCAAGCGGGTTCCGGTCGTGCTGACGGACAGCGGCGAAGAAACGGGAACATCCCGCGCGGTGCGGGCCGCGTCCGTGCTTTCCCGCATGGGCTATGCGCGGCCCGTGGTCCTGGCGGGCGGCATGCGGGCCTGGAAAGAGGCCGGATACGTGGAAGTCGCGGGCGTCGGCGCGCTGAGCAAAGGTTTCGGCGAATACGTGGAGGAAGAACAGCATACCCCGCGTCTGGAGCCGGCCGCGATCAAGGAGATCATGGATTCCGGCAGGCCGTTCGCGGTCATCGACGTACGGCCGCGTGAAGAGTATGCCGCCATGAACATCCCCGGATCGGTCAACGCGCCGGGCTGCGAGGTCACGTACCGTTTCGCGGATCTGGTCCCGGACCCGGAAACCATGGTCATCATCAACTGCGCCGGACGCACCCGCAGCATCATAGGCACCCAGACCCTGCGCAACGCGGGGGTTCCCAACGAAGTGGCGGCCCTCAAGGGCGGCACCATGAACTGGCAGTTGGCGGGCTACAGCCTGGAATACGGCTCGGCCCGGCGCACCGCGCCGCCGTCCCCGGACGCCCTGGCCGCCGCGCGGCGCCGCGCGGCGGCCGTGGCGCGCAAATACGGCGTCTCTTTTGTGGATGCGCGGACCCTTGACGCCTGGCGGGCTGAATCGGACAACCGCACCCTGTACATTTTCGACGTGCGCCAGCCGGAGGAATTCGCCGCCGGGCACATGCCCGGATCGCGCAACGCCCAGGGCGGCCAGCTGGTGCAGGCCACCGACGAATACGCCGCCGTGCGGGGCGGCCGGTATGTGCTGGTGGACGACACGGAAGCGCGCGCGGTCATGACCGCCCACTGGCTTTTGCAAATGGGTCTGCCGGACGTGCATGTGCTGCGCGGCGGCCTCGGCGGATCCGGCCACGGCAGCCGGGGGCTGGAACGCGGCGACACCGCCCCCGCCCTGCCGCCCCTGCCCGCCGTGCCTGTCTGCAACGCCATGACGCTGAAAGGAAAATTGACCGGCGCCAACCCGCCCCTGGTCATCAACGTGGGAATCAGCAAAATCCACCGCGCGGGGCATATCCCCGGCGCGGCCTGGGTGACCCGCGGGTACCTGGACCGCGCGCGTGCCGCCCGCCCGGATGCGCGCGAAATTGTGATCACGTCCGACAGCGGCGAACATGTCCTGTTCGCCGCCGCCGACGCGGCGGACCTGTGGCCCGGCGCCCTGGTCCTCGCGCTGCGGGGCGGCACCCCCGCCTGGACAGCCGCCGGCCTGCCCCTGCATGACGGCATGCAGACCGCTTTCTGCGCCGAGGACGACGTCTGGTACAAACCCTATCCCGACGTCAACGCCAGACCCGAAGCCATGAAGGGATATTTTGACTGGGAATTCGGTCTGGTGGAACGCATCAAAAAAGACGGGGACGCGCATTTCGCGCTGGTCCGCTAATATTTGCCCGCAGACCAAACACCCCGCAATCCGTCAGGATTTCGCGCCGCGGTACGCGGCGTACGGCAGGTGAAAGCCACCCTTCTCAACGCCCGTTCCTCACAAAAATTCCTCACTGAATGCGCGGTTGAATTTTTGCAACGAGACTCTCGATGCCGGCCCTGTCCCCGATGCGTTTTCGGGGCTGCCGCCCCAAACCCCGTCCGGGGGAAATGATTCCCGGGAGTCACCCCCGCAAAAAATTCGTGCCGTCCGGCCGCGCAAGGCGGGAACGGCGGTTGCCGGCGGCAAAAGGCTCGCTTTCCCAGCGGGCCTTTTTCATGGGGAAAAGAACCCCTGTTCCGGCAAAGGATCCATTGACGAAAAATCTTCGGCCTTGTATCCTGCATGTTACATGCATTTAAGAATCGCACCCTGAGGTTTCCCATGGCAGACAATCTTGAGCTTGAAGAGATCCCCAACACGGTATCCCTGTCCCGACAGGTGGAGGAGCGCATCCGGGCGGCCATCATCGCCGGCCGCATGAAACCCAACGTTTTATATACAGAAACCAGCCTGGCCGCGCAAATGGGCGTATCGCGCACGCCCGTCCGGGAGGCGGTTCTGGACCTGGCCTCCCGCGGGTTCGTGACCGTGCTGCCCCGCCGTGGCTTTCAGATACGGATCTTTTCCGAACAGGCCATCCGGGAAGTGTATGAACTGCGCTGGGCTCTTGAATCGCACGCCGTCAGGACCTTGGCGGACCATCCGGAGCGCTATGACTTTTCGACCCTGCTTGAAGCCGCCAACGCGCAAAAGGAAAGCGCCATCAAAGCGGAAATCAGCGGCGCCGTGGCCTCCGGCAGAAGTTTTCACATGAAGTTGCTGGAGTTGTGCGCCAACGGCATGATCTGCAAGATATTCGAAGAAATCCGCGACATCCTCAGCGTCACCTGGGCGCAAGCCTTCACGCACTCCATCTCGGCCGCCGACGTGGCCAGCGACCATATTCTGCTGGCCGGCCTGATCCGGCAGGGCAAGGCGGACGAAGCCTGCACCCTGCTCCGAGAGCATCTGAAGCGCAGCGAAAAGGCGGTTCTGGCCGCGCAATCCGTCAACGCCTCCTGAAACTGTCCCGTTCCGGCACCCTGGCCCGGACCGTGGAAAACTGCCGGACTTCCTCCCGCTTTTTCCCGGCAGGGGCCTCGCGCCCCGCGTTCGAGAGTTTCGCCGCCTTCACGAAAAAACGGCGCATGGCGCCGTTTTTTCGTTGATGGGGTCCGGGGAATGCTCCCGGGGCGGGGATCGCCCCGTCCCGGATCCGCCCTCGGAGCAGGTTCACGGCGAGATCGCGGCCTAACGGCGGGCAAGGCCAGCCTGCGGCAATCCCGCGGCAAAGATTTGCGGACAAATCCCTGCGGAGCGGACGGACATTTTCAAGGCTCCTCCGCCCTATTTCGGCCGGTCGGCCTTGGCGGCCTGGCGGGCCAGCAGTTTCCATTCGCCCTTGGTTTTCTTGAACACCAGCATGATGCGCAGATAGACCGTACGCGGTTTGCCCGGGTCAAGCGTGCCGTCAAAAATATGCTGCACAACCGCCACGTTGCCGGCAACCGTGATTTTCTGCTCCGTCAGCGTGATGGCCGTGAAGTGCGACTTCCTCGTCGCCAGCGAATTCACGAACTCGTCCCTGTTCTCCGCCGCGCCCGCGGAATGGATGTACACAAGGCCGGGCAGCGCCACTTTCATCAGATCGGCCTTGTTGCCGCTGATCATGGCCTGGCGCATGAACTCGACGGCTTTGGCCACCGCCTTTTCGTCCGCTTTCGGCGCGGCGGCGTGAGCTATTCCCGTGACCGTGAAAACCAGAAGCAAGGCAAGAAGAAACTGTTTCATACGCTCTCCGTGGTTAAGGGTTGGACACAGTGTTCCACGACGACGCCAAAATCGTGCGCCATTTCCGCCGCGGCAGCGCGGCTCACGGCACATTCTCCCGAGGGGCGCGGCGTGCTGTTGCCGGCTTTTCGGGGACAAAGTGCGGCGATGTCATTCCGCCAGCTGGATGCCCAGGGCCCCGGCCGCGGCAACGGCCGCATCCAGGGATGGCTCGGCGGCAACCAGACCCACGCGGCCTCCGCCTCTGTTGCGCGAGTCAAGATACACGCTCTGTTCCGTGGCCGTGATGCGGATGCGCTGCACCTCGGGTTCCTCAATGCGTGTTACGGTCACGGGCAGATCCTTCAGGCCCGGATGGTCGAAAATGCCCCGGTACGCCTTGATGTCGTCGGTTTTGGCGCCGGTGACGGCGGCCATGAGAATAGCCGGGATGTTGATGGCCCGCCGCACGAAAAGGTCTGACGTCAGTTCGATGTCGATGCTTCTGATGCTTCCTTTGGCCAGGGCGTGGGCGATACGGGCCATGTTGGTCGGAGACCCCACGGCGATGCTGCTGCCGCCCACCACCACGTCGCCCAGGCACTGGGTCAGGGGCCTGGCCGCCGCGAGCATGCGGCGCACCTCCTCGCGGGATTTTTCCAGCACCCGGGACACTTCCTCGGCTTCATGCTCCCGGACGGAAGGGGCCACGAAAGCGTCCACCGACGCGTTTTTCTTGAAATAGGGCAGCAGATAGCCGTGGTTGATGTTCGTGATGACCGGAGCGGCGTCCACGTGAACTTTGGCGGCCATGGCGATCATCACGTCCACGTCCACATCCACCGGCAGCGAGGTCCGCAACACCAGGTTCGCCGCCAGGTTCCCCACCAGGATGGCCCCGCCGATATGCGTGGCGCACAGCCCGGAAACCATGACCCGCGGCGTGCAGGGCACGGCGATGGTCGGCGAGAGGGCCAGCACCATGGCCCGCGCGACCTGCCGGGGGCCGCCGCCGCGCAACTCGGTCAAAACCGCGGCGGTGACCGCGGCGCCCGCGCCATACCCTTCCATATTGCAGCCTGTGGTCTGTTTTCCGGAGCGGAAAATGGAACCGATCTTCAGAATCAGGGCCATGCCGCAACGGATCTGCTCGTCGTCCAGCCCTTCCTGCTGCATGGCCTTGACCAGTCCCGTGTACGGACAGGAATCGCCGGTTCCGGCGCACGGGCGCAGGCCCACTTCGTGGTTGCCCACTTCCGTGGCCAGGGTGTTGACCAGGGCGTTGTTGATGAAGCGGTCGCCGATGAGCGCGCCTTCGCCGGCAGCCACCAGGTCCGAACCCACAGCGCCCAGCAGGAAGCTGCGCCCGGATTTGAGTCCCAGTTCCAGGGCGCGCAGGTTGTGGTCGAACTGCGCATACACGCCGTCCAGGATTTCCTTCCGGCTTTTGCCCTCTCTGGCTTGAGCTTCGACCACCGCCAGCGTGCCGAGGGAAACACCCTCCCGCTCGGCCAGTTCCACCAGTTCGCCCAGGGTATGAATTTTCGCGGTGAGCTCAGGCCCCAGTCGTGCGGCAAGCGATGCGGCGTCACACATGATTGTATCCTTTCGCGCCGGGTCCGGCGTCATTTTTGCAACATTTTCTCGTAGTTGTATTTGGTGTCGACTTCCAGCATGGAAACGCCGGCGCGGATTTCCGCGATCATGCTTTCCTCTTTTTCCCAGAATTCTCTGGCGCGGCTCAGCACTTCGTCCAACTTTTCCCGCGGGATGATCACCACGCCGCTTCTGTCGCCCATGACGATGTCGCCCGGCCGCACCTGCACACCGGCAAACTGGACCATGGCATTGGTGGATTCTTCCTGAATGCGGCCGCGGGCTGTGGCCACCACGGAACCCCTGGCGTAAGCCGCAAAACCCGCCTCCACGCAATCGTCCACGTCGCGGATGGCGCCGTCCACCACCACACCGGAAACTCCTTTCATTTTTGCGCCGTTGGCCAGAATGCCACCCCAGCAGGAAGTATCCAGGCGCCCCCCGTTGTCGATGATGATGACGTCGCCGGAAGACGCGGCTTCAATGGCTTTGACCCCCAAATGGGTTGTGCTTCCGGTCAGCCCGGCGGCGGTCAGCTTGACCGTGACCGCGGGTCCCAGAACCTTTCCCGCGCCTTCCCACATGGGCCGGATGCCGTACGTGGCCCCTTTGAGCCCCAACGCATCCAGGGCGTCGGCAATGTTGGTCGTGGACAGATTGGCGAAGCGAGGCCGGTATGCGGCATTGAAATCGGACATACTCTATCCTTTTGCGTTGTTGCCGCGCGCCAGGCGCAGCAGATACGGGCTGAACATGACCGCGATGGTCAGGGCCAGAAAGACGGCGCTGAGCGGCCGGGTGAAAAAGGTGGTGAAGTCGCCGCCGGACAGGATCAACCCGCGCCGGAGATTGCTTTCCACGATGGGTCCCAGGATGAAACCCAGGACCAGCGGCGCGGACGGCATGTTTCCCTTGGCGAAAAAGACCCCGACCAGCCCGAAGAGCAGCAGGATGCCGAGATCGAAATAGGAATTGCGGATGGCGAAAGTGCCCACGATGCAGAGCAGCATGATGACGGGCAGCAGCAGGTTCATGGGCGTGGCGATGATCCTGCCCACCAGGCGCGCGCCGAGCAGGCCCACGCCCAGAAAGAGGAAGTTGGCCAGCGCCATGAGCAGAAAAATGGAGGACACCACCGGAAAATGGTCACGAAACAGAAGCGGCCCCGGCTGCAGACCATGAATGAGCAGCGCGCCGATGAGGATGGCGGTGATGGAATCACCGGGTATGCCCAGAGAAAGCATGGGGATCATGGCCCCGCCGGTGCTGGCGTTGTTGGCCGTTTCCGGAGCGGCCACCCCTTCGGGGATGCCCGTGCCGAACGCTTCGGGCCGGCTGGACAGCCGCTTTTCAACCCCGTACGCCACAATGGCCGCGATGGTGCCGCCCGCGGCGGGGATAGCCCCGATCAGCACGCCGATGGGCGAAGCGCGGAGCATGGTCGGAAAAATCCGCTTCATATCCGCCCAGGTGGGCAGAATACGGCCGATCTGCCTGGTGACTTCGACGCCGTCCATGTGCCTGCCCGCCGCGCTGAAGGCTTCGGACAGGCCGAAGATGCCTATAAGCAGCGGGAACAGTTCAAGCCCGCTCATCAGGTTGAAACTGCCAAGCGAAAAGCGGGGGTACCCGATAACCGGGTCAGACCCGATGGTCGCGAGCAGCATGCCGATGCATCCCGACAGCAGACCGCGCACCATGGAACCGGGGCTGATGTACGCGATGATGCTCAGGCCGAACACCGCAATGGCGAAATATTCCTGAGCGCTGAACTCAAGCGCGAATTCCGCGATGACCGGCGCGAAAAGCCCCAAAATGATGACGCTGACCAGACCGCCGAAAAAAGAGGAAACCGTGGCGATGCCGATGGCTTTGCCCGCCTCCCCCCGCTGGCCCATGGGGAAGCCGTCAAGAGTGGTCATCATGGCCGAGGGCGTGCCGGGTATGCGGGCGATGACCGCAGTGATGCAGCCGCCGTAAACGCCGCCGCAATACGCGCCGAGCAGCAGGGCGAAAGCGGCCTGGGCGGTCATGCCGTAGGTAAGCGGCGTCATGACCGCCACCGCCATGTTCGCGGTCAGGCCGGGCAGAGCGCCGATAATGACCCCGCCGACCACGCCGGTCACCAGCATGGCCATCACGCCGAAATTGAGTATGAGCGGAAGGCCTTCCGTATACAGCGCGAACGAATCCACGGATCATCCCTCCCACAGGCTGCCCACGGGCAGCGGCACCCGCAGGATGACTTTAAACAGCACATAGATGGAAGCTATTACCAGAGAGGAAACGATGAAAACCGTTTTGGGCCGCGCTTTCAGCAGGAACATGGCCGGCAGCAGAAAAACGAAGGAACTGAGAACGAAGCCCGCGTACTCGAAAATGCCGGCCGCGACGCCCACCAGGCCCATCATCAGGCCGGGCAGCCGCATGTCCGAAAAATCCATCGGTTCCGGGCTGCCGGCCCGCCGGTTTTCCAGCAGCAGCAGCAGCAGGATGGAGATGGCCGCAAGCAGGAACAACGGGAAAAAAGCCGGGCCGAACGCCACATTCTTCACTTTGGCGGGAAACTGCTGCACCAGGGTGAAGATGAAAAGGCTGAACGCGCCCACGACGCCGATGAGAGCATAGGTGAATTTTCGCAATGGACTCCTCCCGGCCCGGCAGTCCGGCGGCGGTTCGACCAGCAGGGCGCCGCGCCAGGCCTCAGGCGCGCTTTCACTCCGGGCGTTGTTCACGGCAGCGCGTCCGCCCGCCCGCGCCGCGGCGCGGCGCGGCGCGGGCGGGCACCGCGGATCATTTCAACTCCATGCCCTTGAACAGCGCATCATATTCATCAGACTGCCTGTCCACGTATTTCTGCATCTCCGCGCTGCCCATATACCGGAATCCGTAACCGCCGGTGGCGAGAAACTCCCTGTACTCCTTGGATTCCGCCGCTTTCTTCAGCGCCTTTTCCAGCACGGCGACGATATCCGCGGGCGTGCCCCTGGGCACGGCCAGAGCGCGCCACACGCCGGCGGCGAGGTCATAGCCGCATTCCTTGTACGTGGGGACCCGCGGGTATTTGGCCAGACGTTCCACAGCGGCCACCGCCAGAATCTTCAACTTGCCCGCATCGACCAGAGAGGCGCATTCCGCGGGGCTGACAACCGTGGCCTCCACATGGCCGCCGGCAACGGCGACAGCGGCGGGGTTGCCGCCGTTATACGGCACGTGGGTAAACGTCACGCCCGCCAGCTTTTCCAACTGCAGGGCCACGGCGTGCATGCTGGTGCCGGGGCCGGCGTTGGAGACGCGGAATTTGCCCGGATTCTTTTTCGCGTCCTCGATGAATTCCTGCATGGTGTTCCATTTCGCGTTGGCGGGCACGGTAAGCGAAGCCGGATCTTCGTTGACCATCGAAAAATGGTTGAACAGTTTATGGTCCACAAAATTCACGGAAACATACTTTTGCAACAGCATGGAGTTGGTGGTCAGCCCCAGGGTGTAGCCGTCCGGCTTGGACCGCGCGATTTCGCTGAACCCCACGGTGCCGCCGCCGCCGGGTTTGTTCATGACAAGCACGGGTTTGCCCAGCTCCTTTTCCATAAGATGGGCAAGCTGGCGGGATATGAGGTCGCTCCCCCCGCCGGCGTTCCATGAAACGATGATCGTTATCTCTTTCTGCGGAAAACTGGCCGCCTGCGCGGCGGACGGATACAAGCCAAAGGCGGCGGCGGCGACCATCACCGCGACGAGGATGAAACGGAAGGCTTTCATGCGGATGCTCCTTGAAACGGATTGTCTGTTCAGGCGCGGGATTGCAGGGAATGATAGCCGACACTGGCCCGGGCTTCACGCAACGTGGCGCCCTGCCGTATTTTTTCCTCGATGATCCTTTCCTTGGCGGCGATTTCCAGAGCCGCGTCAAGCACGTCGCCGGCGCGTTCCCAGGGAATGGCCAGCACCCCCGTGTCGTCGCCCAGAAGAATATCCCCATGCTTGACCTGAACGCCCGCCAGAGACACGGGGATGTTGATGCCGTCCACAAAAACCCGGTCTTTGCCGGTCACCATGTACACATCCCTGGTAAAAATGGGATAACGGCAGGCCCGGATGGCCGGCACGTCACGGCACACCCCGTCGATAACCGTGCCGGCCAGATTGTTGCGCTGGGCCGTGATGGCCATGAGGTCTCCCCACACGGTGCAGTTGCGGCGGCCCGCGTTATCCAGCGCGACGACGTACCCGGCGGGCACGTCGTCCAGAAAATCCCCCACCGTGCCCTTCACCGTGCCACAGGGCGCATAGCGGACGGTAAAAGCCTGACCGCACAGGGCCGTTCCCGGCGTGACGGGCTTGATGCCCAGCAGCCCTCCGGCAATGCCCAGGTGGTCCAGGGCATCGGAAACGCTTGTTGTGTCCAGGGCTTTGAAACCGGCAACCACTGGCGACAGATCGGTCATGTTCACCCCCCGCGCGGGCAGACGTATATTTTTACATTCAACATGTGACATGTAACGTACGGCAAAAAAAATTCTTGTCAAGAAGCGCCGGCCGCCGGAGCGGAAGCGCGCTTCTGCGCGCCCGCGAAGAGGGCGGCACGCCGCGGATGCGCGTTCCGGGCCGGGCGCTGCGTGGCGACATGTTCGGTTCACTGCGCGGAAGAACTGCGAGGCGGCGGCGGCCGTCCGGGACCGCCGGCCCTTTGAAGACCAGACCCCATACGGGCGAAGGCCGTTTCCGCGCCAAGGAAACGGCCTTCGCCGTATGGACGTCGGAAGACCGGCGGGCGCACGGGGGAAAGAGTCCCGGAAAGCGCCGGCCCGAAGGGGATCAGATCCCCGGCGTGGCAAAGCCGAGCGTGTTCAGCCCTTCCTTCATCTGGGCGACCTTGTCCGCCGCCGTTTCCATAAAGGGCGGCCGCACGGTGGCCCATTCCGGATCATTGCGCTTCCAGGCGATGCAGGCTTTCATGGAGGGGATCATGGGCAGGGGGAAAGTGTTGCGCGTGGCCGTCAGCTTCGCCTGCTTGTCGTCCGCGCCCGCGTCCTTCCAGGTTTCGTACAGGTCCACGATGGCCGCGGGGTTCACGTTGCCCGTGGCCGTGATGCAGCCCGCGCCGCCGCCGCGCAGGGTCTGCAGCAGAAAGACTTCACTGCCGCAGAACACGTCGAACTGGTCCGACTGGAACTGTTTCAGCATGGCGTCCGTGTTGTTCCAGTCGCCGGAACTGTCCTTGATACCGGCGATGGTGCCGGGGTAGGCCTTGATCAGCCGCTCGATCAGGGCGAGGGACAGGGGCACCTGGGCCACGGGCGGAATGTGGTACAGATAGATGCGCAGCCGCGAATCCCCGACCCGCTGGATGACTTCGGAGTAAGAGCGGAACAGGCCGTCGTCCGTCACGCCCTTGTAATAAAAGGGCGGCAGCATCAGCGCGCCGGAGCAGCCCGCCCGCACCACGGCGCCGGTCAGTTCCACCGTGTCGGACAGGGCGCAGCAGCCCGTGCCGGGCATCATCCGGGCGGGGTCGACGCCCGCCTGCAACAGCGCGTCAAGCAGCTTCAGCCGCTCGGCCACGGACATGGAGTTGGCTTCGGAGTTGGTGCCGAAAATGGCGAGCCCCACCCCGCTGTCCAGCAGCCATTTGCAATGCTGAATAAAGCGGGCCGGATCGGGTTCCATGGTCGTTTTGAAGGGGGTCAGCACCGGGGACAGAACGCCGCGCAGCCTGGGAGCCTGAGCTGTACTCATGTTGTTTTCCTTCTGTTGAATTTTTTCGGGGCATTTTCACCGTGCAATGCTGCAGTGCGCGCAAACGCAGAAAGACAACAGACATCTTTTCCCGCATGCGGGCAAGCCGGAACGCCCGATCTTCCGGCACGCCGCGCTGTGCGCTTGCGGGGTCCGGGGGACAGCGTCCCCCGGAATTCTTATTCCAGCGCGCCGATGCTGGTGGGCGCATCCGCCCAGCAGGCGGCGGTTTCCTCAAACTCGTTGACGTTGTCCAGTTCCGTGCCCATGGAAATGTTGGTCACCCGTTCCAGGATGATTTCCACCACAACCGGCACCCGGTATTTCTTAGCCCATTTCTGCGCTTTAGCAAAGGCTCCGGCCATGTCGTCCGGCCTGGTCACCCGGATAGCCTTGCAGCCCAGACCCTCGGCCACAGCCACGTGGTCCACGCCATACTGCCCCAGCTCCGGAGCATTGATGTTCTCAAAAGAAAGCTGCACGCAGTAGTCGATGTTGAAACCGCGCTGCGACTGGCGGATCAGGCCCAGATAGCTGTTGTTCACCACCACGTGCACATAGGGCAGGTTGAACTGCGCGCCCACGGCCGGCTCTTCGATCAGAAACTGGAAGTCATAGTCGCCGGACAGGGCCACGACCTTGCGTCTGGGGTCGGCCTTAACCACGCCCAGGGCCGCGGGCAGGGTCCAGCCCAGGGGGCCGGCCTGGGCGGAGTTGATCCAGTGCCGGGGCTTGTAGACGTTGAGCATCTGGTTGCCCGCGATCTGGGACAGGCCGATGGTGGTCACGTAGCACACGTCCCTGCCGAAGGCCTTGTTCATTTCTTCATACACGCGCTGGGGCTTGATGGGCACGTTGTCGAAATGGGTCTTGCGCTGCATGGCGGCATCGCGTTTGCGGTCCGCGCAGGCTCTGGCCCAGGCGGCCCAGCCGGGTTTTGCCCCCCGTTCGCGGGCGATGGACACCAGGCCTTTCAGCGCGGCCCTGGCGTCGGAAGCGATGCCGTAATCGGGGTTGAACACCCGTCCGATCTGGGTCGGTTCGATATCCACGTGCACAAAGGTGCGGCCCCGGGTGTACACGTCCACGGAACCGGTGTGCCGGTTGGCCCAGCGGTTGCCGATGCCGAGCACGAAATCCGACTCCAGAAACGAGGCGTTGGCGTACCGGTGGGAACTCTGGATGCCGATGCGGCCGATCATCAGCGGATGGTCGTCGGGGATGCAGCCCCAGCCCATCAGGGTGGGAATCACGGGCACGCCGGTCAGTTCCGCGAACTCCCGCAGCAGATCCGAAGCGTCGGCCTTGATGATGCCGCCGCCCGCGACGATCACCGGCTTTTGGGCCGCGCAGAGCATGGCGAAAGCTTTTTCCAGCTGTTTTCTGCTGGCCCTGGGCTGGTACACGGGCAAAGGCTCGTAGGTGTCGATGTCAAATTCGATTTCCGCCACCTGCACGTCAAAAGGCAAATCCAGCAGCACCGGCCCCGGACGGCCCGAGCGCATCAGGTGGAAAGCCTGCTGCAGCGCGCGGGGCACCTGGCCCGGCTCCAGCACGGTCATGGCCATTTTGGTCACCGGCCTGGCAATGGCGGCGATATCCACGCTCTGGAAATCCTCTTTGTGCAACCGGGCCCTGGGCGCCTGGCCGGTGATGCAGAGGATGGGAATGGAATCGGCGGACGCGGAATACAGCGCGGTGATCATGTCCGTGCCGGCGGGGCCGGAAGTGCCGATGCACACCCCGATGTTGCCCGCCCTGGCCCTGGTGTAGCCTTCCGCCATATGGGAAGCGCCTTCCACGTGCCGGGCCAGGATATGGTCAATGCCGCCGGCCTGTTTCATGGCCGAATACAGCGGATTGATCGCGGCCCCCGGCACGCCGAAAGCCGCCGTGATCCCTTCCTTGAGCAGAACCTGTACCGCCGCGTCCACGGCGCGCATCTTTGCCATGGTATTTCTCCTTTTGTTTCCCATAAGGAAACTATGTTCCTGTACGGGAAACAAAAATACCATGGCCGTATCCGGGGCACAAGCGATTTTTTACGGGAAAACTTCAGAGGGGATGCGGTGCGGAGAGAACCGGCGCCGGTCAATTTTTTTCCGCGCGACAGCCCAACGCGGCGGAAATATCCCCGCAGGATCGCAGCAGCAAGGCGGCCAGCTCCATCAGGCGTTCACGGCCGCCGCGCACCGTGGGGGCGGAAATGCTGACCCCGCCCACGACCTTGCCCGAATAGTCGAAAACCGGCGCGCCCACGCAGACGATGCCTTCCACGTTTTCTTCCAGGTCCAGGGCGTAGCCGAACCGCCTGGCCTCCGCCGTCTCGGCCAGGTAGGCCTCGCGGCTGGTGATGCTGGCGCCCGTGCGCGGTTCGAAATGCAGGCTGTCCAGGATATAGGCCTGCTCCTGCCGGGGCAGAAAGGCGAAAACCACCTTGCCCACGGACGTATAGCTCCACCCGGCCCGGCCGCCGATAACGGAATGCATGCGCAGGGTCTTGGTGCCCTCGTACTTGTCGATGTAGATCAACTCGCCGTTGTGGTAGCTGGCCAGGTTGATCACTTCGTTGGCGGTCTCTTCCAGCGCTTCCAGCACGGGCCGCGCGACCCGGCGGATATCGATGGATTCGATCAGCCGGGTGGACAGCTCGATCAGCCTGTAGCCCAGAAAATACGTGTGCGCGACCGGGTCGCGCCGCACGTACCCGGCCGCGGCCAGCGTGGAAAGGATCTTGGACACGCCGGCCTTGCCCAGGCCGCTCTGCCGCGCCAGATCCGTAACCCGCGCGCCGCCGCGCGACGCCGCCACCAGGTCCAGCAGACCCAGAGCCGTGCTCACCGATTTGATGGTGCTGCCGCCGCCCTTGTCCTTTTCGCGGTTCATGGTCTGCTTTGTGCCAAATTGGCAAGGCCAGGTCCAGCACTATTCCGGACGGGCATGCGCGAAATTCAGCCGGAACCTGCCCTGCGCGTCGCCGAATTCCACGCCCCGCGCGGGGATTATCCCCAGGGAAAGCAGGACGCCCAACGGATCGTTCTCCCCCCGTTCCCGCGCATCCCGCGCGGCGGCATCGGCGCGCAGGTAGCAGTAGAACCCGCCCCGCGGCCGCTCGCAGGCGAAGAGGCCGGGCGGCGCGCCCGACAGCCTGTCCCGCAGCAGAGCGTCCCGGCGGGCGAGGCGTGTCCGCAGAAAGCGCCGGTGTTCCCGCGCGATCCCGCGCAGATACTGTCCGGCCAGAAGTTGCGGCAGCACGCTGGGTCCCGCGTCAATCTGCCGCCGCACCGCCGCCAGCCGCCGCACCACGGCTTTGGGCGCGGCCAGCCAGCCAGCGCGGATATTCTTGCCCATATAGCTGGACAGCGAACCGATGTAGAGCGCCTGCCCGTGCCGGTCCAGACTTTTCAGAGGCCCGACGTCCGTTTCCGCGTCAAAACCCAGCAGGCTGTAGGCGTCGTCCTCCACGATGGGAATATGTCTGGCGGAACAGTACCGCAGCACGTCCTCCCTGCGTTTCGCGCTCATGACGTGCCCCGTGGGGTTCTGAAAGACCGGGTTCAGAAAAATCATCTTCAGGCCGCGCCGTGAGGCCACCATATCCAGGCCGTCCGGGACAATCCCCTCCCTGTCCGTGGGAATGGCGAACAGCCGCAGCCCGGCGGCCTGGAACACCGGCAGCGAATAAAAGTAGGAGGGCTCCTCAATGCCCACGGCATCCCCCGGCCGCAGCAGGCACTGGGTGATCAGAAACAGCGCCTGCTGCGCGCCGGAGGTCACGAGTATCTCGTCGCAGTCCGCCTGCAGACCCAGGCTTTCCGCCAGATGGTCACGCACGGTCTCTTTGAATGAAGGCAGGCCGGTCAGGGATGCTTCCTCGTCCAGTTCCTGGCCCAGCACCTCCTGCCAGGACCGCTCGGGCAGGGACAGGGACGGCAGCAGATCCCCCGCCAGGTCGCTGCCGGACAGATCCCACAGAGTTTCTCCCCTCCTCCGGGCCTCTTCCCGTCGGGCCTGCACCCGCGCGGCGTATTCCGCGCCGCCGCGCGGCATGCGGCCGGCAGCCGGAGGCTGCCAGTTCAGGATGGGGTATTGCTGCAAGCCCCATTTCGCGTCGTTCACGTAGGTTCCGCTGCCCTGCCGCCGCAGCAGCACGCCCCGGTCGGCCATCTCGTCCAGGGCGTGGATGATGGTGGACCGGTTGACCCCCATCAGGCCGCACAGGCGGCGCTCGGACGGCAACCGCTCGCCCCCCTGCAGCAGCCCGTCTTCAATGGCCCGCTCGATGCGCGCGATGACCTGTGTGTACAGCGGGGCGCCCCCGCTTTGTTTTTCAAGCCGCGTCCACATGCGCCGCCTCCCGCGTTGCCCAGGACATAGCAAATTGGATGAGGAAAAAACAGTCCAATTGGACCTTTTTTCCCCGGCGCATCGGCTCTATTCCGCAGAAAAACAGGAGTCGACAATGGCAGACACAATCACCGGATCGCCGGCCGTCAAACGCGGCATGGCGCAGATGCAGAAAGGCGGCGTGATCATGGACGTGGTCAACGCGGAACAGGCGAAAATAGCCGAAGCCGCCGGAGCCGTGGCCGTCATGGCCCTGGAGCGGGTGCCGTCGGATATCCGCGCGGCCGGCGGCGTGGCGCGCATGGCGGACCCCACGATCGTCGAAGCGGTCATGAAAGCCGTGACCATTCCCGTCATGGCCAAAGCCCGCATCGGGCACATCACGGAAGCCCGCATTCTGGAAGCCATGGGCGTCGACTACATCGACGAAAGCGAAGTGCTGACCCCGGCGGACGAGCAGTACCACATCCTGAAAAGCGCCTTTACCGTGCCTTTTGTCTGCGGTTGCCGCGACCTGGGCGAAGCCTTGCGCCGCGTGGGCGAAGGGGCCTCCATGCTGCGCACCAAAGGGGAGCCGGGCACGGGCAACATCGTGGAAGCCGTGCGCCATATGCGCAAGGTTACCGAACAGTTGCGGCATGTCTTTTCCCGCCGCGACGACGAATTGATGGCCTGCGCCAAGGAACTGGGCGCGCCGTACGAGCTGCTGTGCGAAGTCAGGCGGCTGGGCGCGTTGCCCGTGGTCAATTTCGCGGCCGGCGGCGTGGCCACGCCGGCGGACGCGGCGCTGATGATGTCCCTGGGCGCGGACGGGGTGTTCGTCGGATCCGGCATCTTCAAGTCGGACAATCCGGAGAAGTTCGCCAGGGCCATTGTCCGCGCGGTCACGCATTACGAGGACTATCCCCTGCTGGCCGAACTGTCCAAGGGCCTGGGCGCGCCCATGAAGGGCCTGGACATCCCGTCCCTGCCTCCGGAAGCGCGCATGCAGGACAGGGGGTGGTAACCGTGGCCCGCGCCGGGTCCCCCCGCATCGGGGTGCTGGCTCTGCAGGGAGCCGTCTCGGAACATCTGCGCATGGCGGAACGCGCCGGAGCCGAGGCACTGCCGGTCAAAAACCGTGAAGACCTGGCACGCGTCGACGCCCTGGTCATCCCGGGCGGCGAGTCCACGACCATCAGCAGGCTGGTCCGCGAAAACTCCCTGGCCGAACCCATCCGGGGCTTCTCCCGGAAAAATCCGGTACTGGGCACCTGCGCGGGGCTCATCCTCTGCGGCCGGGAAATCCTCGGCCCGGAAGCCGGGCCGCACCCCCTGGGCCTGATGGACATCAGCGTGGAACGCAACGGTTTCGGCAGGCAGGTGGACAGCTTTGAGACCGTCCTGCCCGTGGACGGCCTGGGCGCCGTGCCGGCCGTGTTCATCCGCGCGCCCTTCATCCGCGCCGCCGGGCCGGGCGTGCGCGTCATGGCGGAAGTGGACGGCAGAATCGTCATGGCCGAGCAGGGCACGGTGCTCGTCGCCGCCTTCCATCCGGAACTGACGGACGATTTGCGCGTCTGTTCGTATTTTCTCGCGAAAATCGGCAAGACGTGAGCATGCGGGGCGCCGCCCCCTGGCACCCGCACGGAAAGCGGGCGATCTCCGCAAATGCGCGGAGCGCCCGCTTTCCCCCGCGGAACCCAGCCCCCCTGGAGGAAGAGCCCGGAGAGGGCGGCGCCCGTGAGGCCGCCTTCTTCCGACGCCGGGGCCTCACTCAATCATCATACATCCACAGCGCGCCTTTTTCGGCGCCCGAGACGGCTTTTCTGTATGCGGCCAGCACCCCCTTGAGGGGCCGGTCCGGGCGTTGGACTTCGGCTCTGCGTTTTTCCAGTTCCGCCTCGTCCACATGCAGGGACAGAATTTTCTTGTTCAGGTCGATTTCGATGGTATCCCCGTTTTTGACCAGACACAGCGGGCCGCCGTCCCAGGCTTCCGGACAGATGTGCCCCACGCAGGGGCCGCGGGTCGCGCCGGAAAAACGGCCGTCGGTGATCATGGCCACGGAGGTGTGCAGGCCAAGCCCCACCAGCATGGCCGCGGGGATGGACAGCTCGCGCATGCCGGGGCCGCCCTTGGGGCCTTCGTAGCGGATGACCAGCACGGAGCCTTTTGCAACCTTGGCGGACAGCAGATAATCGCGCACGTCCTCTTCGGAGTCGAAAACCACGGCCGGCCCCACGTGGCGGAACATGGCGGGTTCCACCCCGCTTTTCTTGACCACCGCGCCCAGAGGGGCCAAGTTGCCGGACAGGATGGAGAAACAGCCGCCCTCGTGCAGGGGATCGTCCAGGTCATGGATGATCGCGCGGTCGACGGCCACCGGGTTGGCGTCCAGATATTCGGCCAGGGTGCCGCCCGTGACGAGCCGGGCCGTGCAGTCCAGATGTTTGCGGATGGTGGCCAGCACGCCGTGCACGCCGCCCGCCTGGTGATAGGTGTACACGTTGGGCTGGGCCGAAGGCTTGAATTTGGCGATGACCGGCACGGAAGCCTGGATGGCGTCGAAATCCCGGATGCCCAGCGCGACGCCCATGGCCCTGGCGATGGCCAGGGTGTGCAGCACGGCGTTGGTGGACCCGCCGGTGGCGGACACGTATTTGATGCCGTTGACCAGCGTCTTTTCGTTGAGGAACTCGGAAAAACAGCGCTGCTCGCGGGTCAGGGCGACAATGCGTTCCCCCACGTCGCGGGCCTGGCGGATTTTGGCGGCAGCCGCGAACAGCATGGTGGACGAGCCGAAAGGCGCAAGGCCCACGGCCTCCAGAAAGGTGCCCATGGTGTTGGCCGTGCCGAACATGGCGCAGGTGCCGCCGGAAAAACAGATGTTCTCGCGCCAGCGGTCAAAGGTGCGTTCGTCGATATGGCCGCCGGCCCGCTGGCCGATGGCTTCCTTCAGGTCCGGGGTGACGAATTCGCGGCCGCCTTCGCAATAGGGGATCATGGTCCCGGCGGTAAGGAAAATGGACGGCAGGTTCAGGGCGGCGGCGGCCATCAGCATGCCGGGCACGATCTTGTCGCAGGAACAGAGAAAAACCAGGCCGTCAAAACCGTGGGCATTGACCATGGCCTCGATGGAGCCGGCGATAAGGTCGCGCTGGGGCAGGATGGAGTGCATGCCTTCGCCCTGGGCGATGCCGTCGCAGGGCGCGGGCACGGTGAATTCGGCGGGGGTTCCGCCGGCGGCCCAGACGCCTTCCCTGACCACCTGGGCCAGTTGCTGAAAGGGCTTGTGGCCGGGGTTCACGTCGTTCCACGAGTTGACAATGCCGATCACGGGTTTGGCCAGATCCTTTTTGCGGTACCCGACGGAATTCATAAGCCCCACGTAATAGGCTTCGGTTTTGTCCTCAAAATGGCCTTTTCTGGGCATGGCTACTCCTCTTGCGCCTGTGGTTCCGGTTAGAGCATTGTGCGTGCGAAATACCGTATTCCCTGCCGCCATGAACAAGCAACAACCGCATCGTTTCTTCCATGCGCGCGGGCCGAAGCGCCCGCGCCGGGGCTGTCCGCTTGCGGACGCCGGAGCATAGCAGCTTTCAGGCCGCCAGACGCTACACGCCGGCATTCCTGGCAAACAGCCCTTTGACGCATCCGCTGACCCAGCCCATGATCGGCGTGCCCGTAAACAGGGACAGGCCGGCCAGGGACAAAAGAACAGCCGAAATGGGTTCCGTGACGAAGATCATCCACGATCCCTGGCTGATAAGCAAGGCCTGATGCAAGGACACGTCCAGCATCTGGCCCAGGATCAGCCCCACCACCAGGGGGGCCACGGGCACCTTCACCTTGTCCATGACATAGCCCAGAATGCCGAAACCGAGCATCAGGTATACGTCAAAGAAACTGTTGTTGATGGCGAACGCGCCGACAACGCAGAAAATGGTGATGGCCGTGGCCATGACCTTCGCCGGCACCCGCGTGATGAACACCGCCACGCGGGTGATGTACAACCCGATGAAATACATGGTGAAGTTGGCGAAAAACAGCGCCCAGATCAGGGTATAGGCGACTTTCGCGTGTTCCACCATCAGCGACGGCCCCGGCATGATGCCGTGCCCCATCAGCCCGCCCAGCAGCACCGCCGTGGAGGAACTGCCCGGTATGCCCAGGGATATGGTGGGGATCAGAGCGCCCCCGGCCACCGCGTTGTTGGCCGATTCCGGCGCGGCAATGCCGTAGTCCGACCCCTGGCCGAACTTGTCCTTCTCTTCCGGCGGGGCAAAGCGCTTGGCCTCGTTATAGGCGAACCAGCAGGCCGTATCCCCGCCGGTGCCGGGGATCAGGCCGGTGAAGACGCCGATGCCCGAAGAACGCAGAATCGTGGGCATCAGGCGTTTGAGCAGATTCCAGCGGGGCCGCACGGGATCGCTGAGCGCCCCGACCTGCGCCGGGGCGGCTTCTTTTTCCAGCAGCCGCAGCACCTGGGGGATGGAAAACAGCCCGATCAGGGCCACGGTGAAGGGAATGCCCGAAAACAGCTCGATCTGCCCCAGGGTGAAGCGGGGTGAACCGGATATGGGGTCCATGCCCACCGTGGACAGCATCAATCCGGCGGCCCCGGCCAGCAGGCCTTTGACCGTCGACTCCTGCGAGAGCGAGGCGATGATGGTCATGCCCAGAACCGCCACGGCGGCCAGTTCCACCGGGCCGAATTCCACCGCGATCCGCCCCAGGGCGGGGGCCACGGTCAGCAGCGCGAGGGAACTGACCAGCCCGCCGATGAACGACGCGCCGAGCGATATGCTCAGCGCCCGGCCCGCTTCGCCCCGCTGCCCCATGGGATAGCCGTCCAGCACCGTGGCCGCGGCCGCGGGCGTGCCGGGGGTCCGGATCAGAATGGCGGAAATGGA
>JAVBOK010000069.1:0-77121 GCA_031550605.1 Desulfovibrionaceae bacterium | reverse complement strand
GGCACGTAACTTATCCCTCCGCGGCGAGTTTTTTGGGGCGACGGCCGGGCAACAGTCGCCGGAGCGCTGTTGACCACCCGCGATCTGTGCTGGAGCGTGGCCGCGGCCCCCCGTCCAGGCGACGTGGCCCTGTTCCGCCACGGCGGCCATGACGGACACGTGGGCATTGTGACCACGCCGGGCATGATGTTGCACGTGCGCGAAGGCAAAGACGCCGCGGTGGAATCGTACACCGGCAGCCAGTGGAAACACAGGCTGGAAGGCGTGTACCGGTACGAAGGCGAACGGGCCGTGACCCTGCTGACTCCCGACAGCGGCGTGCGCGTTGTGGGCTGCCCCTCGCCGTTCAGCTTCGAGCGTGTCGACGCCGTGATGCCGGCTGGCATGACTCTGGCTGAAGTCATAGCCGGCCAGTGCGACGCCATGAATGTACCGGCGGTGGCCCGAAAGAACGGCCATGCCTACATCGACGCCGCCTATTACCCGCAAAGCGAATGGGATCACGTCTGCCCCAGGGACGGGCAGGTGGTGACGTTCAGGATATATCCGGGCGGCAGCGGCGGCTGGCGCATGGCCTTTATGGTCGTGGTCGCCATTGTCGCAACGTTCGCGGCCATCGCGACGAAAGGAGCTCTTGCCGGCGGAGCCTATGCAGCCTGGGCCAATGTGGCCGGGGCCGCTGTGTATGCGGGTATTTCCGTTGTTGGATTTGTTGCCGCAAACGCCCTCTTCCCCGCCCCGACGGTAAAGCAACCCAACTTTGCCAGCGTCGGAAGCCCGCACGCCTTCCTTTCCGGCAGCCAGAACCAGTTGCGCCAATACGGCGCGGTGCCGCAGGTGCTGGGCATCGGCCGCATGACGGCGGACTATCTGGGCAAGCCGTATTCGGAACGCAGCAGCGAGCACACGAACCATCTGCGGGCCGCGTACTGTTGGGGCTACGGCCCGCTGGAAATTACGGATATCCGCAACGGGGACACCCCCATATCTCGCTATCAGGAAATGGAACTTGTCACCTTTCAAGGGTACAAGACCGACCCCGGAGCGCAGCTATACACCAGGGACATTGACGAAACCGCGCTGAACATCGCCATGCAGAGCGACAAAAATAAATATGTCAGCGACTGGTATTATTTTACGACGCCGGATGACACGGACCAGATAAATCTGGAATTCTATTACCCGCAAGGCCAGTGGTGCCAGTCGAAAAACAACGGAAGCTACAAGGATGCGGACGTCAATCTGCAGATTCAGATCCGGCAGCGCCCGTCAGGGGAATTTCAAAATATCGCCGTACCTGTATACTCCGCGTCCTTCACGCTGCAAAGCTGTTTGCCGTATATCTATACCGAACAAGTCTACGATGACGCGGGCAATCTGGAGGCGGAAGACTGGTGGCTGACCCGGTACGGCGTGCCCAAAAAACGGACGGCCAGGGAAATCAGCATAGATCTCTGGCAGTGGTATACGTACAGCCTGGATAAAAACAACAGGATCATACAACGCGTCGGATGCGTTTGCGACAGCAAATACAACGAACCGTCGGAACATCTTTTGCGCCTTATGGCACAAGGAAAGTGCCAATGGAATAGTGTCGCGTTTCCCCCCCGTCTGCCGCCCATCGGAGAAAATGAAGAATTACTGTATTATGTTTGCGTCTATGGCAACAGCATACTTGAAATTAACGACAGGCGCGATTCCACCAGCGTATCCGGCGTCGATGCGTCGTATTCAGGCTTGACCTTATCTTTATCGTATGGCGAAGTGCTGCGCGGGGTGGAAGAACGGTTCAATACCAGCGCGAAAAAGAAACTTGATCCGTTTACCCGCTCGTATACATTCAATCTGCCGCGCGGACAATTTGAGATACGGTGCCGCAGAACCGGTAAAAATTATTCCGACTATGACAATATCCGTTACAATCAGCTTGTCTGGCGGGCCGTGCGCTGCCGCAAAAACGGGCAGCCGTTCAAACTGAAAATCCCCATATCCCGCACGGAACTGCGCGTGCGCGCCACGAACCAGCTGAACGGCACGCTTGATTCCATCAACGCGGCTGTCGCTTCCATCGTCAACGATTACAATTACAAAACAGAAATCTGGGAATGGCGCAAAAGCGGCAACCCGGCATCATTGTTCCGCCATGTGCTGCAAGGTCCGGCCATTGCGGAGCCGCTCAGCGACAATCAGATCGATATCGCCGCCCTGGAGCATTGGCACAAATTCTGCCGCGTGCAGGGGTTCAGCTATTTCAACATCCTCGGCGCGGATTCGTCGCTCAGCGTGTTCGACGTGCTGACCGGCATCGCCGCCGCCGGCCGGGCCACACCGGATTTCCGCGACGGTAAATGGACGGTGGTCATTGACGAGCCGCGCACAACCATTGTGCAGCATTTTACCACGCATAACTCCTGGGGATTCTCCGGCACAAAGGTTCTGCCCGATATCCCCCATGCCATCCGCGCGAACTTCGTCAACAAGGAAAAAGGCTTTGCGCAAGACATACTGACTGTTTACGCGGACGGGTATGGTCCGGGCAATGCCAAAAAATATGAAGAATGGCCTATTGACCGCATGGAGGGCATTACCAGCCCGAACCAGGTCATGCTTGCCGTGCGCTTCGCCATGGCCTGGGCCAAACTGCGGCCGGAAAATTACCGCCTGTTCTGCGACATCGAACACATCGTCTGCACGCGCGGCGACCTGGTCAGGGTGACCAATGATGTCGCCATGTGGGGCCTCGGCTCCGGCCGCGTCAAAAGCGTGATCAAATCCGGCGGCATCGCTACCGGCCTTGTGCTGGATGAAGCCATGCGGATGCAGCCGGGGGTGGATTACACCCTGCGCTGCCGCCTGGGCAGCCAAAAAGGCGCAACGCGTAAGTTTACCCTGGCCCGCGTGAGCGAAGACGATTTTTACGGCACGGTGTATTTTGCGGAGCCCCAGACCGCCAACCTGCCGGCTGAAGGCGACCTGTTCCAGTTCGGGCAACTGGATAAAGAAAGCCATGAACTGCTGGTGGAATTCATCCGCCCGAACGCGCAAGGCAACGCGGAAATCGGCCTGATCGACTATTCTCCGGAAATTTATACGGTTGATGACAGCCCCTTGCCGGAATTCAACTCGGATATCACGGAACCGCCGGCCCTGCCCCGCAACATCATATCGTCCATACCCGGCCTGGACAGCGTCTGGTCCGACGAGCGCGCCCTGATCGTTTTGCCGGACGGCACCCTGCAATGCCGGATAGGCGTGTCCTTCTCCGTTCCTTCCAAAGCTGAGTCCGCGATTACGCATATTCAGGCCATGTACCGCGAATACGAGGATGGTGAATGGAAAACCCTTGATCCTGTCGCGCTGACGGATGAATGTGTTTATGTTTCTTCAGTTGATGAGGGGGGGGTGTATGATATCGCCTTGAGGTTTGTTTCTTCTGACGGCCTTATAGGCCCTTGGAATACGGTGCTTAAAAAATACCAACTTATCGGAAAAACAACCCCCCCGCCGGATATCGCGTGGTTGTCGGTGGAGAACAGGCGATTACTTTGGCCGACCGACAATATGCCGTTGGATGTCAAAAATGGCGGGGGATACGAAATACGCATCGGGTATGGGCAGGTGACAAGCTGGAATGATTTGTCGCGCATACGCGACGGCTTTGTCACTGATGGGCTATTCGACATCAGTAACTATATTGATGGACTGATGCGCACATTCGGCGTGGTGGCACGGGATTCCGGCGGGCGTCAGAGCAAAAACGCCGCTTTTTTCACCACCACGGAATTTTTGGATAAAACAGGCCCTAATCCGGGCAACCTTGTTTACACGCTGGAGCAGAGCGTTGAGGGGTGGCCGGGAGAAAAAACGGGCTGCCGCGTTTCCGGCGGCATTCTTGTTCCGCAGGAAACAACATACGCATATCCACAAAAAAACGGCGGCATCGACCTTGAGGCTCCGTTTTACCCTCAAACGCAAAATGGGGCCGTTGACGATGACGCGCTGATCTTTGACCGCGTTTTTTCCGCGATGGCGTATACATTTTATTGGCGCGTCCCGTCCGATCTTGTCGGGCAGGATGCGAGAGTCAGCATAAAAGAAAGCGGAAAAAACCTGGACGCGTTGGAATATTCCTTATGGGGCAGCGGCGATTATTTTTATCCGCAAGTTTTGGGCGATGAAAAAATCAATTATGATGCGCCCGTATATCCCCAAAAAGAAGACGGAACCATAGATTATGACGCCCAAATCTATCTGGAACCGGTTTTCTACCCTGTTCCCGCCGTATTAAAAACAATCCAGAACGCCACGTATATCTTCAGGGTACGCATGCGCGGCGGTTCAAAGTATTCGGACCTGCAAGAGTTCGCCTTGTACATAGACATGCCTGACATCAGCATCGACCTGACGAACGTCGCCATATCCGCATCGGGCGCGCGTCTGCCCATCGGAAGCGGGTGGCATGCGGTTAAATGGGTAAATCTGTTTGTGCTGGATGACGGCGGCAACGCCGTCTATGCCAGAGCGGCCGACATGTCAAAATCGGGACCGCTTGTTTATTGTTATGACATTTCCGGTAACAAGGTGGCCGGCACTGTAAACGCAACCCCGGTCTTGGGGTATTAGGAGCAGATATGGCAAATTTCCCGGACTCTGGAGCTTTCAGGGCAAACCTGAAAACAGGGGTGTTCATTGATGATCTGGAGGCGTTGCTCGCCACGGCGAAACAGCTTCCCGGTGCGATGGCAAGAACCACGCTTGTCATAGATTCCGAAGCGTCCATATCCCCGACCTTGGCCTCGCATGCTGTGGATACTTACAACCAGGCTTCAAGCGGCGATTTGCGTTACCTCAAAATAGACAACACGAATGCCGGCATGGAAGTCCGCCTGCGGGCGGTCACGTCAGCGCGTGTCGTCACCGTAAAAAACAACGCGGACACGTATGGAATACGCTTGTCGGGAGGGACCGACAAAATACTTTCTGTCACCGAATGGCTGCATTTGAAACGAAACGGCTCTATCTGGGAAGAAATATCCCCGCTTGGTGGAGTGGCCGGCGATGTGATGATGAGCAGCGGGTCGGCAAAAAACTTCGGCCTTCTCGGACCTGCCAAATACCTGACGAGCACAACGCCCATTGACGCCCTCACCGCTGGGGAGGGGGATTATGTCCTGGCCTTCAACCATCCGGACAACCCCTATGGAGGCACATGCCTGGTGCACGTCAAAGAGAGTAATACCCTGTGTCTGCAAACAATGTTGGTTGTCGCTGTGGGAAAGCTGCTCCGCCGGTATTATACTTACAGCAATTCAACTTGGTCCGCATGGAAAACCATGGCGGACATGAATGCCGTCATCAAAGCCAGCGCGCTGATCAACGGCCCCGGGACTGTATATAATAATGTCAATGTGGCGTCCTGCGTACTGTCAGAGACGGGCCAGTATCAAATCACATTTACGGAGGCCGCGCCGTCCGCGCACTATGCCCTGCTTATAACGACATCCGGGGGAGGAGTGTTTTGCGACTGGCTGGTCAACTCCAAAACGCCAACCGGCTTCAACCTGACAACCAAAGTCGCCAGCAGCGGCAGCCCGATTAACGTGGCATGGAGCTTTGCCTGCCTGTGGCAATAGGAGGAAGTATGAAAAGCAATAACGCCCAGAGAAAACAAGAAACTGTGCAGCGGCATATCAAATATGCCCTAAAAGGAAAAGAATACCTTGCGCATATTTTTGTCCTGCCGGAGGTAACTCCACAAACTCTTGCGCCTGAAGGCGCCGAAAATATCACGGAACTGTCGGAACAGGAAAACGCAGCCCTGGAACAGGAAGACCGCGCTGCCGAAGCCGTGGCCATGATCGACGCGCAAATAGCGGCTCTGGAGCGCAAGCAGGACAGGCCGCTACGTGAGATCGGTCTGGGTGCATACGTACAAGAAAACAAAATGCGCCTTGCCGATCTGGACGCGCGCATTGAAGCGTTGCGCACACAGCGGGCCGCATTGCAACAAACGGCTCCCGGCAGCTCCGAATAGCAGGAAACCCTGCCCCCCTTGCCCTGCCCCGCCCCGCGCGGGGCTATGGCGTTTTCAGCGCTTCTGTGAGACAAAACCCGACGGGCATTTCACCATGCGAGAGATCATTGAATGGGTGCGCCGTCGGCTTATGGTTATTTCCGCGGATCGCTTCCATAGCCGTCAACTGAGACGCCTGTTTTTCTACGCTCCGCCGGGCGGCCAAAGTCGCTGTCAGCCCGGCGGAGCGGAATGCGCTGAAAAAACGTTTCGCCCTGCGGGTGGAATTTTCAGAAGGTCGGAGAAAACGGATGGGCAACACAGATACCGAGCGGCAGGCCCCGGCCTCCGGTTGCGGCGCCCGCGGGAACTATGAAAAATGGTTCGCCGCTCTGGGCGCCGCCGCCGCGCTGACACCGGACGGGCATCCGGGGCCGCGCGTCGGCGGATCCGCCGGAAAAGCGGCCGGCAGCGATGAAACCATGCATTGGACAAGCTGCGTCGTGAATTGCGGCGCGTGCTGCCCTTTGCGGGTATTCGTCAAGGACGGCCGGATCGTGCGCGTGGAAACGGACAACCACGGCGACGGCAACGGTGGACGCGAAGTGCGCGCCTGTCTGCGGGGCCGCGCCATGCGTCAGCTTATCTATTCCCCGGACAGGATCAGATATCCCATGAAACGCGCCGGCAAACGGGGCGAAGGAAAATTCCGGCGCATCAGCTGGGACGAAGCCTTCACCACCATTGCCGGAGAGCTCAGGCGCATCATTGCGGCATACGGCAATGAAGCGATTTACCGCCAGTACGGCAGCGGCACCATCAGCAGCACCATCAACCGCCGGGGGGAATTTTTCCGCCTTGCCAATTTGCTCGGCGGTTATCTTGATTACCACGGCACATACAGTTCCGCGCAGATCCAGGCGGCGGCGCAGTATACTTACGGCCAACGGGGCTCCAACACCATCAGCGACATCGCCAATACCGAACTGGCGGTGTTCTTCGGCAACAACCCCATCGAAACCCGCGCCAGCGGCGGCGGCCCGGGCAACGATCTGTTGAACGCCCTGAAAAAAAGCAAGGCCAGGGTCATCGTCATCGACCCGCGCCTTTCCGACACCGCCGCCCTGTTCGCCCACGAATGGGTGGCCGCGCGACCGGGCGCCGACGCCGCGCTGGCCTCGGCCATGGCCTATGTGCTGATCACGGAAAACATGGTGGATGAGGCGTTCATCGCCGCATACACCGTCGGCTATGACCGCTCCTCAATGCCCGAAGGCGTGCCTCCGGAACTGTCCTACAAGGATTACATCCTCGGATCCGGCCCGGACGGCACGCCGAAAACGCCGGAATGGGCCGCGAAACTGTCCGGCTGCGCTCCCGCTGTCATCGCGCGCATCGCGCGTGAAATCGGCACGGCCAAACCGGCCTGCATCGCACAGGGCCTTGGGCCGCAGCGCCATGCGAACGGCGAACAGACCGCCCGCGCCATCATGATGCTGCCCGTCCTTACCGGCAATGTCGGCATCCACGGCGGCGGCACGGGCGAGCAGGAATCCGGCGGCGGGGTCCAATGGCCCGCCTTCCCCACCGGAGAAAATCCGGTGAAGACGAAAATCCCCGTGTTCGCCTGGGACAAGGCCATCGAAAACGGCCCGGCCATGACCGCCCTCAATGCGGGCGTGCAGGGCAAGGACAAACTGGACGTGGGCATCAAGTTTCTCTGGAACAGCAGCAGCAACATCACCGTCAACCAGCACTCGGATATCGTCAGAACGAAAACGCTGCTCGAGGATGACAAAAAGCTGGAAATGCTTGTGGTGGTTGAAACGCGCATGACACCGACGGCCGTGTTCGCGGATATCCTGCTGCCGTCCGTCTATCCGGCGGAAGAAGACGAAATATACAGGCAGGGGTACGCCGCGGCCATGGAACAGGCGCTCGTCGCGCCGCGCATTGTCGAGCCTCTGTTCGAGGCCAGGACGCAATATGAAATCTGCTGCGGCATCGCCGAAAAACTGGGCATTCTCGAAGCCTACTCCGAAGGGAGGACCCAGCGCCAGTGGATGGAATGGCTGTACGCGGAATGGCGCGAAGTCAGGCCGGAACTGCCGCAAGACATCAACGAGGCCGTCCGGCACGGCATCTACAAATGGCATCTGGAACCCGCCGTGGCCTTTCGGGAATTTCGGGAAGACCCGGCCGCCCATCCCCTGAAGACCCCTTCCGGCAAGATCGAAATTTTCTCCGCGCGTCTGCACGCAATCGGCCAAAGCTGGGAACTGCCCGAGGGCGACGCCGTTACCGGCGCGCCCCAGTACGTCAGGACCTGGGAAGGCGTCGAGGACGCTCTGAAAGAGAAATTCCCGCTCCAGTTGATCGGCCATCATTACAAGGGCAGGGTTCACTCTTCCTATGCCGGCCTTCCCTGGCTGACGCGCGTTGCCCCGCAAACGCTGTGGATGAACCCGCTTGACGCCGAAAAACGCGGCATCAGGCACGGCGACAAGGTCAAGGTGCATAATGACAGGGGGGCCACCCTCGTGCCGGTGAAGGTCACCCCGCGCATCATGCCCGGCGTGGTCAGCCTGCCCCAGGGCGCATGGCACAAGCCCGGCCCCGGCGGCGTGGATATGGGCGGCAGCGTGAACATGGTGACGAAAACCCACATGTCGCCGCTGGCCAAAGCCAACCCCCAGCACACCAATCGCGTCGAGGTGGCCAGGGCATGACAAAGACCGCGCCGCGGTTTGCCCGCCCGCCTCGCCGCACGAAGAAGGGCAGCATGCGCACGCAGATGGCTTTCCATTTTGACGCCGCGGCCTGTTCCGGCTGCAAAACCTGCATGGTCGCCTGTATGGACGGCCGCGACACGCCCGCATCCGCCCTCTGGCGCCGCGTGGCCGAGTATGCGGGGGGCGAATGGTCGCATCTGGGGGACGAAATATACACCCAGAACATTTTCTCCTATTATATGTCCGTAAGTTGCAACCACTGCCTGAACCCCGCCTGCGTGCAGGTCTGCCCGACAAAGGCCATGGCCAGGGACGGACACGGCGTCGTCTCCGTGGACCAGAAGCAATGCGCGGGGTGCCGCCGTTGCGAAAGGGCCTGCCCCTACTCCGCCCCGCAATACGATGCGCGGCGCCGTGCAATGACCAAGTGCGATTTCTGCCGCGAACGTCTGCTCAAGGGCGAAAGCCCGTTGTGCGTCGCGGCTTGCCCCATGCGGGCCCTGGATTTCGGCGAATATGAAGACCTGAAACGACGATACGGCGACGCCGCCCACGTCGCGCCCCTTCCCGATCAGGGCATGACACGGCCGTGCCTTGTGCTTGCCCCGCCCCGGAACGCCAGGCCCGTCGGTTCACGCGAAGGCGTCGTCGGCAATCCGGAAGAAATCTGAACGCAACCGTTTGCCCCCCCGACAGCGCGCAGGGAAGAAAATTGCGTGCCTTTTTCTGTTGCCCGGCTGCAGCTTGTCGTGCGGCACGCCTGTTTTTCGCCGGACGGCAACGGTCGGGCATATGCCGGACCGCGTCACAGAAATACTCCATCAAAGCAGAGAATCGATACACGATCAGCGATACAATCAAAACAGCGTTGCAGGCGGACTGCACATTCTGCATTTTGCATGTTGCCATGCCGGTCAAAGAGACTTATGCTGCCCACATGTGTACCGACAAGGAGGTTTCCATGAGTGAAGACAAAAGCCAAGACGCCCGGCAGGAACAAGACCGGCCCCAGCACAGCCATCAGAACGGCAGACGTTGCTGCGGCAGACCCCTTTCCGAAAAATGCTCCCCCGAAGAGGAAGCATCCAGGCTGAACCCCGTCACGGGGACGAAATCCTGCTGCAAAGGGCAATAGGGCAGTTCCGCTTTGAGATTGTCGCGCACGGCGAGCAAAGCTCGCCTATGCCAATCTCGCGGGCCTTGCCACGCTGTGCTTCGTAAGGCCAGAGCATTGTGCCCGTATGGATAATTTCAAAGGAAAAAGACTCCGGAACCGACTACGATCCGCCGCGCCCTTTCCCCTGCTCCGGCAAAAACCCGCCTGTCGGCGGGTTTTTGCCGGAATTTCCCAGCAACCCCGACATTTCCCGCGACATGCCGAACCGCTCGGAAAAGCAGGACGCCGGGGCATCTCCGCATGCCGGCCGCGGACCGGTTGCCGTAGGGACGCTTTCCTGACTCGGGCAACCGCGTCTATTCGGACACGCCTTCGATAATTTCGCAACCGAGGCCCGCAAGGGATTTATCCACCCAGGACCGGTCAAGGGTGCCTTGCAACGCGGCGTCAACCTTGGCCTGATCGCCGGCTGAGAATCTTCTGGCCTTTTCCAGAAGCGCCGCCGCATCCCGGCGCGGAATGACGACGACCCCGTCGCTGTCGCCAAGAATGATGTCGCCGGGGTTCACGTGAATGTTGCCGCAGGCGATGGGCACGTTGACTTCCCCCGGACCCTGTTTGAACGGGCCGCCGGGCGTGGAGCCCGTGGCGTATACGGGTATGCCCAGCTTTTCCAGAGCATCCACGTCGCGGATGGGGCCGTCAAAAACAAACCCGGCCATTTTCTTGAACTTGCCGTAAGTGAACATGATTTCGCCCATCAGGGACTGGCTGCGGTCGCCGCCGTTGGAAACGACCATCACGTCGCCCGGCATGGCCATGTTCAGGGCTTTATGCAACATCAGGTTGTCCCCGGGGCGGGTCTTGACCGTCAGGGCGACGCCGACCATGGACCCTGCAAACCTGGGTCCCATAAGTTTTATTGAAGAATGCAACGCACTGAGGCGGTTCATGCAGTCGGCCACGTTGGCCGCGGGCAGGGTCCCGAATCCTTCGATGACCTCCCGGGGGGGAAGATTGCGTTCCGTGTACACGCGAAAGCCGATGTTCATATTCAGCCTCGAAACTGCCGGGTGCGCCCGGGTTGCGGTGATGCCGCACGGCGTGGTTGCGGTCCGCGCGACAAACGTTTTCGGAAGTGATTGTGACAAAAGGCCCGAAAAATGGAAAGCCGGAAACATCGTCGGCCGATGTTTCCGGCCGGTGCCCCCCATCTTCCGGCGCCTTTCATCATCAGGGTTTTGACCAGGCCTTGAGAAGATCAGCGTCCGTTGCGATGTTGACCGTCGTATGCACATCCTGCAGCACGGTGCGTGAATAGACGATCACATCTTTTCCCATCTGGCTGCCGTGCCGGCAGTCAAGCCGGTTGTATCCGGTACGCAGCTTGCGGCACAACACGTTGTACCGCGGCTCAAAAAAGCTCAGCTCCGCCGAGTCGACCATCATGAACGAGAACAGTTCCGTGGTCCTGTCGTTGATAAAGGGATCGCTGACCAGCAATTGTATTTCCTGCAGTTGCCAGGTGCATTCCCTGGCGTCGTTCAGGCCCAGCGGTATGGTGATGCCGTACGTTTCGCGTCCGGGAAAAATTTCATACATCCGCTTGGCCGCGCCCGGCCTTTTGGCCCCCGGATTTCCGCCGGGGAAAAAGGACCAGTTGTCCCCGCTGTCCGAAATGAACGCCCCCAGGCAGCGCGGGCTGCCCGAAACGTAGTGCGTCCAGAGGACCAGGCCCATATCTTTTTCCTTGGTTCCCCGGATCGTCAGGTGCGGCGCGGAAAATGTCATGCCGTTTTTGCTGAACACATGGTCGTAACTGCCGATTTCATCGCCGCAGCCCGTAAGCAGAAACAGCAGAAAAAAAAGAAATGGGCACCGACGCGTTCTGCGCATGACGGTTTCCTTTTTACCGGACCTTCGTGCCGGCATGGGGCTTCCAGACGAAAAAAAGTACGGCGAACAGGGCCGCGTTCAACGCATACACGGTGTTGATACCGAAAAATTCGTTCACACCGTAAGCGATCAGCGGACCAAAAGCCGCGCCCACATCCACCAGCAGCGCGTACCCCATAAGCATTGACCGCCCGCCGATGGAAGCGGCCGCATCGGACGCCGCGGCATCCGCCACGGTGACCAGCGCCGTGGCCGTCAGCTGCATGCCCAGCAGGCAGCCGAACCACAGGGGAAGAGGCAGCGCCAGAGCCAGCAGGGCCAACGCCGCCGCACCCGCCCCGAACGCGCGGCACAGCAGGGCGGGCCGCCCTCCGGGCCTGTCGGATATTCTGCCGGCAAAAGGGGCCAGCCAGGGTTCCCAACCCCAGCGCAACGCCTGGAACGCTCCGGACAGGGTGGATGCGCCAATGCAAAATCCGGCCAGGGCCACCCCGCCGCCGGTATGCACGTCAATCAGGCGGCTCAGGGTGGAAGTCACCGCGCCCTGAAACACAAGGGCTATCAGTGTTCCGGCAACCACCACGCGCAACACGTTCCCGTCCCGGACGGCCGCGGTCAGGCTGGCCGCCAGGCTGTCCACCGGGGAGCAGGCTTCCGCCCTGTCCATGTTCCGGGGAAAAAGAAACAGCGCCAGAAACAGGGCCAGCGCAGTCAGCCCCCCAAAGATCACGGCCGTGGTCCGAATGCCCGCCAAGTCGGCCAGAATGCCGCCCGCCAGCATGCCCACCAGGCTGCCCAACCGGTACAGCCCCGTGTACAGGCCGGTATAATGCCCCCGGTTGTGCGGCTCTGAAAGATTGAGAATGCAGAACAAGGATCCCAGCCGCAGCAGCGTCCAGGCCACGCCCCAGACGCAACGCGCGACGATCCAGAAGGCGAATCCCGGCAGAAAGCCGTAAGAAAGCGTTGTCGCCGTGGCCAAAGCCACGGCGACGAGAATGCCCGCGCGCTCGCTGACATGGCTGTACAGCCAGCCGATGCACGGATTGAGAGGCAGGCGCACGATTCTGTTCACCGCCAGAATGACCCCCACTTCCCACAGCGAGGATAGCCCGGCTTCCGCATAGTGGACCGGCAGCACGACATACAGCATGGAATCGCCGACAAGACACAACGCTGTGATGCAGGCGAAAATGACGATGTGTCGTTTTTTGCCGGCGTCGATCATGGCGCCTGTTCGTACAGGGCGAGCAGCACGTCGCTGAGCGCTCTTTTGGGCACGTGGTGCGCGTCCTTGTCATCGCGCCAGTAATTGAGGCTCCCGTCCGCGCCCGGCGCATCAAGCATCACCGTTTCGCCGGGATAGCCCGCTGCCAGCACCAGCAGCACCGTCACCCCCTCCGGAAAACCCACGATGGTATGAATTTCTCCGGGGTTGATGTTGGCCAGCATGCAGCAGCCCACGCCCGCTTCCGCAAGGCCCAGCTGGATGGTCTGCGCGGCGATGCCCAGATCCGTCAGCAGGTGGTTCGACGATTCCGCGCCGCCGATCACGATATATCCTGCGGGACGCTCGCCTTCCGCGGGGCCTTTCCAGTCCTTCAACTGCGCGGCCCAGCGCAGATGGCCGAAAATGCGCGCGTTGACCTCGGGCGACACGGAAACGGCATAGCGCAACGGCTGCTTGTTGGACGCACTGGGAGCCTGGCGCGCCGCATCCACAAGAGCGGTCAGCAGGTCCGCGCCCACAGGCCTGTTTTCCTGAAAACGGCGGTAAGAACGGGCTTTGACAACCAGATCCTTGATTTTCACGGCGATTTCCTCGTATCGTTAGGCCCGCATTGTGTAGACTGACCGGCCTGCTTGTCAAACGCATTTTTCAGGCCTTGTCTTGAGGATCAATCTGTTGCATGCAGGCGGAACAGGGGAAAATCGCGGGTGCGCGGCGCTTGTTCCGCACCACGACGTGGCGGCCCGGGCGAACCCGCAACTTACGACAGTGCCCGCCGCGTCGCGAGGCCGGCCTTGACAAGGCCGGGCAAAGAGCCATACAAAAGCCGTCCTGTCCAGCACCAGTTTACCGGGCCTATAGCTCAGTTGGCAGAGCCGCCGGCTCATAACCGGCCGGTCCCAGGTTCGAATCCTGGTGGGCCCACCAAAGTATCTTCTCAGAAAGTCCTGTAAAGCCTAAAAAGCCTTACAGGACTTTGCTTTTTTAATCATTGCATTGCTGGGCATTCTTGCGAATTCCATAGACAGCTACCAAGAATTTTGGTATTTTTCTTGGTAGTTCACACCTTCCAAAAGTAGATACCAAGATTCTGCTGCGCTTTGTGGCTCTGTTCGGTAGAGTGATACGGAATCGAGTTCGATTCTCCTGCACCACCAGCTTACCCAAAAGAAAGCGCCATTGGGATATACCGTACGCCGTTAAAGCATTGCTCAGGTTGAGTGGTGATAAACCCCATGCGCTGATACGCAGGAACAGCATACGGCGAGGAATTAACGGTTACCTGAGGTAAATTTTTCTCACGGAGTGGGGCCAAGCCCTTTTCCAGCATGGCTTTGGCAATACCTTGCCTGTGAAATTCTTTTGCAACAAAAAGAAGGCAGATATGTCCTTTTGACTCTACCCCGAGAACCCCGACGATTTGCCGTTCATGAAAACATCCCCACAATCTGAGCGCCGAAGAGTCAATTTCCTTTTGAATTCGCTCGGGGTTAATGAATTTGCGAAATTCCTCTACCCCTTGCTCAGAATAGTCAGGAGCCTCAAACTCCATAAAGACATTTTCAACAAGCGCTAACGCTTGCTGAAAAAAATGGGAACTCACCTGCTCGATACGATACTTTTCCATTTCGCTAGCTTAAAACCTATACCCGGCAGCGTCAACGGGGAAAATTTTGAAAAATAGCGCCTTGCCTTTTGTTTCAGATGATGTATTCTTTGAGCACACATGAGAATACAAGCGGATACGCAAGGAGCAAATATGCAGCCAGTAACGACAGTCCGGTTTGACCCGGAAATCCGTGAGCAACTCGACAAGATGGCCGAGCAGATGGACAGGCCCCGCGCCTGGATAATCAAGGAAGCTGTCGCCCAATATCTTGAGCGCGAAACATGGTATCTCGCCGAGGTGCAAAAGGGGATAGATGATGCGGAGGCGGGCAGGGTAATCAGCCACGAGGAAATGGGAGCGCGGTTAAAGGCTAAGGGCTTCAATGTCACCCCGTAACCCTTTACCCATTGAATGGACTGAAAGCGCATCAGAGGACATGGACGGCATAGCCGATTATCTGCTTGGCGAAAGCCTGCCCTTTGACGCCGTGGAAGACTATGTGAAGCGTATCTACAAAGCACCTGAACATCTCACCACACTTCCGGGCGCTGGCAAGCCGGGCAGAGTGCCAAACACCAGGGAGTGGCTTGTTAAGGACACTCCCTATGCGCTGATTTATCGCGTGTTGCCCGACAGGGTGCAGGTTTTGCGCGTGATGCACAGTAGCCGACAGTTTCCAGAGCAGTAATTTTAATCAACAAGGGCGGCACGGCTTTATGCAGCGCGACACTTTCCCGTAAGGTGTCCCTCGCATAAACCGCGCCGCCCTTGGCTTCTTAATATCCTCGGCAAGTTTCTCCGCGAGGGTGGTGATTTCTTTGACATCTGCCTTGGTATTTATGCGTTTTTTGGCTTCGTGTTCTTCTGGGGGCAAAATAGTCTCCTCCGGGGGCAAAATCTCTTTTTGCCCCCACTTTTGCCCCCGCTCAATACGAAACGTCAAGGTTTTTTATGAAACGTCCTGACCCTAAAATGCCCATAAAAGCTAAGTCCCACAAGGCTTTTGAAACCTTGTGGGACTTGCTGAAAAAAGTTGATGGTGGAGGCGGCGGGAATCGAACCCGCGTCCGAAAAGTATCCACGCGGAACGTCTACAGGCATATGTCAGGTTTGCATCTTGCCGCCAGTCTGGCCCCTGACAAGAGCTTCTCGCGGCCAGTCTGCCTTCGGTGTCTCGCGTCCTTTGCGGCAGACATCTCAGGACGCCAGCCCGATGGTTTTTGTCCGTTCAGGCGGCGTATCGGGCGTCAGCCATCCGTCACGGGCGGCTTAATTAAGCCGCGTATGCGTATTCGTAATCGTTGCCAATTACTTTTGTGCCGCTTTTAACGAGGCCAGCGGCGCCTCGGCCTGCAATTCCGGCTTCCACGTCCCCGTCGAAACCAGTGCGCCCCCATGTGCGCTTGCAACTAAATATAGATCATTTTCGGCAAATAGCAAGCGGCATCCGCATCAGACCCGGCTGAAGTAAAAGTGACTCATCTCACCTTTGAGGCTCATCTGATACACGGCGGATCCGGTGTTGCCGGCTGCCGCATACTGTTCCAAACCGCCTTTGCGGCTCATGACCTTGCTGATATTGCGGATGTCGCGCAACAATTCCGACTGTGAGGCGATTTCGTCAAAAGCGGCGGACAGGGCCGGCTGTTCACGTAAAACGTTCTCAACGGCTTCCTTCTGCGGATGATCCCCCGCCACGGACAGTATACCCTCGCCGTTCAGGCGCAAAGTCAGCTTCTGGTCAAGGTTGATGTCGCGCGCGGACAGGGCGGAATACAGCGCATCAATGAATCCGTCCTGCAATTTGCCTACGTTGCCGCTGAGGGCGTCCAGTACATTGTCTTCCGGGCCGGCGATCTGGTTGAGTATCGCCTTAATACGCGGCGCCAGAGAGGACAGGGCCGCGCCATCAGTTATCTGCATCAGGATGTCGGCTCGCGCGTTCTGTTCCTGCCGCGTGCCGTCCTTTGCCTCCGCTACAGGAAATCCGCCGGTTTTATCAAGGTGGCCCGGCAAAATCTGGTCAATGGAGGATATGCTCACGGCTTGCTCCTTGGCGCATGCAGAATTTTCCCTTTTCCCAACATGGCCTGAATAAAGCAAATTTGGTGCCATCCAGGCAAGTGCTTTGCGGATAGCGGATAGCGGTATGAAGAACATGTCTTCCCCTCAAAGAACCCCACCGTTCGATCGGCTTTGTGGATCGATTTTGTGGACCACGGAGTTGCTTGAGGAGCAGATCATGTAAAATCAGGTATAACCGCACCACAGACGCCGGATGCCACTTCCCGCCCCGTGGTGTCGCGATGTGTCGGCGGTTCAATTCCCCAGCAGTTATGGCCACCTTTATTTTCAGCACGAATGCCTTTCGCTTGACTGTATGTAGCCAAGTGACTACATTTATGCCATGCAAAACGTCATTAACAAAACAGACAAGTTCTTGGCCTGGATAGACGCCCTTAGGGATCAGAAAGGCCGGGCGCGGATATTGTCTCGTGTTGTGGCTGCCGAGCGCGGTAACTTTGGCGACTGCGGCCCGGTGGGCGAAGGCGTTTCGGAAATGCGTATTCATTATGGCCCTTGATACCGCATCTACTATGCCCAAGAAGGCGCGAATATTTACTTGCTTATTGCGATGGTGACAAGGGCAGCCAGCAACAGGACATCAAGCAGGCAAAAGCCATATGGAAAAATTTGAAAAAGGCGGGTGTGATATGAAAGCAACCAGATTTGACGTAACAGAGCACCTCGACAATGAAGAAGTCATAGCCGAATACCTTGCCGTCGCAATGGAAGACCCCGATCCCAACGTGTTTCTTGCGGCCCTGGCTGATGTGGCAAAAGCGCGGGGTATGGCGCAACTTGCCAAAGATTCTGGATTGAGCCGGGAAAGCCTGTACAAGACGCTTTCTCCCGGAGCGAAACCACGCTTTGAAACCATTGTGAAAATAACAAAGGCGCTTGGTGTGCCATTCGCGCCCACAGCCAGCCATCACAACAGCTCCGTGTAACGCGAAACCGTATATCCGGTTGTGTACATTTGCCTCGTTCCTTTCAGGTCAAAACCCAAGCCGCGAAAATAGCTATGGATTCCTGGTGCCATGTCCCCTCGATCGTGTTGTGATGTGCCGGCGAGTTGATTCCTCAGAAGGCTAGTGAATTGCTATTCTGTTCTCTTGCGTTGTAGTCTCTGAGGATTACAGACATAAAAAATTTGAAAGAGGCGTTTTGCCCCCTTCAAATTTACAGTGGGAATAGATTGTTGACCATAACCCCGCCCTGTGCTGTATTCCACCTTGCAGCCCGCTTCAAACTTCCCGGCACCTTTTCAAAATCTTCTGGCTTGCACTGCGAAGCATCAGTAAAAAATGGACAATGCCTATCAGAGACTGGAAGGCCGCATTGAATCGCTTTGCCATCCAGTTCGAGGACAGGTTACCGACTCAATAGAATAACCGATTACACAAAGTTATGGACACTCCCAGTTCAGGAACTGGCCACCTTTGCCACACCAGCGGCGACATCCTTGAAAAAACCATCAGGAGTTGGGACGGGAGCCGGGAAGGGGGTGCGGAATGAGCGCCTCAACCTACACCAGCATAGGCTCGGACAGGTGCGAGCGCGAAACGTTGTACTGGCGACTCATGTTCCTTTCCACCGTTATCAACAATATTCACCACTTTGATATCTGCCTCGACAAAACAGACACCGCCGGGTTTGCCGCTCTCATAGACGACATAGCCGATAAGGTTTTTCCTGAACACAGACACAGTGGCGCGGCATGATGGCACCACAACCTGACAAAATATGAAACCCGGCCCTGCTTCCTTCATGGTGGCGGGGCCGTTTCTTTGCGGGGTTCCAGGGGGCTTGCCCATGGTCAGCGCCCGGCAGTTGGTGTGCCACAATGGGTAGGCTGGCTCTCCGGGATAAGGTCAGTTCTGTTCCTGTTTTCTCCACAATACCCGCGTCCATTTTTGGGGAGCACTTCTCGTTTCCTATCGTGTTCTGGCGGACGGACTGCTTATTGGAAATGTGACAAGCTCTCCGCAAAGCGAGCCTTCCCACTACACCGTGCCCAGAATGCAAGGCGAAAACCTCAAACAAAATTTGAGACCCGTGGAATTCCTCAAAAATTTGGCTGCCATCAAAGGGCGTTCACCAGCGCAGCTTCCCGTCGCATGGATCCTTTCCCGTGGCGAGGACATCATCCCGCTGGTCGGCATGACCCGGCGCGCTCGTGTGCCCGAGAATCTTCAATCCCTTGATGTCGCTTTTTCCGCCGATGAACTGGAAACGCTGGATCGGGTCTTCGCGCCGGCCGCCATCATAGGGGATCGCTACCCCGAAATGGTTATGAGCTTCGCGGCGCGGTAGACTCGAAATTTGTCCCGTCGGACATTGCGCCGCTATCGGAGGCTGGCCCGCGTGCCGGATCTGCCGGCAAGCAAGCGCGTACCCGCCAGCGCCGCCACTGAGGTGGCCAGCAGCAACATGCCCAAAAGCGGACGATAGAACATCCAGGCCAACGCGATAACGATCAAAGAACAGGCCAGCCCCACGACAAGCGCAACCAGCCCGGCACCGAAATTTACAATGCCGCCGATAAAGGGAACCACGTCCCCGAGTACGCTCAAGGGCCTGAGCACCAGATACACGCCCCCGCACGCACACAGCGCGCCCAGTGCGCGCAGCAGCCAGGCCAGCATCGCGTTTTCGTTCCGCGCGGCGTTGAACATGGCGTCCGCGTCAAGCAGGCCCGGTTTCAGTATCTGGATGCTTCTCTTGCCGTTGCCGACCGAAAAGGCTCCAAAACTGTCCCCCATCTGCCCGGCCACCACGCTGACATCCTGTTCCGGCGCATAGGTGTATTGAATTCGCAGGTCGCCGATTTCCGGAGCGTCAGGATTTTTCCCGATGTAGATTTGCCCGCCCGCCACCTTGCGGTCCTCGCGTAGTGGCGCATTTTCAGGCACGGCCAGGGGATCCGGAGCCGACAGAGCGAGCATGCCGGCAGGCAGTCTGAATGCGCCCAGTCGCGCATTGGGCGCTTTGATTGTGAAAGAGGCGTACGGCATGGCCGAAGGGTTGCGGTGACCGCTGGGGTCGTAAAAATGTGAGGAATTCCTCACCGAGGAGGACCAAGCCTTTTTATATGTGTATGTGGTCTGCTTTTCCACCCCGCCGCCCAGTTTTTTGACTTCCTTCGTATGGTGCTCTTCCTGCCATTGGAACATTTCCACCTTGCGCTGCAGAACCAGGGCCTGCGCCGCCATGAACGGAAAATCCGGATCCGCCAACCTGCCGCCGGCAAGCGCCCTGCCCGCAACATGTACCAGTTTGCCCTGGTTCCCCGGGTCCACGCGGTCCGCCACGACGGAAAGCACCCGTTGGGCCCCTTCCGCAAGGGCTTTGGCCGTGGTGATCGCCCGGCCTTCATTCCACCAGAGCAGAACGATCCCTCCGAGCAGCAGCAAAATGCCCACCAGCACCCCCTTGAACGCATATCCCAAACGCGAGAACCAGGACTGCCTGGTAACAACAGTGTGGTTTTCCATAATCTTTCTCCAGAAAGGATGTTATGCGTGAGCGAATCGGCGCAGTGTCCGGAACATGTCGTTTGGCAAGAAAGATACCTTCCGGCCCTGCCGGATGGTGATGCGCCCTTTTTTGATGCCTTCAAAAGCCTTTTGCCCCGCGTCATGAAAGTACATTTCCAGAGCGATGTCCGGAGGGAGAAATTTCCGGAGCACCGGCAGTTTCGCCAGAACAGGATAGCCGTCTCCGCCGGAAGCCAGAAAGTCGGACACAGCCAGGGTGTAGATGCGCTGCGGGACAAGGGGGCTGCCGTTATCCAGTGCGGCCGCGACGATGCGCCTGCCCGCCGGCCTGTTCACGTCCACGGTCACCGCAAGGCCGCCGAGTTGCGGAAAGCCCCCATTCTCCAAGGGCAGCGCGTGAAAACCGTGCTCCAGGATTTCCAGGAGCTGCGCACCGGTCACGTTCTTGGTCACCACGGCATCGGCAAAGGGAATGGCGGCCATGATGTCGCCTTTGCGGATATCCCCTTTGGCGATGGAACGCCGGATGCCGCCGCCGTTGATGATGGCGATGTCCGCCCCGGTCATGTGCCTGAGGGCGTCCGCGCACAAATTGCCGAAGTTGGTTTCCCGCGTGCGGATGGTCATCCGTTCCGCATCCAGATCAATGGAGGTTGTCCCTACAACGCGCGCGAGCAGCGGCGCCTGTTCTTCCTTGATCCGCGCCAGAGCGTCCGCCACAGCGGGATCGGGCGATACGGCCGCCATGTCGGCTTCGCGCAGAAAGGTATTGGATTTTTCCAGGCCGGCCCCCCACCCGGTTCTGCCGGAAAAAACCAGACGGCCCAGCGCGTTGGCGTGTGCGCCGCTGCTCACGACCAACGTGCCGTTGGGCATGGTTTTGTTCAGCATAACGTGAGAATGCCCGTCAATGACAACGTCGATGCCATCCACTTGCGCGGCGATATCCGTGCTTTTTCTTTCGGATGCATCGTCAGTGCCCACATGGGTGAGCGCCACAACCACATCGCAACCTTCAGCGCGTAGTTTTTTTGCCATCCGGGCGGCGGTTTGCAGCACATCGGCGAAAACAAGCCCCCGGACGTTGCGCGGGTGGGTCTGCACGGCGGTTTCCGCCGTGGTCAGGCCGAAAAAGCCTATGCGCAGCCCGCCCGCGACGGTTATCGCAGCGGGGCTGGTGAAGGGCGTGCCGTCCGTGTTCAGGACATTGGCGGAAATAATATGCAAAGGATGCGGTCCGGCGGCGGCTTCCGCCATTCTGGCGCGCAGCGCGTCCTGCCCGAAATCGAACTCGTGGTTGCCGAGGGCGGCCGCATAATATCCGGCCATCCGCATCAGACGCACGGCGTCCCTGCCCTGCGTCAAATTGACCGTGGGATTGCCCTGCACGTAATCGCCCGCGTCAACCAAAATCGAGCCGGGCGTATTTTTTTTGACGGCGGCTATCCGGTCCATGCCGATGCCGCCCGCGCCAGCGTCGAGCCTGCCATGGGTATCCGTGGTATACAGCACGGTCGCCTGCGGAACGATTTTGCCGCATCCGGACAACGGCAGCACGGCAAAAGCCAGCAACAGGACGCCCCGGCGCGAAGCGGCGCGTACGGCACGCAAATACCCCATACGATGCTCCGTTATCGTTGTGTCGCGGCTTGCCGCCGTCCTCCGACCTTTGCCGGCGCACCCGAAACGTTTTCACTGGAAAATGTTCCGGCGAAGGCATGGCGCAACAAGGTATCCGGTCTTCTTGTCACACGAAAATATTGCGTTTTTTCGCGGCCGGCTTGTATTTGGACACAAGTCCGGTTCGTCGCCCGCGTCCGCAAGACGGTGCAGTCCAGTCAAAAAATCGTGCTTTCACGACGGCGAACCGCAGGCGTGCCCTTCCTGCTGCCGGATAGTGCGTCAAAACAGGCTGCGAAAGATATTCGTCACGCCGCCGGAACCGGATCCGGCATTGGACATGCCCAGCATAAGGCTGCCGGTGGACAGGAACTGCCCTTTGACCACCCAGTCCGGTTTCCAGTTTTTCGGGGGCCGGACCGGGCGCGGCGGTTCACTGGCCCAGTAATCGTCGCCCCAGGCTGTTCCGGTGAGCACGACCATGTCCATCCCGTCAAAAATGCCTCCGGGTATGACGCACCGGTCCCGGTCGGCGGGCATGATGACCTTGGCCGCAATATGCTTTTTGACCACCGGTGTGTCCAGAAATTCTCCCCCGACATTGACGTCCGGATTCTCGCTGGAAGTCCATATGACGATTTCCTTGCGGGCGTCGGAATAGGCGAAAGCCATCAGGTGGTACCCGATGGCTGTGGGTATTTTTTTCCAGGTGATGGGAACGGCGTCTTTCAACGATGTTTTTTCCGCGTTGAGGGCAAGTTTCTCCATAATGTCGTGTCCGGCATCCATTGTGAAGCGAATATGGGGCAGGAAATTGCCGTGTATGAAATGACCGCCCGCAAGGGAAGCGGAAGAAGGCACCTGCCTGCTGTCTTCCCTGTTGGGCCACAGAACTTCCACCCACCCGGGTTTCAACGCGCCAGCGCCGCCGCGTCTGAACCTTTCTCCTCCGGCGCCCTGGCTGGCCGCTCCCATTATGAGGGCGGGCATGGAACGGCCTTTCATCCTGGCGGTATCGATGATTCGGGGCTGGCCCTGGCGGACCTTTTCACCACAGCCCCAGTATATCCTGATCACCATCCGCTCGGGTTTTTCCTCGCCGCCCCTGCCCGGTCTGGCCTCGTGCTGGGCCGGTTTTTCCTTTTCCGGCGGCAGCAGCGGCAGATACTGTCCCATATTCATGCCGGGCGGAATCATATGATGTGCCCTGGGAGCTCCCACGGCCGGGCCGGGGTGTGAAACCATGCGCAGGTTGACCATGCGGGAGTCCCCGGCACCCAGGAGTCCGCCCATGACGCCGGCCACACTCGGCACAGAGCCGGAAGAGGACATGGAGGAAGTCATGGTATGGAAAAGCATCACGTATGACGGCGAACCTTTGGTATACTTCGCCGGCGGGGCGGTTTCCACCGGGGGCAGGGACGAAAGCGCCGGGGTCGGCAGACCGGAGATGCAGGATGTCAGCAAAAAGAGGGCGCCAAGAATGAACGGGACGAAAAAAGCGGCGCGGATGCCGGCGGGCACGCGTCTTTGCAGACCGGCGCGCGAAGCGGACAGGATATCCTGAGGCCTCGGTATGGTGCGCATGGGATTTTTCTCCTGTGGCATGGCACAGCGTGTTCGTTCTCACGACAGCCGCACATGCCCGTTGTTCACGTGGTCTTTCCGCCTGCAGTTTTGTGCGCATCAAGCAAAAAAACGACAAAAACCGGGCAGAAAAACTGCCAGAAGACCAATGGCACAACGCCGGCAGGCATGAAGACAATACCGGGGAAAGAAAGAGTTTGGACATCACCTTATGGGTGATTTTCAGTGAAATCCTGAAGAATTTTTCGACAGCAGCGGTCATCCTTGGGGTGAAAGACCGGTGTTGCTCCGGATGGACGCAAAAAATCTGCACCGCCATGGGAATGCGATCCGCTCCGGCTCCGGGGAGATATCCCCGCCATTTTACTTTTGGGCGCGCTGCATCATCTGGACATAGATCATCAACGCCTTGCGCGACGAAACGTTCAATTTGCGAAAGATATTTCTGTTATGCGTTTTAATGGTGTTGATGGATATATGGAGTATCTCCGTAATTTCCTGAGCGGAATGGCCCTCCATGTACAGATCAAAAACGCTCTTTTCCGCCCTTGAAAGCTTAGAAATGTTCTCCTTGAATGTATAAAATGTCGACATATCCACATCATTTCTGACTTCATCTTTTTCTATATCATTACCGGACATAAATTCCAGAAGATCGTCGATTTCCTGAATATTTGTCCTGTGTGACACTCCGGTTTTAATGGCGCCTATACCCTCAACAAGAGGAGAGATGCACCGATTATTGATCACCCAACACAGGGTCACGGCAATGGAAAGAAACACAAGGCAGCACAACAGAATTTTTATATAATTTTTTGCAATGACACTGTCGTATTCTTCTTTGGGCATGAAGCAGGCCACAACCCATGGTTTCGCGTCCTTCTTGCTCAAGGGAGACAGGACTATTTCCTTGTGCGCGCCGACAAACTCCCTGCCGCCCGTCAGCATATATCTGGTCAGTTCGCCGGCTTGCTTGAATCGCAGTTCACCATTGCCGAGATCGGCGAAATATCCCGATGCCGTGCCTGATTCCAGCCCTGACTCGGTAAGGATGACGTCTCCCTGTTTCTGAGCCACAAGGCCGGTCAACCGCCTGCCCCGATCCTCGCTGACCGGATGCATCAATTTGAAAAACAGGCCGCTGATTTCAAAACCGCAAACCCCGTACACAACACCGTTTTTTCCCACAATAGGAACAAGCAGAAGCAGTATCCGCTCCCACGTGCCGTGCAGGCGCATGACCGGAGCGTAATAATAACTGTCCATCAAATTTTTGGAGGTGTTTTCAAGAAAAACACGATAGAAGGGAATGCGGTTCATCGCAAATTCAAGTTCCCACTTGTTGTGGAATATCAGTTTATTCTCAAGCCCAACTTCATGCGTACCCCTGGTCCAGAGCATTTCGGGGTTGACTGGCTTGGAAACATTGATATTCGCCAGCTTCAAATACAGACCGCTCCGGGAGTTTTTGCTGTCGGGCAAGGAAGTGTTGACCGTGGCGTCAAAAATGATGAACGCGCCGCTGCAGTTCGTGATAAGAAGAGCGTTGCGCACTATGTCGAACGTATTGCGTTCCAGGGCGGCAATCAGGCGGGGGTTGTCGGAAACGGCATCAAAAGAGGCTCCATGCTCGGCAAGAGTTCTTTCCACCTCTTTGGCGGCCCGGGTGGATAAATGAATGCCCTGGGCCGCCGTATTTCCGAAATGCGTGGAAAGATGTTCCGCATACCGATCCAGATCGTTGGACAGATCCTGTTCTGTTTTGCTGTCGGGATAAACTATGTATACTGTGAAAAGAAGCAACAACGTACTGGCAAACAAAGCGGCAGCCATCAGGGAAAGATACAAAAAAAGGCGACGCCGCAAAACAATGCCGCCCGTTTGTGCATTTTTTTGTATTGCTATAATTTTTTTTATGTATTCAAACATACAGATCTTGATGAAATTATTGCATAGATTGTTTAAGTTCATGAAACATCTTTTGTATCAATGCATCATGAATTGTATATTTTTCATCAACATATTTTCTATATTTTATAAAAATTTCACGTTGCGCATCGGATAATTCCCGTTCAACCTCGCCATACTTCTCAAAAAATGGCGGGATGTAAAACGCATAGCGCGAGTGTATTTCTTTGACCGTCGCATACAATTCCCTATATGAATCATTGGCGAAAGAAAAAGCCCTTTCCTTGACAAGATTTTGGTATGCCGCTTCCTTGACGGGAAGATATCCCGTCTCCATGACAAAAGGCACATTATTTGCCGTTTCCGTCAGCCATTGGCCGAATACGAAAGCGGCGTATTCTTTTTGCCGTGTCGATTTGACGACGCCCAGCCCGCCGCCCCGTTGAATCGCAAAAAGTTTGCCATCCCGAAAACAGGGAACCGGCAGAATTTTCAGGCGTAGCGGCATGGTCGTGTTGTCGGGTAACGTCACCTTGTCTTTGAAATACAGGACCGATGCCGTGGATTCAATGCCGCACAAGGTTTCTCCGGTCATCATGGCTGTCGTCGAATACCCGCCGAGCAGACACACTTCGCCCGCGAGCGCGGATTTTGCCAGTTCACTCCAGACTTTTTGAAACTGCGCGTCACGAAAATGTATTTTCCCATCCTGAAAAAAGTTCCCTCCCAGAGAGGCCGTGTTGAGCATGCTGTAATGCAGCCAGTCGTCATATTTGAAAAAGGCCTTGCCCCCGGACCATTGACGGTACCGTTTCGCCGCGCGGAACATACCTTCCCAGGTCGCAAGGTCGCTATAGACGATGCCGGTCTCTTTGGAAAATCGGTCGAAAATGGTCGCATTGACAAACAGGGCGCTTGACGACTTGGCGATGGGGAGAAGAACCAGGCGGTCGCCGATTTTTCCCTCCTCGACGAATGAAGGAACATACTCCCCGAGTTTTTCCCCGTGCAGATGGTCCTTCCAGTCCATCAGGCGCTCCGGGCCGATGGCCAGCGCTGTTTTGGGGTAGCTGACAAACATGTCGGGAAGATTCCCCGCGCCGGGTTGTTTTCTGGCGGCGGCGACAAGGGCGAAATGGATATCCGTGGAGTTGGAAATTGACGTCACATTGATGACAATGCCCTTTTCCCGGCCCACGGTCTGATTGAAACGATCCACAACGGCGCTCATCGGACCATCCGTCTGCGCGCCGAAGACATGCCAGAAGGTCAGAGTGACGGGCTTTTTCGGATCAAGGCGGGAATCCGAGCATCCGGCCAGCAGGCAATAAAAAAGGAGCAGCAGGCTTGAGTTGACGATGATATCTCTTTTCACAGCAGCTCCGGCAGTTCCCGCGCACGACAGATCAATTTCATGACGTTATATCCTAGCAAAAGCACGTGAAAAAGAAAACCACCTCCGGAGGCTGTCGCCATGATTGCCATTTCCGGCTACGCGCTGAAGGTGAGACGGTGACAATGCTGCTGCGGATACTGTAAAACAATTCCGACAACATTCATGAACTCCGGCAATCAGATGCCGTGCGTCGTGCACGGAACGTGGACGGGCAATTTGATCATGAGAACAAAAAACAGTATCCAAAGGGTTGAAATGCTGCAACACGCGGCGAAGAAACAAGCGAGAAGCAACCATGTCCAATCAGAGAACAGCATGCGCCGCCACAACGATATCGCTGCAGGAGGCCGCCGCCCCGGACAGCGTGTGTTTCGGCTGCGGCCAGGCCAGCGAGCATGGTCTGCGCATCAAAAGCTATCCGGATGCCGACGGCATCCATCTTGTCGCGACCGTCACCCCGGATGAACGGTACTGCGGCTGGCCGGGCCTGGTTTACGGCGGATATCTGGCCATGCTCGCGGACTGTCATTCCAACTGGACCGCCATGGCCGCCCACTACAGGGCCGAAGGACGCGTACCGGGAAGTCTGCCGAAAATCAATTGCGCCACGGCCCAACTGCAGCTTCACTACATGAAGCCCACGCCCATGGGCGTCCCCCTGTACCTGCGGGCCAGGGTGGAAGGCCCCGTGCGTCTGCGTACCCGCGTCATCTGTGAAATCTATGCGGAAAATAAAAGGACCGTCATGGCGGAATCCGTTTTCGCCCGCATCAACCCGTCCGCTCTGGCCCGCAAGGCGCACGCGGAAAGCGCCTGACCACGGGCGGGCCGCGCCGCTTTCGCATCGGATTTCGTGAAACGCCGGATACGGCGCGGCGCCCCGGTTTGGGCCGGGGCGCCGCGCAACGCGGGGACGGTGTTTCGGGATGATCCGGGTTCCGGCGGCGTTCAGCCGTCCAGTCCGGCGCAGCCAATGGAGCGTAGCATTTCGTCAACCCAGGGGCGGTCCCAGGTTCCGTCCGCGTTCAACCGGTCCAGAATGCCTTGCTCCCGCTCCATGTTGGCTTTGGCCAATTTCGCTATCTCGCGCGCGCTTTCCTGAGGGATGACCACGACCCCGTCTTCATCCCCGGCCAGGATATCGCCGGGCCGTACCACGATGTTGCCGCAGGTCACGGGCGTGCCGATTTCGCCGCCGCCGATCTTCAGCGGACCGGTGGGGGTGACGCCGGCCGCGTACACCGCGAAATCCGTATACGAGCGAAGCGCACCCACATCCCGCACGCTGCCGTCGATGACGATGCCGGCAATGCCCTTTTTACGGCAAAAAGTGGTCATCAACTCGCCCGTGAGCGCCGCGTCCAAAGAACCCTGCCCGTCCACGACCAGCACGTCGCCGGGCCGGGCCAGCATGGTGGCCTTGTGCAGGAACAGGATGTCGCCGGCTTTCGCTTTCACCGTAAAAGCCGGGCCGAGCAGAGGGCAGTTGTTGAAGGGGCGGATACGGGGCGCCATGCAGGCCATGCGGTTCATGACGTCACCGATGTTGGACGAGGGAATGTCCGCGAACAAGTCGACCATCTCACGGGACGGACGCTGAAAATTTGTAACGATGCGGCAATTGGGCGTGGACATGTATGCTCCTTCCTATTCGTCGCCGATGATGGTCACTGTCTTTTCCCGGCGCGGCAGAGCCCGTGAAGGCCGTTTTTCCGCATAGCCGAAAGTGCCGCAGCCGTAGACGCGATATCCTTCCGGAACGCCCAGTTGCGCGAGGTACGCACGAAACTGCGGTTCGTCGTTCAACGTGTTGATCTGGTTGATCCAGCACGAATCAAGGCCCAGGGAATAGGCGGCCAGGAACATGTTGCCCAACGCCAGGGCGGCGTCCGCATCCGGCATGGACGATACCGCCGGGTCCATGGACACGATGATGAAGGTCGGCGCGTGGAAATTCACGGTATATCCGTCCTTGCCCACCAGTTCCTTGTAAATGTTTTCCGGCATGCGGGCCGTGGCGGCTTTGACTTCCGCGGTCAGGCCGTCGATGGCCGCCCGTGAGCGCAGCACGGTGAAGTGCCAGGCCTGGGTGTTCTTGGAACTGGGCGCGTGCTGGCCCGCCAGAATAATCTGGTCCAGATCGGAACGGGGAAACTGTTCCGGCTTGTATTTCCGGATGCTGCGGCGGTTCTGGATGGAATGAATAGTTTCGTTCATGGCGCTTCCTTTCGTGATGATGGTCCTTCGCCCGGGTTTTCAGCCCTTGCCGAACGAACATACGGGATAGCGGCATTCCGCGCAATCCGCGCAGAAACCGCCATGCCCCAGGCGGGCGATGTCCCGCGCCCCGACCTTCAGGCCGGCCAGCAGACGCGGCGCAAGGATGTCAAAAATGCTGGCCTTGTGGTACATGACGCAACCGGGCAGACCCAGCACGGGGACCTCGCCGAGATAGGACAGCAGAAACATGGCGCCGGGAAAGGTCGGCGCGCCGTACGAAACAATATCCGCCCCGGCTTTGCGTATGGCCTGGGGGGACCGGTCGTCCGGGTCCACGGACATGCCGCCCGTGACCAGCACCATGTCCGCGCCCTCGCGGATAAAGTCCCGAATGGCCGTGCTGGTCAGGTCCACGTCGTCGCTGGTCAGCCGCTGTCCCATGATGCTGCCGCCCCATTCAGCGCATTTTTTTTCCAGAACCGGAGCAAAGCCGTCCTTGATCCTGCCGTGGTAAATTTCGCTGCCCGTGGTCACAATTCCCGCTCTGAACGGCCGCAGGGGCAGAACCCGCACCACCGGGCCGGCCACACGGTCTTCCAGCGCGCGCAGTTTTTCTTCTTCAATGAAAAGCGGAATGATACGCGCGCCCGCCACGGCCTGGCCCGTTTGAACCACCTGCAGGGAGTGCAGCGAAGCCAGGGCGATTTCCCCCAGGCTGTTGACCTGTTCCAGCGCCGCGACGTCGGTGTGCAGCAGCCCTTTGCTGGCGGCATACAGGGTGATCCTCCCCTCTTTCGGAACCGATCGGCGCAGGTTCTGCCCGGCGGCCAGATTCACGATGCGTTCCGCGGCGTCGTTTTCGTGCACCATGCCCGGCACTGGCTCGTACACGTACAGATGTTCCTTGCCGACGTCGCGCAGCACGGGGATATCTTCCGGCACCACAATGTGCCCCTTGCTGAAAACGGGGCCTTTGCACTGCCCGGGGATTATGCGCGTGATGTCGTGGCACAAAACCGTGCCCACGGCCTGTTCGACAGGCACGCTTTTCATGAATTGCGAAGGATGCGGCATGAACGGTCTCGCTTGCGGCAAAAAGAAAACAGCCGCAAACGTCCCGGCGGATTCCGGAGGGGTTTGCGGCTGCATTGTATGGTTACGACGCCATTTTTTCCATGGCCTTGTGCACGGAATCAAGAATTTTGACATACCCCGTGCAGCGGCAGAGGTTGCCGGAAAGCTCCTCCCTGATTTCTTCGTCGGTGGGCCGGGGATTGCGGTCCAGCATGGCCTTGATGGTCAGGATCATGCCCGGCGTGCAAAAACCGCACTGGATGCCGCCCGCCTCGATAAAGGCTTCCTGAACGGGATGCAGACGTGCCGGGTCACCGATGCCTTCGATGGTGGTGATGTTCCTGCCCTGCATGGATGCCGTCAGCAGGATGCACGATCGCAGAGCTTCACCGTCCACGATCACGGTGCAGGCGCCGCAGTCTCCGGTGCCGCAGGCTTTTTTTGTGCCGGTAAGCCCCAGGCGCAGGCGCAGGCTGTCCACCAGGGTTTCCGTGGGTTCCACCTGAAGGGTCACTTGTCTTCCGTTGACGGTGCAGACTATTTCCACAGCCATATCAGCTACTCCTGGAAGTTTCGGCATGAGCCTTTTTCAGGGCCCGGGCGACAATGACGCTGATCACCGCTTCTTTGTACGGTTTGTTCCGGGGGCTGCGCAGGGATGCTTCGGCGGGAATGACCCCCTTGAGGGCGGCAAGGGCCGCATCCAGGCTTTTGCCCGCGATCAGCGCTTCCATGCTTTTGGCGCGTACCGCCCGCGAGGCCACCGCCCCGAGGGCCACGGTCGCGGATTCACAGATGCCGTTCCGGACTTCAACGGCCACGCAGGTACACACTTGGGATATATCCTGGGCCTTGCGCTTGGCCAGCTTCACGAAAGCACTGCCGGCGGCGCCGTGGGGAACGCGGATCTCGCGGATCAGTTCGTCCGGCCGCAGGGCTTTGTCGCTGCTTGTCAGCATCTCTTCCAGGGACGTGACGCGTTCGCCCCGCGTGGAAGCAAGCACGGCGAAAGCGCCCAGCGCCATGAGCGCGACGTTGCAGTCCGCGCCGGAAGCCGCCGTGCCGATGTTGCCGGCCGGGGTGGCCACGTTGCGGATGGGGGGCGAGCCGACTTCCGCGACGGCTTCCTGCAGCCCGGTGAAACGCCGGCAGGCCGGGGATTGCTGGACGGTTTTGTACGAAGCGATGCCGCCGATGGCCACATGGCCGCCCTCTTCCCGAACGTAATCAAGTTCCTTCACGTTGCGGATATAAATGATCGCCCCGGGACTCACGCCGCCGCTGCTCAGCCGCTCGACGATGTCCGTGCCGCCGTTGACGATGACGGCCCCTTCCTTGTATTTGCCGAGCAGATCGACGACCTCCGCCACGGTTTTGGGGCTGTAAAAGGCCTGGGCGCTCATTTCCGTCCCCCTTGCTGTTGTTCGTGCTCTTTGATGGACATCACTATCTGCCTGGCGGTCAGGGGGATGACGTTGATGGGAAAGCCCAGCGCGTCATACACGGCGTTTCTGATGGCTGGGGCCATGCCGATGATGGAGGGTTCGCCCACGCCTTTGGCCCCGAAGGGACCGAGTTCGTTGGGATGTTCCACGATAAAGGACTGCATGGACCGCGGCAGATCCTTGACCGTCGGGATCATGTAATTGTGGAAGGCGGCATTGCGCATGACGCCCTTTTCCATGATGCTTTCTTCCATAACGGCCCAGCCCAGACCCTGGACCGCGCCGCCCTCAAGCTGCCCCTCGACGTTGAGGGGGTTGAGCGCCTTGCCCACGTCGCAGGCCAGAACGGATTTGTTGACCGTTATGACACCCGTTTCCGTGTCCACTTCCACTTCCACGCCCTGCGCGCCGAAGGCGTAGGCGTGGCAGGGGCTGCCCTGGCCGTCCACGCCGCTGAAACTGGCCTGGGGCGGATACCATGACCCCACGACGCTCAAAGGCACCTGCGTCGTATAGGCCTTTGCCGCGACCGCGGCCAGGGGCTGGCTGATTTCCGGCTTGCCGACGACGAAGACCGTGCTGTCCCAGATATCCAGATCCCTGGCGTCGACCTTGCTGAACAGATGCTTGCTGGCCGTGGTCAGGAGGCGTTCGCGCAGCGTGGAACAGGCGTCGAAAATGGCGTTGCCCACCATGACCGCCGAACGGGACCCCACCGTGGGGCCGGAATCCGGAGTCCTGGCCGTGTCGGACAGTTCCACCAGCACCTTGGACACGGGAATGCCCAGCACTTCGGCGGCCACCTGGGCGGCCGCCGTGGAAAAGCCCTGTCCCATTTCCGTGGAGCTCACGCCGATGCTCAAGGTTCCGTCCAGTTGCAGATGGGCGAAGCAGGTCGAACCTTCGAACAGAAGGGGGATGCCCGTGCCGTACATGAAGGCGGAAAAGCCCCGGCCCTTTTTGACCGGCCCGTTGGAAGACGGCAGAGGCGTCTGCCAGTCCATGGCCCTTTCAACCTTGTCGATGCATTCGCCAAGGCCCAGCCCCCGGCTTTCCAGCATGATCTGGCCGGTGATGGTGGCGCTGCCGTGGCGCAGCATGTTCAACCGGCGGACGGCGATCGGATCCGAGCCGATGCGGCGGGCCAGTTCGTCCATCTGGCATTCCATGGCGAAGGTGGCCTGGGGCACGCCGAATCCGCGGAACGCGCAGGAATACGGGGTGTTGGTGAACACGGAATACGACCGGGCCCGCGCGTTGGGCACATGGTACGTGCTGGCGGCGTAAACCAGAGTGCGCATGGTCACGGCGTGGAAGGGCTCTTTCATGCCGCCCATGGAGACGTACGCGCCCTTGTTGAGCACGGTTTTCACATCCACGGCAAGGACTTTGCCTTCTCTGGTCGCGGCCAGACGGTGCCTGATGTAGGTGGCGTGACGCTTGCCCGTGGTGCGGAACACTTCCTCGCGGCTCAGTTCCAGATACACGGTTTTGCCGGTCTTCACCGCCAGCACCCCGGCCATGGCCGAAACGTCCATGCAGGAGTCTTCCTTGCCCCCGAAGCCGCCGCCCACCAGAGGACTGACCACGCGCAGCAAGTTCTGCGGCAGGCCGTAGACCGGCGCCAGGGAACGCCGGTTGGCGTATACCGCCTGGGCCGGGCAGATCAGCGTCAGTCCGCCGGTCAGCGGGTCGGGTTCGGCGATGCAGACGTCCGGTTCCATGTAACAGTGTTCCACCATGGGCGTTTCATAATCGTTCTCAATGACCACGTCCGCTTCGGCAAAAGCTTTGTCCACGTCCCCCCGGTCCAGCCTGAGGGTGACCAGAATATTGCCCTCTTCCGCCACCGGATGGGTTTCGTGGATGCGCACGGCCCCTTCCTTCATGGCTTCGCGCGGATCGTCATAGGCGGTCAGGGGTTCGTATTCCACACGGATCCGCTTCAAAGCCTCAAGGGCGATTTGATCGGACACGGCGGCCACCAGGGCCACGGGATCCCCTTCGTACTTGGTTTTGCCGTCGGCGATGACGGGCTTGTCCATGGCCATGACCCCATAGCCGTTTCTGCCGGGCAGATCTCTGGCCGTCATGACCGTGACCACGCCGGGCAGTTGCAGAGCCTCGGACACGTCGATCTTTTTAATCAGGGCATGCGGATACGCGGCGAACAACGGTTTGCCTATAAGCATGCCCTCTTTTTTCATGTCAGCGGTGAACATCGCCCGGCCGGTGGCTTTCGCCACGGCGTCGGTTCTCCGTTCGCGCCGGCCCACGGTTCGCAGGGGGTTCTTCATACGAGCGCTCCTTGCTGCCTCACTTGGAGTTGTTCTTCAGGGTTTCCGGCATGAAGTACAGGGTGACCACGCCCAGAAAAAAGACCACGGCGCAGGCGCTGATGCCGAATCCCAAGCCATAGCTTTTGGCCATGGCGCCGACGGTGAAGGGGGTGACCACGGCCCCGAAACCGCGGCCGATGTTGAAGGCGAAACCGCCCCCCATGGCGCGGATGTGCGGCGGAAACAGTTCGGCGAAATACGAGCCGAACAGACCGAACACGCCGCCAAAGGCAAGCCCCATAAGCGGGCTGATCCAGAAGAGCAAGGTGGCGTTGGGTACAAAGATGTAGAGGGGGACGAAAATCGTGTCCGCCAGAAAGGCGATCATCAGGGCATTGCGGCGGCCGTAGCGGTCCGCGAGATACGCGTAAAGAAAATAGCCGACAAAAGCGCCGGTGAAAATGGCGATGCTGAACAGGCTCATGTATTCCACACTCATGCCCCGTTCCTTGACCAGATAGGTGGGAATCCAGGTGCACACCCCCCAGAATCCGCCCATCTGGCAGGCTGCCGCGATTGTCGCCCCGACCGTCAGCATAAGCACGCCGGGCTGGAACAGTTCCTTGAGGCTGACCGAACTTTCCCTGCTGCTCTTTTCAGGCTTTCTGACCTTGTCCGCGGGCACCAGAAGCCAGAAAAACAGGGCGGCAATGCAGGCGGAGCCGGTCAGCACGAAAACCCAGCGCCAACCCAGGGTATTGATCAGATAGCGGCCCATCACGGCGGCGATGATCCCGCCGATGGCGAAGGTACTCAGCATGAAGCTGGCCGCTCTGGCCCGGTATTTCGGTTCCCAGTGTTCCGCGATCAGGGCCACGATTGGTCCCCACAAGCCCCCTATGCCCAGCCCCTGCAGGAAACGCAGGGTCATCAACTGCCCCCAGGAATCCACCCAGTACACCACGGCGGTGAACAGCCCGAATTCAAACAGGGCGAGCACCGCCGCTTTTTTACGGCCGTAGTTCTCGGCAAGCCAGCCAAAGGCGATGCCGCCGACAGCGGTGCCGATCATGGTGGCGGAAGCAAGCAGGCCGCCCTGAGCAGGGGTTATGTTCAGCGAACTGAGAATGGCGGGCATGCAGATGGCAAGAATCTGAAGGTCCAGGCTGTCATAAAGATAGGCGACGAAAGTCATGATCAACACATTCCAGCGGTGTACACTGCCGCCGACGGCGGCCTGGGCGGGAGCTGTTACCTGTGCCATAGATCCCCTCTGTGGTTGGTAGAGTTGACGTTCTTCAGTATCCGGATACACCAGGGCACTTGCAATTCCGGTCAGGCGCCGGTTCCGGCGCGACGTCGGCTGCGGGTTTCGGCGTCGTGACGCGCCGGGGGGGACGCGTGCTCGCGCAATCATGCGTCAGCCGTTCCGAAATTTTCCAGCGGGCAGCGCATACCTCCATTCTCCGCCGACGGCGGTCTGTTGATTCTCGAAATCGGCTGCAACAACGTGATGCGGCATGCCGCCCCGTCGGCGCGCCGCGCGGGAGACTCGGGAAATTCACATCAGCTGCAGGCGGGCCTGATCTCCCGCCAGCGTCGCAAGCGAATGTTCGACATGCAGGATATCCTGGCGCATGAGATCTTCCGCCAAAGAGGCGTCGCCGGTTTCAATGGCGGCGAGGATTTTTTCGTGCATGGCCAGCACGTTACGGGAAAAGGCCGCCTGGGTTTTCAGGCGTCGTTTCACGTCCCACAGCAGATTGTCCGCAAAATCGTGGAGCAGTTTCCAAACCGGGTTGTCCATGGCCGCGACGATGCCCGCGTGGAACCTGAATTCCAGTTCCCGCAGCTTTTCGAGCGGCTCGTCCTGATCAATGGCGCGGCGGCATGCGACCAGAAGATCGCGCAGGCTTTCGCACTCCGCCGGTGAAAAACGCTGCGCCGCCATGGCGGCGGCGTACGGTTCCAACGCAAGGCGCACTTCGGTGATGTGGTGGACGGAAAAATCTTTGTCGTGCAGGAAATTGCTGAGCGAACCACGAGCTATTTCCATGTCCACGCCCGTGACGTACGCGCCGCCGCCCAGGCCGGACCGGATCCGAACCAGGCCCATGGACTCCAGAGCGCAGAGGGCCTCGCGCATGGCCAGCCGGCTGACGCCGAAATACCGCATCAGTTCGGATTCCGTCGGCAAGCGTTCGCCGGGCTCCAGTTCGCGGGCGAGAATGGCGCTCCGGATCTTGCCGATGATCTGCTGCGGCGCCTTGTATGACTTGATGACGTCCTGCTTTTCCATGGCGAACATAAACAGCCCCTGAAGAACGGAGTAATGCCGCATAGGGCGGAAAGCGCGATGGCCCGACCATACGTCGGACAGCGGCGCCTGTCAACAAAACAGTATACTATTTCATTGATACGCTTGATTAAAATGATTGACGATCGCCTTTACAAAACCGGAGAAACAGGCTACGTGTTCTCATCATAGCAGGGGAGTCCGGATACGGGCTGAGAGTGGGGATACGCCCCAGACCCTTTGAACCTGACGCAGGTCATGCTGCCGCAGGGAAGTTGCCGTGGAACCACGAAACGTCCGCCTATCGGGGCAGGCGTTTTTTGCTTGCCCGACCGAATTCTCCCCAGGCGTATCGCCCGCATCGCATGCCAAGGAGAATACGCATGAACGCCCTTTCTTCGTTTAATTCCGCTTTGCAGCGCGTCTGCGCCGAGCATATCGACCGTCTGGCGCGGGAAGAGGGCCTCAGCCCTCAGGCCATTGCGCAGGCCCTTGCCGACGGAACCATGGTCCTGCTGGGCAACCCCGCCCACCCGGGTCTTTCGCCCATCCTGGTCGGGCAGCCGTCCCGCGTGAAAGTCAACGCCAACATCGGCACATCCGCCCTGTGCAACTCCCCCTGCCGCGAGATGCACAAACTCCGCGCCGCCCTGGATGCCGGAACGGACACGGTCATGGACCTTTCCGTGGCGGGCGACCTGCCGGCCATCCGCGGGGACATGCTGTCAGCCTGTGCCAAACCGCTGGGCACCGTCCCCCTGTATGCCGTGGCCCAGAAATACATTGACGCGGGCAAGGATCCGGCCGGGTTTTCCGTTGAGGAGCTGTTTGACGAAATAGAAGCCCAGGCCGAACAGGGCGTCGATTATATGACGGTACACTGCGGCATCACCCGCCGGGCCGCCTCCTGGGCCGCCGAACCGGGCGGCCGGGTTCTGGGCATCGTCTCGCGCGGGGGCGCCATTCTGGCCCGCTGGATGCGCGACAACAAAAAAGAAAACCCGCTGCTGGAAGATTTTTCGCGCCTGACCGCCATCGCGGCCAGACACAACGTCACCCTGTCCCTGGGCGACGCGCTGCGGCCCGGCGCCAGCGCCGACGCCGGGGACGCGGCCCAGTGGGACGAGGTCATCACCCTGGGCCGTCTGGCCCGCACCGCGTTGCGGCATGGGGTGCAAGCCATGATCGAAGGTCCCGGCCACGTGCCCCTGCATGAGGTCGAAGCCCAAATCCGCGGAATCAAAAAGCTGACCCACGGCGCGCCGCTCTATGTTCTCGGCCCGCTGACCATTGATTCATCCCCAGGATACGACCATATCGCCGGGGCCATCGGCGGCGCGTTGGCCGTGCGGGCCGGCGCGGACTTCCTCTGCTACCTGACGCCCGCCGAGCATCTGACCCTGCCGGAACTGGACGACGTCACAGCCGGGGTTATGGCCTCGCGCATCGCGGCCCAGGCGGGCGAAGTCGCCCTCGGCCGGCCCCTCGCCCTGGCCCGTGAACAGGCCATGTCCGAAGCCCGGCAGAAACTGGACTGGCCCGCCATGCGCCGGGCCGCCCTTGATCCGGCCATGGTGGACCGGCGCCGGGGCGAACACGGCAAAGAAGAAGTCTGCGCCATGTGCGGCGAATTCTGCGCGGTGAAAATGCTGCGACCGACAGCCGCGTGAGGACGCGCCGCCGAAAAGACTTCACCGTTGCGCCCGTCCCTTCCCGGGGAAGGCGGGCGCAACGGTGATTTTATCATGCCGCAAACCGGCAGTCGCACCTGCCGTCGATCCCGGACCGGCAGCGTCCGGAGAATCGGAAACGATGCTCTGCTGTGCCTTTCGGCATCCCGGCGTTGCGGAACAATGGACGTGACGCCGCCATCAATACATTACGCGCCAAATGACCATCAGGTATCCCGAATGAAGATAGTAGTGGAAATTCTCTAGAAAAAGTATATACTCCATACTCGTTGCTTGGCATATATATCCTGGCGGGCATGTGGACACGGCATGAAGATATCCTGGCAAAAAGCCTTCACGAAATCACTGCGGTACTGGGATGACGCCCGGCCGTCGCATGCCTTTCCAAAACCCGCCTCGTTGCGTGACCTGAAGGCGTTCCTTGATTGCGTCCATATCCGGCAATGCCTGTTGAAACCCTATTGCGAACTGCCCGACTATCCTCCGCTGGAACCGCGGGAACTTCTGCCTTCTTTCGAAGCCGACATGTGGGAACACAAGCAGTTGCCCGGCTTCAGCCTGGTGGCGATGGAACGGCCCCTGAACTATTTTCATGAAGTGTTCCAGTTCGACATTTTTCAACCGCCGGGCCTGCCCGGCCAGGAACTGTCCGATGCCGTGCTGCTGAACCGCAACATGCAGGTGGTGCAAAACCGCCTGCCCCGTTCCATGCACGAGTCCCTGCGCCAGCAGTTTGCCAAAAGGGACGTCACCGGCCTTGCCGCGTACGAAGCCGCACTGCCCTTTCTGCTGGCCATGGACCGGGCCCAGGTGCTGGCTCTGCTTCCGGAAAGCGCAACGCCTTCCCGCTTTCACCTGGCCGGGGTCTATGCTTCGTTTCCCTCGGACCTGGATACGGAAATCAAGCGGTACGGGTTACGCATCAACAAATTCGCGGTGGGGAACAACAAGCTGTATGAAAGCAACCGCCATTTCGTATACCAGCATCTGATGGAACTGTACGGGTTTCCCGTCGCTTCCGAACGACGCACCTCCGCCGCGCTGTTCGCCCGGCGGCTGCACAAAATGGGCGAACTTTTCTTGATCCGGGTGCTGGGGCAGTCGGACAGGACCCTGACCACCCTGTGGGCGGACGAAAAAAACCTGCCCTACCCCAAAGTGGAAAAAATCGCCCTGGTGGCGCTGGACAAGGACCTGGAAGGGCTGACCACGCTGCGCCGGGGCGGATACCTGGTCGATGCGGAAAAGCGGATAGCCATCATCCGGGTGCGCTACCGCCAGCACAAATTCAATCCGGACAACGTGCGGCAGGAACGCGCCCTGTCCGTCGAGTCGCACGAGATCATCCATCCCCTGACGGGGAAAAGCACCCAGCGGGTCAACGTGCTGCGGGAAAGTTCCAACATGTTTCTGCGGCTCAATGACATCGTGCGGGGCGAATATACCGGCCGCATCGTGTACAAACGCAACGAGGTCGTGGAAAATACGGAAACAGACGAAAAACGTCTGAAGTTCCTCTATGCCTGGATGACCAAAAGCCAGCGCCGCATCATCGGCTACGGGGACGAATTTTTCGGCAACATCAGCCGGATTCTGAGCAAATATCTGCACAACCCGGAAAATTACGAAACCTTCGAGTCCCTGCGCGACCTGCATCACGAAGTTATTGAAAAATTCAACTATATCCAGCAGGCCAGAAAAGTCCGCCTGCTGGAAGATTTGCGCGACAGAAACGTCAAGGGCGACCGCATCCCCTACCATGTCATGCTCAGGGAAATCGTCGCGCACCTGCATACGCTCAAATTTGAAATCGTCAGCTCTTTCGACCCGCTGGTCGCCGGCATTATCACCATCGGCGACGCCGTGCTGAATGATGCGTATCTGCGCAGGACATATATTGAAAAGAGGGACGACACCCTCAGCAAACGCGGCATTGAAGTCAAAAAAAATTACGGCAAGCTGGTCAGCCTGGTCGACGAGTTCAAAGCCATCCGCAAAACCCGTATGGACACCCTGCAGCGGACCGCCCATGCGGCCGGCGCCGCGCGCTGAAGGAGCGATTCATGTCAGAACTGCTGCAAACTCCCCTGTGGGCCTGGCACAAGGAGCACGGCGCGAAAATGGCCCCCTTCGCCGGATGGGACATGCCCATTCAGTACGCCAGGGGCATCATTGCTGAACATGCGCACACACGCGCGAAAACGTCCATTTTCGACATCTGCCACATGGGCGAGTTCCTTCTGCGGGGCAAAGGCGCCAGAGACGCCCTGGCCAGAGCCGTGACCGTGAATCTGGACACGCTGAAAACCGGCCGCTGCCGGTACGGTTTTCTGCTGAACGAAAAAGGCGGCGTGCTTGACGACCTGATCGTCTACCGCATTGAAGACGAGCACTTCATGATCGTGGTCAACGGCGCGTGCCGCCACGGCGATTTCACGGCCATCGGCTCGCGCCTGCCGGGGGATCTTTCCTTTACCGACATTTCCGACGCCACGGGAAAAATCGACATCCAGGGTCCCACTTCGCTGGACGCGCTGGAACGCATCCTGCCCGGTCCCTGGCGGCAGTTGCCCTATTTCGGCCTGGCCCGGTCCTCGTTCGACGGCGCCCCCATTCTGGTCAGCCGTACCGGCTACACCGGCGAACTGGGGTTTGAACTCTATCTTCCCTGGGAAAAGACCCCAAAACTCTGGGAAGCCTGCCTGGCCGATCCGGAAGTGGAACCGGCCGGCCTGGGCGCGCGCGACACCCTGCGTCTGGAGGTCGGCCTGCCCCTGTACGGCCAGGACCTGGATGCGGACCACACCCCGGCGGAGGCGGGATACGCCGCCATGCTGACATCCAGCGCCGAGTATGTAGGCAAGGCCGCGGCCGGCATCGTGCGCGAATCGCTGATCGCCCTTTCCATCGCCTGCCGCCGCAGCGCGCGGCATAACGATGTCGTGACGCTGGACGGCAAGGAGGTGGGCGTGGTGACCAGCGGCTCCTTCGCCCCATCGCTGGGCCAGAGCATTGCCCTGGCTTATGTGCGCAAGGAATACGCGGAAGCCGACTCCTTTCTGGTCACGGCGGCCAGGACGGAACTGCCCGCGGCCAGGGTGGGCCTGCCCTTTTATACCAAGGGAACGGCCCGCGCGAAAGCATAACGCACCCTTTGTATGGCGACGCTTTTTGCGGGGCGAGACTCCGCCGCACGCCCCCAAAGGCTGCAAACCTCTTGACCCCGCAACAGAGTTGTCCGCGCGTATGCACACCTTTTTCCTGCCTCCGGAACAATGGACCATCCCGTACCGGGTGACCGGCCAGGAGGCCCGCCATCTGGTAACGGTACTGCGGGTCAAAACCGGGGAGCGCATCCGTCTGCTCGACGGCTGCGGCCGCGAGGGCCTGTTCACGGTCACGGCGACAGGCAAACATGCCGTGGACCTCGCGCCGGAAACCATCGCGCTCCATGAAAAACCCGCCTCACGGGCCACCCTGGCTCTCGGTTACGGCAGGGCCTTGCGGCGCGGCTGGCTTCTGGAAAAAGCCGTGGAACTGGAGGCCGGCGGCCTGTGGTTCTGGCAGGCGGCCCGCAGCCAGGGTTCGGTTCCCGTTGAAAGCAAAGAAAGCTGGCTGGCCCAGATGACCGCCGGCGCCAAGCAGAGCGGCAACCCCTGGCTGCCGGAACTGCGTACCCTGCCCGGCGGGGTTCCCGACCTGATCGCAGCCGGATCCGGTTTTGCCAAACGCTTCATTCTGTGGGAAGGTGACACCAAGGGCGCGCTGCTGCGGCCCGACGATCTTGCCGCCACCGGCGACTTCCTGTTCGCGCTGGGCCCCGAGGGCGGCTTTGCGGAGCGGGAAGTATCTTCCCTGGGCGAGGCGGGATTCATCCCGGTCAGTCTGGGCAACCGCGTGCTGCGTTGGGAAACCGCCGCTCTGCTCTGCCTGGGCCTGGCCTGGTGGGCGCGCCAGCACGGCGTGTTCCCGCGCGCGTGGCAAAATGCGGCGGTGCGAGCCTCGGTCCCTTGACCCTTGTGGACGAAGGATGCCCGCGCAATGAGGGTGCAGAAGGCCGATCCTCTGCCGGAAAACGTGAAAGGCGGCCCCCGAGAGAGGTGGGATCCCCTCAAGGAACAGGTATGACCATTCTCGCTCCGCTGCCCGAACGCCTGCGGCCCGACGACCTGGCCGGTTTCGTCGGGCAGGAGCATATCCGGGCCAAAATCGACAATCTGCTGCGGGCCAGACGCTTGCCCAGCCTGCTGCTGTTCGGCCCGCCGGGGTCCGGCAAATCGACCCTGGCCTTGTTGCTGGCCAAGGCCCACGGCCGCAAGGTCACCCGCATCAGCGCGCCGGAAGCCGGCCTGACCCAGTTGCGCCGGACGTTGACCGGCACCGACGTGCTGGTGCTGGACGAACTGCACCGTTTTTCCAAAGCGCAGCAGGATTTTTTCCTGCCCATTCTGGAAAACGGCGAGTTGACCCTGATCGCCACCACCACGGAAAACCCATCCTTCAGCGTCACGCCCCAGTTGCTGTCCCGGTTGCACGTGCTGCGGCTGCGCCCCCTGATGCCGAGCGAACTGCTGGATCTGGCCCGGCGCGGCGCGCAGACGCAAGGTCTGGACCTGCAAAATGACAGCCTGGAAATGCTGTCCACCCTGTCCGGCGGCGACGCCAGGGTATTGCTCAACCTGATCGAGTACGTTTCAGCCCTGCCCCCGGAAAAACGGAGCGCCCAGGGTCTGCGCGAATCGCTGCCCGAACTGGTCATGCGCCACGACAAAAGCGGGGACAGCCATTACGACCGGGCTTCCGCGCTGATCAAATCCATTCGCGGCAGCGACCCGGACGCGGCGCTCTACTATCTGGCCTGCCTGCTGGAAGGGGGCGAAGATCCGCGTTTCGTCTGCCGCCGCCTGATCCTTTCCGCATCCGAGGACGTGGGTCTGGCCGACCCTTCCGCCCTGCCCCTGGCCGTGGCCTGCCAGCAGGCAGTGGAATTCATCGGCATGCCCGAAGGGTATATTCCCATGGCGGAAACCGTCGTGTATCTGGCTCTTGCCCGCAAAAGCAATACCGCGTATGCCGCTTACGGCAATGCCGCGCGCGAGGTCAAAGCCAATGGACCCAAGCCAGTGCCCCTGCATCTGCGCAACCCCGTGACGCGGTTGCACAGGCAATGGGGGTACGGCCAGGGATACCAGTATCCGCACAATTTCCCCGATGCCTGGACGGATCAGGAATACCTGCCCGAAGGCGTCGCGGGCACGCGCTTTTATTATCCCAAGGACAACGGCGAGGAAGGCCGCCTGGCCAACTGGTGGAAACGCCTGCTGGAGAAAAAAGGAAACAAGAAATGACCGTACTGCCGACACCCTGGCCGCCCTTTCCCGGCGATGTCTACACCACGCCGGAAGGAATGATCCGTCCCTTCAACCGTCTGTTCCCCAGCCTCAGCTTTTACTGGACCATGTGTTCCATCGTGAACAGGGCGGCCAACAAGGTCAAGGCGGGGGTTTACTCCAGCGACGAATGGATACTGTCCAGCATAGAAACCCTGCGCGCCCTGGAATACAGCGGCGTGCGGGTGAGCGTCGAAGGCATGGAACGGTACAAGAAGCTGGGCCGTCCCTGCGTGTTCATCGGCAACCACATGAGCACCCTGGAAGCTTTTATCCTGCCCTGCCTGATCCAGTCCTGCATGGACGTTTCTTTCGTGGTCAAGGAAAGCCTGCTGAGGTACCCTTTCTTCTGCCACGTGATGCGGTCCCGCAACCCCGTGGCCATTCAGCGCAAAGACCCCCGGGCGGACTTCACGGCCGTGATGGAAGGCGGATCGGAACGTCTGGCCAGGGGCATTTCCATGATCATCTTCCCCCAAAGCACCCGACGCCTAGTTCTTGACCCGCAGCATTTCAATTCCATGGGCATCAAGCTGGCCCGCAGAGCCGGCGTTCCCGTGGTTCCGGTGGCGATGCGCACCGACGCCTGGGGGCTGAACGGCTGCTTCGGCCTGTTCAAGGATCAGGGCCGCATCCGGCCGGAAATCCCCGTGAACATCCGTTTCGGAGAGCCGCTGACCGTCACCGGCAACGGCAAGGCGGAACACGCGGCGGTCTATGATTTCATCGCTTCCTGCGTCACCGAATGGGGCCTGCCGCCAACGCTGCCCGAATGTGCCGCGAAAAACGGCGAGTGAACCTTTTTCATTGCGAAAACGCTCTGGCGGATACGCGGCGCAGCGAAGCATCCGCCAGCAAATGACCGCCCCCCCCCCGCACGAATCCCCCGGCCGTTTTTGCGGGAGGGATTTTCATTTCCAGCCCATGCGCCGGATGCGGGCCATACCACCGGACGGAAAAGCGGCCAATGCCCGTTTTCTCTCGCTGCCCGCCCCCTGCGCGATGAAAATGACCCCGGCCGTTTCCGGTCGGGGTCGGTGATCCGCTCCGCTTCACTGTTCAGTGTTTTTTCAGCAACCGCGGCTGCAGCCGCCCGTCGGCGTCGAAACGCATGGGAAAGGGTTCGCCGACGATTTCCATGCCATCCTTGGCCCGAATCTCGGGCAGCAGGGCTTCGGAAACGTAGCATTCCTCCAAAAACAGCGTGTTCGGCGCCACGACCAGACGGGCCTTTTCAGCGGGCACGCTGCCGGACAGGCATTGCAGAATGGTTTCCAGCACCTGCTTTTCCGTATCCATATACGGGGGTATTTTGGCCCGGATGGGGAATGTGGACGTCAGGCAATTCAGGTAGGTCGGTTTTCTGTCGATCTTGTCCACCAGTTTCTGTGTTGTAAAGTCCGCAAGGCCGATGCCGCAAGCGTTGCCGTGCGACTCTTCCGAAAGATCCATGACCGCCAGATAGCGCATGTGCGGGTCCGCGGGTTCCGGCTCGCCCTGGATGTACAGGCGACCGATAATGTTGGTGTCCATGCCGGTGCCGCTGTAATTCTTGCCCATTTCTTCAATAACCAGGGCGTGCAACTGCGTCACGGGCAGGGCCGGCATCAGGGTTTTCGAATAGGCCAGCAGCCTGGTCTCTTCCTCCAGCATGTTCCCCGCGGGGACCGCCTTGATGACGGCCGTCTCCTCATAGGCGTTTTCCACTATGGCGATGCCGCCGACGACCGGCATCTTTTCCAGGATCAATTTCCCCACGTCCTGCAGCAGCACGGGCAGGTCCGTGGCTTTGCCCTGACTGTGGAACTGCCGCGCGCCGGGAGGGCCGCCCAACCCCACAACCAGTTTTTTGATCATGCCGCTTTCTATGGGGCCCTTGAACGAAGTGTGGGTCTTGACCCGATTGATGGGTATAAGGGTGTCCACTGTAAAGGCGGATTGCAGCATATACGCGCGCAGGCCGCCCGGCGTCACGCCGATTTCGCGGCCGTCGGCGCAGGTGATGATTTTCGCGCCCACGGTCTGCTCCGTGATGCCGAAACTTTCCAGCAAGTCCGCCTGGCCTGCCGGGGTTCCTCCGCCATGGCTGCCCATGGCCGCCAGAAATACGGGGGTTGCGCCGGTTTCGCGCACGGTCTTCGCCGCGGCGGCCAGCAGGGGCACGATGTTCTGGATGCCCCGGCTGCCCGCCGTGAGGCCCACAGTCCTGCCCGCGCCGATGCCGGCGGCGCCCAGAAGGGAGCGCATCTCCGTCGCCATGGTTTCGGCGATATCGGCAACCCGCGGCCGGGGGAAATGTTGCCGCACTTTTACCAGCCTGGGAAAAACGCTTTCAACCATACCGGCACCTGCTTTTGTGCAAAAAGTGAAAGAAAAAACGGAAAGTCGTTCTCTATGCGCAGGAACGATAGTAAAACCGGCAAAAATGATCAAGCGCGACATTGCGGGAAAAAAAGCTTGACTAATGACCGGCCATGGCACAATATCCCACACCACTTTAAAAATGCCCTGGTTGTAAGGAGTCCCCCCTTTGACTGGATACGCAGGCCAGGCCGTCGCCTGGAAATTTCGCGCAACAGGATGCTTCTACCGCCCAGGCAGTAGGAGCATCCTGCTTTTCAGAGGGGGCGATTGTGAAACTATCTGAAATCATTGACAGCATTGAATGCATTGCGCCGTTGCGCGCGGCCGCAGCCTGGGACAGGTCAGGGATACAGGTTGCAGCCCGCCGCAGGACAGCGGACCATCTGGCCGTGCTGCTCGACCCCACTCCGGACGCGGTGGAAAAGGCCCTGCGGGCCGGGGCGGACATGATCCTGGCTCACCATCCCCTGACCATGCAGCCGCGCTTTCCGGATAAAGAGGACGACTATCACGCCGTTCTCCGTCTGCTGTTCACCCACGACGCGCCGCTGTACAGCGCGCACACCTCTCTGGATGCCAACCCCTTCGGCCCCGCAGCCTGGCTGGCCGACGCACTGGGGCTGACAGGCCGCGCGGTGCTGGAAGCGACATCTGAAGACGGCGCCTCCCCCCTGCCTTTCGGCTTCGGCATCGCGGGGAAGTTGCCCGAACCCGTTCCCTATGCCGCCTTCATCGGGCGTCTTGCCGCGCTGACCGGCAAAAACTCCTGGTCCGCCGCCGGCCCCAGGCCGGAAATCGTGGCGTCCGTCGCCTGTTGTCCCGGTTCCGGATCGTCCCTGATCGAAGCGGCCGAAGCCGCAAAAGCCGACATCTTCATCACGGGCGACCTGAAATACCATGCAGCCCTTGAAACCCGCATCCGGGTGCTGGATGTCGGACACTTCACGCTGGAAGAAACCATGATGCGGCGTTTCGCCCTGCTGTTGCGGCAGGCCCTGCCCGCGCTGACCGTCACCTTTGTCCCGGCTGCCGACCCCCTGTCTTATGAAGGGACCGGCGTGGAAAAACCGGATACTTCGCATACCCATTGAGCGCATGCATTGCAGGAGGATACCTTGAGCTTGTACCTGAAACAAATTGAACAACTGGTGGCCTTGCAGAAAGTGGATGACGAAATTTTTGTCATCCGGCAGGAAATGGAAAAAGCCCCCAGGGAAGTCGAGGAACTGCGCGCGAAATTCGCCGATCTGCAGGAGCAGAAGAACCGCCTGAACGACAAGATGTCGCACCTCAAGGAGCAGGCCAAGCGTCTTGATTTCGATATCGACACCGATATGGGCAAAATCAAGAAGAGCAAGAACAAACTGATGCAGGTGGGCAACGCCAAGGAATATCACGCCATGATGCGGGAAATGGATTCTCTGGAAAAATCCAACCGCTCGCGCGAAGAGGAAAAAATTACTCTGGCCGAAGAACTGGAACGCCATACAGCCGCCATCACCGAAACCGACGAGCGGTACGCCGCCATGCAGACGGAACTGCAGGAAAAGGAAGCCACCCTTGATTCCCGCCTGTCCCAAGCGGAAAAAACCCTGAAAGGCCTGGACGCCAGACGCGGCGATACCGGCAAGGAAATCCCCCTGCCCGTGCTGTCGCGATATGAGTTCATCCGCCAGCGCCTGCCGCACCCGGTCATTGTGTCCGTCAAAAATGGCGTGTGCAGCGGCTGTAACATTGCCATCCCGCCCCAGAGCTATATCGAACTGCAAAAAGGCGCGCAGATTCTTTCCTGCCCCAACTGCCAGCGGCTCATTTACTGGAGCGAGCATTTTTCGGATTAAGGTTCCGGGCGAATGAAAACAAAAGGGCGCAACGGAGCGCCGGTGGCCGATGACAAAATCGGCGGCCCGCCGCGCGGGCGCGGACGGCATTCATTGCCGCCGGAAAGCGCCGGAGCGGGCGGGCTCGTGACAAACCCCGGCCCTGCGGGGTCTGCCGTCAACCCGAGGGCGCAACGACGCCCTCTCGCTTTTTATTCCGCTTTGCTCTACAAGTGTACGCGGGAGCCGGACGGGTCATCGCTGCGGTGAAAGCCGGAGAGGAAAGTCCGGGCTCTGCAGGGCAGAACGCCGGGTAACGCCCGGAGGGGGCGACCCCTGGACAGTGCCACAGAAAGCAGACCGCCGGGCAGGCGCAGCCTGACCCGGTAAGGGTGAAACGGTGGGGTAAGAGCCCACCAGTCCGCGCGGCAACGCGCGGAGCTCGGTAAACCCCGTTCAGAGCAAGACCGAATAGGGGGGCGTTATGAGCCGGCCCGGCCAGCCCCCGGGTAGGTTGCTTGAGGCGGCGGGCGACCGCCGTCCTAGAGGAATGATGACCATCCCGCCCCGGCGGGATACAGAACCCGGCTTACAGTCCGGCTCCCGTTTCAGGTATCGCATGCAGTGTTGGGTGATCATAGCCGCCGGCGGCCGGGGACAGCGGCTGGCGGCGTATTCTTCCGGCCGGCCCAAGCAGTTTCTGTCTTTTGGCGGCGAGCCCCTGTACTGGCGTTCCGCCCTGCCGTTCGCCCGCATCGCGCGCGTGCGCGGCGTGGTTTTTGTGTTTCCGCCGGATTTTCTGGATGCGGCGCGGAAAGACGTGGCTCGCCTCGCTCTGCGCGATACGCCCGGCCTGGCCTGGAAAATCGCCTCCGGCGGCGCGACGCGGCAGGATTCCGTGCGCAAGGGTCTGACCGCCGTGCCCCAAGAAGCCGACGCCGTGCTCATCCACGACGCGGCCCGGCCCTTTGTCGATCCGGCCCTGATCAACCGTGTGCTGGACGCCCTGGCCGCCGGCCATTCCGGGGTTGTTCCCGGCATGGCGGTCACGGACACAATCAAGGAAATCGACGCGGACAACCGGGTCGCCGCCACCCCGGCGCGGGACAGGCTGCGGGCCGTGCAGACGCCCCAGGGTTTTGATCCGGCGGCGCTGCGCCGTGCGCACGACCATGCCGCGCGGCTGGGCCTGGGGGCGACCGACGACGCCGCCCTGCTTGAACTTCTCGGGCAGGCGGTGCTGGTGGTCGACGGAGACGAAACCAACAGGAAAATCACGACGCCGGCGGATCTGGCCCTGCTGCAATCCGCCGGACCGGAAGGCTCCATGAACGCTCCTCTGCCCGTGACCGGTTTCGGTTACGATGTGCACCGCTACGGCGGTGACCGCCCCTTTATGCTGGGGGGCGTGCCCATCCCCTGCGAGTTTGCCGTTTCAGCCCATTCCGACGGCGACGTCCTGCTGCACGCGTTGATGGACGCTTTGCTGGGCTGCGCCGGCCGGGGCGACATCGGCACGCTGTTTCCCGATTCCGCGCCGGAATTCGACGGCATCAGCAGCGGCATCCTGCTGGCGGAGGTATTGCGGCTGACCGCGCAGTGCGGCCTGACCCTGACCCACGCGGATCTGACCGTGGTGGCCCAGGTCCCGAAAGTCGCGCCGTACCGCGAACAGATTGCCAAAAACATCGCATCGCTGCTGCAATTGCCGATCGCTTCGGTCAACGTCAAGGCCACCACGGAAGAACGCCTCGGATTCACCGGGGAAAAACTGGGCATCAAGGCCTATGCCGTGGTTACGGGACTGAAACGGTGATTGCGACCCCTGGTTGACGATGCGTTGAAAGACCGCCGCGCAATGCACCAAAAATCGAGATAAAGCTTCCGGTCCTGTTGCGTCCGGTTTCTCTTGCGGCTATACCGCGTTGAGAGCAGCGTTCACCTTAACCCCGCCGAGTATATGACAGACGCCATTCCTTCCCCCGAGGCTTTTCCCTGGCTGGCCCATTACGATCCGGGCGTGCCCGCCGTTCTGACGTACAAGGCCGAACCTCTGTGCGCCCTGCTCGACCGCGCGGCTGACGAAGCCCCCCGGCAGACGGCCTGCCTGTTCCGCAATTACCGCATCAGCTATGCGCAGTTGCGTGAACAGGCGGAAATCATGGCAGCCAACCTGCACGCCCACGGGCTGCAGCCCGGCGACAAGGTTTCCATCATGCTGCCCAACCTGCCGCAGACGGTGATCTCGTTCTGGGCCGTGCTCAAGGCTGGCGGCGTGGTGGTCATGACCAACCCGCTGTATATGGAAAAAGAGCTGGTCAACCACATCACCGACGCAGGCGCCCGCATGATGATCACCGTGGATCTGTGCTGGCCCAAACTGAACCCCCTGCGCAACCGCCTGGGCGTTGAAAAATATTTCGTCACCAGCATCGGCGACGCGTTGCGCTTTCCTCTCAACTGGCTGTACCGCTTCAAGACAAAGCGCGACGGCACGGCAAAACCCATTCCTTACGACAGGAAAGCCGTTTTCCCCTTTCCTCCCCTGCTGCAAGGCACGGAACGCCTGGCCGTGCCGGTGGACAATCCGGCCGAGACCCTGGCTTTGCTGCAGTATACCGGCGGCACCACCGGGGAACCCAAAGGGGTCATGCTGACCCACGCCAACCTGAGCCTCAACGTGGAGCAGGCGCTTTCCGTGCTGCACACCCTCAGGGGGAAACCGCACGTATTCGCTTCCCTGCTGCCCCTGTTCCACGTCTACGGGCTGTCCACCTGCCTGCTGGTGCCCATCTCGCTGCAGGCGACGTCGGTGCTTATCCCTCGCTATGATCCCGGCGAACTGCTGCGCCTGATCGCCAAACATAAAGTCACGCTTTTTCCCGGCGCGCCCAGCGTGTACCTGTCCCTGATGCAGCACAAGGATTTCGCCAGGTACGACCTGGGCTCGCTGCAATACTGCATATCCGGTTCCGCCCCCATTCCGGCGGCCGCTCTGGAACGCTTCCAGAAACTGACGGGCTGCAAGGTCATCGAAGGCTACGGCCTGACCGAATGTTCGCCCATAACCCACCTGACCCCCACCCACGGCAAGCACAAATTCGGCTCCATCGGCATGCCCCTGCCGGATACGGAAGCCCGGATCGTGGACATGGAAGTCGGTACCCTGCTCGTGCCGCAGGGCAAGCTGGGCGAACTGATCATCCGGGGGCCGCAGGTCATGGGCGGGTACTACAACCGGCCCGACGACACGGCCAACGCCGTGCGCAACGGCTGGCTGTATACCGGGGACATCGCCTCCATGGACGAGGACGGCTATTTCTACATCGTGGACCGCAAGAAAGACATGGTCATCGTGGGCGGATACAACGTCTACCCGCGCGAAATCGACGACGTGCTGCTGGAACACCCGAAAATCCAGGAAGCCGTGGCTGTGGCCGTTCTGCACCCCACCCGGGGCGAAACGCTGAAAGCCTACGTCGTGCCCAAACCCGGCGTGGAACTGACCGTGGCCGAAGTGGTGGGCTATTGCCGCAAGCAGTTGGCCAATTACAAGGTGCCGCGCCAGGTGGAATTCCGGGACGGCCTGCCCCGGGCCATCACCGGCAAGGTGCTGCGCCGCACCCTGCGGCTTGAGGAGATGGAACAATATTCCCGCCAGGCCGACTATGCCACGGATTATGCGCCGGAACAGGATGAATGCGCTTCCCGGACCCTGGCCTGCTGTCCCCCGGCCGGAGGGGAAAAGAACGGGAACTGAGCATGCGTCTGGTTGTGCAGCGGGTACGGCAGGCATCTGTCAGGGTGAACGGCGATACGGTGGCCGCCATTGGCGCCGGCCTGCTCGTGCTGGTCGGTTTCGGACCGGAAGATTCCGGCCCCGCCGCCTGGCCGGACATTGACGCCACTTTGCGCAAACTGCCACTGCTGCGGATATTCCCGGACAACGCAGGGCACATGAATCTGGGGCTGGCCGACTGCGGCGGCGAAATTCTGCTCGTGTCGCAATTCACGCTGTACGCGGACTGCCGCAAAGGACGGCGGCCGTCCTTCCATCCGGCCTGCCCTCCGGAGCAGGCCGCGGTTTTGTACGACAAGGTCTGCGCTCATATGCGCGCGATCCTGCCCGGCAGGACGGCCAGCGGCATTTTCGCTGCCGACATGGATGTTTCACTGACCAACTGGGGCCCGGTTACCCTTATTTTGTAGCATACGACGCTGGAATACCGCCAGCATGCACCGGCGCGGAAAGATCACAGTGCATTCTTTCCCTCATGCGGACAGCACCCGGAGCAACCACCGCTTCAAACAGCCGCGTAACGGCGGCAAAGCCCGCCCCCGGCCGCGGATGCTCCGCCCGGCGCCAAGCCGCGCCCCGACCGGGCCAACACTCCACCGCAAGGAGAAATCCATGCCTGTGACCCGATGTTCCGTCGTCTGTTTCTCCCCGACCGGCAGCACACGCAGGATCGCGGAAACCGTGGCCAAAGGCGCGGGACTGCCGACGGTCCTTCACGACCTGACCCTGCCGGCGGCCAGAAAGAACGCCGCCCTCACCTTTTCCGCCGCCGACCTGGTCATTCTGGCCGTGCCCGTGTATTTCGGCCGGGTGCCGCGTCTGGCGGCGCTTGCCCTGACCAGGGCAAAGGGCGAAAAAACCCCGACGATTCTGGCGGTCAATTACGGCAACCGGCATTATGACGACGCCCTTCTCGAACTGGGAGAGACGGCCCGGGCCGCGGGCTTCGTCCCTCTGGCCGCCGGCGCCTTCGTCTCGCGGCATTCGTACCATACGGACGCGTTCCCCATGGCGCCGGGCAGGCCCGATGCCGCCGATCTGGAGAAGGCCTCCCGCTTGGGCCGGGAAGCGGCGGCCCTGGCCGCCGGGACGGTTCCCGAACCCCTGGCTCTGCCCGGCAATACCCCCTACCGGCCCTATCCCGACATCTGCCGCGCGCCGGTCATGACGGACGACGCTCTGGCGGACTGCACCTCCTGCGGCGCCTGCGCCGCGGTCTGCCCGTCCGGGGCCGTTTCCGTCGACGCCGCCGGTCCGGTCACGGACGAAAAACTGTGTATCATCTGCCAGGCCTGCGTGGCCGCCTGCCCCCTGCACTTGCGGCGGGACACGGCCCCCGGCGCGATCCAAACCCGTGAACGCCTGACTCCTCTGGTCAAAGACCGGAAAGAAGCGGAACTTTTTTTCCCCGCGCGCTGACAAGGAGATTCCATGCACTTTTTCTATCTGGGCGGCTGGGTGATGTGGCCTTTGCTGGGCCTGTCCGTTCTGGCCCTGGCCGTTATCTGCGAACGGACGCTTTTTTACCTTTCTCTGGGCTTTCCCCAGCCGGGCATGGACAAAAAAATCGCCGCCGCCCTGTCCCTCCGGGACATTTCCGCCGTCAAAACCTTGCTGCCGGAAGGATCGCCGGTCTTCGCCCCTTTTTTCCAGGAACTAATCGCGCCGCCGTCTCCGGAGAAAAATGACGTCCTGTCCCTGCTGGCGGAGGAAATCATGGCCCGGCTGGAAAAAAACCTGTCCGTGCTCAGCGTCATCGTCAGGGCGGCTCCCCTGCTGGGGCTTCTGGGCACGATTCTGGGAATGATCAACACCTTTTCGCGGCTGGCGGCGACTCAGGGCGGCGTGGATCTCTCCGTCCTGGCTGAAGGCATCTGGCAGGCTCTGCTTACCACGGCGGCCGGGCTTCTGATCGCCATACCCGTGCTGCTGGCGCTGCACGCTTTTCAGGGGCGTTGCCGCCGCACCTGCAAGGCCCTGCACCGGCTTGCCGCTTCCCTTGTGGTTCTGGAGACGGGCCGGAACGGACAAGACCATGATTAAGGCGTTCTTCCGCGACGCCGGGTACCGGGAAGATGAAGGGCCGGATCTGACCCCGCTGCTGGATGTCATTTTCATTCTGCTGCTGTTTTTCATCATCGCGTCAGCTTTTGCCGTGCGCGGCATGGACGTGGAACTGCCCCCGGCCCAGACCAGCCGCCCGCTGTCCGGAAAAATTCTGGAACTGCGGCTGGCTTCCGACGGCAGCCTGTCCTGCGAAGGAGTCGCCCTGAAGCCCGCAGATCTGGGCCTTTTCCTGCGGAACAGCGCCGCGCGGAACGGCGCGGGCCTGCCGGACCGCCGGCAACTGGTGCTGCGGACAGCGCCCGACGCGCCGGTGGAAGCCCTGGTGCGCATTGTCGACGCGGTGCGCAAACTGGGCGGCGAACGGCTGGTCATCGCCACGGGCAAGCCCGGTTCGGAACCCGCCGGCCAAGGGACACAGGAACGGCCATGACCGACGCGTCGCGCTTGTATGCCGGACTGGCCATCTCCCTGTTTCTGCATTTCATGCTGTTCCATCTGCCCTGGTCCGAAATCACCGCCCTGTACGGGCAGGGCCAGCGTCTCAGCCATGAATTCACGTCCGGCGCGCCCCTGATAGCCGAAACCGTTTCCGTGTCTCTGGAAGCGGCCGATGCGGAAAGTGCCAGACGGGACGGGGTGGATAAACGCGCCCAGGAACGGCGGCGCTATCTTGAAGACGTGCTGCAGGCGGTCCATGCCCGCCGTTTTGTTTCCCCTCTTGCCCGGCGGGAATTTATCGGTCTGGCCCTGTTTTCCCTCACCATCGTCCCGGACGGCACGTTCCAGCATATCAGACTGAGCGGGGGGTCGGGCAACCCGGCTCTCGACCGGGCCGCCGAAGAAGCCGTCAGACAGGCCAGCGGGGTGGTGAAACGCCCTTCCATCCTGGGAACGGAAGAGATTTCTCTGGTCCTTCCGGTCAAATACCAGTACGCTTTATAAATGAGTCACCCAGCAATGCCGCCCGAATCCGCCGTTTCCTGGATTCAGGCGTGGGTCTGTTCCTTTCCCGGCCTCGCCTGGCGTATCGAGGTGCCGCGTTCGCGCCTGGAAGTGCTGCACCCCTGGCGGCACCCGCTGCTGGGCGACAAAACCGAATCCCTGCTCAAGGACGCTCATTTCCGGCGGCAGGCCACGGCGGCCGAAGACCATCTGCAGTTGACGGAGTTCTGGGAAGCCATCGCTTCGCGTTCCCCGGCCTGCGCCTTTTTCCGCCTTACCGGCCAGAACGGGCAGAACCCGGGGCAATGGCAGCTGCTGCAGGGCTGGCCCTGCCCGAACAACAAGAATTATTACAACGGGCTGTTGCAGCCGGCTTGGGAGTATCTGATCCCTGAACTGAACCATGCCGCCGCGGGCAGGCAGGGCCTGTGCCGGTCAGCCGCCGGCTACCCCGTGCTGCTTGTGGATCTTTCCACGCGGAATATCGCGGGATGCAACGCGGAAGCTGCGCAGCACTTCGGCTTTGCCCCGGACGAAGACCATCGCTCCTTTTTTTCGCTCATGCCCCGTGCCGCCGCATCCGCCGCATCCAAGGCCCTGGATCATATGGCCGAAAATCCTGTCTGGAGCGGCTCGCTGATATTGCGTGGCGCGGCGGGCGCCGCCGTCAGCGAGGAAGCGCGCCTTCCCCACGTGATTTGGGAGGGCCGGCGTCTGGCCCGGCTCTGCCTGCTGCGCAGGACGGGCCAGAACCGGCCGGCCCTCGCCGCGAAAAAAGCCCCTCCGGGGTCGGCGGAACATGCGCTGCTGCAACAGGCAGAGGCCGCACCTTCCCTGCGCGCCGCCATGGAGGGCCTGCTGGCCAGCCACGAACCGCATGCCTATGACGCCCTGATTTTTTCCGACATCAAGGCCCGCAAGGGATGCGTCACCGTGTACGGGGTGGGCAAACCCTGCGCCGACCTGCCCTGGGGCAGCACGTTTTCCTATGAAGGCACCATCGCCCAGGACATTGAGCGCCACGGCCTGGGTTGTCTGGTGGTCGACGACACCCTGGACAGCATCAAATCCATCGACTGGGTTCTGTTCGTGCCCCGGGGCGTCCGCTCGTATATCGCCCGCCCCTTCTACCGCGGCGGCCGCCTGCACGCGGTGCTGATCCTTTGCTCCACCCGGCCGGCCGCCTTTTCCCTGGCCGGTTCCGAACGCTACGACGTGCTTGTCCCCGCCTTTACCCGCGCTATTGACCTGTGGCGGAAACAAGTCCGCGACACGTCTTCCCGGTAGAACCAATTACAGAAAAAAAAGAATATGAAAGGGCATGATTAGGCCCTTCTTGCGGCGCCTGAAGAAAAACCTTGGCAAATCCATCCGTTTTTATACTATTGGTTCAACCAAATGCAGGCAGGGTATGGAAAAACAGCAGCATATCGCATCCCTGATCGAAGAAAAAATCCGTTCGGGCAAGTGGCAGCCCCACGACCGCCTGCCCCCGGAACGCCAGTTGGCCGAAGATTTCGGCGTCAGTCGCAATACATTGCGCACGGCGTTGCGGATGCTGCACGGCCGGGGCATTCTGGGATCCCGCCAGGGCAGCGGCACCTATGTGGAGCCCGCTTCCGGCACAGCGGCCTGCACAACCCGGCAAAATTTGTTCTACCGCCTGGATGGACTGCCCCATCTTTTACCCGCTGTCGCCGCCCTTTGCGCCCAAAGGGCATCGCCGCAGGCTCTGCTGGAACTGGAACGGCTGCTCACTCCGGTGGGCGTCGCCGTGCAGGCCGGTCTTGCGGCGGACTTCGCGGCGGCGCAGACCGCTTTTCTGCGCGGGATCGCGCACGGCGCGGACAATCCCCAACTGGCCGCGGCCCTTGAATCCCTTCTGCCCTCTGGCCGGTATTTTCCCGAACTGTTCACCGCGCGGACGGAGGCGGAACACGAATCCGTCTTCGCCTGCCTGGCCCGCCTGCTGGGGGCGGTGCGCCGCAAAGAACCGGAACCGGCGGCCTCGTACGCCGCGGACTATATTGCGTTGCTGCTGCGAAGCCGCCGCCCCTGAACGGCGCGCGACGCGGCATATCCCCTGCTGCATGCCATAAGGAGGTACTATGGCTGGCCAACTCAGTTCGTATCTGGAAGAACGAAAACTTGTCGCGCGCTGGGGCGGACCTCTTCCCGCTCTTGCCAACCTGGTGTTCACGCTGCTGATTTTTGCGATAACCTGGTGGATTTTTCAGGACCCGCGCGGCGTCATGCGGCTGTACACTCCGTACGTCGGCTACAACTACTGCCGCTGGCTGCTGATCATCCTGATCTGGATGGCATACATCTTCGATTTCTGGCCCTTCAAACGCTCCTGGCTGCGCACGGCCCATCCCGTGACCAAGGGGCTGGTGCTGACGCTGGTGGCGGTGGCGCTCATGCTGCTGCTGATCAAAGGCTTTTTTGAAGGTATTCTGGGCAATTACGGCCTGGCCTACTTCAATTCGGACCAGTTGACCAAACTGCCCGGCGTGACCAAATTCTTTGCCGAAGAATACGCGGCCACGGCCTGTCTGATGTTCGCGGCCATCGCATCATGGCTGTCCCCGGCCTGGGTCGTGGCCATGGAGGGCGAACCCTGGGCCCAAATGCCCCAGCCGGTGCGCGGCTTCAGCATCTGGGTGCTGACCTTCTTCCTCAGCACCATTGTGTATTTTCTGACCATGCATTCGCACATGGGCATCCTGTATTATCCTTGGCAGGCCTTCGCGGCCATCACCCCGCCGTATTGGGAAAATTTCGCCCACACGGTTTCCGGCAACTTCCACATCGCCTGGATCATGTGCTGCACCGTGGTGGTCTGGCTGATGGAAGGCATCTGGGAACGCTGGCCCTTCTGCCTGATCAAAAACGCCTGGACCAGGCGCTGGGCCCTGTTCTTCGGCATCATCGTCATATCCCTGGCCCTGTGCTTCTTCTTCTGGTACGCGCAGGAACTGGCCTGGGGCGAATCCATCCGCGGACATCGCCGCGACGCCGCCCCCGACTGGCGCTGGCTGCACGTCGGCGAAACCGCGATCTTCTTCCTGGTGCCGGCCATTTTCCTGCAGTTTTACTGCAACAACTGGCCGCGCGCATACTCCACCCCCGCCAACATCCTGATCCGCACCGGCATCGTCATCGTCGCGGGTCTTGCCTTCTACGCGGTCTATTACGCCACGGCGCACAATTTCCTGGGCACCCAAAAGGGCTTTTCCCACCCGCAGCAGTTCCCCATGATCCCCACCATCTGGCTGCTCAACATCTGGATCATCAACCACTGGTTTATGGACAACTGGCCCGGCTGGAAGCTGGAAGCCAAAACCGCCGAGGAACAGGCCGCCGAACACGCCCGCTTTGAAGCGGAACCCCTGTGGCAGCCCAGCATGGTGCCCGGCGTGATCACGGGCGTGGCCGTCGGAGTGGCCGGGTATTTCCTGACGGTCTGGCTGATCCCCGTCGTCAGCAAAAGCATCAACCTTATCCCGTAACGGAGGCTCCCATGTCCATAAGCAGACGCGATTTCATCAAGGGAGCGACTCTGGGACTCGGCGCGGGCACGCTGGGCGCCATGGGCCTGTTCTCCTATTCCCCCATGCGGGAAAGCTTTTTGCCCAAAGTGCAGCGGAAAATGCAGGATTTCGGGGTCTGCAAATCCGTCAAAATCACCAACATCTCCGAGACCAGCTGGTTCGACAACGGCGTGTTCATGCAGGACGTGCGCGGCGCGGGCGGGTTGCTGGTGGACCAGTACACCTACAACTGGGGTCCTCTGGGCAACGGCAAGGGCGTGGGCAAGGGCACCTATCAGGAAGGCATTGCCAGGATCAAGGAATACCTGCCGAACAAACTGGAAAAGGCCTGGGAAATCGCCAAGGCAACTTCCGTCAGCACCGACAACCTGGGCGGCTTCTCCTGCCTGGTGGAAGTGGAGGCTCTGGACGGCCGGGTCACCAAGTATCTGCTGGATACCGGCTGGTCCTATGACTGGATGGACCAGTCCTTCCGGCGGGAAGGCATCGACAAGATGCTGGCCAACAACGAAATCGCCGCCCTGATGGTGTCGCACGAACACATGGACCATTACTGGGGCGTGCCCGTGACCATGAAATACCGTCCGGACATCCATGTGTATCACCCCAAGACCTTTTTCCCCGCCGGCCGGCAGTATCTGAAAGATTCCGGCCACAGGGGCAAGGTCACGGAAGTGCCCAAGGGCCTGTATACAGTACAGCCGGGCATGGCCCTGTACATGTTCGAAATCCCCATCATTCTCAAGGTATACGGAGAAATGTCCATGTACTTCAACATCAAGGACCTGGGCCTGCTCAGCGTGACCGGCTGCTGCCACCAGGGGATCATCCTGTTCGCGGACACGGCGTACCGGGAACTGAAGTACGAAAACGACCGCTTTTACGGTCTGTATGGCGGGCTGCACATATCCCCCTTTGACGACTGGGATCCCAAGTATGACGATCTGGTCATCGGCCTGAAAAAGTGGGATCTGCAGAAAATCGGCTGCAACCACTGCACGGGCCTGGTCACCGCGCGCAAGTTCGTGGATGTCAAATACCCCGTGGTGCGCGGCACGGCCCGTTTCCGTTCCAAGTCCGACGTGTACCTGGGCAACAGTGACACCCTGGTCTTCGGGGCTCAGGCGTAATACCGCCGGAGCTCGTCCCCGGACAGTATCCCCGCCGGGGCGGCGTTACGCGCCGCCCCGGCGAAAACACAAACGCAGGGCGCGCCTCGCCGGGTTCCGGGCTGCGTTCCGCATCGAAAGCATACCCTTATGGATATCCGCGCCATTCTTCCTTCCTGGCCGCCGGAATCTCCGGAACACGGCGAAACCTGCGCAGATTTTCTGACCGCTTTTGTGGCCGCGATCCACCTTGACCGGACAACGGCTCGCGCTCTGGGCTGGCGGGGCCTGCGGCCCTGCATGGGCACGGGGCACGCCTGGACGTGCCGCGAATCCGGCCTGCCGGGCGTTTTCGGCATGGCGTTTCTGGAAGAACAACTCGATTTCGCATCCCTGCGGGGCCAATGCAGCCTGTTTTATTTCCCCGACCCCGCGGAACCGGTGCTGTCGCGTTTTTCCGTCCGGGCTTGCGATCTGGCCTCCTCGGCGGAGTATTTTTCCTTTGTGCGCGAATTCGCCTGCCGCGAAGCCGCCTCGCTGTATCATCTGGGCGGCCTGCGTCTGGGGCTGCGCCTGGACGGTCTGGGCCTGGAACTGTCCGTCCGGGCTCCGGCCCGGAACAGGATACTCCGCCTTGGCGAAGGTTCGGAGGAGCGCGAACAGGACATCCCCGCCCTGCGTCTGGTTCTGCCGCTGTTCCGGCTGTTGACGAACAGTCTTGCCGCCGTTTTCGCCGAGGCTGGCCGCTTCGCCATCCTGCCGGAACGTTTCCCCCTGCCCGCCTTTGATCAGGAGGGCAATCAGGGAGTGCTGGACGGGCAGTTTCTGCCCGGCGCCGCATTGCATATGGAGTTGGGCGAAAGCATCCCCTCGCCGGAGGAAAAAAGGCGCCGCCCCCTTGCCGCAAGGCGTTTCCACCCGGCCGTACCGGAAAAACCGGATGAAAACCTCCCCCTGCTCCACGTGGTTTCCGGCTTTCTGGGTTCGGGCAAAACGACCTTCATCAGCGAATGGCTGGCCTGGCTGCACAACCATGACCGCTACACGGGGGTCCTGCAGAACGAACTGGGGGCCATTGGCCTGGACGCCGCATTGCTGGCCGAGGAGACCCTGACCGAGGCCCTGGATGAAGGCTGCGTGTGCTGCACCCTGGCGGACAGCCTGAGGCCCGCCGTGCGCCGCCTGTGCGCGGCCGGCCCCACGGAACAGATCATTCTGGAAACGACCGGCCTGGCCAACCCCGCCCTGGTCGCCGCCGCCGTGCGTGAACTGGGGGACATGGTGCGGCCCGGCCTGGCCCTTTCCCTGGCGGACGCCCTGACCTTGCAGGAAACGGCGCGGGCGGGGACCGGTCTTCATGGCCTGGCCGCGGAACAGATCCGCCATGCGCGGGTTCTGGTGCTGAACAAAACCGATGCCGTGGATCCCGCGATCCTGCCGTCCCTGCGCGGCCTTCTGACGGGTCTCAATCCTTCCGCCACCCTGCTGGAATCGGTCCACGGCCGCGTGCCTTTCGGCCTTCTGGATGCGCTGGCGGAAAACAATGCCGCAGCCGCCGCGCCCGCTCTGTCGGCCTTTTCCTTCCTGACCCACGCGGACGAAGGCTACGTTTCGCTCCTGCTCGCCGTTCCGGGACCGGTTGCGCGCGAAACTCTGGCCGCCCTGGCGGACGCCGTCGCGGGGCGCGTCGCGCGCATCAAGGGCATTGTGACTCTGGCCGATACGGGTACAGCGGCCGTGGTCCAGTACGCGGCATCCCGCCTGCGCCTGGAAGACGCCCCGTCCAGGGCGAACCCGGACCGCTTCCTTGTGCTTATCGGCAAGGGGATCGATAACTGTTTGCTCCGCCTGCTCGAACGCTTTCCCGACTTCACTCCGCGCCCGGCGCGGGATCTGCCGGGCCCGGAGCTGCCGGCGTGAGGCGAAATCCCGGCTGCCGCAGCGCCCCGTCCCGTCCCATTCCCCGCCATATGCGCATGCGACCTTTCCTCCGCGATTCATCCACGCCCGCCAGCCTTCCCTTTCGGAACTGGGCCTGTACTGAAAAAAAAAGTTAGTATACTATGGCGGCGCACGCATACCGGGCAGGGAACCATATGGAACCGTTCGTCCATACAAGTTTCATCGGCGACTTCGTCGATGTTTTGAACATGAAAACGCCGTTGCGCAGCGATGTCGCCAACGCCTGTGTGGCGCAGTTCGGAGCCACGGCCAGGCAGGAAGCCGTGCTTTCACGCTATTTCGGCGATCTGGGGCTTGACCATGTGGCGGAATTCGCCGCCTCGCTCGATTCTTTGCTGACCGGCTCCGTGCAACTGGTGGTGCTCGATTTTTCATCTCTGAATTCCTTTTGCCGCAACGCCGTCGCCGCACTGGTGAATTTTGCCGCCTCCGTCCATGGCAGGGATAAACGTCTGGTGCTGTTCCGCCCCGGCCCGGAGCTGCGCCGCGCCCTGGACGCCCTGGCCCTGTCGCACATGTTCACCGTGCTGGATAACGAGGAAGAACTGCTTCTGGCTTTGCCGGATTGACCCTTACCCTTTGCGGACACGGCCATGCCCTATTACCTGCGTCACTATTTCGCCCCGGATTTCAACCACAAGCGCCTGCGGCCCGTGGCCATGGCCGACGGGAACGTCAACGCCCACTATCTGGGCTATGTGCAGAACGTCGTGGCGGGGCAGATTCTGGCCGAACTGGTCTATCTGGATTCTCTGCCGGAAGGCTCGATCCCGGCGGATCAGGCAGCCGGAAACGCGACCGGAACCGCCCCTTCCCGCCGGGAAACTTTTTCCGCGAACGACGCGGACCCGCCCGACCTGTTCGCCGACGCCGGATCCGCTCTTGATCCCAAATACATATATCCTGATCCGGTATTTCCCGAAGGCCCCAACTGCGGCCGCGATCCGGACAACCCCAACCGCATCGTCGCCCTGGCCACGGGGTACTGTTTTTACCACCAGGGTTTGATCACGGTCAAAAAACTGCTCAACGTGCGGCAGGACATCAATTTCCACACCGGCAACATCTTTTTTTCCGGCGACGTCGTGGTGCACGGCAGCGTTTTTCCCGGCTTCTCCCTCTGCGGATCGGATATTCTGGTCAAAGGACGGGTTGACGGCGGCACGGTGCGGGCCAGAGGAAGAATAACCTGCCAGGACGGAGTGAAAGGCACGCCCACGGCACTGCTGCGGGCCGAGAGCACCGTCCATTTGGCTTATTGCGAAAACGCGCGGATCATCACCGCGGGCAATCTGATCATTGACGGCGCCTGCATGCACAGCGAACTGTACGTCGGCGGATCGCTGATCGTCAAAGGGCGGCTGCAAGGCGGCAGCGCGCACGCCAACGGCCAGATTTACGTCAAAGAGCAGCTCGGCGGCGGACAGGGCGCTACCACGCGCGTATCGCTGGGGTACAATCCGCTTGAATTTCTGCGTTTGCAGGAAATCGAAGATTGCGTGAACAAACAGCGGGAAAAACTGCGCTATTTCGAAAGCCGCACCCGCATGGGCCGGCACCATGCCGAAGAATGCGCGCCGTTGCAGGAACTGGCGACCCGCAAACTTGCCGTGGCCCTGCAGCTGCGCCAGGCATTGTGGCGCGGATTTGCCGCTGACGCGGGCAAAGCGGAAAAAAGCAGAGTCATCGTGCCGGGTACCGTGTTCCCCGGCGTGGAACTGAGCATCGGCAAAGCGTATCTGAAAATCGTGGACCAGCAGAAGGACGTCCATTTCCGTTTGCAGGAAGACGACATCGCATGCAATTCCCCGGCCCTGGTCCAGAACCCTCCGCCTTCCGCCGGCGCGTTTCCGTCATGACGGCCTCCTCGACCGCGGCTCCCGTCTTGTCGGAAGGAACTCTGGCGGACATCGCCGTGCCGCTTGGCGGCCGGACCGTTCCCATGCTGGGCGCCGGCGGAGCCGCGCGCGAACTTGCCGTTGTCGCCGACAATGATGCCGCCTTCAAACCCGGCGCGCATCTGCCGGTGCTGATCGGCGGCGGGGTCGGCTTTGCCCTTGCCGCCCTGGTGGACCGATTACGCGCGGAACAGGGCGACAACTTCCCTTTGGCCGTGATCGACAAGGAAGCGGATATCCTCCGCGTTTCCGGCCTGCGGGAAAAATTTGCCCACTGCCCGGGCATCGTCTGGCTGGACGCGCCGAACCCGCAAACAGCGCTGCGCGACCTGACCCGCTGGCAGGCAACAAACGGCAATCTGCCGTTGTTTCCCTTCACCCATCCCTTTTATCTGCGTCTGGACAGGGACTTTTACGCCGCCGTCCGTGACGCCGCATCCGCCAGCGTCCGCTATAATTTCTGGGAAAAAGCCGCCTATCCCAAATTCACATCCGACCAGCCGCGCCTGCTGCTGCTGACCAGCAGCTATTTTCTGCTCGGCGAACTGGTGGCCGCCTGCGAACGGCTTGCCGTGCCGCACCGTGTCATCCAGATACCCGAGGGTGAACTGGGGCATGAAGAATTTGTGCGCAGGCTGCTGAACGCGGTCATGGAGTTCAGGCCCGACTGCATCGTCACCATCAACCATCTGGGGGTTGACCGTGAAGGGGTGCTGATGGGACTTCTGGAAAAATTACGCCTGCCGCTGGCTTCCTGGTTCGTGGACAACCCGCATCTGGTGCTGGCCCACTACACCGATCTGGTCAGCCCCTGGGCCGCCATTTTCACCTGGGACGCGGACAATCTCGTGTCCTTGCGCGCTCTCGGATTTGAGCATGTCTTCTACCTGCCGCTGGGCACGGACGTCACCCGCTTCAGCCCCCCCGAACCAGGGCAGACCCTGCCGCCGGGGCATGCCTGGCGTTCGGCCGTTTCGTTTGTCGGCAATTCCATGCTGCACAAGGTCGCGGCGCGGCTGAGGGTGCTGGATCTGCCGCCGGAGCTGCATGCAACGTATCACGAGGTGGCGGCCCAGTTCGCCGAAAGCGACATCCGGTCGGTGGAAGAATTTCTGCGGCGCTGCCGCCCGGACCTGGCGCCCGCATTCGAAAGCCTGGACGGCCCCCTGAAGCAGCTTGATTACGAGGTTATGCTGACCTGGGAAGCCACCTTGCAATACCGCCTTTCCTGCGTGCGGGCCACCTTGCCCTTCCACCCGCTGATCGTCGGCGACGACGGCTGGAAAACGCTGCTGGCGGACAGCCCCCGGCTCTGGCGCAGCCATCCGGAAGTGCGCTATTATGTAGACCTGCCCCTCTTGTACCCCGCATCCTCAATCAACTTCAACTGCACCAGCAAACAGATGAAGGGCGCGGTCAACCAGCGGGTTTTCGACGTGCCGGCGGCCGGCGCCTTCTGCATCACCGACTGGCGCGAGCAAATAGAAAACCTGTTTGAGCCTGGATCGGAGGTCGTCTGCTACCATTCTCCGGAAGAGGCGGAAGAGCTGATCCGCCGCTATCTGGCCGACCCGGCCGGCCGCGCCGCCGTCAGCGCAGCCGCCAGAGCGCGGGTACTGGCGCAGCACACCTATGATCACCGGCTGCGCACGCTTATGGCCGCCATGAAACAGGTATTCGGCTGACATGGGACGGCCGGCGCGCTTCGCCTGCGTTTTCGCGCTGCTTCTGGTCTGCCTCTGCCCTTCGGCTTTCACTGCCCCGGCCGAGCCCGGCGCGCAGCCTCGTTCCGACGGAACAGCCAGACTGATTCAGGGCGCGCGGGAAGAAATCGAACGCGCGCCCCTGTACCGTAGCGCCTATTATAAAGAAGGCTATCCGCCGGAACGCGAAGGCGTGTGCACGGACCTTGTCTGGCGGGCCTTCAAGTACGCCGGGTACAACCTCAAAACCCTGATCGACGCCGACATCCGCAACACCCCCGCCGCATATCCCCGCGCGCGGAAACCCGATTCCAGCATCGATTTCCGGCGGGTTCCCAACCAGACGGCGTTCTTCAAACGCCACGCGCAGAGCCTGTCCACCCGGATTACGCCAGGCGACGCGAAAAGCCTGAACGAATGGCGCGCCGGCGATATCGTGGTCTTCACCAACCCCGACCACATCGCCATCCTTTCCGACCGGCGCAACAGCGACGGCATCCCCCTGTTGCTGCACAACCAGGGTCCCTTCGCAACGGAAGGCGACGATTTCATGCCCTGGTACAAAGCCGGCATCGTGGCCCGATTCCGTTTTTTCCGCTGATTTCCCCCCCTTCCATCCCCTTGAAATCCGTCAAATTTATAGCGGAAAATTTTTCCCGTTCACGGCCCCCGGGGGAAAAGCGCGCCCCTTCATTCAATGAATCGTATGAATTAATTATTTTTTTATATTTTGGCATTACAATTGCTTTGGCCAGGACAACAAACCCTCTCACAGGGAAGGAGGAATTCCCATGTCTTTGGTCATAAATCATAACTTGATGGCCATGAATGCGGCCAGAAATCTGGGCACCAGCTACGATAACCTTGCCACTTCCGTCCGCCGCCTGTCTTCCGGGCTGCGGGTAGGCACCGCCGCCGACGACGCGGCCGGCCTTGCCATCCGCGAACTGATGCGGGCGGATATCGCCACCCTGAACCAGGGCGTGCGCAACGCCAACGACGCCATATCGCTGTTGCAGACGGCGGACGGCGCTCTGCAGGTCATCGACGAAAAGCTGATCCGCATGAAAGAACTGGCCGAACAGGCCGCAACCGGCACCTACAACTCCGACCAGCGCCTGATGATCGAATCCGAATACCAGGCCATGGCTTCGGAAATCACCCGAATCGCCAACGCCACGGACTTCAACGGCGTGTATCTTCTGAAGGGCAACTTGTCCAGCTCCGTGCACGACGGGTCCGGCCTTGCCTCCCCCGGCAAGCTTATGATCCACTTCGGTACGGGCAACGACTCCGCGGAAGACTATTACTATGTCCAGATCGGCAACTCCACCGCATCCGCTCTGGGCGTGGGCAACCAGGCCGCGCAGGGTCCCGGGTACTCCATCTCCACGCAGCAGGCGGCGCAGAAGGCCTTGGACCAGCTGAACAACGCCATCATTTCCAAGGACAAAATCCGCGCCCACCTCGGCGCGGCCCAGAACCGCCTGGAAAACACCATCAGCAACCTGCAGATCCAGGCTGAAAACCTGCAGGCGGCGGAATCGCGCATCTCCGACGTGGACGTGGCCACGGAAATGACGGAATTTGTCCGCAACCAGGTGCTGACGCAGGCGGCCGTGGCCATGCTTTCGCAGGCCAACTCGCTGCCCCAGATGGCTCTCAAGCTCATCGGCGGCTAAGCGGACCGTATCGGCTGAGGCAGACCAAAGACAGGAGAACCGGGGGAGTTCGCTCCCCCGGTTCCTCTCCCCGACCAGGTCCGCCGGGGCACCGCCCGCAACGCGCGCGGCGTCCGTACACCATATCACGCATCATCGGCGAGCATGGCATTGGGCGTCGTATTGGCAAGCAGATATTCCAGAGCCTGGCAGGCGACAAGCTGTTCCGCCCGTTTCAGGCTGGGGCCGTCGCTCATGAAGACAAGCGAATCCGGCAGAGTGACCTGCACGGTAAAAATTTTGGCATGCTCCGGCCCGGAACTGCCGATCAGGGAATACACGGGACGTTCCTTGTAGCGGCGCTGGATCAGTTCCTGCAGCAGGCTTTTACAGTCTTTGCTCTGCGTGCACTCGTCCTGGTCAGGCCACTTGTCGTTCAGAATCGTCCGCACGACCGACTGCACCGCACCGAACCCGCCATCCAGAAACACCGCCCCCAGAAGCGCTTCAAAAGCGTCGCTCAGCAAAGCCGGCCGATCGCGGCCGCCCTGGCATTCTTCGCCTTTCCCCAGCAACAGACAGACGTCCACCTTGCAGGCGAGAGCGAGCGACGCAAGCGATGGCTGGCTGACGATCTTGGCTCGCATGCGGGTAAGGTCGCCTTCGCGGGCGCCGGGAAACCTGGCGAACAACTCCGCGGACACCGTCAGTTCAAGAGCCGCGTCTCCCAAAAATTCCAGCCGCTCGTTATGTTCGGCCCTGCCCCCCTGTTCATTGGCGTATGAACTGTGGGTCATGGCGGTGCGCAGCAGCGATTCGTCGGAGAAGCGATACCCGATGATCCGCTGCAGGCCGGGCAACGCGGCGCTTTCTTTTTCTGAAACAGATTGCTCACTCATGGCGGAAGCCTCTCCCTTCGCGGGCCTATATCAAATAGTGCGTGCTTAGTATACCCCCACGTCTTTTTGTTGTCAAAAATACGACGCTTCGGTTTCCCTTGACAGAGCGGCCGTTGCCCCCTACCTATTCGCATCACACAGAAGGAGTGCGCTCTATGGCTTATGATATTTGCATGGTGAAACTGGTGACGGGCGAGATGGTCATCGGCAAATGCGACAACCAGGCAGGAACCATCACCGACCCCGCGATCCTGCAGACCGTGCCCACCCAGCAGGGGGTGCAGATGCTGCTGATGCCTTACGGCTATCCCTTTGAAAACGAGTTCACGGGATCCCTCTCGAAGACCCATGTGCTGTACGAATATTCCAAGTGCCCGGAAGAGTTGAAAACAAAATATATGGAAGCCTGCTCGAACCTGACCTTGTCGACCGGCGGCCTGGGCGGCCTGAACCTGAAGAACCCCGGCCCCGGCAAAACCGGCGACATCTCCAGCCTGCTGCGGGTGAAATAGCGGCCCTGACGGGCCGCTCGTTCCGGATGCCGCATGCGACATCTTCTGCCTTTACTGCCCAAACCCAGCCGGTATCTCGGCATCGAGCCGGGATCGGTCCACAAGGATCCCGCCCGGGTATCCTTCCGGCTGGGCCTTGCCTTTCCCGACAAATACGAAGTGGGCATGTCGTACCTGGGGCACAAGATCCTGTACGCCATTGTGAACGACCGCCCCGTCTGGCAGGCGGAGCGGGTGTTCGCGCCGGACATGGAGGCGTCGGCCGTCCTGCGGGCCGGCGGGGCGGCCCTGTGCACGCTGGAATCGGACACCCCCCTGGCCGCGCTCGATGCGCTGGGTTTCGCGGTCACCCATGAGTTATGCTACACCAACGTGCTGCACATGCTCGACCTTGCGGGCATTCCCCTGTACGCGGCCGAACGGGCCAAAGAACCGGAGCGCTGGCCCCTGGTCATGGCGGGGGGCGGCTGCACCCTGGCGGCCGAACCCCTGGCCCCTTTCATGGATTTAATGCTGCTGGGCGAAGGCGAAGACCTGCTGCCCGAAGTTCTGGACAAATTAGAAACGGCGAAAAGGCGCGGCCCCCGGCGCGCGAAAGACCGCACGGAATTTTTGCGCGATCTGGCCCTCGTTCCCGGCGTTTACGTGCCCGAATTCTTCCAGCCCGACGCCGAAAACGCCATGCGGCCGGCCTTCCCCGATCTTCCCCGCCCGGTCCGCCGCATCATTTCCGACATGGATGAGGCCCCCTACCCCGTCCGTCAGGTCATTCCTTTCGGCGCGGTGCACAACCGCCTGGCTCTGGAAATAGGACGCGGCTGCACGCGGGGCTGCCGTTTCTGCCAGGCGGGCATGACATACCGCCCTGCGCGCGAACGCAGCGTGGCGACCTTGTCCCGCCTGGTCGACGAGTGCCTTTCGGGTACGGGGTACGGCGATCTTTCCTTTCTCTCTCTGAGCAGCGGCGATTTTTCCGCGCTGAAAACCCTGTTCATGTCCTGCGTGGAGCGCTGCGCGGCGGAGGAGATATCCATATCGCTTCCATCTCTGCGGGTGGGTTCCGTTGATGACGCGATCATGGAAAAGATGGCCGGCATACGCCGCACCGGCGCGACCCTGGCCCCGGAAGCGGGAAGCCAGCGCCTGCGGGACATCATCAACAAGGGCGTGCGCGAGGAAGACCTGATCCTGCATGTGCAAAAACTGTTCGAGCACGGCTGGCAGCAGGTGAAGCTGTATTTCATGATCGGCCTGCCCGGCGAAACCGACGAAGACCTTGAAGCCATCGTGGATCTGTGCCGCAAAGCCCGCGACGCCGCCGGCCCCGGCATCAAGCGGCTGCAGGTCACGGCCGCGATCTCGCCCTTTGTTCCCAAGCCCCACACCCCGTTCCAATGGGAAGCGCAAATTTCCAAAGACGAGATACACCGCCGCATCGGCATTCTGCTGCACGCGTTCCGCAAGGAAAAACGCCTGACCATGCGCTGGCATGACCCGGAAGTCAGCTTTCTGGAAGGCGTCTTTTCCAGAGGCGACAGACGGCTGGCCCCGGTTCTGGAACGCGCGTATCGCAAAGGCGCGGTATTTGCCGGCTGGATGGAACATTTCACCTTGGCCCCCTGGCTGGAAGCCCTGGCTGAAGAAGGCCTCGCACCGGAAGAGTATCAGCGGGGCATCCCCCCGGATGCTCCCCTGCCCTGGGACCATCTGGAAAACGGCGTGTCCCGCGAATTTCTGCTGCGCGAACGCGGCCGGGCTTTTGCCGGAAAAACCAGCGCCGACTGCCGCTATGCAAACTGCCACGCCTGCGGCGCCTGTGACACGGGATCACGTCGCTCGCTGCTGGCCCCGCCCGGCGATGCATCCTTTTACGCCAACCGGCTGAACTTCAGCGAGCGCGACCAGGCCAGCCACAGCGTTACCCTGGATGAGCACGGCAGGGTCGTCGTTCGGGACGGGCTTCACAAAAAAGACGCCGGTTCCGGAGAAAAAGCCACGGGCAAGGCCAAGCCGCCTGCCATCAGCGCCCACCTGGCCCACAAGGCGGCCCATCTGCGCATCTGGTACGAATGCGCGGGCCTTGCCGCTTACTGCAGCCAACTGGAACTGCAAAGCCTGTTTGAAAGGGCCTTTCGCCGGTCCGACCTGCCGCTGGCCTTTTCCCAGGGTTTCCACCCGTTGCCGCTTTTGTCTTTCTGCCGCGCGCTGCCGGTGGGCGTGGCTTCCGAAGGCGAATGGCTGAGCGTGCATCTGCGCGAATATCGCGACCCGGCCTTTATCGCCGCCGTTCTCGGCGAAATTTTGCCGGGGCTGCGGGTCACCGCCGTGGAAGAACTGGAAATCGGCCGCCGCCCCCCGGAAGCGACACGAGAGCGGTACCGCCTGACCTATCACGGCCCAGCTGCCGGCCGCGCCGCCTTTGCCGAAACCTGGCGCGGTTTTGCCGCCCGGAACTCCCTGCCATGGACGCGGGAAACCAAAAAGGGCCCGCGCGAAACAGACGCCCGTCCCTTCTTTGCATGCATCACGCCCATTGACGAAAACACATTTCTGTTCGATATACTGTGGAACAATGGATATCTTTCGCCGCTGGGACTGGTCACGGCCGTACTGCGCGGAATGGGCACGCATTTTCCACTGTCCGATTTCAGCTTGGCCAAACTGCGCTCCTAGAGCATTTCACGGATGGAATGCTCGCAGGGATTTGTCGTCAAATCCTTGCCGCCAAATGGACATCGGCGGTCTTTGCCCGCCGTCACGCGTCTGTTTGAAGCGTTGTCTGCTCAAGACCGGCCCCCGGCGTTATCTTTTACAGGAGAACGCCTTATGCGCATTGTGTATACCGCCGCCGTGCTGTGCATGCTGACCATGAGCGGCACCGCCCTGGCCGCTGCTCCGGGGGACGCGTCCCCCGCGCAAAACCCCTCCGCCCCGCCGGCGGACAGCAAGGATGCATCCGTGACCCCGCCCCCCAGTCCCGCGCCGGCCATGACCGCCCGGCCCGAACCTTCGGTCGTGCAGCCCCGGAACGGCCTTTCGGTCACCAAATTGCCCAACGGGCTGACCGTGGCCATCCAGAAAGACTCCCGCTTTCCCCTGGCGTCCCTGCGCCTGTATGTGCATGCCGGGTCGGTCTATGAAACCCCGGACCAGGCCGGCATCAGCCACCAGTTGGAACATATGGTGTTCAAGGGCACGGAAAAACGGCCCAAAGGCGCCATCGCCACGGACGTGGAAAAAGCGGGCGGCTATCTGAACGCCGCCACCAGCTTTGACTATACCGTGTACAAGACGGACATGCCCGAGGACCAATGGGCTCTCGGCATGGATGTGCTCAAGGACATGGCCTTTCACCCCAGCCTGGACCCGCAGGAACTGGAATCGGAAAAAAAAGTCGTGCTGGCGGAACGCCAACGCGGGGAAGATTCCCCGGGCTCCCGATTGTTCGAGCAGATCCAGGCCCAGGTACTGCGCGGCACCCCTTATGAGCGACCCATCATCGGCTTTCCCGAAACCATCAAAAAATTCACCTCCGAAGCCATCCGCGCGTACATAAGCACGTGGTACCAGCCCCAGTCCATGCTTCTGGTGGTGGTGGGCAACGTGGATCCCGACGCAGTTCTGGCCGAAGCCACGCGCCTTTTCGGCGACATCCCCAACACCCGCAATCTGGTCCCGCCCTTCGCGCCTCTGACCCTGTCCGCGGCGAAACCCGGCCACCCCACGATTTCCGTAAAAAAAACACCCTGGAACAAAGTGCATCTGGCCGTCTCCTTCCCGGGCGTGGCCCAGAACGACGCGCGGGCGCCGTCCCTGGAAGTGCTGGCCCAACTGCTGGGAGGCGACAAAACGTCGTACCTGTACCGCACGTACAAATACAAAAAGCGTCTGGTGGACAGCATCGCCGCATCCAGTTACTCCTTTGAGCGCACGGGTATTTTCACCATTTCCGCCACCTTGTCACCGGAGAACCTGGAGCCTTTCTGGCGGGCTTTCAGCAAGGATCTGGCCGTGATGGGCACCTTGCGCTTTGACAAAGCCCAGTTGGACCGGGCCAAATTGAATCTGACCGACGACATGTACCGGCAGAAGGAAACCCTGTCCGGCTATGCGTCCAAGCTGGGGTATTTCCTGTTCTTCGGCGAGGGGGAAATTTCGGAGAGCAACTATCTGCAGCAGATCGACCTGACCGACCAGGGCGTGCTGACCCGGCTTACGGACGAAATCATCACTCCCGCCGGCGTGAACGTCACCGTGCTGGTTCCGGAAAAAACGCCCGCCCCGGCGCGAGAACACCAGCGGAACACCGTGGAGCCGGCAAAGCGGACCAAACGCGCCACAACCAAAACGAAAACGGCGTCCACCCCCGACGCAGGATGGTTGGAATCGACCTTGCGCGCGGCCTGGCCCGCGCCCAGGGCCGCGGGAAAAACAACGGACAAGGCGGACGCCGGCAAGCAGGAAATTATCAACCTGGGTCGAAACCGCACCCTGATCCTGCTGCCTGACCCCACCCTGCCCTACACCTCGGTGAACATGGCCTTTACCGGCGGGGACAGCCTGATCGCGCCGGACAAGCAGGGGTTGGCCACGCTGACCGCGCAGGTTCTGACCAGGGGCACAAAAACCCTGAAAGCCCCGCAGATGGAAGAGTACATCATGGACCGCGCGGCCTCTTTCGGGGCCAGCGCCGGACGCCAGACCTTCACCGTCAGCATGCGCTATCCGTCCCGCTTTTCCGCCGACATGTTCGGCCTGCTGCGCGGTACCTTGACCGGCGCCACCCTGCCGGAAGCGGAGATCTCCAGGGTAAAGGAAAGCCAGACCGCGGCCATCGTCAGCCGTGAAGATCAGCCCCTGGGCCTTGCCTTCAGGCGGATTTTCCCCTTCCTGTTCGGCGCGCACCCGTACGGGTTCACGTCCCAGGGGGATGCGGCGTCCGTCGCGTCCCTCACCCGCGGGGACGTCACGGCGTTTTGGACCAGGCAGTCGGAGCAGCCCTGGGTTATGGCCGTTTGCGGCGATTTTGACCGCAACGCGGTCATCGCCGCCGCCAAAACCCTGCCTGTGCCGCAAAAGCCGGCGATCACGCCGGCCGAACCCGTCTGGGGCACGGACAGGAATCTGACCGTCAACCTGCCCGGCCGCAACCAGGCCCACCTTCTGATGATCTTTCCCGCTCCGCCCCAAGGCAGCCAGGACGAGGCGGGCATGGATCTGCTGCAGAACATTCTGGCCGGGCAAAGCGGGCTGCTGTTCCGCGATCTGCGGGACAAGCAGGGTCTGGGCTACACCGTGACCGCATTTCCGTGGCAGACCCCGCTGGCGGGCATGCTCGTTTTCTACATCGGCACGGAACCGGACAAAATGCAACAGGCGCAGAACGGATTTGCCGAGGTGGTAAAGAAGCTGCACGAGACGCTGCTGCCGGATGATGAACTGACGCGCGGGAAAAACCAGATGCGCGGCGATTACGCCCGAGAAATGCAGAAAATCAGCGCCCGCAGCGCGGAAGCGGCGGATCTGGCCATTATGGGCCGCCCCCTCAGCGCCGAACGCGACACCATTGCCAAGGCGCAGACCCTGACGGCCGAAGACTTGCAGGTGCTGGCCCGCAAGTACCTGCAAACGGACAAGGCCTATGTGGTAAAAGTACTGCCCTGAGCCGGCGCCGCCGGAAAAACACTCCGGCGGACTCCGTGTGCGGCAGACCGGCCCCGCCGCCCGTTCCGGGGCGGCGGGGCCGGCGTTGTCTGCGGCTGTTTTCCGGCAGCCTTTCATGCTGAAGCAGTTTCGCCTTGAGATTGCCGCGTAGCGGCGGAGCAGAGATCGCGGGCTTTGCTACGCCGTGCTTCGCAAGGCCAGAGCATTGTATCCGTATAGATAATTGTAAAGGTACAATGATCCCCATCCCGCCGGCCATGGACAGGCCACTTTCGTCTGGTCGTGTCCGTCCCAAGGATGATGAACACGCTCGCACTTGCCCTTGATGCGCTGCTCGATACACGATATAGCAGTTTCCTTCGGTTCCGGGACCCTCGCGCCCGCGCCGGCCGACCCCGGCGGAACACGCGCCGCATGCATCCACGTTTTTTACTGTAAGGAGCCTGCCATGAAAACCTTCACGCGCATTCTTTCCCTGCTGCTGACCCTGATTTTCTGTGCCGTCGGCTTCGGCCCCGCTCTCGCCGCGCCCAGAGTCATCAAGCTGGGCACCACTGTCAACGAACAGGACAGTTTTCAGGTGGCCGCCCTCAAATTCGGCGAACTGGTAAAGGAACGCACCAAGGGCGCCTATCTTGTGGAAGTGTACCCCAACGCCGCCCTGGGCGACGAACGCACCATGCTCGAAGGCATGCAGATGGGCACCATGGACATGGGGTTGATCACCAGCGGCCCCTTCGTGAATTTTGTGCCGGAATTCGGCATGCTGGACATGCCCTTTCTTTGTGCGGACAACGCGCAGGCCTACAGAATCCTGGACGGCGAAATCGGCCAGAGCATTCTGGCCAAACTTGATGGCACGGGCATCAAGGGTCTGGCCTATGCCGAACGCGGTTTCCGCAACCTGACCAACTCCAAGCGTCCCGTGACGAAAGCCGAGGATATCAAGGGTCTGAAAATCCGGGTTATGGAAAACGAAGTGTACACCACCTCGTTCCGCGCGCTCGGGGCCAACGCCGTGCCCATGGCCTGGACCGAAGCGCTGACGGCCTTCCAGCAGGGGACCGTGGACGGACAGGAAAATCCGGTCAACGTCATCCATGCTTTCAAGTTGTGGGAATCGCAGAAATACGTGACCATGACCCGCCATGCCTATGCGGCGGCGATTTTCACCATGAGCAAGCAATTGTATGACAAATTGCCCGTCGATGTGCAAAAAATCGTGAAGGACGCCGCCCAGGAAGCCGCCGTCTACGAACGCGCCTGGGTGGCCGACAACGAGGCCCGCCAGTTGGCCGATCTCAAGAAGAACGGCATGCAGGTCGAGGAAAAGCCCGATCTGGCCAGTTTCAAGGCCGCCGTGCAGAGCGTTTATGGAAAATACCCGCAATACGCCGACGGCCTCAAGCGCATCCAGCAGGCCCTGGCGCAATAATCCGGGCCGGATTCCGCCGGTGCGGCGCCGTTCCGCCACGCGCTGCACCGGCGGCCGGCCGACTTTTTCGCCGGGGAGACTGCAATGACCATCATCACCCTTGTACGCAAACTGAGCGACAGGCTGGACAGCCTCTGCGCCGGACTGTGCGTGGTCTGCCTCACCGCGATGGTGCTGCTGACCGGTGCGCAGATCGTCTGCCGCATGTATTTCACCGCCCTGGCATGGAGCGAGGAACTTTCACGCTACCTCCTGGTCTGGTCCACCTTTCTCGGCGCCGGCTGCGTGTACAAAAGGCTGGGACACATCAGCGTCACGGTCATCCGGGACTGTTTTCCGCCAGCAGCGCAAAAAGCCATGCAGATAGCCACCCATCTGCTGTGCGGCGCTTTTTTTCTGATGGCCGCATACTACGGCGTCAAATACATGGGCCTGCAGACCAGACAGCTGTCCGCGGCCATGCGTATCCCCATGCCGTGGATGTATCTGGCGATCCCCATGGGCTGCGGCATCATGGCCCTGCATGTGCTCGATCTGCTGCTGCGGATGATCCCCGGCACGGCTGAACCGAAGGAAGGGGCGGAAGGATGACCGGGATACTGTTTGGCGCTTTCCTGTTTTTGCTGGCCATCGGCATGCCCATCGCCTTTGCCGTGGGCATTGCGGGCACAACCGTGCTGCTGTTGGGCGAGGTGCCGCTGCTGGTCACGGTGCAGCGCATGTTCGCGGCATCTGATTCATTCCCCCTGGTTGCGGTGCCCTTCTTCATTCTTGCCGGCGACCTGCTGGCCAGAGGGGCCGTATCCAAAAAACTGGTGGCCTTTGCCGAAGCGGCCATGGGCCAGATCCGGGGGGCTCTGTCCATCGTTTCCGTGGTGGCGGGCATGTTCTTCGCCGCTATTTCCGGATCGGGCGCGGCCACAACGGCGGCCGTGGGCGCAACCCTGATCCCGGAACTCAAAGCCCGGCAGTACCGGGAAGACTCCGCCGCCGCGCTGATCGCCTCGGCCGGATGCATCGGGGTGGTCATTCCGCCGTCCGTGCCCATGGTGCTGTATGCGGTCATCGCCGACCAGAGCGTCACCAGGCTGTTCCAGAACGGATTCGTGCCCGGCTTCATGATGGGCGGGGTCCTGATCGCCATCGCGCTGCGCCAGGCATACAGCCGGGGCTATCCCCAGGGCGCGCCCTTCGCCTGGAAGAATGTGCTGACAACCTTTGTGCAGTCCGTGTGGGGCCTGCTTATGCCCCTGATCATCCTGGGCGGCATTTTTTCCGGCAAATTCACGCCGTCCGAAGCGGCGGCCGTGGCGGTGATCTATTCGGCCATGGTGTCGCTGTTCATTTACCGCGACCTGACAGTAAAAGAGATACTCCGGATCGTCCGCGGCAGCGCCATGACATCTTCGGTGGTCATGATCATTATCGCCTGCAGCGGCATTTTCGGCTGGGTACTGGCCAATTGGAAAATCCCCGGCACCGTGGCCCAGGCGGTTCTCAGCGTTTCCGACAACCCGTATGTCATCATTTTTCTGATTTCCGTCATCATCCGGATCGCCGGCGTGTTCATGGAAACGTCCTCGGCGGTTATCCTGCTGACCCCGGTATTTCTGCCTCTGATCAAGATGATGGGCATCAGCCTGATCCATTTCGGCATTCTGTTCACCGTGGGCATCGCCATCGGCATGGTCACGCCGCCGGTGGCCATTAACCTGTTCGTGGCCTCGAGCATCACGGGCATGGGGATAGAACGGATAGCCAAAGCGGTGGTTCCCTACCTACTGGGTCTGATCCTCGTTTTTCTGAGTTATGTGTATCTGCCGCTGTTCATCCCGGCAATAATCTTCTGAATCTGAAAACGGAAAGTATGATGCAGTACCGCAAGGCAACAGCCGGAGACATCCCCGTTCTTGTCGATTTGAGGAAAAAACAGCTGCTCGATGAAGGCATTGAACCCGTGCGGCGCATTGATGCAGCCCTGACCGGTTTTTTCCGGAAAAGGCTTTCGGACGGATCGCTGATCCAATGGGTCGCGGAAGACCACGGGGCGATAGTGGCCACAGGCGCGGTCATTTTTTATGAATTTCCTCCGACCTACACCAATGAAAGCGGAAAAAAAGCGCACTTTGCCAATATGTACACGGCGCCGGACTACCGGGGCCGGGGAATTGCGACGAACATGCTCAACAGGCTGGCAGCGGAGACAAAGGCGGCCGGCATCACAAAAGTATGGATGGGCGCTTCGAAAATGGGAAGGCCGGTTTACGAAAAATTCGGCTTCAGGGATATCATCACCTGGATGGAAATGGACCTGTAGGGCTTTCCCGCCGGAAAGAATGCGCGCCGTGGCGTCCGCACCAATGCGGCACTTCCCCCGGCCGCCGTCTGCAGGCCAGCGCTGCCACGAACAGGACGGCAACAGGGCTGGCCGGGTGGAACAATCTGCAGGGGGGACTTAAAATCTGGCGCGCCAGGGAGGAATCGAACCCCCGGCCGATTGTTTAGAAAGCAATTGTTTTATCCGGCTGAGTTATTGGCGCGTGGTGCTGTTTGCCGGGGCGGCGTCGCCCTTTCCCGGAATGGCGGCAACGAAAAAAGCCGCCAAGCCCGCGCAAATGCGTTATATTACCGCTCGTCCCTGTAAAAGCCGAATAAAATCATATTCAT
>JAVBOK010000005.1:0-32621 GCA_031550605.1 Desulfovibrionaceae bacterium | reverse complement strand
GCCGTTGGATTTTTTGGCGACGGCCTCGGCGAATTTTTCGCAGGTCAGGTTGTAATGGTGGTTGGGCGCGCCGGTGTGCCCCAGTTTCAGGGTCACCTTGGCCGCCAGCGCGGCCGTGGGCGGCATCAGGGCCAGGGCCAGAACGGTGAAGAGCGAGCGGATCAGTCCTTTTTTCATGCAATGCTCCTAAGGTAAAACGGTTGCGGGGATCCTCCTGTTCGCGGCGCGGCGAACGCGGCTATGCCTTGGGGAGGGTGTAAAAACAAAATTCCCCGTACGTGCGGGCCGCGGCCAGCCTTCCGGGCAAATTGGGGTTGATGTTGTCGCGGATCACGGCCACGGCCTTCAGGTATTTTTCCAGGTCGATGCCGGTGGCGATGCCCATGCGCTGGAACATGTTGACCATGTCTTCGGTGGAGGTGTTGCCCGCGGCTCCGGGGGCGAAGGGGCAGCCGCCCAGCCCGCCGCCGGCCGTTTCAAACCGGGTCACCCCGCAGAGCAGGGCGGTCAGGGTGTTGGCCAGGCCCAGGCCGTGCGTGTCGTGCATGTGCACGGCGAAATCAAGAGCCGGATACGCGGCGCGCACGGCGGCGACGACCGCCCGCACCTGCAGGGGGTTGCCCACCCCGATCGTGTCGCACAGGGTGACGGTTTTCGCCCCGCGCCTCAGGGATTCGCCGATCAGCCAGAGCACCCGTTCGATGGGCATTTCGCCCTCAAAGGGGCAGCCGAACACGGTGGACATGGACAGGTTGACCGCGACGCCGGGGCAGGCTTCGACAATGGCGGCGAGGTCCGCCAGGGATTCGTCGTGGGTCCTGTTGATGTTGGCCTTGTTGTGGGACGCGCTGACGGAGATGACGTAACTGACCTCCGCGACGCCGCATTCGGCGGCTTTCTGCACGCCCTTCAGGTTGGGGGCCAGAACCACGAGGGCGACGCCGGGGTGTTTCTCGCGCATGTGCGCGACGATTTCCGCGGCGTCCGCCATCTGGGGAATGGCCTTGGGGCTGACGAAACTGGTGGCCTCAACCTTGGTGACGCCCGCGTCCGCCAGCATGTCCAGCACGTTTTTCTTCAACTGCGTCGGGATCCATTCTTTCACGTTCTGAAAGCCGTCCCGGCCGGTGATGTCCACGACCTGCACCGTTTTCGGCAGGGCGCAGCAGTCCGCGTTGCTCATGCGTTTGCCTCCTTGTGTTTACAGCACGCCTTCTTCTTTCAGCGCCGCGATCTGCGATGCGGCATAGCCCAGAAGGGAACCATACACGTCTTCGTTATACTGGCCCAGGGTCGGGGCGGGGGTGCGCACGCCGGACTTCGTGTCCGAGAATTTGAGGTGCGATCCCGTGATCTTGGTCTTTCCGGCCCTGGGGTGGTCCACGTCCACGAACATCTCGCGCGCGCCGGCGATGTGCGGGCAGGCGACGACCTTGTCGATGGAGTTGATGGGCGCGGCCGGGCAACCAGCTTTGAGCAGCGTCTCCACCACCTCCTCGGAAGTCAGGGTTACGGTCCACTCTTCGACGATGGGCTTCAACTGCGCATGGTTCTTGACCCGGTCGGGGTTGATCCTGAAGCGCGGGTCTTCGATCAGTTCGGGCCGGCCCATGCAGTTGCAGACGATGGCGTACAGTTTGTCGTTGCCCGCGCCGATCACGCAGCTGCCGTCTTTGGTCGCGAAAGAGTCGTAGGGATAGATGGATTCATAGCGGTTGCCGATGCGCTGGGGAATCTGGCCGGTGGTCAGGTAAATCTGGTTGATGATTTCCAGGCTGGCCACCACGGAATCCACCAGGGCCACATCCACTTTCTGGCCCTTGCCGGTGTTCGCGCGCGAATGGACCGCGGCCAGAATGGCGATGCAGGCCGAAAGGCCGGCCAGCACGTCGCTGATGGCCGTGCCCGTGCGGGTGGGACCGGAATCCGGCCAGCCGGTGGTGCTCATCAGCCCCCCCATGGCCTGGCCGATGATGTCGTAGCCGGGACGCCGGCTGAACGGGCCGTTGTGGCCGAAACCGGAAATGGCCCCGTAAATGATGCGCGGGTTCACTTTCTTCAGGTCTTCGTAGCCCAGGCCGAGTTTTTCCATGGTGCCGGGCCGGTAGTTTTCAATAACGATGTCGGCCTGTTTCACCAGTTCCAGAAAAATGTCCCTGCCCTTGCCTTTCAGGTTCAGGGTCACGCCTCTCTTGTTGCGGTTCAGGTTCATGAAATAGGAACTTTCGCCGTTTTTGAAGGGCGCGAACGAGCGGCTGTCGTCGCCTTTTCTGGGCTCCTCGATCTTGATGACTTCTGCGCCCATGTCCGCCATCATCATGGTGCAGAAAGGGCCGGCCAGCACCCGGGTCAGGTCGAGAACGCGGAGTCCCGCCAGGGCGCCTTGAGGGGCAGTGGACATACAAATACCTCCGGTGTTTGGCTGCCGATGCGTGCCGTGTGCGTCACGCGCCGGGCAGCGCAGCAGTTTTTCCGGAAAATGCAAGACATATACCAGCGTTCCGGCCGCGGCGCTCCGGCCGTGGCCGGCATGGTGAACATTGTGATATTGCGCGCAAAACATGGTGCGGCATGGCATGCCCGCCGCCGGGCGGGCCGGCCGGAAAACGCGGGGGAATGTATCAAATGTGGTATGTCTATCATTCCCGTTACACGCCCGTCACAGGATCGTGCAGGCCATGCGCAGGGCGATGGCGGCCAGCACGCAGCCGAAAACGCGTTTGAGGGTGCGCACGGGCAGGGAATGGGACAGCCTGACCCCCAGCGGGGCGGTCAGCATGCTGGCGACCACCAGTCCGGCCAGGGCGGGCAGGTAGACGAAGCCCAGCGAATAGGGGGGCAGGTTGGGCGCGGTCAGGCCGGAGAAAACGAAGCCGACCGTCCCCGCCAGCGCGATGGGAAATCCCAGCGCCGCCGACACGCCGATCACGTTGATCATGTTCACGTTGCACATGACCAGAAAGGGGATGATCAGCGAGCCGCCGCCGATGCCGATAAAGCTGGAGACCACGCCGATGACGAAGGCGGCCAGCAGCAGCCCGGCCTTGCCCGGCAGATGCCGCGAAGCCTTGGGTTTGAAGTCCATGATCATCTGCACGGAAACGTACAGCAGGAAAAGGGCGAAGATGATTTTCAGCGGCCGGGTGGGTATTTCCGCGACCACCAGACTGCCCAGGAATGTTCCCGCGATGATGCCGGGGGTCATGACCTTCACGATGTCCCAGAGGATGGTGCCGCGTTTGTTGTGCGAGCGCGCGCTGGAAAGCGAGGTGAAGATGATGCTGGCCATGGACGTGGCCAGCGCCATGTGGTGGGCGATGGAATAGTCGACCTTTTCCATGGCCAGGGTGAAATCCAGTATGGGCACCAGGATGGTCCCGCCGCCGACCCCGAGCAGGCCCGCGAAAATACCGACGACGGCACCGAAGACAAGGTACATGAGAAGACTGAGCATGGGAAAATTCCTTCACGGATTTCCGGGCGCGGTTGCGGCCGGCGTTTGCGGCGCCTGCGCGGCGGGTTCCTTGAAATACGCCTTGTAGAGGAGACCGGTGACGATTCCGGCGGCAAGCAGCAGGAGCAGCGTGGACCGCCGGGCGCGGGAAAGGGCGCGGCGCACCGGGGTCCGGGAAAGGGAAACGGAGGTCTTTTTTTGTTCCATGGGCATACCTACTGCTGATGCCCGCCGGTGTAAAGGGCGGGCCAGCGGTTCGGGCCGCCGGAGCGAAGCGGCGCCCGCGTCCACTGGGCGGCACGGATTTGCGGACACATCCTTGGGGCATTTCGCGCGGGGAATGCCCGGGTGTCTGTGCGCGGTACGGTGTTGAACGGCAACGGCTCACAGCCAGAGCGGGCCGGACGCGCCGGTGAAATGCCAGCAGGGGGGGCGCACGCCGGCGGCCAGCAGTTCGGGAAACACGGCGGCCGCGTCCCCGGCGCGGGCGATGGAGCCGCCGGCAAGCAGCAGGAACGCGTCCGCGATATCCGCCATCAGGTCCAGGTCGTGCCCCACCACCACCTGGGTCAGGCCGGCGGCCTTGTTGCGGACCAGGGCGTCGCGCATGGCCATGGCGGCCGGGTAGTCCAGCCCGGCAAAGGGTTCGTCCAGCAGCAGCAGCGACGGCCTGCCGGAAAGGGCGGAGGCCAGGCACAGCTTGCGTTTCTGGCCGTAAGACAGGGTGTGAACCGGCTGGTCCAGCGTCTCTTCCAGCCCGAAGACGCGGGCAAAGGCCAGCGCCCGGTTCCGTCCGTCCGCGTCATCCGGAGCCAGGCCCAGCAACAGATCCTCGCGCACCAGCGAACCCAGAATGTACACGTCGGGATCCTGCGGCACCAGGGCGACCTTTCCCCGCAGACGGAAGGATTCGCGCGGCAGTTCGAACCCGGCGACGCGCAGCGTTCCGGACGTGGGCGGGAAAATCCCGGCCAGCAGGGTGAGCAGGGTGGATTTACCGCTGCCGTTGACTCCCGCCAGGCAGCAGACCTGCCCGGCAGCAACGGTGAAGGACAGGGCGTTCAGGGTGTCCGCGTCCGTTCCCGGATGGCGGAAACACAGCGATCCGGCTTCGATCATCATGAGGGCGCCAGCCTGCGCAAGGCCATAAAACGGTAGATGGCGGCCGCGGCCATGCATTTCGCGGCCCCGCCGGGCAGAAAGGGCGTAACGCCGAAGGCCAGGGCCTTGGCGAGGGAAATGTCCATGACCGCCGCCAGTTGCAGCGCGCCCAACGCGAGGATGACGCCCGTGCCGCAGGCGCAGGCCAGCAGGACGGCCCAGAAGGGTTTGGCCGGCAGCCCGCCGGCGATCCCGCTGACCATCGCGCCGGGGATGAAGCCGAGCAGAAAGCCGCCGGTGGGTCCCAGAAAGGCCGCAAGCCCCGCCTTGCCGCCGGCGAACACGGGCAGCCCTAGGCAGCCCGCGGCCAGATACAGGGCCATGGCCGCGGCCCCGCCGCGCGGCCCCAGGATAAGGCCGGCCAACACCACGAAAAGCGTCTGCAGAGAGACCGGTACGGGGCTGAGGGGCAGGACGGGTATGGATATCATGGCCCCCACGGCGGTCAGGGCCGCCATAAGGGCGACCCATACCAGGCGGTGGATGGAATTGAGGGAAGGGGGCTGGCTCATAGATGCGTCTCGGCTGCTGCATTTCCGGCGCGCACGGTACATTCCGGAAGGGATAAAGTCAAACCGGACGGCCCGCCGCCCCCTGCATCGCGGCGGCGCCGCGCGCGAGCAAAAGCGCCCGCCCCCGCTGTCCGCCGCCACGGGTCTGGACCGGGCGCCGGGAATGCTGTACCCTGCCGCCATGAGCACTTCCGTTCCCGCAAGCGGGCATCCGGTCCCGCGCCGGGCAGCCTTTTTCCGCCGGTCCGCGGCGCGGCTGCGCATGTTCCTCGCCGCGCGCGACGCGCGCGGCCTGGTGTTCGCTGTGGCGGCTCTGGGCCTTCTGGCCTGGACGCTGCCCTGGCAGGGGGTGCTTCTGCTGGCCCTGCCTGCATGCGCGCTCGCCGGGGCAACCGTCCTGCTCATGCCGCAGGGGCGGGCCGCGCTTGCGGCGTACGGATTTTTCGTCCTGGCCTGGGGTGTTTCCCGGTTGCTGCTCTATCTTTTCGAGCATCCCGGCGCCTTTGCCCCGGCCCTGGAGGGGGCGGCGCTGCTGGGCTGCCGTCTGTTCACCCTGCTGGGGCTGGCGTTGGCCATCCCCCTGGCCGTGACCCCGCTGACCCTGGGCCGGGTTCTGACCTGGAGCCTGCAGTGGCTGGTCCGGGCGGAAGCCGCGGTCTGCGCCGGCCTTTTCCGCGGCAAAGTGAGGCCCCGCCTCGGCGAGGGGGTCTGGCGCGCGGCTCTGGCCCTGGCCCTGATGATGGCTTTCTTCCCCCGAACGCTGCGGGCGCTTTCCGGCCTGCGCCGCAGCCTGCGCAGACGCGCGCCGAATCTGCCTCTGCACCGGCGCCTTGCCCTGCTGGGGCTGGCCGCGTTGCGTGTCTTGAGCGCGCAGACCTGGGAGATGACCCTTGCCATTGTCGCGCGCGACGTATACAGGCCCCAGCCCTGGCAATGGCGAAGCGGGCGGTGACGCCCCGGCGGGAAGCGGTCCCCGGACGGGCTGCCCCACGCTGCAGGCCGTTGCGCCCGGCACGCCCTGCGGCCGGAAGGGGGCGGGAATCGTCTGATCCCTCCCCCTCCTGGTTCGCATTTAGGGGTTATTCAATGATCACCAGCACTTCCCCGGCGCTGACGCGCGCGCCGGCGGCGGCTTTGATTTCCTTGACCGTCCCGGCTTCGGGCGCGGGCATGGGGGTCTTCATCTTCATGGCTTCCAGCACCAGGACGATGTCGCCCTTGTTCACCGCGTCGCCGACTTTCACTTTCACTTCATCCACTTTGCCGGGCATTCTTGCTTTGAGTTCCATGATTGCTCCTTGCGAAGGTTAAGGGTTGCGCAATACGCGGTTCAGTCCGGCCTGAGGCCAGACCGACAAGCACATCCTCTTTTTGAATGAGAACCGCGTCGCGAGGGCCTTTGCCCAGCACGGTCGCGCCCTCGTTCAAAAATTCCTTGAGCGAGATACCATATCCCGAAGGCAAAAGCACCTCGGGGTCGATGCGGATAGAAAATTTTTTTTCCGCGGCCAGGACGGCGTCAAGGCAGCGCCGCAGATCCGCTCCGTCCGCCGGCGGGCGCGGGGACAGCAGCAGATCCAGGTCCGACCCGGCATGGGTGTACAAACGCCCCGTGTGCGCCTCAAGAGCCGCCGTGCCCCAGAGGCCCAGATCCGCCGGCAGGGCCGCGGCCCGGCTCAGCACGGCCTCCGCCGCGCGCAGCGCGGGCGTGCGGCGCCGCGCCCGAGGATCCATGTCCAGCAGGGCGCGGGCGGCGTCTTCCGGAAGGGAAACGCGTTCTATTTCCTCCGGCCGGACAAAAGACGGGATGCGCAGCCGGCCGCGTTCCTCGTCCGCCCGCCAGAAAGAGAACCCGACCGGTATGCGGCCCGCGCGGGGCGCCAATTCCTCCCGCCGCACAATGCCGGGGGCCGCCGGCCCGTCGGCGGGCAGCAGCATTGCCGCGCAGGCGGCCTCGTCGTACCCGCGGCCGGCCAGTTCCGCGACAATGCGTTCCCGCCCCCGGCGGGTGATGTCCAGCAGCGTGTGGCGGGCGTATGCGGGCATGGATGAGGTCGTCATCGTCTTTTCATCCAGGCCGGATCGCTTTTCCGATGTTCCTGCAGATCCCGTTGCGCCTGCGCCAGCAGGTCGAAAAGCAGCGTCTTTTCCGGCCCTTCCACGCGCAAAACCGTCCCGGGCGTTCCCCCGGCCGGAACCACGGCGGGAACCAGTTCCAGCACGGTGGCCGGAGCGCCGCAGACGAGATCCGGCCGCACCCTGACCACCCGGCCCTTGATGCGCATGATGGTGCGCGCGGCCCGTTCCACGGTGGAAGGACCGGGAAAGACCGTGGCCGCCACGTGCACTTCGTATTCCGGGCTGGTGCGTTCCCGACGGTAGGTGATGACCTTGCCGTCCGGGTTGCAGACATGCCCGCCTGTTCCCACCGGGAAACTGTCCGCCAGCGGCAGGCCGCCGGCGACCATCTCGCGCCAGCCTTCGCCGCGCGGCGAAGGGACAAGGCTGATGTCCGGCCGCAGCGGCACCCCGTCCAGGGTCAGCCAGCCGAACTCCTGACAGCCGTACAGATCGTGCACGCGCCAGCCGTATTTTTCCGCAACGGGCAAAAGTTCCAGGTCCATCGGCGTTCCGGCGCAGAACACGGCGAGGTCCCGCGGCAAAAGATCCGCCAGGCCCAGAGACGCCGCGTCGGCCAGGGTCGCCCGCAGAAAGCTCGATTCTCCGACCACCAAGCCGGGCCTGTCCCGGCACAGGGACAGGATCGCGGCATCCCGGCTGGAGCGGCGCGGGAACGACCATTCCATCCCATATTCCCGCAAGGCCCGGGCCGGAAACACGTTGACCAGCGGGGCATAGGTTATCAGCGCCCTTGTCCCGCGCGCCACCTTCGCCAGGGCAAAGGCCGCGTGCACCGCCCTGATCCGTTCCGGAATTTCGGAGTGGGTCACGCCCACGATGTTCTGAAACGCCGTTGATCCCGTGCTGAACGTCACATAGGCCAGATTGAGGGGCACATGGACTTCCTCGATGACATGGGCCGCCGTCGGGCCGGCAATGCCCTTGTCCGCAAGAGTGCGCCGCGGCGCCTCCTCCAGGGTCGGGGCGGCGCCCAGGCTGTCGACCAGTTCGGCCAGTTGGTCAAGTCGTTGCATGTCGCCGCCTTCCGGAAGCCCCGGGGGACTCCGTCCCGTCAGATTGATGCCAAACCCCGCAAAGCCGGGGTTTGTGAAGGCACGCCCACTCCGGCGCGTACCGGCGGCAATGAATGCCGCCTGCGCCTGCGTGGCGGGCTGTTGCCAAAGAGGACTTTGTCAACAGCTTCCGGGGGACCCCGTCCCGCCGGAGTGATGCCAAACCCCGCAAAGCCGGGGTTTGTGAAGGCACGCCTACTCCGGCGCGTACCGGCGGCAATGAATGCCGCCCGCGCCCTCATTGCAGGGTGCGGTGCGAAGCCCCGCTTTCGTCATCCCAGGTAGTTGCCCGCCACGGCCGCGAACTCTTCTTCCATGATCCGCATGACCCCGGGCCGCGTGACGCGGCCGCCTCTGGCCTCGCCCAGCAAGCCGCGGCCCCAGGGCCCGAGCTGGTCGGACTTGCCGGCGGCCTTGAGATCGCGCGCTTCTTTGATGTGTCTGATCACCGCGGGCCGGATGGCGTCCGTGGATGCAAGCAGCTCTTCCACGCCGCCAAGACGTTCGAAAAACTGGGGGCCGGCCGCGAACACCGGGTTGTCTTTGGACAGCGTTTCCAGCCATTCCTGATCCAGCTTGGTGATGCGGGCGATGGAACTGAGCGGCATCACGTGGATCATGGTCTGGAATTCCGGGCCCAGAGCCAGAATCCGGTCGGCCTGAAGCCCGTGGCAGAGAAAGGCGCCGCTGATGGCGCGGCCGACCACCACGGCCACGATGGGATGCCCGGCTTTGCGGGCTTCGGCCAGGGCCAGCTGATAGGCCCCGGTGGCCTTGTTCATGCCGAAGATTTCTTCCTGTTTGCCGGGACCGTTGCCGGGGGTGTCCACGATCAGGATGACGGGCCGCCTGCCGGAAAGCGGCTTGTCCTTGTCCGCCTCCAGCGTGTGGTACACGGCCAGGGCCATTTTATAGGCTTCTTCCATGCCGATGACCCCGGCATAGACCACGGGGAATTTCGTGTTGACGGCCATGGCGTCGTTGGCGATGACGGTGCAGACTTCGCCGTCCAGCCCGGCCGTGCCGACAACCGCGCCGGGGCCGAATTCCGGATCGTCCATGACCAGGCTGCCGACGGCGTTTTCCGTGAAGGATCCCTGGTCAACGACCAGATCGATGGCGGCTCTGCCCTGTCCTGTCAAGGTTTGCATATCACGCCCCCAGATTCAGCCGTTTGACGGTCTTCAGGAAGTCGGCGGTGGACATGTCGACCAGGGCTTCCGGATCGTCGTTGCCCGCGTATTTCCAGACATCCCAGGAATCCCCGGGCGCGAGGGAGACGGAAAGGGCAACGCCCCTGAGCTGTTTTTCGACCAGGGGAAGCGAACCGATGCGGCGCATGGCCGTGATCCCGGCCATGGGTTTGGCCAGCACAGCGGCCACTTGCGCGCGGAAGGCGGCGACGGAATCCTCCACCAGATAGTTGCAGTCGCCCATGATGTATTTGTGCTTGCCGCCGGTGGTGCGGAACACCATGGCCCGGTCGGAGGAATCGAATTCGTCCCTGCCCATTTCCTGCTCGATGACCTCGGGGCCGGTCAGGCCGATGCGGCCGAACTGGCTCATGATGATCACATCCGCGGCCGCGGTGACGAAACCCATGCCGCCGAAACTGCCGACCTTGCTGCCGACCAGGGCGACGACCGGCACCGTGCCCCGGCAGTCCTGAAGCTGGTCCATGACTTCCGCATGGGCCAGCAGCCCCGCGTTGGATTCATGCAGACGCACGCCGCCGGTCTCAAAGGAAATGACCACGGCCGGGCCTTCGGTATCCCGCATGGCCGGATTTTTGGCTTTCATCGTCGCGTGCGCCCGTCGGGCCATGCGGATGATGCCCACCATCTTCGCGCCGTGCACCTCGCCCACGGAACCGCCGATAAAGCGCCCTTCCTGCGAGGCGACGAACACGGGGCGTTTGCCGATCCTGCCGACGCCGGTGACGATGCCGTCGTCAAAGGCCGCGGCTTCGCCCATCAGGGGCAGGTGCGGGCTTTGCAGCCTGTCCGTGGGGCCGGCCAGTTCGGTGAAGGTGCCCTCATCCACGATGCCCAGCGCCCGTTCGCGGGAGGATGCGTCGAGAAAGCTTTTTTCCTGCAGGGTTGCCCATTTCGCCATGACGCCCTCCTATCTGCCCGCGGCGGCAAGTTCCGCCAGGGCCTGGCGCAGCCGGATGGAAACCACCACCGGGGTCGCGTTGTTGTCGTTGATTGAAAAGCTGGCGTCGGCGACGCCGCTTTCTTCGACAAAACGGGCCAGCACTTTTTCCCACACGGCGTCAAAACCGGCGACAGGGGTGACCACCGTGAACCGGGCCGCGCCGTTCAGGTTTTCTTTTTCCATCAGCACTTCCATGTCGCCGGAGCCGAGGACGCCGTAATGAAAGTCGGAAGAAACCGGCCTGGGGTTCGCCGCCCTGAACTCGAACTGGAGTCGCGTCAATTGCTTTGCCACGCGTGTGCCCTCCGTGCTTACCAACTGCGGAACCGGGCGGGCGGGTTGTAGAGGCCGCCGGACCAGTCCATCAGCTCTTTGATGTTTTTGGCGGCCAGCAGATGGCGGCCGGCTTTGGCGCGGTCGATGCCGAGATCTTCCGGCGTCCGGATGATGCCTTTTTCCCGCAGCAGCTTCGTGACTTTCGGGTCGGCCTCCATGCCGATCTTCGTGTAGCCGGCGATCCCGCGGATGGCGTGCATGCGTTCTTCCAGGCCGGAGCACATGTGCATGGAGGCGATGCCTTCTTCGGTGACGATGTGGGTAATGTCGTCGGCGTAGACCATGATCGGCGGCAGTTCGAGGTTGGCGCTTTTCGCCAGCTTTTCGGCGTCAAGCTCTTCCACGAAGGCGGGCTGCATCTTTTCGAGGAAGGTTTCGGCCATCTGCACCACCAGCCGTTTGCCGCGCCGCTGGTTGCCCAGGTATTCGGCCTGGGCCCCGAATTCGTCGCCGCACTGCATCCAGGCTTTGGTCACATGGCGGCGGCCCTTGGCGTCGCAGCCCATGTTGGGCGCGCCGCCGAACCCGGCCACGCGGTTCGCCGTGGCCGTCGTGCTGTTGCCGTATCTGTCGATCTGCAGCGTGCCGCCGATGAACATGTCCATGGCGTAATGCCCGGCGGTCTGGCAGTATGCGCGGTTGGAGCGCATGGTTCCGTCCGGCCCGATGAAGAAGACGTCCGGCCGCGCTTCGCAATACCGCTGCATGCCCAGTTCCCCGCCGAAACAGTGGATGGATTCCACCCAGCCGGTTTCGATGGCCGGGATCAGCGTGGGGTGCGGGTTCAGGACGAAATGCTTGCAGATTTTGCCTTTCAGGCCCAGTTCTTCGCCGTAGGTGGGCAGCAAAAGCTCGATGGCCGCGGTGTAGAAGCCGATGCCGTGGTTCAGGCGCTGCACCCCGTATCGGGCGTAAATGCCCTTGAGGGCCATCATGGCCATCAGGATCTGGGAATCGGTGATCAGGGCCGGGTCGCGGGTGAAGAGCGGCTCCAGATAGAAAGGTTTGGGCGATTCGATGACGCAGTCCACCCATTCGCCGGGGATGTCCACCCGGGCGACCTTGTCCACGATCTTGTTGACCTGGGCGACGACGATGCCCTGGCGGAACTTGGTGGCTTCCACCTGGACGGGGGTGTCCTCGGTGTTGAAACCGGTGTACAAATTGCCGTTGCGGTCGCCTTCATAGGCGCAGACCAGGCAGACCTGCGGGGTCAGGTCGGTGAAATAGCGGGCAAAAAGCTCAAGATAGGTGTGGATGGCGCCCAGTTGGATCGTGCCGTTTTTCATGGCTTCCGCGATTTTGCCGCCCATGGGGCCGCCGTAGGCGAAATCCAGCTTTTTGGCGATGCCTTTTTCGAAAATTTCCAGAAAGACGGGCAGGGCCACGGCGGACTGCACCATGTGCAGATCATGGATTGCGGCCGGATCGACCCTGGCCAGGCAGGATGCCAGAAAATCCGCCTGCTTCTGGTTGTTGCCTTCAAGGTTGACCTTTTCGCCGGGCCGGATGACGGCCTCAAGCAGTTTGACGGCATCTTCGGCCTTCACTTCCTTGCCCCGGCGCAAGTACGGCGCGGCCAGCCGCATCCGCTCGAGGTATTCGGTCTTCCGGGTATCCCATTGCCTTGTTGCGCGCATGGATTCCTCCTTCCTCAGGAAGGGAGCGGGGGTGCGTTGGTGAAAGCGATTTCGCCCGCATCAACATGCAGAACGGCGCCGTTGTCGGCCGCCACGACAAGCGCGCCGTCCGGCGCGAGATCACGCGCCGTGCCGTGGGAAAATCCGTATCCGCCGGGCAGAACGAGACGGCGGCCCATGGTGCAGTTGCAGGCCAGCCATGCGTCGCGGACAGGGGCGAATCCCTGTTCCGTCCACCGGGCGAACCATTGGTCCACGCTGCCGAGAATTTCCGCCAGGATGCGATCCCGGCCGTATTCCCGCCCGGAGGCAAGCCGGAGCGAGGTCGCGGTTTCCCGCAGGAAAGCCGGAAAATCGTCATCCAGATGGTTGACGTTCAGGCCGATCCCCAGAACAAGGGGCAGGGCGGACCCGCGCGGCGCGTCGGGCGCTGCCTGCGCGATGCCCGCTTCCACCAGCAGGCCGCAGCATTTGCGGCCTGCATGCAGAAGATCGTTGGGCCATTTGGTTTGCAGGCTGACGTTTGTGCCGCGCTCCACCGCTTCGCGCACCGCGACGGCCAGAACCAGGGTGGACTGGGCAAGCGCGGCGTCCGGAACGCAGACCGGCAGGACAAGGCTGGCCCACAGGCCTTTGTCCGTGGCGGATTCCCACACCCGCGACCCGCGGCCGCATCCCGCCGTCTGGCAATCGGCCAGAATCGCGGTTTTGCCCGCAAGGCCGGCGGCGATGCGGCGGTGAGCCCGTGCGTTGGTCGAATCAAGAAGCGCATGGCGTTCCGTTGCCCAGCCCGGCGGCGCGGCGTCGGCCGCGCGGGATCGCGCGGCCGGGCCGGGGCCGGTTTCGCGGGGGGGCGCATCGCCCCCCCGGATATGACGGGCAAACGTATGGGGCACGGCGGACCTTGTTTCCGATGTCAGGGCATCCAGCCCATGGTCGCGATGAACACGCCCGTGGCGATGGCCGTGGTGATGACCCCGCAGATCTGGGAACCCATGGCGATGGGCATGATGATGCAGTAAGGGTTTTCTTCCATGGCGATCTTCTGGGCGATCTTGGCCGTGGTCGGCATGCAGGAGACGCCGGCCACCCCGATGATGGGGTTGAATTTGCCCTTGGTCACCCAGTAGAACACCCAGCCGCCGAGGATGCCCCCCACCCCGGAAACGGCAAGAGCCACAACGCCCAGCACGACCAGGATGGCGATTTTGGGGTTCAGCAGCACGTTGGCGTCGCAGAGCACCCCGAGCAGCAGGCCCATGAAGAAGGTGGAGCCGTACAGGATGGTGGATTCAAGCAGCTTTTGCAGGGGTTCGATTTCCGCTTCCTTGATGGCGACCCCCACGAAGAAGGACATGATCAGCGGCGCGGCCACCGGCAGGATCAGGCAGAGCACGGCGCACAGGATGACGGTCATCAGGAACTTGGTTTTCTTGGACACGTCGGGCACGTCAAATTCCATGTCGATGCCGCGATAGCCGGCGGGAACCATGGCTTTGATCAGATAGGGGTAGCCCACATAGGTCAGGCTGAGGTACAGATAGGCGATGACCGCGATGGGCACGAAAAGATCCTTGGCCAGCACCAGCGAGGCGAACAGGACCATGGGGCCGTCCGCGCCGCCGATAAGGGCGACGGAGATGGCTTCGCCGGGGTTCAGGCCCAGATAGCGGCCCACGATCAGGGCGGCAAAGGTCCCCATTTCACCCAGCAGCGCGATGATCATGCAGGTCCAGGGCCGGACCAGGATGAAGCTGATCTCGCTCATCACCCCGATGCCCATGAAGACCAGGCAGGCGATCAGCGCGTTGCTGAAACTGAGGGTGTAAATCGGCTGCAGGAAGTTGACCTGCATGATGTTCACCACATCGGCGGGTTCGGAAACCAGAGGGTTCAGGATGATATTGCCGATGACGCCGTTTTCCAGAAACAGGACCCCGGCGTTGATGGCGATCATGCCGATGCCCATGGGGATCATGATCAACGGTTCCAGCGTGCCCTTGAACCCGTAATAGGACAGCGCGATGCCGAACAGGATCAGGCCGATCCTGGCGAAGGCCAGCATGCCGTCCTGCAGAAAGAACGTGGAGATGCCGGGAAAAAGCTGTATCAACTGGTCCATGGTTTTCTCCTTATCCCTGGCTGTTCTGCTTGTCGCCGTTGCTCATGATGCGGTTGATGCCGAGCACGACGCCGATCACCAGGAAGGAGATAATCGCGGTGAGCCCGTAGCATATCAGGCTGTACGTTATGACATTCATGCTGCTCCTTTGCATTGCGGGTAAAAGTGTTGCTCGCCCGCGCCGCGCGGGCGGCGCGCGGCGCGGAGGTTCATAAAAAAACGCGCCCGCATGTCCCGCCCGGAGACATGGCGCGCGCAACAAATATTCCTTTCCCCGGCCTGTCCTGCGGCGAACCGGAAAAACGGCCCGGCACAGGGCGGAACGGAATTACTGAAGAAAACCGCATTGGCGGCCTCACAGCAATTACGCCGTCACACATGGGGCACAGTGATCACAATGGCGGTTGACGTCACTCACACGGCCCCGCCCGGCAGGGCTTTTTTCACGGAACGGCGCGCCACCCGGCACGCCTGACGGAAAATGACTATACCGCAAGTCCAATATTCGCCGCGGCGGGAATCGTCAAGTTCTTTTTGCGCACAGATGCATGACGCCGAGGCCGCCGCGCGCCGCGACGGCCTGTTTGATGGCGTGTTCCTCTTCTTCGTCGCTGGGGCGGCAATCAGGGCGATTTTCCCGATGCGGGTCGCGGGTCCGGCAATCATGGGCGGCTCGTGCATGGTGCGTTGCGCATACCTTGTAAATACCGTACCGGCCCGTGTCGGGCTTGTAAAGGTCCATCCGGGGGCGGAGCTTTCCCGGTTGCCCCGGACGGCTCGTTGTGCCAGAAAGAAGCGGCATGCGCGGTTCGCCGCCGGTGAACGCGCGATCGGGGAACACACCGGGGAATACGGACTCGGTCCGTCATTTTCATCCTCCGGAAAGGAGAGCGCCATGAAATTGCTGGCCGTCAACGGTTCGCCCCGCAGGGGCTGGAACACCGCGCAACTGCTGGGGCAGGTGGTCAAAGGGGCCGCCGGCGCGGGCGCGGAGGTCGAACTGGTGCATCTGCGCGATTTTTCGTACCGGGGCTGCATCAGCTGTTTTCACTGCAAGAAGCCCAAAGGTTCGTCGTACGGGCGCTGCATTCTGAAAGACGATCTGGCCCCGGTGCTGCAAAGGGCGCACGAGGCCGACGCGCTGGTGCTGGGCAGTCCGTTCTATTTTTCCGTGGAAACGGCGCTGATGCGCGCGTTCATGGAACGGCTCTGGTTTCAGTATCTGCTGTACAGCGCGGAAAAGCCGCCCCTGTCCCCGCGCAAGAAAGCCGTTGCCCTGCTCTACACGATGAACGTCAGGGAAGAGGACATGGCGGCCTTCGGCAAGGACAAGGCCGTGGCCGTGTCCAAAGGGGTGATGGAGCGGCTGTTCGCGCCCTGCGAGGTCTTTTTGTGCTGCGATACCAAGCAGTTCGCGGACTATTCAAAGTACGACACGGACAGATGGGATGTGCCCGCCAAACTGCGGCGGCACGAGGAGGTCTTTCCCAAAGAGCTGGAACGGGCCTTTGCTTTGGGCGCGCGCATGGTCGCGTGACCGGGCGGGCGGGGCACGGGAGCATCACGGGTGATGCAAAAACGCATCAACCGGTTGTGCGCAGAGCACAGTTTTTATCCAGCAATTCCGGTGAAAAAAATAACAAGCCCCTGGGGTGGCTTTCCGCCTGGGCGGCGGCACGGCGGCTTGATGCAATTACGCATCAAGCCGCCGTATAGTAATTATCAATAATCTTAAGAGGTTTTGCCGGTATCGTTCGGACCCGGGTCGTTCCTGCATCAGCAGTCCGGCGGATGTGTTTTTGTATTTGTCCGAAATATAAAAGTTTTTTCTGCGAAACGGAACTGGCACTCCCCTTGCAGTCACCCCGGCAATGACAACGGTTCAGCGCCACCATGACAGGTATCCGGGCCGAAAATCCGGTAGGCATATTCCGCTGTGACGGCGCAGCATCCTGTACGTAACCGCAATTTTAACCAAAGGGGTACAACGCCATGATGACAGGTGACCAATACGTTGAAAGCATCCGTAAAATGAAGATGCAGATTTATATGTTCGGCGAAAAGGTCGAAAGCGCGGTGGACAACCCCATTCTGCGCCCTTCGCTGAATTCGGTGAAAGCCACCTACGATCTGGCCGCCCAGCCGGAATTCGAAGACCTGATGACCACGAAGTCCCACATCGACGGCAAGAAAATCAACCGGTTCTGCCATATCCACCAGAGCACCGACGATCTGATCAAAAAGGTGAAGATGCAGCGCCTGTGCGGGCAGAAAACCGCCTCCTGTTTCCAGCGCTGCGTGGGCATGGACGCTTTCAACTCCGTGTTCAGCACCACCTTTGAAATCGACAAGAAGTGCGGCACCAAATACCACCAGAATTTCCTCAACTTCATCAAGATGGTGCAGGAAAAAGACCTGGTGGTCGACGGCGCCATGACAGACCCCAAGGGCGACCGGGCTCTGGGTCCCGCCGACCAGGCTGACCCGGACATGTACCTGCGCGTCGTCGAACGCCGTTCCGACGGCATCGTGGTGCGCGGCGCCAAGGTGCACCAGACCGGCATCTGCAACTCCCACGAAGTGATCGTCATGCCCACCATCGCCATGCGGCCCGAAGACAAGGATTATGCCGTGTCCTTCGCCGTGCCCGTGGACACCCCCGGCATCTTCATGATCGTCGGCCGCCAGTCCTGCGACACCCGCAAACTGGAAGGCGTGAAGATGGATCTGGGCAACTGCGAGTTCGGCGGCGTGGAAGCGCTGACCATTTTCGACAACGTGTTCGTGCCCAATGACCGCATTTTCCTGAACGGCGAAACCGAATTCGCCGGCATGCTGGTCGAACGGTTCGCCGGCTATCACAGGCAGAGCTACGGCGGCTGCAAGGTCGGCGTGGGCGACGTGCTGATCGGCGCCGCGGCCACCGCCGCCGACTACAACGGCGCGGCCAAGGCCAGCCACGTGAAGGACAAGCTCATCGAAATGACCCACCTGAACGAAACCCTGTATTCCTCCGGCATCGCCTGCTCCGCCGAAGGGCGCAAAACCGAGTCGGGAAACTATCTGATCGACCTGATGCTGGCCAACGTGTGCAAACAGAACGTGACCCGTTTCCCCTATGAAATCACCCGCCTGGCCGAAGACATCGCCGGCGGCCTGATGGTCACCGCACCGTCCGAAAAGGACTTCCGCCATCCCAAGCTGGGGCCCTACATTGACAAGTACCTGCGCGGCGTGGCTTCCGTGACCACGGAAAACCGGCTGAAGATTCTGCGCCTGATCGAAAACCTGACCCTGGGCACGGCCGCCGTGGGCTACCGCACCGAATCCATGCACGGCGCCGGTTCCCCTCAGGCCCAGCGCATCATGATCGCCCGCCAGGCGAACATGGAACAGAAGAAAAAGCTGGCCAAAGCCATCGCCAAGATCAAGGAATAGGGAAACCCCATGCGAGTCCGTGTGAAATACTGCGGGGGCTGCAATTCCCGCTATGACCGGAAAGCGGTGACGGACAAGTTGCGCGCCGCTTTCCCCCACACGGTATTTGTTGAAACGGACGACGAGGCGCCCGTGGATTTCGTGGCCGTGGAATGCGGCTGTCCCTCGGAATGCGCCTCGCACGAAGACCTTCACGGCCGGTTGGGGAAAATGCTCATCGCCGACGAAGGGGAATACGAACGGCTGGCCTCGGCCATACGGCAGGCAGGCGGCTGGTAGCAGTGAAGCAGCGCCCGGGACGCGAACGCGTCCCGGGCGCCTTCGCAAGGAGGACGGCACATGAGTTCCCTGCTGTACGAAGAACGCGGCCAGGTGGGCATAGTGACCATCAACCGGCCCGAGGCCCTGAACGCCCTGAACAACGCGACCCTGGCCGAGCTGGACGCCCTGCTGGCCGAAATCGCCACAAGCGCGATCCGCTGCCTGATCGTCACCGGAGCGGGAGAAAAAGCCTTTGTGGCCGGCGTGGATATCGTGGAAATGCGCGATTTCGCCCCGGACGACGCCAGAGAATCGTGCTGCGCCAGCAATGCGGTGGCGGGCAGACTGGAGAATTTCCCTTCGCCGGTCATCGCGGCGGTCAACGGCTACGCCCTGGGCGGCGGCACCGAACTGGCGCTGGCCTGCGACATCCGGCTGGCCTCGCAGAACGCGGTATTCGCCCTGCCGGAAGTCAGCCTGGGCATCACCCCCGGAACCGGCGGCATCCAGCGCCTGGGCCGCATTGTGGGCATGGGCAAGGCCAAGGAAATGCTGTTCACCACCAGCCGGTTGAACGCGGAACAGGCCCTGGCCGCCGGCCTGGTGAACGCCGTGTACCCGCTGGAGGAACTGATGCCGGCCGCCCTGAAAATGGCGGAAAAAATCGCGTCCAACGCGCCCATCGCGGTGCGGGCGGTCAAAAAGGTCATCAACGCCAGCGTCGGCATGCGTCTGGAAGAAAGCTTCATGTCGGAACAGGAAGCTTTTGCCTCCTGCTTCGGCACGAACGACCAGCGCATGGCCATGACCGCCTTTACGGAAAAGCGCAAGCCCGATCCCTTCACGGGCAGTTGAGCGGCGCGCCCCGAAGGCGCGCTGCGCTGTCCGTCCGCCGGCGTCCGCTACGCGGCCGCCGGCATTTCCGCTTTTTCGCGGCGGAAATGCTACCCGCCCAGATTGAGCCGCTTCATCTTGCGCACCACGCTCGACTGGTCTATGCCCAGGGCTTCGCCCGCCTTGCGGGTCGTTTTGTGGCGGGCCAGGGCGTCCTTGAGGACTCTGGCCTCCACGTTGTCCAGGATTTCCTTCAGCGTTTTGCCTTCCAGCGTCAGGGAAGGAACGGGCGCGGGCTCATGGTTCCGCAGAAAGGCGGGCAGATCCCCCACGGTGATGACCGTGCCGGGCGAAGTGACCACCAGCCGTTCCACCAGGTTTTCCAGTTCCCGCACGTTGCCGGGCCAGGGGTAGTCCAGCAGCCGGGGCAGGACCGTGGGATACAGCTCTTTGGCCCGGTTGTGGCGTTCGCAGAATTTTTTGAGAAAAGCCTGGACCATGACGATGATGTCCTCTTTGCGGTCGCGCAGCGGCGGCACGATGATGGGCACCACGTTGAGGCGGTAATAGAGATCTTCCCGGAACAGTTTTTCCTCCACCAGGGAAGACAGATTGCGGTTGGTGGCGGCCAGCAGGCGCACGTCGATGAAACGGGGGGTGTTGTCGCCCACCCGCCGGGTCTGGCGGTCCTGGATCACCCGCAACAGCTTGGCCTGCAGGGTCAGGGGCAGATCTCCGATTTCGTCCAGCAGCAGGGTGCCGCCGTCGGCCGCCTCGAACAGGCCCTGCCTGCCTTCCTTGTTGGCGCCGGTGAACGCCCCGCGCACGTAGCCGAACAATTCCGATTCCAGCAGCTGTTCGGGGATGGCCGTGCAGTTGATTTTGATGAACGGCTTGTGCCGGCGGGGGGAATTGGCATGGATGAATTCCGCGATGACTTCCTTGCCCACCCCGGATTCGCCCTGGATCAGCACGGTGGAATCCACGGCGGCCAGGCGCAGGGACAGGTCCAGAATGGACCGCATGGGCGCGGACTGGGCGATGATGTCGCCGCGTTCCGCGGTCTGCTGCTTGAGTTCCTTCAGCTCTTTTTCATACTGGGTTTTCAGGTTTCCCACCGTGCTCAACTCGTCCCGCAGGCGGTTCAATTCCGTCAGGTCGCGCACAGTGGTCACCACGCGGGCGATTTTCCCGGACGCGTCGCGCAGCGGATTGCCGCTGACCATGACCGTGGCGCCGTTGCGGATTTTCTGGATCAGGGTGGCGGGTTTGCCGGTTTCCAGCACGCTGATGGTCGTGGACTGGTCGAACACCTTGCGGGCCACCAGTTCGTACATGCTGTGCCCGATAACCTCGTCGCGGGAAAGGCCGGTGATTCGCTCGTAGCTGCTGTTGACCCGCAGGGTGACCCCTTCGTTGTCGGTGACGTAAATGCCGTCAAAGGCGGATTCGAAGATGCCTTCCAGTTCTTCCGTCAGCATGCGCACGGATTTGAGTTCGCTGGAAACGAGTTCCAGATCCGAAATTTCGTGCAGGCTGGCCAGCGCCCCCACCAGCTCGTTTCTCACGAAAAGCGGGGAGGAGTTGACCAGAAAGGAGCGGCCGCCCAGCGCAAGCTTCCGCCATTTTTCCGGCTTCCCGCTTTCCGCCACGCGGGTCAGCTGGCTGTTTTCCACCATGGCGGTGATGGGCTTGCCTTCCGCGCTCGGCTCGTCCGTGCCCAGCAGGTCGCACATGGCTTCGTTGCACAGCCGCACGTTCCCGTCCCGGTCGATGGCGATGATGGGGTAGGGGATGGCGGACAAAATGGTTTCAATGACCGGGGAAGAGGTCAGAAAAGGGACGGGTTGGTCAGGCATGCGATCTCCATCTGATGCAGAGCGACATCACTTGAAGGCGAACAGGGGCAGGGATGCCGGGTAAAAAACGGGAAAAAACCTGTTCTGCCGGGGGCGTGCCACCGAAACGGCCGGGCCGATGCGCTTACGCATCGGCCCCGGACGGAAAAATTTCCGGTGATCCCGGCTCGATAATCCTTATCGATGCATTTATACATCACACGGTTTTTTTTGTACAGCCCCAAACCCGTCGGGAAATTGCGACGGAGGAAAAAAACAAGTGAAATTCTGCCGGATTACGGATTACGCCTTCAGCTTGTACCGGTTGGCACAAGCATTGCTTGTTGGGGGAAGCCGCTGTGGCCTTTTTTGTTGCTGAGCCTTTAACAGAAGGAGCGTATCCGTGAACTGGCAAAACCATATCAGCAAGAATACCATCACCCCTGCCCAGGCGGCCGCCTCCATCAAATCGGGCGACCGTGTCGCCGTGGGACATGCCGCGAGTTCTCCGGAAATCATCCTGAACGCCATGGTCGAACGGGCCGCGGAACTGCAGGACGTGGAGATCGTGCACATGGTGGCCCTGGGCGAATGCAAATACTGCCAGCCCGAATATGAATCGAGCTTTCGTTTCAACGGAATCTACCTGGGCAAGGGCACCCGCGAAGCGGCCGCCGACGCCCGGGCCGACTACATGGCCGTGTTCTTTTCGCAGTTTCCGGAAATGTTCCGCAGCGGGCATTTCCCCACCGACGTGGCCCTGGTGACGGTTTCTCCTCCTGACGCGCAGGGCCGCGTCAGTCTGGGCGTGGCCGTGGACTACACCATGCAGGCCGTTCAGAGCGCCAAACTGGCCATCGCCGTGGTCACGCCGCATATGCCGTACATCGGCGGCGGCGCGTTGCTCGACGTCACGGAAATCGACCGCTTCATCATTGCCGACGAACCGCTGCTGACCCTGACCCCGCCCAAGATCGGCCCGGTGGAACAGGCCATCGGCAACAACATCGCCGGCCTGATCAGGGACGGCGACTGCCTGCAACTGGGCATCGGCGCCATCCCCGACGCCGTGCTCAGCGCGCTGGGCGACAAGAAAGACCTGGGCATCCATTCGGAAATGGTTTCCGACGGGGTCATGCCGCTGGTGGAAAAAGGCGTGATCAACGGATCGCGCAAGACCATCCACACCGGCAAGATCATCATCACCTTCGCCATGGGCAGCCCGGCCTTCTATAAATGGCTGGACCACAACCCCATGGTCGAAGGCTACCCCGTGGACTACGTCAACGATCCGCGCGTCATCGGCCGCAACGACAATTTGGTGTCCATCAACTCCGCCCTGTCCGTGGACCTTCTGGGCCAGGTGGCGGCGGACAGCATGGGGCCGAAGCAGTTCTCCGGCGTCGGCGGCCAGGTGGACTTCGTGCGCGGCGCGAATTTCTCCAAGGGCGGCTTCTCCATCATCGCCATGCCCGCCACCGCCGTCAAAGGCACGGTTTCGCGCATCTGCGGCGCGTTTGACAAAGGGCAGCCCGTCACCACGTCCCGCTACGACGTGGGCATCATCGTCACGGAATTCGGGGTTGCCGACCTGCGCTGCAAAACCAACAAGCAGCGCGCGCAGGCGCTGATCGGCATTTCAGCTCCGGAATTCCGCGAACAGCTGGCCCGCGAGGCGCACGAGATTTATGGGTTGAGGGTCAAGGCCTGATAGGATACTACTGAATGGTTGCATAGAACCCCTAACTGTTTGGAGACAAACGCATGAGCATGCTGACGGAAGACCAGGAACTCATAAAAAATATGGTGCGCGAATTCGCGGAAGAAGAAGTCGCCCCCATCGCCGCCGAAATCGATAAAAAGCATGAATTCCCGACCGCCACGGTCAAACGCATGGCGGAACTGGGCCTGTTCGGCCTGACCATCCCCGAAGAATACGAAGGGTCCGGCGGCGACGGCGTCAGCTATTCCGTCGCGGTGGAGGAATTGTCCCGCGTTTGCGCCTCCCACGGCGTCATCCTGTCCGCCCATGTGTCCCTGTGCGCGGCCCCCATTTACAAGTTCGGCAACGAAGCCCAGAGGAAAAAATACCTGCCCGACCTGGCCACCGGCCGCAAGCTGGGGGCGCTGTGCCTTACCGAAGCCGGGGCGGGCACCGACGCCGGCGCGCAGCAGACCACCGCGGTTCTGCAGGGCGACAAGTACGTTCTGAACGGGGCCAAGGTGTTCATCACCAACGGCGGCGTGGCCGAAACCTTCGTGGTCATGGCCATGACGGACAAGAGCAAGGGCATCAAAGGCATCTCCGCTTTCATCGTGGAAAAAGGCTTCCCCGGTTTCGCCGTCGGCCAGTCCGAGGACAAGCTGGGCATCTGCGCTTCCTCCACCACGGAAATTATCCTGAAGAACTGTGAAGTTCCCAGGGAAAACCTGCTGGGCAACGAAGGAGACGGCTTCAAGATCGCCATGCAGACCCTTGACGGCGGGCGCATCGGCATCGCCTCCCAGGCGGTGGGCATCGCCCAGGGCGCTCTGGAAGCCGCCATCGCCTATGCCAAGGAACGCGTGCAGTTCGGCAAGCCCATCGCCGCCAACCAGGGCCTGCAGTGGATGATGGCGGACATGGCCGTGCGCACCGAAGGCGCCCGCCTGCTGACCCGCCATGCCGCCGAGGTCAAGGACACGGGCGCGCGCTACAGCAGGGAAGCGGCCATGGCGAAACTGGCCGCCGCCGAAGCGGCCATGTGGGTGACCACCAAGGCCGTGCAGGTTCACGGCGGGCTGGGCTACACCAAGTCCTATCCCGTGGAGCGCTTCATGCGCGACGCGAAAATCACGGAGATATACGAAGGCACCAGCGAAGTGCAGCGTATGGTCATAGCGGCGAGTATCCTTTCCTGATACCAAACGTGCAGGGGCTCTTGCGTTTCCGCCTGGCGGAAGCGCAAGAGCCCTGTCGGATTTTACGAAACGAGGGATGCATGAAAAAGATAGCAGCGTGCTACAAGTGGGTGCTTTCCGATGCGGATATCCGCGTCAACGAAAAGACCCGCCAACTGGACATGGACAAGTGCAAGCCCCAGGTCAACGAGTATGACCGCAACGGCCTGGAATGCGGCGTGAAAATCAAGGAAGCCTCCGGCGCGGAATTCGTGGGCGTCACCTGCGGCGCCTCCGTTGCCGCCTCCGCCAAGGACGCCCTGTCCCGCGGGCCGGATTCCGTGTTTTACGTTGAAGACCCGGCCCTGGCCGCCGCGGACAGCGCCGCCACCTCCAAGGTGCTGGCCGGCATGATCAAAAAAATCGGCGACGTGGACGCGGTTGTCTGCTCCGAAGGCTCCAGCGACGAATACGCCCAGCAGGTCGGCCCCCGGCTGGCCGCGCTGCTCGGCTGGCCTTCGGTCAGCTACGTGTCCAAAGTGACGGTCAACGGCGATTCTTTCGCCCTTGAGCGCAAGATGGAAGAAGGCACCGAATGCCTGACCATCGCCGCCCCCGTGGTCATATCCGTTGTGCCCGACGTGGGTGAAGCGCCCATTCCCAGCGTCAAGCAGATCCTCGGCGCCAAGAAAAAGCCGGCCAACTCGCTCAGCTTGGGCGACATCGGCCTTTCCGCGGACGCGGTCAAACCGCAGATCGCCGTGGACAGCGTTCTCGCGCCCGTGACCAGCCGCAAATGCGTGCGCCTGAACCCCGACGGCGTCAGCATCGCCGATGCCGCCGCCGCCCTGGTCAAACAGCTTTCCGCAGACGGGATTCTGTAACGAAAGGAGAATACCATGCGTATATGGATAGTTGCTGAAAATCCCGCCTGGGCCGCCGTGCTCGCCGCCGCCGCGCAAAACGCGGACAAGGGCGCTGAAATCACCGCCTTTGTCAACGGCGATGAAGCCGCGGCGAAAGAAGCCATCGCCTGCGGGGCCAAAGAAGCCTTCAGCCTGCCCCTGCCCGCCGACGGCATGTGGGAAGGGTATGCCAAACCCCTGGCCGAAAAAGCCAGGGCCGACCAACCGGGCCTGATCCTGGTCAGCGCGTCCAAGCGCGGCCGCGATCTGGCCGCGCAGGTGGCCGCCATGCTCGACGCCCCCTGCTTCAGCGACGGCAAGAATATCGCCGTCTCCGGCGGAACCGTTGCCGTGGACACCCTGGTTTACGGCGGCACGGGCGTGAAAAAGGCCTCCGCCACCGCGCCGACCGTGCTGGTCACCGTGGGCGCCAAAGCCTATGATCCGGCCCCGGCGGACGCGTCCCGCGGCGGGTCCGTTGCCACCCTGGCCCATGCGTCCAACGGCGCGACGGTCACCGAACGCAAACCCCGCCCGGCCCAGACCGTGAATCTGGGCGAAGCCGCCAAAGTGGTCAGCGTGGGCCGCGGTTTCGCGGAAGAGGCCGAACTGGCCGCCGCCCGCGAACTGGCCGCCGCCATGGGCGCGGAAGTGGGCTGCTCGCGGCCCATCGCCGAATTCTTCAAATGGATGCCCGAAGAATGCTACGTGGGCATTTCCGGCCAGGTGCTGAAGCCCCAGCTGTATTTTGCCGTCGGCATTTCCGGCCAGGCGCAGCATATTTACGGCGTGCGCGACGCGAAAACCATCGTCAGCGTGAACAAGGACGCCGAGTGCCTGATGAACCAGAACGCGGACTATTACATCGTGGGCGACTGGAAAGAAGTGATCCCCGCCGTCATCAAGGCGATAAAAGGCTAAGCCTAAGGAGAAACCATCGTGGCTGACTATGACGCCATAGTTGTGGGCGCCGGCCTTTCCGGCAGCACGGCCGCATATTGCATGGCCAAGGCCGGGCTGAGCGTGCTTGTGGTCGAGCGCGGCGACGCCGCGGGCGCCAAAAACGTCACCGGCGGGCGGCTTTACGCCCACAGCCTGGAAAAGATCATTCCCGGCTTTGCCGACGAAGCGCCTGTCGAACGCAAAATCGCGCGCGAGCGTATTTCCATGGTGACGCCGGAAAGCTGTTTTACCATGGATTTCGGCTCAAGCCGTTTCGCGGCTCCGGCCAGCGCTTCCTATTCCGTGCTGCGGGCCGAATTCGATCCATGGCTGGCCGGAAAGGCGGAAGAGGCGGGCTGCGACGTGGTCTGCCCGGCCGTTGCCGACGAACTGCTCAGGGAAAATGGCAAGGTCACGGGCATCCGGGCCGGCGAAGACGAACTGACCGCGGAAGTCGTGATCCTGGCCGACGGGGTCAACAGCCTGCTGGCCCAGCAGGCCGGCCTGAAGCGGGAACTGTCGCCCCATCATGTGGCCGTCGGGGTCAAAGAGGTGGTGGAACTGGGCAAGGGCGTCATCAACGACCGTTTCGGCCTGAACGACGGCGAGGGCCTGGCCCAGCTGTTCGCCGGGTCGGTTTCGGGCGGCCTGGTTGGCGGCGGCTTTTTGTACACCAACAAGGAAAGCGTCTGCGTGGGCATGGTCATGACCGTGGCCGGCATGGCGAAATCATCCGTGCGCCTGCCGGATATGATGGAAGCCTTCCGCGAAAGCGCGCCTTTGAAGCCGCTTCTGGCCGGGGGCAAACTGGTGGAATATTCCGCGCACCTGGTGCCGGAAGGGGGCCTGGCCATGGTGCCCACCCTCAGCACGGACAATGTGCTGGTGGTCGGCGATGCCGCTGGCTTCTGCCTGAACCTCGGCTACACCGTGCGCGGCATGGATTACGCCATCGCCTCGGGCGAGATGGCGGCCCAGACCGTGATCGAAGCCAAGCAGAAAGGCGATTTCAGCAACGCGGTGCTGGCCGGGTACAAGACCCGGCTTGAAAACAGCTTTGTGCTGAAAGACCTGAACACCCACAAGGGGGCGGCGGACTTCATCGAGCACACGCCGCGCATGTACAAGGAATACCCGGAAATGGTCGAAAACATTTTCACGGATATGTTCAGGGTTTCCGGCCCGTCGAAACTGACGGTCAAAAAAGCGCTGCCGCACGTGTTCAAGGCCGGCCTTCTCAATCTTGCCAAGGACGGATTCAAAGGAACGAGGGCGCTGTGATGCAAGTCGAACAAAAACTGACTGCCAACAAGTTTGTCGTGGACGAGGGCAACCCCCACATCGTCATCCATCCTGAAAAGATGGACGCCGCGACCCTGAAAGCCCTGACCGTGGTCTGTCCCGCCGGGTTGTACACCATGGACGACAAGGGCCGCATGGCTCTGGAAATCGCGGGCTGTCTGGAATGCGGCACCTGCCGCGTGGCAACTGCCCATATCCCGGGCGCCATGGAGTGGAAACACCCGCGGCCCAGTTTCGGGGTGCAGTTCCGCTACGGTTGACACGATGGGCGGCCGCGCGGGAAAACCGCGCCGGCCGCTCAAAACCATGGATAGTGTATTAACCTTTTATCCAGAAGGAATCGCATATGAGCGAGAAAAAAGTGGTTACGCCGGAAGAAAAGGCTGCCCAGCTGGCGGAACTTCAAGCGTATCTGGACGACAAAATGGCCAAGGCCCGCAAGGCGCTGGCCGCTCTTGAGCCCTACACCCAGGAACAGATCGACAAGCTGGTGAAAGCCTGCGCCAAGACGGTCTTCGACAACGGCGAAGAACTGGCGAAAGACGCCGTCGAGGAAACCAAACTGGGCGTGGTCGAGCACAAAATCGCAAAAAACAAGAACAAGGCCAAAATTATCTGGTGGAGCCTGCGCGACAAGAAGTCCGTGGGCATCATCGAGCGCGAGCCTGCCACCGGCCTGGTCAAAGTCGCCAGCCCCGTGGGCGTGGTCGGCGCCATCACCCCCATGACCAACCCTATCGTGACGGTCATGTCCAACGCCATGTTCGCCATCAAGGGCAGAAACCCCATCATCTTCGCCGTGCACCCGAAAGCCATGAAATGCTGCGGCAAGACCATCAAATACATCAACGAAAACCTTGCCAAGCTGGGCGCCCCCGAAAACGTCATCCAGCTGCTTGACATCGCCAACCTGGACCTGACCAACATGATGGCCAAAGCCGTGGACGTGGTCATCGCCACCGGCGGCATGGACATGGTCCGTTCCGTGTACAGCAGCGGCAAACCCGCTCTGGGCGTGGGCGCGGGCAACGTGCAGTGCATCATCGATTCCGACGCGGATTTCGCCGACGCCGTGCCCAAGATCATCGCCGGCCGCGCCTTTGACAACGGCATCATCTGCGCCGCAGAACAGAGCGTGATCGCGCCCCGCAAGGATTTCGACGCGATCATGAAGCTGTTTGCCGACAACAAGGCGTATGTCGTTCCCGCTTCCCAGCGCGACGCCCTGCGTGACGTCGCCTTCCCCGGCGGCCACATGAGCCGCGACCTGGTGGGCAAAAGCGCGGTGGATGTGGCGAAAGCCGCCGGCTTCACCGTGCCCGCCGACACCAGCATCCTGGTTGTTGAAGCTTCGGACGTGAAAGACGTTCTGGGCTGGGAAAAGATGTTCCCGCTGCTGACCGCCTACCGCTACGACACCTGGGAAGAAGCCGTTGCCATCGCCCGCGACAACCTGCGCAAGATCGGCAAGGGCCACAGCCTGTGCATCCATTCCAACACCAGGGAACACATCGAATACGCCGGCGTGCACACCGAAGTTTCCCGCGTGGTCATCAACCAGAGCTGCGCTTCCACCGCCGGCGGCAGCTTCCAGAACGGGCTGAATCCGACCAACACGCTGGGGTGCGGCTCCTGGGGCAACAACTCCATTTCCGAAAACCTCACCTATTACCATCTGATCAACATTTCACGCATCGCGTACTTTATGAAGGACAACAAGATCCCGACGGACGCGGAGATCTGGGCCTAGAGCGTGAAGGTGTAAAAAAGCGGCGGATCAAGGGTTTGGTCCGCCGCAAACTCTTTCATAAAGAGGTACTGCTATGAAAATGCTGTCCATAAAGCCCGAAGTGCAACTGTTCGACACCTGCAAGGAATTCAACGAAGCTCACGGCATCAACGAAAACGACCTGGTTATCACCAACAGGTATATCTACGATCCCTTCTTCTCCGCCTTCAACAACAAGGCGACCGTGATCTATCAGGAAGAATACGGCCTGGGGGAACCTTCGGACGAAATGGCCGAAGCCATTTACAAGGCCATCCCCAAACACTGCAAGCGCATCATCGCCATCGGCGGCGGCACGATCATCGACATCGCGAAGCTCTACGCCCTGAAGAACGTATCCCCGATTCTGGACCTTTTCGACCGCAAGCTGGACATCATCAAGGACAAGGAACTGATTCTGGTGCCCACCACCTGCGGCACGGGCAGCGAAGTGACCAACATCTCCATCCTTGAACTGAAGAGCCGCCACACCAAGCTGGGGCTGGCCACTCCCGAGCTGTTCGCGGATTACGCGGTCATGATTCCCGAACTTCTGACCGGCCTGCCGTTCAAGTTCTTCGCCACCAGTTCCGTGGACGCCCTGATCCACGCTTTTGAATCCTGCCTGTCGCCGAAATCCACGCCCTACACGGAAGTTTTCGCCCATAAGGCCATCGAGCTGATCCTCAAGGGCTACAAGGAAATCGCGGAAAAGGGCGAAGAAGCCAGAAAGCCCCTGCTGCGGGATTTCCTTATCGCCAGCAACTATGCGGGCATCGCCTTCGGCAACGCCGGCGTGGGCGCCGTGCACGCCATGAGCTATCCCCTGGGCGGCACCTATCACGTCCCGCACGGGGAAGCGAACTACGCCCTGTTCACCGGGGTGTTCAAGACCTATTTCAGGCTGAACCCCACCGGAAAAATCGGGACTCTCAACAGCCTCATTACCGATATTCTCGGCTGCAAGCCGGATGCCGTGTACGACGAGTTGGAAAAGCTGCTGAACAAGATCCTGCAGCGCAAGCCCCTGCGCGAATACGGCGTGACCAGGGACGACATCGCCGCGTTCACCGACAACGTGATGACCAAACAGGGCCGCCTGACGGCCAACAACTACGTGCCGCTGGATGCCGCCGCGGTGCGCAAGATTTACGAAGAACTGTACTGAGTGTGTGGGAGCCGTCTTGCGGGAGCGAGGCCCCGCCTCGCGCTCCGCAAGGGGGCTGAGCCCCATTGCCCCCGCGATAGGGGAAGGCAGGATTTGGCCGTTCCGCAGGCTGCGGCGGATCATGTCCCTTGCCTCCGCGATGGGGAGTTTTCAGGGCGGAAAAAGTCTGGCGCTTTTTCCGCTCTTTTTGTCCCGTTCACGGTGGCCATGGCGGTCTGTTCCTGATCTCTTGACCGGAAAAGTGATAAAAATCCCGCCGCTGGATCTTTCCAGAATTCTCCGATAGTTTGACCATATGGTGCATTTGAACGCAAACGGACTCCGGTTGCGGGACGTGATGGCCTGCATCGCGTTGCTGTTGGCGTGCTTTTTTCTGCTGGGCTGCGGCAAAAGCCGGATTGATGATTCCGGCCCGTTCACGCGCGGCCCGCGCAGCGGCGAAGCCGTGGCGGCCACCGCACGCACGCAGTTGGGAGTAAAGTACAAAAGCGGAGGCGCGACGCCGCAGACAGGCTTCGACTGCTCCGGTTTCGTCTGCTGGACCTACGCCCAGTACGGCGTGAACCTGCCCCGGCGCACGGATGAGCAGGCATCATCGGGGGCAAGCGTGCACCGCAAGGATCTGCGGCCGGGCGATCTGGTGGTGTTCCGCATTTCCCGCTGGGCCGGGCTGCATATCGGAATTTACGTCGGGAAGAACTCCTTCATTCACAGCCCCAGCGCGGGCAAACGCATTCGGGAGGACAGCCTGGGATCCGCCTACTGGAGCAAGCGCTTTCTTTCCGGACGCCGGGTGATGTAAGGGCGCCCTTCCGCGTACCGAGCCCGCGCGGCGACGGGGAACGGTCATTCGTCGTTTTCGGGCGGATTCACCGTTACGGAAATCACCGCCGGCAACCGCGTCAGGGCGTCCACAAGGGGCAGAACCGCAGCCCGCCCCTGCACGCGAGCTTCCATGCGGGCCGTGTCCGGTTCCTCTTTTTCCGTGCGCAGGGTGAAACCGAGCAGGGTGAAATCGCGTTCGGCGCAGATATCCAGAACCCTGGCCGCCACGTCGTGTCCAAGGCGATAGCGGACGTGCAGGCGGCTGGTCCGGCCCAGAATGCGGGCCAGAACGGGCGTGTACCCGAACGCCACGATAAAATGGCCGGCTGTGGCCGCCAGGGCCAGAGTGTGCAGCCCGCCGCCGCAGGCCATGCCGATGCCCGCCGTCAGCCAGACGGCGGCGGCCGTGGTCAGCCCGTGCACGATGTCCTTGCGCACGAAAATCAGCCCGCCGCCGATGAAGCCGATGCCCGACACGATCTGCGCCGCCACGCGGGACGGGTCCAAGGCCACATGGTCCAGATCGAGCACGTCCATAAAGCCGTACTTTGACACAGTCATCAGCAGCGCCGCGCTCAGGCCGACCAGGGCATGGGTGCGCAGCCCCGCGCTGCGCATTTTACTTTCCCGCTCCAGGCCGATCAGAGAGGACAAAGCAAAGGCCAGGGCCAGATTGCCTATCTGGGATCCATCCTGAATCAGCGAAGGAAATGAAAAAAACGTCGTGATATTCATGCGGCGCTCACTCTCCTCTATATAATGGCCGGGCGGCGTCCATGCAACGTCGGGATGGGGCCGGACAGAAAAAAATGTGGATTATCGCGCCCGCTCACTGTACAAGAGGGAAACCGCCAACACCATCCGCCAGAATCGGGCAACGGATTGCGGCGCACGCGGGAGTTTGCATGCAGGCGCACGACCATCGCCAGTTCATGACCACACGCCATTCGGCCCCTGCCGGCAGGTTGTTTGAAAGAATCAGGGTGGAGGCCGGGTTCGTTAAAGAATTCGTCCGCGCTCCGTTTCACGTGGGTTCCATCTGCCCCAGCAGCAAAGCCTTGACCGAAACCCTGATCCGCATGGCCAGGGTTGGGGAGGAAGGGCTGGTGATCGACCTGGGGGCCGGGTCGGGCATCGTGACGGCGGAACTTTTGAAGGCGGGCCTGCCCGCGGAAAGGATCGTGGGAGTGGAGTTGTCCCCCGGCTTTTCGAAAACGTTTTCCAGGCTGTACCCCAGCGTTCCCATCCTGACGGGCGATGCCCGCAATCTGGGGGGGCTGCTCGGCGGCAACTTTGCCCGGCAGAACATCGCGGCGATTATTTCCTCCCTGCCCCTCAGAATGATGCCCAACCGGGTGGTCGGGGAGATCGTGCGCGAAATCCGGGCGGTGCTGGCTGCGCGGGGCGGGTGCCTGGTGCAGTATACCTATGCCTGGTGGATGAGCTACCCCCTGCGCCGGTTCGGGCTGAAACCCAAAGGCGCGCGCGTGGTCTTCAAAAACGTGCCTCCGGCCAAGGTCGAGCGGTACGTGGCGGAATGATTTTTCGAGCTTGCCCGGCCGGTACGGGTCTGAAGCATGCCCGGGCAGATGCAGGGGCATGCTTTTTGTTTTTATAACCACTTGAAAAATAACAAATAAAATCCTGTAAAAGAAAAAAATGTTTTTTCTGCGAAAAATGGGTTGACGGTGAGGGCTGGTTGGGGCATAAGCACGTCTCGCCGGTTGGAACTGCTCCCGAGAGGGGGCGCGGGCCGGGCGGCGGTGGTTCTTTGACAAGTGAATAGCGAGTTGGGAAGAATTGAGATTCAGTCAGTAGTAGACCGAGCAATTGGTCATACTTTTTAGTTATTATAACTGGAGAGTTTGATTCTGGCTCAGATTG
>JAVBOK010000065.1:0-44369 GCA_031550605.1 Desulfovibrionaceae bacterium | reverse complement strand
CCCTAAATGAACCCCCATTTAGGCTGTTTGTCAACATTTTTTATTGGATTCTATGAGACGAGAAAGCGGAAATAATTGCCGGTATTACTATATTTTATGGCTATCGTGAGATATGGCTAGATACCTCTGAGTTCATCCAAGGAGTAGCCCCATGCGGTACATGCGTTGCCTCTGCGCAGCCCTTGTCCTTGCCCTGACGGCGACGGCTCTGCCCGTCGCGACACAGGCAGCTTACCCGGACCGGCCCATCACCATGATCGTGCCGTACGGCGCGGGCGGCATCACCGACATTCTCGGCCGCATCTTCGCCACCTCGCTCGGCAAGGAACTGGGGGTGAACGTGGTGGTCAAAAACGTCGCCGGCTCCGCGGCCACCATCGGCGTGGTCGAACTGGTCAAGGCCAGGGCGGACGGGTACACCATCCTGTATTCACCCTCATCCTCCATCGTCATCCAGCCGCATCTGCGCAAGGGCCTGCCCTACTCGGCCGACACCCCGATGGCGATCTGCCAGGTCATGCGCGACAACCAGATTCTGTGGACGGCGCCCAAGGCGCCCTGGAAAACTTTCCGGGAGATGGTGCCCGTCGTCAAAAAAGAGCCGGGCAAGTTCTTTTACTGCTCGACCGCGGCCGGCAATCTGCCGCATATCGCCCAGGCCAAACTGTTCAAGGACCTCGGCCTGGACGTGAAACTGCTGCCCGTGGCCAACGGCGCGGCGGCCATCCAGACCCTGTACGCCAACACCGGCCAGTTCTACACCGAGTTCGTCGGCGCCGGCCAGGGCACGGACATGGTGCCGCTGGCCGTGTTCGGGCCCAGGCGCCTGCCCAGCCGGCCGGACACGCCCTCGCTGGAAGAACTGGGCATAAAGCTGCCGCCGCTGCACATCTGGCACGGCGTGTTCGCGCCGCCCCAAACCCCGGACGCCATCCTCAAGAAGCTGGAAGCGGCCTCCCAAAAGGCCACCGAGTCCGGGGAGATGAAAGCCGGGTTCGACAAACTGGCGACGCCCATCGTGTTCCTGCCGCGCAAGGAGTTCCAGAAGGACGTGCTGGACGACTACAAGAACTTCGGCGCCATGCTGGCGGAACTCGACCTTCTCTCCAAGTGACGTCTCCCGGGGCTGTTGCCGGCGTCTTCGCCGGCAACAGCCCGCCACGCGGGTTCGGGCGGCATTCGTTGCCGCGTCGCGCGCCGGAGCGCGCGTGCCCTTGCAAACCCCGGCCCCGCCGGGGTTGCCATCAGTCCACGGAACGCCGCGTGCGGCGCCCCGGCCGGACAAGCCGCAGGAGGGAGCAATGCGCCCCAAAAACACCTTCGAGTTTCTGTTCTTTTGCGGAATGCTGCTGCTGGGCGTCGGCCTGTTCATCGGCACCTTCTTTTCCAATACCGAGGTGGCCAGCACGGCCCAGCAGTCCGCCGTCTTTTACCCCCGCATCATTCTGGCGGGGTGGATCATCGCCGGCTGCTTCACCGTGGCCGGGCAGCTCCGGCGCAAAGACCTGCCCGCATCGGGCGGATTGAACTGGAGGATGGTGACCGCCGGAACGGTCATTGTCGCCGTTTTCATCACGGCCATGCGGCTGTTCGGTTTTCTCGCCCCGGCCATCGCCTTTTTCGTGATTTCCGCGTGGTTCCTCGGCTACAGAAAACCTCTGCCCATGCTGCTGTGCGGCGTCCTGTTCCCCCTGGGGCTTGATTTTCTCTTCAACCGGGTGCTGATGCTGCTTCTGCCCGCAGCGGCCATATCGTTCGGAGGCTGAGTATGGATCCCGTCATTGCGGCCATTATCGAATCGTTTGAGCCGGGCGCGCTGGGCCTGTCCATTTTCGGGGTCTTCGTGGGCGTGCTGATCGGCGCGCTTCCCGGCCTGGGACCGGTGGTGGGCATCACCATCTGTCTGCCCTTTACCTATTCGATGCACTCCACCCCGGCCATCGCCCTGCTGCTCGGGGTGTACGCGGGCTCCACCTACGGCGGGGCGATCTCGGCCGTGCTGATCAACACGCCGGGCACGCCGCAGTCGGCGGCCACGGCCATGGAGGGCTACCCTATGGCCCAGCGGGGAGAGGCGGCCATCGCCATCGGTTGGGCCACCATGGCTTCCGTGCTTGGCGGCCTGTTCTCCTGTCTGGTGCTGATTCTCGCCGCGCCGCAACTGGCGGCCATGGCCATGAAATTCACCCCCGTGGAAACCTTTGCCCTGATCTTCCTCGGGCTGTCCTGCATCTCCACGGTTTCCGGCCGGGAAAAAAGCAAGGGGCTGCTCTCCGGCTTCGTCGGCCTGATGCTGGCCACCATCGGGCAGGATCCCATTTCCGGCGACATGCGCTTCACGTTGGATGTTTACGAGCTGAGCAGCGGCATCGACATCATTCCCGTGGTGGTCGGGGCCTTTGCCCTGGCCGAGATGCTGACGCGCATGTCCGTGGTGGCGTCCGGTTCGGAAAAGATCAACATGGTGCAGTGCGACCGCCTGAAACTCCCCACGCTGCAGCAGTGGAAAAGCCGGATATGGGTGCTGCTCAAGTCCTCGGTCATCGGCACCTGGGTGGGCATTCTGCCCGGAACCGGCGCGACCACGGCCGCCTTCATCAGCTACGGCGAGGCCCAGCGCAGTTCCCCCAACCGGGAAAATTTCCAGAAGGGCGAACCGGACGGAATCATCGCCGCGGAAGCGGCCAACAACGCGGTCACCGGCGGCGCGCTCGTGCCCTCGCTGGCGCTGGGCATCCCCGGCGACCCCACCACGGCGATCATGCTGGCAACCCTCATGCTGCACGGCATCGTGCCGGGGGTGCGCCTGATGCAGGAAAACCCGGTGGTCGTCTACTCCGCCTTTGTCACGCTGATCATCGCCAACCTGCTGATGCTGCCGGCGGGCATGGTGGTCACAAAATTCTTTTCGCGCATCCTGCGCATTCCGGAACAGCTGCTCATTCCGATGATCATCATGCTGTGCCTGCTCGGGGCATACGGCGCGCGCACCAATACCTTCGACTTCTTCGTCACCCTGGCGGTCGGCGTGATCGGCCTGATTTTCCGCGCCTTCGGCGTTCCGGTCGCGCCGATGGTCATCGGCGTGGTGCTGGGTTTCCAGTTCGAATTCAGCATGCGCCAGGCGCTGGTGCTGACCGACGGCAAGATTTTGCCCATGATCACCGACCACCCGATCGCCGTGTTCTTGTTCATTCTGACCTTTCTCATGATTTTCAGCGGCGCCATCCGCACCATGCTGGCACGGCGGCGCGCGGCAAAGCAGAAGAGCCCGGCGTAAAAAAACGGACATCTTCCTCTCGACCTCGCGCTGCCAGTTTGGCATTCTTGGGCTGTCCATCCCTTCTCCCGTCCGGTTTCCGGCAGAGCGGCACGTCCGGCTTTGCCGGTCCGGGAGAAGGCGAAGGCTCCATCCAGCAGCATACCCAGGATTGCCCATGCCCGATACAGCGCCCGCCGGATCCTCCCTTACCGCCGTCGCCGTCAGCGGCGGCGCGGACAGCCTGTACGCCCTGGCCTCGCTCATGGCGGCCGGGCACGGGGCATTCGCCCTGCACGCCCGCTTTCTGCCGCCGGAGCTTGCCCCTCCGGACCATGCGGCCGCGCTGGAGCGGCTGGCCGCCGCCTGTTCCCGCCTGGGCGCGGCCCTGCATGTCGTCGACTGCGCTGCCGCCTTTACGGCCGCCGTCATTGAACCCTTTGTGCGGGCCTATGCGGCGGGGCTGACCCCCAACCCCTGCGCGCGCTGCAATGCGGCCATGAAGTTCGGGCTGCTGCTGGATGAAGCGGAAAAACTGGGCGCGGCCCGTCTGGCCACGGGGCATTACGCGCGCCTGGAACGGACGGCGGAAGGACCCGCCCTGTACGCGGGACGGGATACGGCCAAGGACCAGAGCTATTTCCTCGCCCTGGTGCCGGCCGTCCGGCTGGCAAAAGCCCTCTTTCCGCTGGCGGAGGCGCGCAAGGACGCCGTCCGCGCGTATCTCGCCTCCCGCGGGCTGGACGTGCCCCTGCCGGCCGAAAGCCAGGACGTCTGCTTTGTGCCCGGCGGCGCGTACCGGCCCTTTGTGCGAACCTGGGCGGAGCGCTTCGGCCTGGCCCTGCCGGGCGCGGGCCCGGTCAAAACCCCGGACGGCCGCACGGTGGGCGAACACAGCGGAGTATGGCGGTACACGGAAGGCCAGCGCAAAGGCCTGGGCATCGCCTGGAAAGCGCCCCTGTACGTGCTGCGCAAGGATATGGAAACCAACACGCTGCTGGTGGGGGAAGAAAACGCGGCGCGGGACGATCCGCTTGCCGTTTCCGACGTCAACTGTCTGGTTCCGTTCGCGCAATGGCCGGCGGATCTTTGCATCCGCACCCGCTACCGCCAGGCGCCGCGCGAGGCGGCGGCGGCCTGGGCCGCCGGCGGCGCGACCCTCCTTCTGCGGGAAAAAAATCCCGGCGGCCCCCACGCCAGGGGCCAGCTTGCCGCCGTCTACAGCCGGGAAAGCCTGAACGGGGAAGAACGCCTGCGCGTGCTGGCCGGGGGGATTATCGCCTAGAAAAAACCGGGCTGTCTTGCGACAGCCCGGCCAACCTCTTTATTTTATCCCCGGCCCATACGAGGCCCGGCCAACATCAACCGCCCATCAGCTGCAGTGCCATGCGCGGCAGGGAGTTGGCCTGCGACAGCATGGCCACGGCCGCCTGCGTCAGGACCTGGTTACGCACGAATTCCGTCATTTCGGTGGCCACGTCCACGTCGGAGATGCGCGATTCCGCCGCCTGCAGGTTTTCGGCCTGGATCTGCAGGTTGCTGATGGTGTTTTCCAGGCGGTTCTGCATGGCGCCCAGGTTCGCGCGGATCTTGTCCTTGGAGATGATCGCCTTGTCCAGCGCTTCCAGAGCCTTCTGCGCGGCCTGCTGGGTGGAGATGGAGTATCCCGCGCCCTGGGCCGCCTGGTTGCCCACGCCCAGAGCGGAGGCGGTGGAGTTGCCGATCTGGACATAGTAGTAGTCTTCCGAGGAGTCGTTGGCCGTGCCGAAGTGGACCTTCAGCTTGCCGGTGGACACAAGGCCGCTGCCGTCGTGCGTGGCGCTGGACAGGTTGCCGTTCAGCAAATGCACGCCGTTGAAGTCCGTGGAGTTGGCGATTCGGGTGATTTCCGAAGCCATGGCCTGATATTCGGATTCGATCATCAGACGCTGGTCGGAGTTGTAGGTGCCCGTGGCCGCCTGTTCAGCCAGTTCCTTCATGCGGATCAGCTTTTCGTCGATGACGCCCAGGGCGCCGTCAGCCGTCTGGATCAGCGAAATGGCGTCGTTGGCGTTGCGCACGCCCTGGTTCAGGGCGGCGATATCCGCGCGCATCAGTTCGCGGATGGCCAGGCCGGCCGCGTCGTCGGCCGCGGAGTTGACGCGCAGGCCGGAAGAAAGTTTCCGCACGGAGGTGCTCAGTGCGTCATACGAAGTGCCCAGGTTGCGGGCAGCGTTCATTGCCATCAAGTTGTGATTGATAATCAGAGACATAACATTCCTCCATGAATATTATGCATTGCCCGGTGTGGCACTGCGCCGGCCGCTTCCCTGCGGCACTCCACCGTCGCGTTGTTAGCTGCTTTTCGGCGGCCCCCCGTTTTCCTTTAGGGGATTCCGTATTTTTCCCGGAACTTTTTCCACCGACAGCCGCCGGCCGTCCTGCTGACGGAAGGCTCGCGCCCCCGCGCGGTCCCCGGCGAATTTCCTGCCCTCTTTTCGGCGGCGGCGTCCGTTCCTTTAGGGCAGTTCCGCTTTGTCCGCATGGATAATTTCACGGAGGAAACGCGTCCGGGGCCGTCTTCCCCAAAAACGCCGCCCGCCAAAGGCCGGCTTTTCCGCATGGCGGGGGGAAGGGGAAAAAGGCCGCGCGCGGCGGCGTTTTTGGGGAAGACAGCCCCCCGGGACAAAATTTTTTGCGGTCTTACACCTGGACAGGGCGTCCGGCTCGCGGCTATGACAGGGGAAACGCCGCCTTATCGGAGCAAAAAGGTATGAACACATCCGCACCGCCCGCCAAAGGGCCCTTTTCCGTGCTGGACATCAGGAACAGCAAGGGCGGACGCAAACTGGCCGCCCTGACGGCTTACGACCGCTCTTCCGCCGCCCTGGCGGACGCGGCCGGGGTGGATATCATCCTGGTGGGCGATTCCCTGGGCATGGTCATGCTGGGCCGGCCGGACACATTGTCCGTGACTCTGGACGAGATGATCCTGCACTGCCGGTCTGTGGTCGAAACCATGGGCCGGGCGCTGGTGGTGGCCGACATGCCCTTCATGACCTACGAGACCGGAACCGGCGACGCCCTGGCCAACGCGGCCCGCCTGTGCCGCGAAAGCGGCGTGCGCGCGGTCAAGCTGGAAGGGGGCGGACGCATTCTGCCCCAGGTGAAAGCCCTGGTGGACGCGGGCATTCCGGTCATGGGCCATGTGGGCCTGACCCCGCAGCGCGCCGCCGTGCTGGGCGGCTTCAAGGTGCAGGGCAAAACCGCGGAAGCGGCATCCGCCCTGCTTGCCGACGCCCTGGCCCTGCAGGACGCGGGCTGCTTCGCCCTGGTGCTGGAGGCGGTGCCCGCCCCCCTGGCCCAGCGGGTGACAGAGCGCCTGGACATCCCCACCATCGGCATCGGCGCGGGGCCTTCCTGCGACGGCCAGATTCTGGTGTACCACGACCTTCTGGGCCTGTACGAACGCTTCGTGCCGAAATTCGTCAAACAGTACGCGAAGCTCGGCCCCCAGATCCGCGAGGCCATCGGCCGGTACGCCGGCGAAGTGCGGGACGGGACCTTTCCCGGTCCCGAACATTCTTTTTCCATGACCAGAGAGGAAGCCGCCCGCCTGGACGCCCTGTTCGGCGAACAGCGGCAATAGACCCCCCGCAACCGCATCCCATCGGAGCATACCGGCATGACCAGCATCGGCACCCCGGGCACGGCAACGGCGACCAGAATCCTGCTTCTCGGTTCCGGCGAACTGGGCCGCGAAGTGGCCATCGAAGCCATGCGCCTGGGCGCGGAAGTTCTGGCGGTGGACCGTTACGCCAACGCGCCGGCCATGCAGGTCGCGCAGCGCAGCCACGTCATGTCCATGCTGGACGGCCCGGCTCTGGCAGCCCTGGCGGAAAGGGAAAAACCCGACCTGATCGTGCCGGAGATAGAGGCCATCGCCACGGACACCCTGGTGGCGCTTGAGCAGAAGGGTTTCCGGGTGGTGCCCACGGCGCGCGCCGCGCGGCTGACCATGAACCGCGAGGGTATCCGCCGCCTGGCCGCGGAAGAGTTGGGGCTGAAGACGTCCCCGTACCGTTTCGCCGCGACGGAAGCGGAATTCACCGGGGCTGTCGCGGCTGTGGGCATGCCCTGCGTGGTCAAACCGGTCATGAGCTCATCCGGCAAGGGGCAGAGCGTGGTCCGCGGCGAAGCCGACATCGGAACAGCCTGGGAATACGCGCAAAGCGGCGGCAGGGCCGGCGGCGGCAAGGTCATCGTGGAAGGGTTCATCGACTTTGATTACGAGATCACGCTGCTGACCGTGCGCCACGCCGGCGGGACCACCTTCTGCGAACCCGTGGGCCATTATCAGGAAGACGGCGACTACCGCGCGTCCTGGCAGCCCCAGCCCATGAGCGAGGCGGCCCTTGCCGAATCGCGGCGCATTGCCGGCGCGGTCACCGCCGCCCTGGCCGGGGACAGGGACGGCTGGGGCATCTTCGGGGTGGAGCTTTTCGTCAAATGCGATCCGGAGGGCGACACGGTGTATTTCAGCGAAGTGTCCCCCCGGCCCCACGACACGGGCCTGGTGACCTGCATATCCCAGAACCTTTCGGAATTCGCCCTGCACGCCCGGGCCATTCTCGGCCTGCCCATTCCCGCGGTCCGGCAGTACGGCCCGGCCGCGTCCGCCGTCATTCTTCCCCGGGGCCGCAGCAGGGCCCCGGTCTATCACGGCCTGGACAAGGCGTTGCAGGAAGCCGACACGTCCCTCATGATCTTCGGCAAACCGGAAATAGCCGGCCGCCGCCGCATGGGCGTGGCCCTCGCTCTCGGGGCGACCGTTGAAGAGGCCAAAGACAAGGCCACCCGCGCCGCGGCCGCGGTGCGGGTGGAAATGTAAGGGGTGATGCGGCGCCTGGTCGATCTGCACACCCACAGTTTCGCATCCGACGGCATGGACAGCCCGGCGGAACTTGTGGCCAGGGCCAAAGCCGCCGGGCTCGCGGCCGTCGCCGTGACCGACCACGATACGGTGTCCGGCCTTGACGAGGCCTGCGCCGCCGGGAACGGCCTGGATATCGAGGTCATCCGGGGCGTGGAACTGGCCGTGTCCTCGCCCCGCGGCGAAATCCACCTGCTGGGCCTGTGGCTGCCCGAAAAAACACCCCATCTGGCGCCGGCCCTGGAAGCCGTACGGGACAACCGGGAAACCAGAAACCGTCTGATGCTGGAAAAGCTGCGCAAAAGCGGCATCAACCTTGAGTACGACGAGGTGCTGGCCCTGGCCGGCGGCGAATCCGTGGGCAGGCTGCATATCGCCCGGCTGCTGGCGGCCAGGGGATTTTGCCGTTCCGTGAAAGAAGCTTTCGCCACCCTGGTGGGCGATCACGGCCGCATGCACATTCCCCGCGTCCTGCCCACTCCGGAACAGGGCATGGCCATGCTGCGGGCCGAAGGGGCGGTCACGGTTTTCGCCCACCCCATGCTGCTGCGCCCGCCCCCGGACTGGCTGGAGAAAATGACCGGCGAACTGGCGGCCATGGGCCTGGACGCCGTGGAAGCCTACCATCCCGAGCAGGACGCGGCGGATACCGCCCGGTGCGTCAATCTGGCCGGGCGGCATGGTCTTGCCCTCAGCGGCGGTTCGGATTACCACGGGAAAGCGAAACCCGACGTGGCTCTGGGCAGGGGCAGGGGAAACCTTTCCATCCCCTATGCCCTGCTGGAAACATTGCGGGAACGGCGAAACGCATCAACCCCGGAGGACACGCCATGAAAGAAGAAATCCGCACCACCAGAGCCCCGCAGCCCGCGGGCCCCTATTCCCAGGGCCTGAAAACCGGTTCGCGCATCTATGTGGCGGGCCAGCGCCCGGCCGACCCGGCCACGGGGGCCATTCCCCCGGACATCACGGCCCAGGCCCGGCAAGCGCTGGAAAACGTCCGCCAGATTCTGCTTGCCGGCGGCGCGGACATGGACAAGGTGGTCAAGGTCGCCGTATATCTGGCGGACCTGGGCCATTTCGCGGCCTTCAACGAAGTGTACAAGGAATTTTTCAGCGCCCCCTATCCCGTCCGGACCACCATCGGCTGTTCCTTGCGCGGCATCCTGGTGGAAGTGGACGCCATAGCGGAGATGTGATCCGCGAAAACCGGGGTTTGCCCCGCGCCCCGCAAAGCGGCGCGGGACCGCACCGGGGAAAGGACATCGAACCGGAGAGGAATCGGTCATGCTTATCTGTGAATCCTGCGGCCGGACGGCCGCCGAAGAGGCCCTGGCCTGGCAATGCGCCTGCGGCGGCATCCTGCGCTGTGACGACACGGCGTTCCGCTTCGCGCCGGACCCGTCCCTGCCCGGCATCTGGCGCTACGCCTCGTCCCTGCCCGTGGCGGACCCCCGAAACCCGGTGACCCTCGGCGAGGGCATGACGCCCCTGTCCCCCTGCCGCTGGGATTTCGGCGCGGGGCAGGCGGATATCCGCTGCAAGTTCGACGCGCTCAGCCCCACCGGATCGTACAAGGACCGGGGCATCGCCGTGGAGATGACCCGCTTGAAGGAACTGGGCGTGACGCGCCTGGTGGAAGATTCCTCGGGCAACGCGGGGGCCTCCATGGCCGCGTATGCCGCGGCCGCGGGCATTGCCTGCGACATTTTCGTGCCGGCCCACGCGTCCGAGGGCAAATGCGTGCAGATCGCGGCCTGCGGCGCCGCCCTGCACCGCATCCCCGGCCCCCGCGAAGCCACTACCGAGGCCGCCCTTGAAGCGGCCAGGACCGTGTATTACGCCAGCCACAACTGGAGCCCCTACTTCCCGCAGGGCATCAAGACCTACGCCTTTGAGGTGTTCGAGCAACTGGGGAACTCCATGCCCGACAACGTCGTGGCCCCGGCCGGGCAGGGCAGCATGGTGGCCGGCGCTTTCGCGGGCTTTTCCGAAATCGCGCGCGCGGGCAAGGCGAAAAAGATCCCCCGTCTTTTCGGGGTGCAGGCCGAAGGCTGCAACCCCCTGTACGAAGCCTGGACCCACGGGGAAGACAAACCCCGGATCATCGCCAAAAAGGAAACCATGGCCGAAGGCATCGCTTCCGCCTTTCCCATACGCGGAGCGGGCGCCATCAGGGCGGTCCTGCAGAGCGGCGGCGCGTTTGCCCAGGCTTCGGAAGCGGAAATCTGGGCCGCGTTCGAAGCGCTCGCCAAACGGGGGCTGTACGTGGAGCCCACCAGCGCCACCGCCCTGGCCGGCCTGACAAAATTTCTGCGGCAGGGGCTGATCAAACCCGGTGAATGCACCGTGGTCGTGCTTTCCGGCCTGGGCCTGAAAGCCACGGACAAAATTCTGGAACTGCGCGCGAATCCGCCGCGGTAAACCGTAACCCGCGGGGGGCGCTGCCCCCCACACTCCCCTGGCGGGGGCATGATGCCCCCGCTCCCCCGTTCGGGCCACCCGTTGCGGCGCGAAGATCCCGCCGCGCGCGCCCTGTCGCGCCGCAACGGACGCGGCCCCGACGCGGGATCAGGGGGACTCGGTCCCCTTGCGGGGTCTGGGGCAAAGCCCCAATCACGAAAAGGAGAAACTATGCCGACGACGCGAATCGAACGGGCCAACGCCATCAGATTTCTTTCCATGGACGCGGTGGAAAAGGCCAAATCCGGCCACCCCGGCGCGCCCATGGGCATGGCGGACATGGCGGAGGTCCTGTGGATGGATTTCATGCGCCACAATCCGGCCAACCCCCGCTGGATCAACCGCGACCGCTTTGTGCTGTCCAACGGCCACGCCACCATGCTGCTGTACAGCGTACTGCATCTGACCGGATACGATTTGCCCGTGGAAGAGCTGATGCGTTTCCGCCAGTTCGATTCAAGGACGCCCGGCCACCCGGAAGAGGACGTCACCCCCGGCGTTGACGCCACCACCGGCCCCCTTGGCCAGGGGGTCAGCATGGCCGTGGGCATGGCCATCGCGGAACGGATGCTGGCGGCGACCTTCAACCGCGACGGTTTCCCCGTCGTGGACCACCATACCTATGTCTTTCTGGGCGAAGGCTGCCTGATGGAAGGCATCGCCAGCGAAGCCTGCGCCCTGGCCGGCACCCTGGGCCTGGGCAAACTGGTCGTGCTCTTCGACCAGAACGGCATTTCCATTGACGGCGACGTCAGGGGCTGGTTCGCCGAGGACGTGGCCGCCCGCTACAGATCCTACGGCTGGCACGTGATTGAAAACGTGGACGGCCATGACGGCGCGGCCATAAAGCGGGCCCTGGCCAAAGCCCGCAAGGTGACGGACAAACCCAGCCTGGTCTGCTGCCGCACGGTGATCGCCCACGGCGCGCCCACCAAGGCGGGGTCGGAAAAAACCCACGGCAACCCCCTGGGCGCGGAAGAAATCGCCGCCGCCCGCAAGGCCCTGGGCTGGCCCCATCCGCCCTTTGTCGTGCCGGACGCCATCAGGAAAAGCTGGAACGCCCGCCGCAAGGGCAAGGCCGCGGAAAACGCCTGGAACGCGCTGTTCGCCGAATACGCGAAAAAATACCCGGACCTGGCAAAGGAATTCACCCGCCGCATGAAGGGCGAATTGCCCGAGGGCCTGGCCGGAACGCTGGACAGCCTGGCCCGGGCCGCGCAGAAAGCCGGGGAAAAAACGGCCACCCGCATCGCTTCGCGCAATGTGCTCAACGCCCTTATGCCCGGCGGGTTGCCCGAACTGCTGGGCGGGGCCGCCGACTTGTCCCCTTCGGTGAACACCCTGTGGGAAGGCGCGCAAGCGATCAACGGCGGCAATTTCGCCGGCAACTACATCCGTTACGGCGTGCGCGAATTCGCCATGGGCGCGATCATGAACGGCCTGGCCCTGCACGGCGGATTCATTCCCTACGCGGGAACTTTTCTGACCTTTTCCGATTACGCGCGTTCGGCCATGCGCCATTCGGCCCTGATGCGCAAACGCGTGATCTGGGTGCTGAGCCACGATTCCATCGGGGTCGGCGAGGACGGCCCCACCCACCAGCCCGTGGAGCAGATTCCCTCCATGCGGCTGATCCCCAATCTGGAACTCTGGCGGCCGGCGGACGCGGCGGAAACCGTGGTGGCCTGGAAATGCGCCCTGGAACGGACGGACGGCCCCACCGTGCTGGCCCTTTCCCGCCAGGACCTGGCCCCCGTCGCCCGCGACGCGGACCGGTTCGCGGCCATCGAGCGCGGCGGCTACGTTCTGTACGACTGCGCGGGACAGCCGGACGCCATCATCATCACCGCCGGCTCGGAAACCGCCATTTCGCTGGAAGCGGCAAAAGTCCTGGAAGAAAAAGGCCGCAAAATCCGCGTGGTGATCATGCCCTGCGTGGAGCGCTTCGAGTCCCAGGACCAGGCCTGGCGCGACGCCGTGCTGCCGCCCGCCGTGCGGGCCAGGGTCGCGGTGGAGGCATCCCATGTGGACGGCTGGTGCAAATACGTGGGTCTGGACGGCGCGGTGGTCGGCATGCGCGGCTACGGCAAGGCCGCGCCCGGCGCGGAATTGTTCAAACACTTCGGGTTCACCACGGAAAATGTGGTCGGAACCGTGGAAGCCGTTCTGAAAAAATAAAAACGTCCCGGATCCGTTGGCGAAGTCTTTCCGCCAACAGCCCCCGCGCGGGGCGGGCGGCAGAGCATGCCGCCCGCCCCGGCGCGGAGCAAAAGCGCCCGCCGGCGGCTCCGCGCGCCTTCTCTCCCCCCTCCCGTCCGGGAACGGGCACCGTTTTGCGCGCTTTCTTTCGGCCTTGCCCCTGAAGCGCCGAAAAGGTATAGATACGAATCCGAGCAAAAGCCTCGCAGCCGCAGCCGCAGGAACAGACTATGTGGGATGCCGCCGAAGACGTTGCCCGCTACGAAGCGTGGTACGCCAGCCCCAAGGGGGCCTTTGCCCTGGCCAGAGAGCAGCGCCTGATCGCGGCGCTGATTTCCGCATGGCCCAGGCGGGGGCAGTCGCTGCTTGAAATCGGCTGCGGGGCCGGGCATTTTCTCGAGCTGTTTTACGGCGCGGGCTTTGACGTCACCGGCGTGGACAGCAGCCTGCCCATGCTGGATGCCGCGCGCATGCGCATGGGGCACAGAGCCACGCTGCGCATGGGCCAGGCGCAGCATCTGCCGTTTGACGACGGCGAATTCGATTTCGCGGCCATGATCACTTCGCTGGAATGCATGGATGATCCGGAAACGGTTCTGAACGAAGCATTCCGGGTGGCGACCAAAAGCGTGCTCATCATTTTTCTGAACGCCTGGTCCTTGTACCGGTTGGAACAGAAGCTGCGCGGCGCGTGGTCCCTCCTTCCGCCCCGCCGCGGAAAAAAGCCGGCGCCGCGGGGCGCCCTGGAACGGGCGCAATGGTACAGCCTTGTCGGCATGCTGAAAGCCATATACAATGTTTCGGGAAAGCGCCCGAAATGCTTCCGTTCGGTGCTTTTTTCACCCTCTGCGCTCTGGCGGGGCGACAAGGCCGCATGCATCCCGCTGACGTCCGTGCTGCCCTTCGGCGCGGTTGTGGGCGTGCGGGTGGACCTTTCATCGGTTTGCGTCACCCCCCTGCTCGTGCGGCCGGGCAAGGTCGTGCCGGCGGTCCAGTAAGGCGGTTTCACCGCGCGCTGCCTGCGCAACCGCCGCGGGCCGGCGGCCGGGAGCATCCGGCCCGCGCCTGGCGGCAGACCCCGCAGGCAAAGGCGCGCCCGCTCCGGCGCGCAACGCGGCGCCGAATGCCGCCCCCGCCCGCGTGGCGGACGTTTTTCCGTGGCTGTTCAAGCCCGTATTGTCAGGGGCCGGCGGCCTTTCCAGGACCGGTCTGATCCGCTGAGCCGGCCGACGCCCGAAGATGAACGAACCATGAGGAAACAATGAAGAAGCGCTCCAAATCCCTGTCTCTCGTGCTGATGGGTTCCCTGACTCTGGGCGTGGCCGGATGCGGCGACGAAAAAATCGCCGAAGAGTTCAAAGCGTACCGTTCCATTGACGAATGCGCGCGCGACGGCGACTATTCGCAGCAGGAATGCCGCGACATGGCCGTGGCCGCGGTGAAGCAGAACCCCAGATTCGCCGACCAGACCGAATGCGAAAAGGAATTCGGCGCGGGCAACTGCAGGCCGGCCGACGCGGCCGACGCCCAACAGCTGGCCGCCGGCAACGGCACCCGGCGCACGGGCATGTCCTGGATGCCGCTGATGGCCGGGTACATGATGGGCCGGTATATGGGCGCAAGCGGCCCCATGTACGGCGCCCAGCCCCTGTACAACCAACCGCAGCAGCCCGGCGCCGCGGCGCGTTCCTCCGGCGGGTTCGCGACCTCGTACCGCACCGCGGGCGGCGGCACGGTAACCCCTGACGCCACGGGCAAAATCGCCAACCCGCCCTCTTCCGTACGCCAGGGGTTTGCCGGCACGGCCAGGTCATACGCCCCGCGCGCCGGCGGGGTTTCACGCGGCGGTTTTTCCGGCGGGACTTCCGGTTCATGAGGCGCCACGTCCTTGATCCCAGACCCGGCTGGCAGGCGAAAGCCGAAGCGGCCGGGTTCATCTTTCACCACGTGGACGGCGACATCTACTGGGATGAGTCGGTCTGCTACAGCTTTTCCCTGCGTGAAATGGAAACCATGATCGAGGACCCCACCCGGGAACTGGCGGACATGTGCCTGGACCTGGCCGCGGACATCGTGAACGACGAGCGCCTGCTCCGCCGTCTGGCCATCCCCGAAACGGCCTGGGATCTGGCGCGCGACAGTTGGCGGCGCGGCGACCGCAGCCTGTACGGCCGTTTTGATTTCGCCGATGACGGGCAAAACCCGGCCAGGCTGTACGAATATAACGCCGACACCCCGACCTCGCTGTACGAAAGCGCCTATTTCCAGTGGAACTGGATGGAGGAAGCCCGCGGGACCGGCATCATCCCGCCCCGCTCGGACCAGTACAACACCATTCAGGAACGGCTGATCGAAACTTTCGCCTCTTTCGCGCCGGAGCATCCCATGCATTTCGCCTGCGTGGCCGGCACCGACGAAGACCTGGCCACCGTGCATTACCTGCGCGACTGCGCGGAGCAGGCAGGCATCGAAACCCGCCACATCTATGTGGAGGACATCGGCGCGGATGCGGGCGGCCAACTGGTGGACATGGACGATAAGCCCATCCGTTTTCTCTTCAAGCTCTATCCCTGGGAATTCATGGTCCGCGACGCCTTTTCCGCCCACCTTGCCGCGTGCGACACCACCTTTTTCGAACCGCCGTGGAAAATGGCCCTGTCCAACAAGGGCATCCTGCCCCTGCTCTGGGAACGCCATCCGGGCCACCCCAACCTGCTGCCGGCCTGGTTTCACGAACCGGGGAAAAAAGCCCCGTACGCCGATTACGTGCTCAAGCCCCTGCTCTCGCGCGAGGGCGCCAACATCCGGGCTTTCCGCGACCACGAAGAAAAACTGGCCACGCCCGGCGAATACGGGGCGGAAGGGTACATCGGCCAACTGCTCTGCCCGCCGCCGTATATCGACGGGTTCGGCGCGGTCATCGGGTCCTGGGTCGTGGGCGGCGCCGCCTGCGGCGTGGGCATCCGCGAGGATGATTCGCCCGTCACCGGCAACTTGTCCCGCTTCGTGCCGCATATCCTGGTGGACTGAGGGGCCGCCGCCCGCAGTTTGGCGGCAAAAGCCGGGGGTTGCCAGGGCGTGCCCGCTCCGGCCCTTTCCGGCGGCAATGAATGCCGCCCGCGCCCGCGTGGCGGTCTGTTGCCCAAAAGGGCTTCGCCAACAGCTTCCGGGGGGACCGCGCCCCTCTTTTCAACGGGGCAATGCTCTATTTCCTCCACCGGGCCATGAAGTCCCGCGCCGACCCGCCCGCGGCCAGATGCCGGAGCAGGGCGGACCCGAACACCACGGCCCGGGGCTTGAAAGGCAGGCTTTCCAGCTGTTCCGGCCGGGAAAGGCCTAACCCCAGGGCCAGGGGCAGTCTGAACGCCGCCTCCGCCCGTTCCCACGCTTCCCCCAGTTCCGGAGGAAAAGCGCCGCGCTCGCCGGTGGCGCCCAGCACGGAGACCAGATACGCATACCCTTCGGCCTCGCGGGCATAGGCCGCCATGCGCCGCGGCCCGGTGTTCAGCCCCACCAGGGGAATCAGGGCCAGGCCTTGCGCTTTCAGGGCGGCGCGCAGGGGGCCGTCCTCTTCCAGGGGCAGGTCGGGCACGATGCAGCCGGAAACCCCGGCGTCCCTGGCGGCCCCGGCAAAGCGGGCAAGCCCGTACCGCAGGAAGGGGTTGTAGTAGCCCATCAGGACCAGGCCCGCATGGTAGCGGCCCTTGCGCCGGACAAGATTTTCCAGGATGCCGGCAAGGCTGGCGCCGTTTTCCAGGGCGCGGCGGGATGCGGCTTCCACCACCGGGCCGTCGGCCACGGGATCGGAAAAGGGCACGCCGATTTCAATAATGTCCGCCCCGGCGGCGTCCAGATCGTCCAGAACCGCCCGGAAGGCGGCCGCGCCCGAAGGGCGGGGCCCAGGACGGGCCGAGTCCATTGCGTGCGGAGCGGAGTGCGCCACGATATCCATGAGCTTCGCGCGGGAACGAGTCTGACGAAGCATCACGCCACAATGAGCCGCCGCCCGGCTTTGCCTCCGCTTTACATCCATATCCGCTTGGCTTATGGGAATCTGTTGCCACAACAGGTTTTTCAAGGAAACATCATGGCCGATCTGCAACGCATCAAGGGATTCGCCGATCTGTTTTCGCCGGAAAGCGACGCCTTTTCCTTCATGGAAGGCGTGGCCCGCGCGACGTTCGCCGCTTACGGATATACGGAACTGCGCATTCCCGTCATGGAACACACGGAATTGTTTTCGCGCGGCATCGGCACGGAAACGGACGTGGTGCAAAAGGAAATGTACACCTTCCCCGACCGCAAGGGCCGTTCCCTGACCCTGCGGCCCGAAGCCACGGCCGGGGTCATGCGCGCCTATATCGAAGCGGCCCGCCACAACCAGGAGCCGGTCTCCAAATTTTTCACATACGGTCCCATGTTCCGTTACGAACGGCCGCAAAAGGGCCGCATGCGCCAGTTCCATCAGATCAACTGCGAATGCATCGGCGCCGCCGAACCCCTGGCGGACGCGGAAGTCATCCTGATGCTGATGACCTTTCTGAAGGGCATCGGCCTGACCGGCCTTTCGCTGGAAATGAACTCGCTGGGCTGCCGCCAATGCCGGCCGGCGTACAACAACGCACTATCCGCCTATCTTGCCGCCATCAACCCGCAGGACCTCTGTGAGGACTGCCGCCGCCGCCTGTCCGCCAACCCGCTGCGGGTGCTGGACTGCAAGGTGCCGGCCTGCAAGGAACGCACGAAGGACGCGCCCGTCATCGCGGAGCACAACTGCCCCGCCTGCCAGGAACATTTCCTCGTGGTGCTGCGCATACTGCAGGAAGCGGGGCTGCCCCGCACGCTGAACCCCCGCCTGGTGCGGGGGCTGGATTATTACACCCGCACGACGTTCGAAGTGGTTTCCACCACCATCGGCGCGCAGGCTTCCGTTGCCGGCGGCGGCCGTTACGACGGGCTGGTGGCCCAGCTCGGCGGGCCGGATGTGCCGGGCGTGGGCTTTGCCTGCGGCATGGAGCGTCTGGCCCTGATGCTGGGTCAGCGGGACGCGCCGGGCCTTGATTTTTATCTGGCCGTGCTGGATGCGGCGGCGCTGGAAACCGCAATGACCGTTGCGCAGACCCTGCGGGAAAACGGCAAACGCGGCGAAGTCTCGTTCAGCGCCAAAAGCCTGAAAAGCCAGATGCGCCAGGCATCACGCCTGAAGGCGAAGCAGTGCCTGCTGCTCGGCGGCAACGAACTGGCGTCCGGCGTCGTTGCGGTCAAGGATATGGAAAGCGGCGAGCAGAAAAACGTGCCCCTGAAGGCCGTGGCCGAAGCCTTAGGGAGCAGGTGACGCGCCAGACCGCCGCGCGGCGGCGGGAAGTCGCGGACAACTTCTTGCGGGCATTTCGCGCGTGGAATGCTTTGGCCCCGTTGCGGGCGACGCGCGTACAAACATTTTCCCATGCCCCCCGGTTGCGGTTTTTGAAAAGGACGGGGGTCCGGGGAAGGGAAAACACTTTTGGGTTCAAAAGTGTTTTCCCTTCCCCGGGACAAACCGAAAAGGAACAGCCATGAGCGAAGTCACCGTGCAGGAAGAGCATCAGCAATACGTCGCGCCGCTGGGCGACTGGAAACGCACCCACCGTTGCGGGGACCTGGGCAAGGCCGATTGCGGCGGCATCGTCTGCCTGATGGGCTGGGCCCAGACCCGGCGCGATCACGGCGGGGTCATTTTCGTGGACCTGCGCGACAGGGGCGGCGTCACCCAGGTGGTGTTCAGCCCGGAAATCGAACCCAAAGCCCACGAAAACGCGCATATTCTGCGCTCCGAATACGTGATCGCCATCAGGGGCACGGTGCGCATGCGGCCCGAAGGCATGGCCAATCCCAACATGGCCACCGGCGATATCGAAGTCGTCGTGCGGGACTGGAAGCTGCTCAATACCTCCAAGACCCCGCCCTTCATGCTGGACGACCGCTCGGAAGTCATCAATGAAAACGTGCGCCTGCAGTACCGCTATCTTGACATGCGGCGGCCCAGGATGGCGGAAAACTTCATCCTGCGCCACAAGGCGGCCCAGTCCGTGCGCCGGTACATGGACGGCCAGGGCTTCCTTGAAATCGAAACCCCCATCCTGACCAAGGCCACGCCCGAAGGCGCGCGCGACTATCTGGTGCCCAGCCGGGTCAACCAGGGCCAGTTTTACGCCCTGCCCCAAAGCCCGCAGGTGTTCAAGCAGCTTCTGATGGTGGCGGGCGTGGACCGCTATTTCCAGATCGCGCGCTGCTTTCGCGACGAGGACCTGCGCGCCGACAGGCAGCCGGAATTCACCCAGATCGACATCGAGATGTCCTTTGTGGACGAAAACGCGGTCATCACCCTGGCCGAGGGCCTGCTGGCCGCCCTGCTCAAGGACACCCTGAACGTGGACGTGCCCCTGCCCATGCCGCGCATGACGTACGACCAGGCCATGCTCGAATACGGCGTGGACAAGCCCGACACCCGCTTTGACCTGCGGCTCAGAGACGTGACCGCCGTCGTGCGCGGGTCGCAGTTCAAGGTGTTCGCCACCGCGCCCCTGGTCAAGGCCATGAAGGTGCCGGGCGGCGAGTCCCTTACCCGCAAGGAAATCGACGAGTTCACCGATTTCGTGAAAATTTACGGGGCTCAGGGCCTGGCCTGGATCAAGGTCCGGCCTGACGAATGGCAGTCGCCCTTTGCCAAATTCCTGTCCGAAAAGGAAAAGACCGGCCTGAAGGAAAGCCTGGACCTCAAGGTCGGCGACATCGTGTTTTTCCAGGCCGGGGATCCGGCCATGGTCAACGCGGCCCTGGGCAACCTGCGCGTGCATGTCGCCCAGCACCTGGACCTGATCCCCGAGGGCAGGTTCAACTTCCTGTGGGTTACGGATTTCCCGCTCTTTGAATACGACGACGAAGAAAAACGCTACGTGGCCTGCCACCACCCCTTCACCTCCCCGGCTGTCGGGCACATGGAAAAGATGACCGCCGACCCGGCGTCCTGCAAAGCCAGGGCCTACGACGTCGTGCTCAACGGCTACGAGGTGGGCGGCGGCTCCATCCGCAACCATTCGGCCGCGGTGCAGCGCAGGATGTTCGAATCCCTCGGCTTCCAGCCCGAAGAATACGAGGTGAAATTCGGCCATCTGATCCAGGCGCTGGAATACGGCGCGCCCCCGCACGGCGGCATCGCGCTGGGGCTTGACCGGCTGGCCATGCTGCTGTCCGGCGCGCCCAACATCCGTGACGTCATCGCCTTTCCCAAAACCCAGAAGGCCACCTGCCTGCTGACCGGCGCCCCGTCCGAGGTCGCTCCCAAACAGCTGCGCGAACTGGCCATCCGCGTCCGCGAAGAGGCGAAATCCGGAAAAGCCTGATCCGCGCGGGGGAAGAAAGCGTGTCCGCGCGGTTTCTTCCCCCGCCCTTCACGTGCCGTTTTTGACGGCCCTTCAAAAAGAAGCGGATTCGGGAAGGCAGAAAGCCGCGAGGGATGTTCCGTTGCTGCGAAAAGACGCACCCCCCTCCCGTTGCCGCGTTTCATGCTTATTTTTGCTACGGTAGGTGCATCATGATACGCGAAGTCCTGACATATCCGCATCCGCTGCTCAAGAAACGGGCGGAGGAAATCACCGGAATCACGCCCGAATTGCGGGCTCTTGCCGCCGACATGCTCGAGACCATGTACGAATGCGACGGCATCGGCCTGGCCGCGCCCCAGGTCGGCGAACTGGCGCGTATGATCGTCGTCGACATTACCGGACCGGAAAAGCGCGAGGACCCGCGCGTGCTGGTCAACCCCAGGCTGGAGTTGACCGGCGAAACGGTGGAATCCGAGGAAGGCTGCCTGTCGGTCGAAGAATACCGTTCCACCGTGACCCGTTCGTCCTCGGTGCATCTGACGGCTCTGGATCTGGACGGCAAACCCGTCGAATACGACGCGGACGGGCTTCTGGCCATCTGCCTGCAGCATGAGTGCGATCATCTGGACGGCACGCTGTTCATTGACCGCATCAGCCGCCTGAAACGCAACCTGTATGACGCCAAGGTGAAAAAATGGGCCAGACTGGGCCAGCCGTAAAACCCCTTCGCCTGGTGTTCATGGGCACCCCCGGCCTTGCCGCGGCGGTATTGCGGCATGTTCTCGCATGGCCGGGCGGCGGCGTTGTCGCCGTGTATTGCCAGCCGGACCGGCCGGCCGGCCGGGGCATGAGCCTGAAAGAGCCGCCGGTGAAACTGCTGGCCAAGGAACGCGGCATCCCCGTGCAGCAGCCCCCGCACTTCAAAAGCCCCGAAGCCGTGGAAACCCTGCGCGCCTACGATCCCGACTATCTGCTGGTGGCGGCCTACGGCCTGATTCTGCCGCAGAAGGTTCTGGACATTCCCCGCAAGGCGCCGCTCAACGTGCATACGTCCCTGCTGCCCGCATACCGGGGCGCGGCCCCCATCCAGCGGGCGGTCATGAACGGCGACGACCGGACGGGCGTGACCGTCATGCGCATGGATGCCGGCATGGACACCGGCCCCGTGGTGCTGCGGAAAACCGTGCCCATAGGCGCCCGGACCACGGCCGGGGAATTGCACGACATGCTGGCGGAAGAGGGCGGCGCGTTGCTGCTGCAAGCCCTGGAAGGCCTGGAAGCGGGAATGCTGGCCCCCATCCCGCAGGACCATGCGAGGGCGACCCATGCCGCGAAACTGGACAAGGCCGACGGATATGTCGATTTTTCCCGTCCCGCCGCCGCCGTGGACGCCCGGGTGCGCGGGGTGACCCCCTGGCCCGGCGCGACGGCGATTCTGGAACGGGACGGCGAAGCCCCCCTGCCGGTAACGATCTGCGCCGGGCGGCCCTTGCCCCGGCAAGCCGGAGATGCCGCGCCGCCGGGCGTTCTCCTTGCCGGTCCGCCCGTGGACGGCCACATCGCCGTGGCGTGCGGCGACGGCGGGCTTTACGGCATCGCCTCCATCCGGCCCGCCGGAAAAAAGGCCATGGACGCCGCCTCGTTTTTTCACGGGTACCTGAACGGGCGCCCTGCCGCGCGCCTTGCCATGCCGCAAACCGCGACGGGCGCCACGGAGTCCGCATGAGCGACGATCCCGCCCGGAAAAGCGGACCGGAGCCGTTCCACGGACCCGGCGCGCGCGGCGGCAGCAGGCATACGGCCATCATGCCCATGAAATACGAACCGCGAGCCCGCAAACGGCTGTTCATCGGCCTTGCGGTGGGCACCTCCGTGCTGATCAGCGGGCTGTTGCTGCTCGGCTGGGTCATTCCCCTGATCGGCTTCGCCAACATCCACCCCGCCCTGCCCTACGTGACGGGCATTCTGCTGCTCGCCGCCATCAGTTCCATCGCCTTTGCCACCCTGTGCATGGTCATCCACGTCTACACGGGCAAACCCTTTCTCTGGTCGCACAAATTCCGGGCCATGTCCGTGCGCTTTTTCCTGCCGGTCATGGAACTGGTGGGACGCCTCGGCGGCATATCGCCGGAAGAGGTGCGCCATTCGTTCATCAAGGTCAACAACGAGTTGATCTATACCGAACCCAGCCGTTACGACCCGGAAAAAATCCTGATCCTCCTGCCTCACTGTCTGCAACGCTCCGCCTGCGACGTGCGCCTCAGCTATGACGTGAACCTGTGCCGCCGCTGCGGGGCCTGTCCCGTCGGGGGGCTGCTGGAATTGCGCGACCGCTATGGCGTGCACCTTGCGGTCGCCACCGGCGGCACCATCGCCCGCCGCATCGTGGTGGAAAAACGGCCCCGCTTCATCCTGGCCGTCGCCTGTGAACGCGACCTGTCCAGCGGCATTCAGGATACCTATCCGCTGCCGGTGTTCGGGCTGCTCAACGAACGGCCCAACGGCCCCTGTTACGACACCCTGGTTTCCCTCCCCCTGGTGGAAAGCGCGCTCTGCCGTTTCATCAGGCCGGAGCGCCTTCCGGATCCCGCCGTTTCCGCGGGGAATTTTGTCCCCCGCGCTTCCCGCAAGGGGTCCGAGGCCCCTTGATCCCGCATCGGGCCCGCGCTCCCGTGGCGCGCTGACGCACAACCGCACGACAGGGTTTTCCGCGCTCCGGGAGCGCGATCCCCAATAAATTCCAAGGGGCGCCGCCCCTTGGCGGAAACCCGGAGGGCAAAACCCTCCGGCCGCCGGAGGCATCTTTTTATGATCACATCCACGCAGCGCGGAACAAGGAACCGGTCCGGGCATGATCCCAGGGCCGCGGCCCTGCGCGTTCTCGACCGGGTGCTGACCGGGCAGGAAGCCGCGCAGGCCGTGCTGGACGAAACCCTGCGCGAATCGGCGATGGTGCCTTCGGACAAAGGGCTGTGCACGGAACTGGCATACGGCTGCCTGCGCTGGAAAATCCGCCTGGACTGGGAGCTGGAACGCCTGCTCAAAAAGCCGGACAAGCTCCCCGCCGAGATGCGCCTGATCCTGGCACTGGCGGCGTATGAACTGGCGCACCTGACCCGCGTGCCCGGATACGCCAGCGTGGACTGGGCCGTTTCCCGCGTGCGCAACCGCTTCGGCGCGGGGCTGGCGGGCGTGGCCAACGGAACCTTGCGGACCTTCGCCCGCAGTCTGAACAGCTACAACAGTCCGGACCGCTATGCCGCCGTGGGGGACGCGACGGAACGCGCCGCCCTGGCGCACGGCGTGCCTGCCTGGATCGCGCGCTTGTGGGAGCGGGAATACGGTCCCGACGCGGCCCTGGCCTATATGCGGGCGTCCGGAAACCATGCGGTGCCGGCTGTACGGATCAACGCTGCCAAAGAAGGCGCGGCGGACTTGCGCGCAAGCCTGATTGCGGAAGCAACGGAACTCGCGGCCGCACACCCGGCCGCTGCGGGAAGAGCCGCCGCCGTGGGGGATTGGGGCGTCGCCTTTCCTGCCGGCACGCCCTACCGGGTAAAGGGTCTGGAAAAGGAAGGGAAGCTCTCGTACCAGAGCGCCGGAGTGCAGGAAGCCCTGGCGGCCCTTGGCGCGCGAAGCTGGCAGGGTCCGGTCTGGGACGCCTGCGCCGGGCGCGGCGGCAAAACGGCGGCCCTGCTGGAACCGGGCGTGCCGGTTGCCGCGGCATCGGACCTTTCCGCCGCCAGGCTGCACGGTCTGTTGCCGGAACTGGCGCGCCTGGGCCTGGCCGGCTCCGTCCCGGCCGTGCTGGAAGCCGACGCGGGAAAGCCGCCGGCGGGCACGGTTCTGGACGGCCCGTTCGCAACCATTCTTGCGGATGTGCCCTGCACGGGCCTGGGCACTCTGGCCCGGCGGCCGGAAATACGCCTGCGCCGGGCGGAAAACGACATCGCGGCTTTGGCGGCCGCGCAGGACGCCATTCTGGACGCGGCAGCCGTCCGGCTGATCCCCGGAGGCCGCATTATCTACATGACCTGCACCCTGAGCCGGGCGGAAAACGAAGACCGCACGGCCGCCTTTCTGGCGCGGCATCCCTTCTTTGTTTCGGAACGTGAATACGCGACGCCCCCGGACAGTCCCTGGAACGAGTTTTTCTACGCAGCCGTGCTGCGGCGGAACGCATGATCCGGGGAACAGGCATCGCGCGCCGCGCGAAAGGTCTATCATTGCCTTTTTCCTGAAGAAGGATATGGAAGATGCGGGAGGTCCGCAGGGCTGAACGCGACGCCGGCCGCAGCGCCAGGCCGGGGTGCCTGTCCTCATGCCGCGGGCTGCCCGCTTTCTGGCCGAGGTTGAGAACAACGCGCAACCATGCGACGCGGACTGCGCATGGCGGGATTGACATTTCATAACTAAAAAACTAGTTATATAGTTATGAGAACGCACCACCTTTCGGAACTGCCGCCCCACTGGCGTCCCGCGGCCGATGTCTTCGCGGCCTTGGGCGATGAAACGCGGCAGAAAATCCTGCTGCTGTTCGAGCCGGGCGAGGAACTGTCCATCAAGGATATCGCGGCCCGGTTCCCTTTCGGCCGCACAACCGTCGTCCATCACTTGAATGTGCTGGAAAAGGCGGGCATTCTCGCCGCACGGCGCAGCGGCCGCCTGGCCCTGTACACCCTGTGCCACGCCCCGGTGCTGGACGCCCTGGAAAAACTGCGCCTGCTGATCGAAGACGATCTGTCCGGGGCGACGCCCCGGACAATGCCGGACAGCCCCGAACCGGAACCGCCCGAACCCGGAGTTTCGGAACCCGACGCAAAGAGCCCCCCCGGCCGCGACGTTTTTTTTCTTTCCACCTACCTGAGCTGACCCGCGAGAACGCTTATGAGCACTCCTCCATCCGAAGCCTTCACCGGAATGCCGTCCCCAACCGCCCGCACCCGCCTGTTCGCCATGGGCGCGACCTACGCCCTGGGCACATTCAATGACAACTTTTACAAGCAGGCCGCCCTGCTGCTGGCCGCCAGCGCCGGATTGCACGCCATACAGGGCTGGGCCACGGTGCTGTTCGCCCTGCCCTTCGCCCTGTTTTCCGCCTGGACCGGCTGGCTGGCGGACCGTTTTCCCAAAAGGCGCGTGGTGGTGCTGTCGAAATTTCTGGAGCTGGCGGCCATGCTGGTGGGGCTGTGGGCGCTGTTCACCCTGAACTGGCACGGCATCATCGCGGTCATTTTTCTGATGGCCCTGCAGTCGACTTTTTTCAGCCCGGCGCTGAACGGGTCCATACCGGAAAGTTTTCCCGCCCGGAAAGTGCCGCGGGTCAACGCGCTGCTCAAACTGGCCACCACGTCGACCATTTTGCTGGGCATGGCGCTCGGCGGCATGGTGCTCGACCTGCCCACGCCCGCTTTTGCCGACAGGCTGGTCCCGCAAGGCCCCTACGGGTTCGGCCGTCTGGCTCTCGCCGTGGCGGCGCTGCTGGTTTCCGTCCTCGGCATTCTTTCGGCCTTCGTCATTCCCAAAAGCGCATGCAAACGCAACGTTCCGCAAACTGCTCCTTTTCCGCTGTTCGGCCCGGTTGATTCCGTCCGCCACGCCCTCGAGTGCCGCGCCAACGACCATGCCCTGTATGTCGTGCTCGCGGGGGAAGCCTTCTTTTATTCCATGTCCGCCTTTGTGCTGCTGTGCATCAACAACCTGGGCGTCAACGAGCTGGGTTTTTCGGCGACCGTGACCAGCCTTTTGCCCGTGGCGCTGACCGTGGGAATCTGCATCGGCGCTCTGATCGGCGGCAAACGGGATGCCGCAAGCTGGCGGCAGAGCATGATCCCGGCGGGGCTGGGCATCGCCGCCGGATTGCTGGCGGCCGCGTTCTCCCCCCTGCTGCCGGGGCTGTTCCGCCTGCCGTACCTGCTGCCGGTGTTCATTCTGACCGGGCTGTGCGGCGGCATTTACCTGATCCCCCTGGCCAGCTTCATCCAGGTTCGTCCCAAAATCGAGGAAAAGGGCAAGGTTCTCGGTATTTCCAACTTCGCCTCCTTTATCGGCACCGTGCTTGTGGGCATGGTCTTCATGGCCGGCGGCGGCATCGCCCCCTCGCATTTGCTGGCGGGCAGCGGAATCTTCACCATTGCGTTCATGACCTGGGCCGCCTGGCGGATCGGCCGTCTGGCGGACGCAAGCCTTGCGGACAAGGCGTTGAGCCCTCTGGCCTTTGCGCTGCGGGCCGTTCTTTCCCTGCGCTATCGCGTAACCGTAAGGGGGCTTGCGGATATCGACGCCAAGGGCCCTGTTCTTTTTCTGCCCAACCACCCGGCCCTGATCGACCCGGTCATCGTCTATTCCATCCTGGCCGGGCTGAAGCCCCGCCCTCTGTCCGACGAGCGCCAGATGACCGGCCCCCTGGGCCGGCTGGCGGCCATGGCGATCCGGGCCGTGCTGATCCCCGACCCGGCCAAAGACGGAACCGGGGCCGGCCGGGGCGTAAAGGCGGGCCTGCAGGTTGTGGAGGATGCCCTGCGCGCGGGCCACAACGTGCTGCTCTATCCTTCGGGCCGGATATACCGCTCGTCCGGAGAAAAGCTGGGGGCCGCCTCCGGCGCGGCGAGCATCATTGAATCCATGCCCGGCCTGCGGGTGGTTCTGGTGCGCACCACCGGCCTGTGGGGCAGTTCCTTCAGCTACGCCGGGTCCAGGGGCGCGCCGGATTTTGCGAAAATCCTTCTGCGGGGGATTGTTATCCTGGCCGCCAACCTTCTGCTTTTCACCCCCCGGCGCGACGTGCTGGTGGAGTTCACGGAAAGCCCCGATCTGCCCCGGACCGGCGGGAAAAAGGTGCTGAATCCCTGGCTGGAAAGCTTTTACAACGAGGCCGAACGGTCCCCGGCGGCCGTGCCCTTCTTTTTCTGGGAGGGCAGCAAACCGCAACCCCTGCCGGAATATACGCAAGCCATTGCGGACGGCGGCGCGGGCATCGGCATGCCCGGCGCCGTCACCGACGCGATGCGCGAAGCCGTGTACGCCGCCGTGCGCAAGGCCGCCAACCTCGACCCCGGCCACCCCCTGACGGACACAACGGTCCTGGCGACGGATCTGGGCCTGGACAGCCTGGCTCTGATGGAACTGGCCCTGGCCCTTGAAAACGAACAGGGCTGCGCCATACCCAGCCTGGAAGGGCTGATCACGGTGGGCGACTGTCTGGCCGCCGCTTCGGGCAACGCCCCCATTCCGCCGGAGGAAATGCGGCCCGCCCCGCCGGCCTGGTTCGCGCCCGTTCTGGACAAGGTCCTGCGCGTTCCCGAAGGCGCATCCACCATCCCGGCCGCCTTCGTCTGCCTTGCGCGCCAGTTCCCCGACGCGCCGCTGCTGGCTGATCGGGAAAGCCTGCGCACCCGGCGGGACATCCTGACCGGCGCAATCATCCTTGCGGAACGCTTCAAAACCTTGCCGGAACAGCGCATCGGCGTCATGCTGCCGTCCGTGCCGGGCGCGGTGGCGGTCTGGCTGGCGGTGCAACTGGCGGGCAAAGAGCCCGTGTTCCTGAACTGGACAGCGGGCGAGACGAACCTGCGCCACTGCATCAACCTGGCCGGGGTGAAACGCGTCATCAGCGCATCCGCCCTGCTGGACCGCCTGGAAAAAAGCGGACTGCCCCTTGCCGGTCTGCCCGTGACCTGGCTGCGCCTGGAAAAGCTGGCCGCATCCCTGCGCCGCTGGGAAAAACTGCGGGGCTTCCTGCGGGCCCGCCTGCCGTTGTTCATCAACACGAATGCCGTGCCGGAAACAGCGGCGGTGTTGTTCACCTCGGGCTCCGAATCCCTGCCCAAGGCCGTGCCCCTGACCCACGCCAATCTGCTGGCCAATGCCGGGGACATCATCAAAGCCCTGCGGGTGGAAGCGGATGAAACCGTGCTGGCCATGCTGCCGCCCTTCCATTCCTTCGGCCTGCTGGTGGGTCTGGTTCTGCCCCTGGCCCTGGGGCTGAAGGCCGCGTTCCATGCCAACCCCACGGAGACGGGTCCCCTGCTCGCCCTGACCCGCGAATACAAACTGAGTCTCTTGGCCGCGCCGCCGACCTTTCTGGAAGCCATGCTCGAACGGGCCAGGGGCACGGATGCCCTGGCCAGCCTGCATTTCGCTTTCGCCGGGGCGGAAAAATGCCCGGACCGCGTGTACCGCGCCTTTGCCGAACTGTGCCCGCATGCGGCGCTGTGCGAGGGATACGGCATCACCGAATGCTCACCCGTGGTTTCCGTCAACAGGCCCGATGCGGTCGCGCCCGGCACCATCGGCCATCTGCTGCCCTCCGTCGCCGGCGCCGTGGTCCGCGAGGAAGAAGGGGCCATTGCCGGCCGGGCGGGCGTGAACGAAACCGGCATGCTGCTGGTGCGCGGCCCCAGCATTTTCGGCGGCTATCTGGGCGATGCGCCGGACCCTTTCGTGCCCTTTGAAGGCCGGATTTGGTACCGCACCGGGGATCTGGTCAGCATGGCCGAGGACGGCCGCCTGACGTTCCGGGGCCGCCTGAAGCGCTTCGTCAAAATCGGCGGAGAGATGATTTCCCTGCCCCAGATCGAGGCCGCGCTGCTGGAAGCTTTCGCCGGCCCCAAAGACGGCACGGAGGAAACCGCCGCCGCTTTCACGGGCGGTTTCCCCCTTGCGGCGGACGCCCCGGTTCCGGCGGCAATGCGTCCTGCAAAACTCCCCGCGAACGCGTCCCCCGCCCCTGCGGAAGGGCCGGCACTGGCCGTGGAAGCCACCCCGGATGATGCCGGGCCGGAAATCGTGCTCTTCACCACCCTGCCGCTGACGGCGGCGGACGCAAACCGGGCTTTGCGCCTGGCCGGGCTGTCGCCGCTGCATTCCGTCCGGCGGGTGGTGCCGGTGGACGCCGTCCCCCTGCTGGGCAGCGGCAAGACCGATTACCGAAACTTGAAGGAACGCCTGAAGAACAACCCGGCGTAATTCTGCCTTTTCCAGGGAGAACACCATGTTCCGCGCATTCACACGAAGACTGTCCCTGGCCGCGCTGTGCGCCGTTCTGGCCGCCGCCGTCTGTGCGGCGGCCCCGCCCCCGGCGGGCGGCATTTTCCCGCCCGCAAACGGACCGGTCAACGGTCCGGACGGGCGCCTGCTGATGGAAAAATTCGGCGGCAAGCTCCTGGTGCTGGACGTGCGCACCCCGGAAGAGTTCAGCCGGGGGCATGTGCCGGGGGCGATGCTCATCCCGGTCCAGGAACTGCGGGAACGTCTCGGCGAAATTCCGGCGGACCGCCCCGTGCTGATCGTCTGCCGCACCGGCAGGCGGGCCGAGGCCGCGTACGGCATGCTGGCCGCGTCCCGGCCGCGTCTGCTTGAAACAGGCCTGTGGTATCTGGCGGCCACCCCGGAATACAAACCCGACGGCGCCTTTGTTTTTCCGTAACGGACCGCAATGCTTGTGCGGAACGGGGCGGAATGGCCGAATCCTCCACGGACAGCGCGCGGCAAGAATGTTCCAATCCTTGCCGCGCGGGTCCGCAGCGCGTGCGCTGTCACCCTGTTCTTTTCCCGGACACCGGCCCGCCGTCCGGCATCAGTCCCCCTGCCAGCGCACCCGCAGGGGATTGCGTTCGGGCATGCGCGCATGCGCGTACCGTGGATAGCCGACGATCATGGCTCCGGAAAAGGTCAGGCCCTCCGGCAGATCCAGAAGCCGCAGCAGCGGTTCGTGGCCGTCCAGCGCGCAGAGTTCCAGAACCCCCATCCAGCAGGTGCCCATCCCGATGGACGGCGCGAAAAGCTGCGCGTACAGAAGCGAGAAAAGAGCATTTTCCCGGCTTCTGCGCGGCTGGCTGTATTGCGAAAGCGCCAGCACCAGACAGGGCGCGCCGTACAGGAAACTGTCCTGCCCCTTCCTGCGGTACCGGTCCAGATGCGCCCGGCACATGGCGGTGATGGGGGTGTTTTTCGCGACCTGGATCTCTTCCCAGCCGGCTATGGCCGCGCTGATGGCGCGCAGGGTTTCGCGCCTGTCGACAATCTGGTAGCTGAGCCCCTGGGAATTGGACCCCGTGGGCGCGTACCGGGCCATATCCAGCAGTTTTGTGAGTTCCCCGCGCGGCACCGGCATATCCTTGAACCAGCGGATGGAACGGCGGGAGCGTAGAAAATGCGCCGCATCCTCTTCGCTGAACTGGGCGCGTTTGACAGGGGATTGCCGGTCGCGGGGGGTGTTGCGGTTATCCAGCGCCCCTTGCGGGCATACCGCCACGCAATGGCCGCAGCCGTTGCAGTTGTCTCTGATCTGGCGCGGGCCGTCCGCGTCCACGTCCAGAATCATGTAGGAACAGACGCGGGAACAGAGCCCGCAGCGCGTACAGGCATCCAGATCAACGGCAAACAGTTCGTTCATAGGCTCTCCTCAGGACAGGGCGTATTCGCTGAAGTTCATCCCCAGCGCCTTTTCGACCACCGGGTATACCGAAGGATCACGCACGCTGGAGGATAAGGGTATCCGGTCCTTGGCGATATGGAAGATGGATATTTCCATGCCCGCGCGCATTTTGCCCGCGCTGACCGGGTTGCCTTCGGCGTCCAGGGTGGTGATCACATCCGGGTAACAGGCGATGCGTTCGCCGCCGGCGTCCGTAACGGCCATGTGTTCGTTCATCACATGAATGGTACGGGCCGCTTCTCCGCTGCCGACCGTGACTTCGCCGATATCAAAGGCTTCATTCGTATAGGCCAGGGTGTTGCGGGTCACTTTTCCGGAACCGATGATGCTGCCCCCGGTCTGTTTGCAGATGGCGTCGATGACAGCGCGAGGGCCTTTGCTCCGGGCCGCGCGGATGGCTTCGCCCAGCGCCAGGGCCATGCTGATGCCCCCAAGCGCCGCGTGCTTGCGAACATATGAAGCCCGTATCGGGTTACGGCAACTGGCGATGAACCCGCCAGCCATATCGGCGGCCTTGCGCAGCACAGGCGAAACCTTGGCCGTGGCGCCGCGTATGGTCAGCTCCATGTACGCGTTCCGGGCGCGATTGCCGCCGACAGCGCACTGGATCACCGGCTCCGGGCTGGCGGCCAGCCCCAGGGATCCCATGTCGCCGGTCGGATGGGCCCGCAGGTCCCCCACCGCATCCACCACCTTCGTTCCCAGCACGGCGCCGGGCAGCCAGCCGTTCAGCGTGCTGGACATGCCGTTCTGGCCGATGATCAGCCCGTAGATGGGCTCGCCCAGCGCCTTTTGCGCCAGTTCGACGGATCGGACATAATCAATGCCCAGCATCTCCCAGTCCGTCAGATCCCCCGGCGCGCCGATGGCCGCGGCCGTCGCGATCCAGGCGTCATCCGGTACCTCCTCCATGCTCACAAGCTCGGGCCTGCCCATCGTCACGGCCAGCGTGCCCAGTTCCCGGCCGTGTTCCGCCCAGCCTCCGCCCCCGCAGGCGAAGACGGACCCGCCGAGGACGGCGGCTTCCACATCATGCGCGGTCAGAATGCGACCCATATGCTGCCCCCTGGTCTGAAGAGTAATACAACGCCCGGAAAAAAGACTGGACCAGCCGCATCGGCAACAGCACCGGCACGGAAACGCGGCTTCTGACGATGCTCAGGCTTTCGTCGGTAAAGCTCATGCAGTCCAGCGCGATCACGTCCACATCCTCGGCGCGCAATGCGTCGGCGGCGGTACGGACAGCCTGCGGATCAAAGGGCGAGGCAAAGGCGGAACGGACCGTGTACCCCCGTTCGCCCCAGTACGCCGCCGCCGCCGGCCGCTGCGCAGCGATGGGGCTGATGATCCCCACCCGTTTGCGCGTCGCGACGATGCCGGCGGCGGAAAGCAGCAGGGATGCCGGCCGGAGGAGCGGAACGGGCAGCGCGAATTCGGGAAATCCTCCGCTGCACATCAGGACGACGCATTGCGCCCCTTCTTCGCACAGGGCTTTCGCCTGCCGGGTCAGGCAGGGCAGAAGCTCGTCCATATCCACTTCGCGAGAACTTTTGTCGAGCAGACGGACCATCAGGGGATAGCGCGGCTGTTTCCGGCCGAGCCTATCCAGTTCCGCCTGCTCCAGGCCGTCCAGGCCTCCCCTGACGCGCAGTTGCGCGCCGGGCACGGCCTCGAGCACCGCCTCCTCCAGATCCGGACGGGGGGTAAGGCCAAGGGCCAGTATGCCTATGACAGGGGGTTTTCCGGAAACAGACGCGCAACACGCGGTGTCGGTCATGCCTCCTTTCTCCTTTGGTTCACCGGGGAACCCGTGGTTGGTTTGCGCGGTCCCTTCCCGCCCGGCGGGAAGGGGGCGCGAGGCTGCTGCCAGAGTCTTCTTCGGCAACGGGTTGCCACGCGGGCGCGGGCGGCATTCGGTGCCGCGTTCCGCGCCGGAGCGGGCGTGCCCTGACAAAGCCCGGATTCGCGGGGTTTGCCGTCATATCTGTACGGCGCATCTCCGCCGCCGGCCGGGGCCTATGCCCCGCCCGAAAGCGCGAGCATGGCGCCAAGCAGCACCTGTGCCCCCGTTGCCGCCTGTTCCGGTTCGATCCATTCCGCCGGGTTGTGGCTGACGCCTTGGCGGCAGGGGGTGAAAATCATGGCCGTCGGCACATAGGGGGCGAAGGTCTGGGCGTCGTGCCCGGCCCCGCTGGGAAGGACCATGCTGGAACACCCCGCCGCGGCCACGGCCTTTTCCACCGCGGCGACCGCATCCGGGTGCATGCGCGCGCCGGGTTTTCGGTAAATCCGCCGCATGGCGAACGCCGGTTTGTCCCGGATATACGCCTCCAGGCGCGCGCGCAGCGCGTCCAGATCCGCCTGGTCCGCCGAACGCAGTTCAACGACAAACCGGCATTCCGCGGGGATGACGTTGGGAACGCCGGGGGCGAGGCCCACCGTGCCGATGGTCGCCACCATTTCCGGGTTCTGTTCGCCGGCCCAGGCGGGAACCAGCGTAAACAGCGGCGCGGCCATGACCAGGGCGTCTTTGCGCGTCTGCATCGGGGTTGTGCCCGCATGGCCCGCTTCGCCCGTTACGGTGACCTCGTAGCGGTCGATGCCGACGATGGCGCTGACCACGCCGCATTCCCTGCCCGCGTTTTCCAGACGGCTGCCCTGTTCAATATGCAGTTCCAGATACCAGGCGAACTCTTCTGTGGACCGCAGGGCTTTGCCTTCGCCGGCGTCGCCGCCCAGCGCCGCGAGATCGGCCGCAAAGGAACGGCCGGTCACCGGGCTTTGCCGCGTCAGTTCCCCCGGCGTCAGGGTGCCCAGCATGGCGCGGGACCCCACGGAACCGCCCCCGTATGCGCCTTCTTCATCGCAGAATCCGATCACTTCCAGGTGGTACGGCAGCTCAAGGCCGCCTTCGCGGATGGCGCGAACGCATTCCAGCCCGGCCACCACGCCCAGGGCGCCGTCAAAGCGGCCGCCCCCCGGCACGGTGTCAAGGTGCGAGCCGACAGCCAGCACTTTTGCCGCCGGATCCCGCGCCGGAAGCCGGGCAATGACATTGCGCACCGCGTCATGGCGCACGCTCAGGCCCGCCTGTTCGCATTTGGCGGCAAACCAGCGGCGGGCTTCCTCTTCCGCCGGGGAAAGCCCGGGGCGGGCCAGCCCCCCCCCGGGCAGGGCCCCGATGTTTCCCAGTTCCATCAGATCGTTCCACAGACGGCCGGGGTTTATCCGCAGGGGCGGCAGGGGCGCGCTCATACCTTCACTCCGGCGTGGCGGACAGGGATGAAACGCCCGTCGCCCGGTTTGGCGCACAAGGTGCCGCCGGCGTAAATCGTTCTGCCGCGCAGGATGGTGCGGACGACTTTGCCCTTGACCCGTTTGCCGGCGTACGGCGACCATTTGGCGGAAGAAAGGCTGCCCGAGGCGTCGAATACCCATTCGGCGGCGGGGTCGACCACGGTGAAGTCCGCGTCCATGCCCGCTTCAATGCGCCCTTTTCTGTCGCCGAACCCGAAGCGGCGGGCGGGGTTTTCCGCAAGCAAAGCCGCCAGACGGTTCAGGGGAAGACCGCGTTTGACCACGCCCTCGGTGTGCATGACCGCGAATATGGCCTCAAGGCCGGCGGCTCCGGAAGCGCTGGCGAAAATGTTCTCGACCGAGCCGTTGTTCTTCTGCTCCGCGCTCCAGGGGGCGTGATCGGACCCGACCATGTCCACTTCGCCCGCCCTGACCGAATCCCACAGGGATTCGACGGCGGCTTTGTCCCGCAGGGGCGGATTGATTTTGCCGAAAGCGCCGACCCGGTCCATGTCCTCTTCGTTCAGGGCCAGGTAATGGGGGCAGGTTTCCACGCTGATCCCGGTGAGGCCCTGCTCCCTGTACCAACGGACCAGATCAAAGCAGCGCGGATGCGACACATGATGCAGATGCAGCGGAAAACGGGTGGCCCAGGCCAGTTCCAGCAGTTTGCCCACGGCCAGACTTTCCGTGACCGGGGGGCGGCTTCTGCAATGGTCGCGGGCGTGGGTTTTGCCTTCATCCTTGCAGCGCCGGATCAGGTGCTCGATGATCGTGTCGTTTTCCGCGTGGAAGCCCGTGACCACGCCAAACCGCGCCAGTTCCGGCAGCAGTTCCCACAGCACGTCGTCGTCGATGCGGGGAAAACGCACGGGGTCAGTTTCATACACGCTCAACTTGATGCCGCAGGGTCCGAGTCTCAACAAAGGCTCGATCTCTTCCCCGGCCGCCCGTTTCGCCAGGGTGGCCAGCAGGGCGACGTCCACATGGGTTTCGCGCGCGACCATTTCCTTTTTGGCGCTCAGGCGTTCGGGGGTGTTGATGGCCCCGGCCTTGTCGTACGGCATTTCGATGATCGTGGTGACCCCCCCGGCGGCGGCCGAGGCCGTGGCCTGGCTTATGCCTTCGCCGGGGTTGCTGAGGCAGTGCACATGAGGGTCCACCAGACCGGGAAAAATCACGTTGCCGGACAGGTCGAGCTGTTCCGGCGCGCTGACTTCGCTTCCCGCCGGGTACACGCCCTGAATTTTTCCGCCGGCGACCCCGATGATCCCGTTTTCAAGCACGCGGTCAGGCAAAACGATTGTTCCTTGAAGCGTCAGTTCCAAAGCCGTACTCATGGTATCACCTCAGATGGAGTGTAAAAAGTTGCCGGATCTTGCGGCGCTGCGCCTGGTCGCCCCACGCGGAACGAAAAGGCGCGGCGCGGATCAGGACCCGAAAATCAGGTTCGGAAGCCACAAGGACAAACCGGGGAAAGCCCAGAGGATGCCGAGAGTGACCAGTTCGACGGCCACAAAGGGCCAGATGCCCGCAAACAGGGATTCCAGCGTCGTGTCCTTGCCCAGAACTCCCTTCATGGCAAAGACATTCAGGCCCACGGGCGGCGTAAGCCCGCCGATTTCCGTCATTTTCAGGGCCAGTACGCCGAACCAGATGACATCGAAGTGGTACACTTCCAGAATGGGCACCACAATGGGCAGCGTCAGGGCGTAAATGCCTATGGGCACCATGATCATGCCCAGCAGGAACATGAGAAACAAAATGCCGCCCATGACCACCACCGGGGGCATGTCCATGTTGTGCAGCAGCATGGTCATTTCGGTGGGCAGGCCGGTCATGGCCAGAATGCGGCTGTAATACAGCGCCCCCACGTTGATGAGAAAAAGCATGGACGTGGTGCTGGCGGAGGCTTTCATCTCCGCATACACGTCCTTTTTGGAACGGATGTCCTTCAGCGCGTACCCCAGGCCCAGGGTCAGCAGCGCGCCGGCGGCCGCCGCTTCCGTGCTGGTGAAGACGCCGCCGTAAATGCCGCCCAGAACGCAGGCCGCGATAAGCAGAACCGGCCAGATGCCGAGGACCCGCTGCCGGCGCTGCCTGGCGGTCAGGCCTTTGATGGCGTCGGCGGTGCTGGGCACCAGGTGGGGATGGCGGACAGCCTTGTACGCGATATAGGCCGCGTACACGCAGGCGGTCATGATGCCGGGCACGATCCCCGCCGCGAACAGCTTGCCCACGCTGGACTGGGTGAACAGCGCGTAGATGATGAACATCAGGCTGGGCGGAATCATGGCCGAAAAGGTGCCGGCCGAGGCGATGCAGGCGGCGGCGAAAGCCTTGTTGTACCCGAAGCGCAGCATTTCCGGCATGGCCAGACGGCCGAAGATGGCGGTAACGGCAAGCGAGGAACCGGCAATGGAGCCGAACGCGGCGGAACTGTAGCAGGTCGCGATCCCCAGGCCCCCGGGCAGGCGGGCCGTCAAAACGCTCATGCATTCGTACGCCCTGCGGGCGAAGGCCCCGATGGACGCCAGCCCGCCCATGAAGATGAACAGGGGAATGGCCACCCAGGTCGGCCCCTCGATCGTATGGTACAAGGAACTGCCCATGACGGACAGCGAGCTGGTCAGGTTGCCCATCATGTACGATGTCACGAAACCGCTCAGCACAAAAGACAGGGCGATGGGCACGCCGATGATCATGAACACCAGCAGCAACCCTATGCAAAAAAGACCGGCTGTAAGAAAATCCATACGCGTGCCCCCGGCTATTTTGTCACTTCAGGGTTGAACAGTATGCGCACCTTGCCCGCGAATTCCAGCGTCAGCTGCAACAGATAAAAGAACAGTCCGATACAGACGAAGACCTTGATCGGCCATATTTCCAAGGGGATAAGCCCGGCCACGGCCTCTTCCGTCCTGTAGGAACGCAACGTGTTCCTGTACATGGCGTACATCATGATGAGGACTGTGATTTCCTGCAGCAGAAAGGAAAGAAAGACAAAAAACCGCTGCAGCCCGCCTTTGAACAGGGTGGGGATGATCTCGATGCACACGTGCTGGCCGTTTTCTTCGCACAAGGCCAGGCCGAGGTAGACCGCGATAATCATGATGAAAACGGACAAATCCGCCAGAATGGTGCTGGGTTGCAGCCAGGACGCCTCGGAAAGGGCGATCAGGAAGGAAAGGCCGAGGGATTCCCCCATCCGGTGCAAAGTGCCCGGCACGCCCCGTCCCACGAAGTCGAAGACCAGCAGCACCATAAGCGCCAGCATAAGCCATCCGCACAGGATGGAAAAAAACCTGTTGATACCGGATAATAGGTCTCGCACGCTCTGCTCCTTGGATATTTTCCCGCGGCGGCCTTCTCGCGCTTTTGCGGGAAAAGAAAGACCGTTGACGGCAACCGTCATGCGCTTGTGTCCCCCGGCAAGGGGGGGCTTGAGCGCGCAAACGATGACGGAGTTGTGGCGGTGCACCTCCCGTGATCTCCCGGGGGCCTTGCCCCCGGGATGCGGTTACGGATTATTTCTTGGACGCGGTGGCTTTCTGGTCGGCTTCGACGGCTTTCTGGTGCAGGGCCTTCATGCGGGTCACAATCGTTTCGGCATTCTTGATTTTGGCGGCTTTCAGGTCCGCAAGCCACACTTCGTCCGCCTTGACCTGCCGGCAGGTGTCCGCCCACTTGTTCACTTCTTCCAGAGACAGGAAACGCGGGTGCAGGCCGTTCTTTTTCTCGGTTTCGTAAATGTTGTTGATGCCGTCGTTGTATACGGCCGCGAATTTCAGGGTAGAAATTTCCGCCGCCTTGAGTATGCCCGCCTGGTCTTCCTTGGACAGGCCGGCCCAGGTGTCGTTATTGATGGTCACGATGAAGGGGGTGGCGTTCCAGAATTCGCGGGCCACCAGAATATGCGGCGCCGCTTCGTCCTGTTTGGTCATGTGCGCGCCGTCATAGTTGGTCATGTTGCCGTCGAGCGCGCCCGTCTGCAGGGCCATGTAGCATTCCGCCCAGGGTATGAAGGTCGCGACGGCGCCCGCATGCTTCAGGAACATCAGATGCCAGCGGCTGCTGGCCCGCCACTTGCCGCCTTTGAGCTGCGCAAGCGAATCCATGGGCTTGGTGCTGATAAAGCAGATGGGCAGCCCCGGAGTGATAAAAAGTACCCGCTGGTTCCATTTCGTGAATTCGGCCGTGAATTCGGGAACTTCCTTGTACAGATCCTGATAGAATTTCATCATGATCTCATAGTTGCCCGGACCGGTGGGAAATACCTTGAACCCTTGATGCAGCAGCAACTGCTTGGGGTTGAAGTCCGAGAAAACCATGCCCATGTCGGCGACGCCGTCGGAAACGCCCTGCAGCACTTCAGGAGCGGAAAGCAACGCGCCGCCCCAAAAATCCTGCACTTTGATCCGTCCGTTTGTCTGTTTGCTTATCTCGTCCAGAAAGACGTTTTTGTAGAAGGTGGTCCGCAATCCTCCGGACGGGTCGTGGTCGGAATATTTGAGCACTTTCGGCGCCGCGGAAGCATCGGGAAGCGCCAGGCAGAAACTGAGCATACAGACTGAACACACGGCAAAAAACATCGGCAGTACTTTGTTGCGCAGCATACGAGCTCCAATGTGATTACATTTTTACAAACCACAATGATACCCAGACAGAAACCTGCTACCGTACCGTTCTGCTAAATGTGTCGAATTCAATATATATGGAATCGAGTTTCCGTAATTGCTCCTTGAAGTCCCTGCCGTTTATTTTCATGATGTATACCATGATGACATTCACAAGGGACATCGCCGCGGTATAGGAATCGAATATGGTCAGGCTTTTTGACGCCACCGTGAATTGATAATCCGCCAGCAGCGCCGTCGGGCAGAACCGCGAATCTGAAATGGCAATGACTTTTGCCCCGACGCGCTTGACGTAGCGGGCTATTTTCTTGTTCATATTGGCATAGCGCCTGAAATCCAGAACCACGCAGACGGAATTTTCATCGACCGCGGCCATGAAATTCGCCGTATGGGGTTCTCTGATAAAAAAGATATTCCCGCGCAATGAAAAAAGCTGTTTGTAGAAATAGAATGCGACACTGTATTCTTTCATCGTGCCGACGATAAAAATTTTTCTGCTGGCGTCCAGAAGCAGTTCAACGACGGCATGCAACGCCGTCAGATCAATGCCGGTCAGTGTCTTTGCGATATTTTCCTGCTCGATCTGCAGATGGCTGGCGATCTCCTCCCCCTGCATGCCTGTCGGCACATGGCTTTCGCCATAGCGATTCGCGGGAGAGTCTATGATAAATTCAAGCTCTTCCTTGAAATCATTCATGGCTTCCTTGGCGCTGGAATACCCCAGTTTCAGAAAAAACCGGGTCACGGTCGCAATATTCAAATTCAGCAATTCGGCGACTTCGGAAGCGTTTTGCAACAGTGACTTCGGGTAGTTGTTCAGCAGATAGTCCGCGATGGCCGCGTCGCTTGCGGTGAAGACGTCGCCATGCATGGCAAGGCGTTCGGTAACCGGTGTCCGTTCTTTTTTCATGCGGAGCCACCCCGGAGAGCCTTTGCGCGCCGCTGCGCCGTCTGGCCTCGGTCGCAGGGCACATATAGAATTGTAGAAAAATATGCGGCGGGAATGCGGTGCCGTCTTCTCTGTTCGTGCGTGCAAGTATCGCTGAGCAATTTTTTTTGTCAATTTATTTTTTATTCAATTTTATTTGCCAAATTAGAATACCTTTTCTGTCTGCGGATTCTGAGCGGTCCGGGCACGTTGCCACGGCGCGCGCAGGCCGGCTTTGCCCAACCCGCGAAAATCCGGGGGGGCAGGCGCGGGGGCGCAAACCGGCGGAACGCTGCCGCGGCGCCGAAAAGCCTTTTTTTCGTTATGCGCGTCAGGTTCAGCCAATTGTGATGCCCGGTCTGTGGTTCTGGTACGAGCCCGGCGACGGCAGGCGGACGCGGGCGCGGGCCGGGCGGAAAGGCCGCTCGGGAAGCCGCTTCGCGGTTCCGCCGATCGAGGACAAACCCCGTCCAGCCGGGCTTTGCCAAGGCACGCTCACTCCGGCGCCTGCCGGCGGCGATGAATGCCGCCTGCGCCCGCGTGGCAAGCTGTTGCCAGGGAAGACGGTTCCGGACGGCGGACGGACCAGAAGAAAGGGGATCTTACAGCAGCCAGCGGCACAGCGAGGACGGCAGCCCCCGTTTTCTGATCTTGGCCGCTGTCTTTTCCCTGTCGTAGGGTACCGAACGGGCCAGAATGGCCCGGTTTTCCGTATCCCACAGCACGTATTCCGCTTCCCTGCCCCCGCCGCGCGGCTGGCCCACGCTGCCCACGCTGCAGATATGGCGGCAGCCTTCCGGCAGTTCCATGCGGCCGGGCAGCAACGGCGCGACCAGAATCGCCCCGTCCGGGGTCAGGCGGACCAGTTCGAGCAGATGCGTATGGCCCACAAAGCACAACTCTTCGTCATACTGGGTGAAAATCCGGCGCAGATCCAGCCGGGTGCACTGGGCCATGTACCGCGAAACGGAGCGCGGCGGCATGCCGTGCACGGCCAGCGCGCCGGCCACCGTGGCCGTGCGGGGCAGCAGGTTGAGCCACAACCTGGTTCCGGCGGAAAGCGTCGCGCGGGCGTATTCGATGCCGCGCTGCGCTTCCCGCGAGAAACGCGCCAGCATGGGCGGGTCGAACAGCGCCGCATCGTGGTTGCCCGTTACCGTGACGGTTTTGCGCAACGCAACCTGCGTAACGGCCGCTTCCGGATCAGGCCCGTATCCGATGACGTCGCCCAGGCACAGAAATTGAGCCGCGCCCAGGTTGTCCGCATCCGCGAGCACCGCTTCCAGAGCTTCCATGTTCGCGTGAATATCGGCGATAACAGCAATTTTCATGTTCCCTCCGGGATCGGGGAGGCCCCCTCCCCGCCCCCCTCCGGCAGGAGCATCGTTCTTTCAGGCCGCATGGCCTTCGTGTCCGCGCGGTACCAGCAGAAGCGCGGCCAGCGTACAGGAACACAAGCCTTGCGCGAGGTCAAGCATTCTCTCTCCTGCAACGGAAAAGCCCCCGTTTCACAGAATCAGCATGGCGTCGCCGTAGGAAAAAAAGCGGAATCCCTCGGCAACGGCCCGGCTGTATGCCTGCAGGATCCTCTCGCGGCCCGCCAGGGCGGACACCAGCATCAACAGGGACGATTCCGGCAGATGAAAGTTGGTCACCAGGTGGTCCGTCACCCGCACGGGCTTGCCGGGATGGAGAAAAATGTCCGTCCAGCCGGAAAAGGGCGCGATGCCGCCGGTCCGGGCGTACCCTCCTTCCAGAGTGCGCACGCTCGTGGTGCCCACGGCGATGACGGGCCGGCCGTCATGTTTTGCAGCCGCAACCGCGCTTGCGGTTTCTTCCGGAATTTCGCAGTACTCCGCGTGCATGACGTGTTCGCGGATATCCTCGCAACGCACGGGGCTGAAGGTGCCGTACCCCACGTACAGGGTCACCTCGGCCCAGGTGAAACCGGACCGGATCAGCTCTTCCTTCATCGCTCCGGTAAAGTGCAGGCCGGCCGTGGGCGCGGCCACGGACCCGGCCTTTTCCTCCCTGGCGTATATCGTCTGGTACCGTTCGGCATCGGCGGAGGACTGCGGCCGCCTGATATACGGCGGCAGGGGCAGCACCCCGGCATCCGCGAGACGTTTCGGCAACTCCCCCTTCCAGACGAGGCGCGCTTCGCAGCGCCCGTATTCCTCACGCCGCAGGATCTCGGCAAAAAAATCCCCGCCGAGAAAAACCGTCTCGCCCGGGCGCACCTTTTTCGATGAACGCAGCAGGCAGCCGACCAGCGCGCTGCGCGTGCCGTCCTTTTCCGGAACGGCGCGCACATGGGGCAGGGGCGTGGTCAGCAAAAATTCCACTCTGCCGCCGCTGGCCCGCCTGCCGAAAACGCGGGCCGGCACCACTTTGGAATTGTTGACCACCAAGAGACCCGGCGGCAGAAAATCCGCCAGGCGCGCAAAGGAGGAAATGGTGATGCCGCCCGTCCGCCGGTCCAGGACCAACAAACGCGAGCCGCCGCGGACCCGGGGCGGTTCCTGGGCGATCAACGCGTCCGGCAGGGGAAAGCGGTACCCGGCCAGACTGAAATCCGGTGGAATTTTGTTCATGGCGCCTTTTTCTCTTGACAAAATCTAAAAAAACTCTTGACTATAGCGGCTGATTTTCCCTGTGACAGCCAAAGCTACCCCTTAGCCGCGAGAGGTTTTCCCATGCGCCGCGTGATGAATGCACTGTTCCTGCTGGCCCTGGCCCTGGTTCTGGCCGGGTGCGTCGGTTCCGGGTCTTCCGACACCGCATCGGCCCCCGCCGCCAATTCCGGCCGGGATTATTATTACGATCAGTTCGCCGACGTGGCCATTCCCACGGATATGAGCGCATCGGCCAAGGACACCTTCATCACGTACACGGCGGATGGCGTCAAGCTGGGCATCCAGCTGTTCTCCGGCCGGGTGGAGATGGGATCGCTGATCACCGTGATGCAGCGCTACATGCTGCGCGACGGCTGGAGTCTGCGCTCGGTGTTCCGCGCCCAGCGGTCCATCCTGGTTTTCGAGCGTGCCGACCGAATCTGCGCCCTGTATATTTCGGAAGGCATGCTATATACCGACATGCTGGTCTTTGTCTCCCCCAGAATGCCCGACGGCGCGGCGCACAACATCACGCCCGCCGCGGCTCAACCCCCGGCCCCGGCCGCGCCCGCCGCCGGGGTGCAGAGCTATCCCGCGGGCGGTTTTTCCTCTTCGAGCAGTTTGTCCAAATAACGCGGGACGCGCCACGGCGTCCGGACGCCCGAATTCCGCTTTTTCCCGCGCCCGGCTGCTCACTAGCCGGGCGCGTCCGCTTTTGGTACAGTTCCGGACCTGACAGGAGCGTACCATGGACAGTCATCTGAAATTCACCCGCTTTGCCGGAAAACGTCTGCATCTGGGCGTTTGCGGATCCATTGCCGGCTACAAGGCCCTTGATCTGCTGCGGCAATGGCGCGATGCCGGCCTGGACGCGGGCGCCACGCTGACGGCTTCCGCCCAGAAATTTCTGACTCCCCTCGCGTTCGAGGCCCTCGGCGCATCCCCCGTCTATGCGGCCATGTTCCCCGCCGGGGGAAACGATGCGGAGGTCTTTCCCCATCTGACCCCCGGCGCATCCGCCCATGCCTTCGCCATTGTCGCGGCCAGCGCCACCACCCTGGCCCGTCTTGCCCACGGTCTGGGCGACGAAATTCTGTCCTGCCAGGCTCTGGCCTTTTCCGGCCCCCTGGTGCTGGCGCCGGCCATGAACCCGCGCATGTGGGCCAACACGGCGACCCGGGAAAACTGGGAAACCTTGCGCCGGCGCGGGCATATTCTGGTGGAGCCGGTCTGCGGCCGGGTGGCCTGCATGGAAGAAGGCGCGGGCCGCCTGGCGGACCCCCGCGACATCTACCTGGCCGTGCTTCGGGCGGTTTCCCCACAGGATCTGCGGGGGCAGAAGATCCTGCTGACCCTGGGACCGACCCGCGACTTCTGGGACGGCATCCGGTACTGGAGCAACCCTTCCACCGGCTCCATGGGCGCTTCCCTGGCTGTTGCGGCGCACCTGCGCGGCGCGACGGTGCATGCGGTGACCGGCCCCGGCGCGGTTCCCGGTTCGCCCTGGCTGCCGGACGGCATCATCCGCCACAGCGTTATCGGCGCCAAAGACATGTTCGCCGCCGCATCCGATCTGTGGCCGGACATGGACGCCGGAATATTCACCGCGGCCGTGGCCGATTTCGCTCCGGAAAAATGGGGGGACGGCAAATTCAAAAAAGCGGGCGCGCCCGCGGAAGGATTGCGCATAGCCTTCACCCCGAACCCGGACATTCTGAAAACACTGGCCGCCGCCAGAAAACCGGGGCAAAAAGTTGTGGGCTTCGCCGCCGAGGCGGACAATCTTGAGGAAGCCGCCCTGCGGAAACTGGCGGAAAAAAACGCGGACATGATTGTGGGCAACCTGCTGTCGGGCTTTACCTCGGCGGACAATACGGTTTTTGTCGCGGACCGGTCCGGGGCGCAGGAACACTGGCCGCCCATGCCCAAACCCGATCTGGCCTGGAGAATACTCGATTGGCTGTCTCGTCTGTAACCATTGCGGAATGGCTGCGGCCCTGGGCCGACGCGGGCGTCGCGTATCTGCTTGCCGACGGCCCCGTGCGCCTTTGGGACGCCCGGACCGCGCCCGAGGCCCCGGCCGGGCCGGACCGCCCCCCGCTGCATCCCGGGGCGCGCCCGTTGCCGCAAGCGTCCCCGGACGCGCACGGCACGGCTGCCCTCCCCTCCCCCCCCCGGGCGGCGCCCGGCCGGACGCCGGTGCCGGGCCGTTGCGCATCCCCCGACAAGGGGGGAACGCCCGCGACGCGGCGCCCCC
>JAVBOK010000034.1:0-18423 GCA_031550605.1 Desulfovibrionaceae bacterium | reverse complement strand
GGTCAGGCTGGTGACGAATTTGGCGATGGTCACCGGGATCATGTAGCGGGTCATCATGTAGCCGAACGCTGTGGCGCAGGCGATGATGAACATGACCAGGGCGGAGTTGATGGCCGATTTTTTGAACAGGGACGGCAGTTCCGCCCAGGTGACTTCCTTGTATACGAACAGCCCCAGGAACAGCCCGTAGAAAAGCGCCACGCAGGCGGCTTCCGTGGGGGTGAAGATGCCGCCGTAAATGCCGCCCAGAATGATGATCGGCATCAGGAGAGCCCAGGCCGCTTCTCTGGTGGCGTGCCACAGTTCCTTGCCGGTGACTTTCCGGTCGTCCTTTACGCGATAGCCTTTCTGCCTGCCCACGTAATAGGCGTACAAGGACATGGCCAGAGCCAGCAGGATGCCGGGAATGACACCGGCGATGAACAGCGCGCCGATGGACGCGCCGGTGGCGACCCCGAAGGTCACGAAGCAGATGCTGGGGGGGATGATGGGGCCGAGAAAGCCCGCCGTGGCGCCCGTGGCCAGGGCGAATTCCTCTTCATACCCTTCCTTGAGCATGGCCGGGATCATGATGCCGCCCACGGCCGCCACGGTTGCCGGGCTGGACCCGGTCAGAGCGCCGAAAAAGCAGGAGGTGATGACCGTCACGATGGCCAGGCCGCCGCTGAGCTTGCCCAGCACCAGGTACACGAAATCGATCAGCCGGCGGGAAATGCCGCCGCGTTCCATGACCAGGCCGGCGATCATGAAAAAGGGGATGGCCATAATGGGGAAAGAGTCCATGGCCGTGAAAAAACGCTGCACAACGACCATGGGATTGATGGGTGTGCAGATGATGACCCCGGCCAGGGCCGCGATGGCGAGAGCGAGCGCCACGGGCAGGCCGATGGCGATGCCGCCGATCAGAAAGGAAAACAGCACCCCGCTCATATGGCGCCTCCCTCGGCCGCGCCGGCGCGCAATTCGCGGAACTTACCCGCGACAAGCTGATACTGCCGGAAAATGCAGAAAATGAACCCCACGGGGAAGGCCAGATACGCCAGCCACATGGGCGCCTGCAGCGCCGGGGATACCTGCCCGGTTTCCTGGATGCCGGTGACCAGCTCAATCGAAAGTACGGTCACGAAGCAGAAAAACGCCAGAGCCACAAGGCTGGTGATCAGGGTGACAACGATCCTGGCCTTGCCGGACAGGGTCTGCACCAGCGCATCCACACCGACGTGGGCGCCGATCTTCACCCCGGCGCTGGTGCCGAACATGGTGGCCCAGACCATCATGTAGCGGGCCAGTTCCTCACCCCAGGGAAAGGGCCTGCCGAGAAAGGAACGGTTGACGATCTGCAGCAGCACCGCCACGCTCATGATCACCAGCGTGACAAAGCAGGCGTATTCTTCCAATTTGTCCAGAATATGATCCAATCGGTTCATGGCATCCTCCATGCGAGGGTGACGGCATCCATGGCCTGCCGCCGTCGCGGACCGGGGGACGGCGATGCGGAAAAAATCGCCGTTCGGACCGGAATCGTACTTCCCGCGACCGCCGCCGGAGCAAGGCCGGGCGGCGGTCGCGGAGAATCATACAGGTTATTTGCTGTTGGCGATGGCCGACACTTTCTTGATCAGATCGGCGCCGATCTTCTTTTCATACTGATCGTACGTGGGCTGCACGGCTTTGCGCCATACGGCGATATCCACGTTGTCGATGATGGTCACGCCTTCTTTTTTCATGTCCGCGGAGTACTGCTTTTCACCGCGCTTGACTTCGTCGCGCTCGAACTGGCGGCACTCAAGAATGGCGTCGTTGATGACCTTCTGATGGGCCGGGCTCAGTTTGTCCCAGACCGCCTTGCTCATCAGCACCGGAGCCGGAGCATAAAAATGGCGGGTCATGGTGACGAAACGGTTCACTTCGTGAATTTTGCCCTGGTATATGTTGGCAATGGGGTTTTCCTGCGCGTCGATGGTGCCCTGCTGCAGCGCGGTGTACACTTCGCCCCAGGCCATGGGAGTGGCGATGGCGCCCAGGTTGTTGAAGGTGGCCATGTGCACTTCCGCTTCCATGGTCCGGATCTTCAGGCCTTTCACATCTTCGGGCTTGGGGCAGGGTTTTTTCGCGGTCACGTTGCGGAAACCGTTTTCCCAATAGCAGAACGCCTTCAACTTGTTCTTGGACAGCGATTCCAGCATGCCCTGGCCGATTTCGCCGTCCAGCACCTTGTACGCCGCTTCATAGGAAGGGAAGATGAACGGCAGGTCCAGAACCAGGAAGGCGCTGGAAAAACCGGACACGGGACCGGTGGACACCACGGCAAGATCGACGGTGCCAAGTTGCATGCCTTCGATCAGGTCGCGTTCGTTGCCGATGGTGGAGTTGGGGAACACGTCGATGGTGATTTCGCCGTTGGTCCGCTTTTTGACCAGTTCGGCGACTTTCAGCCAGGCCAGGTTATAGGCGTGGCCGTCGGCCAGCACGTGCCCGGCCTTCAGGTTGATGGTTTTGGCCGCCATGGCCGGCGTCGCGCCGGCAGCCAGAATCACCGCGAGGCCAAGGCACAGGACCGCTTTCGCCAGGATACTTTTCGTCACGCTCATCGTTCTCCTCCGAAGGGTATTATGGGGTTGCACTTTCTGGGGGAAACAAACCTGAAAACACTCAATTTTTTCTCTGCTGCGGCGCGATGACGGCACGCTGCACCTCGCGGGCCGCGGAACGCTGCAGAGCCAGCTGCACTTCATCCAGGGAGTAATAGCGGTCGGTCATACCGCCGTAGGGGTATTTGTCCCAGGTTTTCTCGAGGAAAAGCAACGCCTTGTGCAGGTACTGGGGCAGATAGCGCACCTGGCCCAGCACCGTGATGCAGTTGCGCACGATAATGCCGGGCACGATGGAGGTATTGAATTCCTCCTTGATCAGCACGTTGCCCGCCTCAACCACGGTGCCGCCGGGCCGCACCAGGCGCAGGCTTTCGTTAAAGGCCGCGGGCACCCCGGCCAGTTCGACCACGATGTCCGCGCCCGCGCCGCCGGTCAGCTCTTCAATGCGGGCCTTGCGCGCCTCTATCGTCGTGTATTCCTTCATATTGATGGTGTGGTGCGCGCCGAAGCGCCGGGCTTCTTCAAGGCGCGAGGGCACCGCGTCAATGCAGATGACGGCGGCCCCGCTTTCACGGGCGATGGCGCAGGTGAACAGACCCAGGCCCCCGGCGCCCTGCACCACCACGTTCTGGCCCACGTGCAGGTTCGCCCGTTCCATGGTGTAGGTCATCTGGGCCACGCCGCAGTTGGTGCCGGCGGCTACGTCATCAGGGATGCAGTCGGGGATTTTATAAAACGCCTGCCCCCGCGCCATGTAATAATGGGTGGCGAATGCGCCGGTGAAATGCGGGGATTTCACCGCCGCCTGCGCGCCCAGGTCGTTGCCGTGCTCGCAGATGTTGTACAGGCCGTTGCGGCAATTCCGGCATTGGTAGCAGGTCAGATAGTACACGGGCACGATCCGGTCGCCGACCTTCACCGGCTGCCCGGCGTAATCGGTGGTCACGCCCTCGCCCAGTTCGTGAACGCGGCCCATCATTTCATGGCCCATGACGTGATTTTTCAGAATGTGCTTGCCTTCCCACATGTGGATGTCGGAACCGCAGACATTCGCCTTGACCACCTCCATGATGATGCCGCCCTTTTCCGCTCTGGGCACCTCGAATTCCATGACTTCGGTCGTGAAGTCCGCCGTCATCGCCACAACTCTGCCCATCATACGCAGACCCTCCTGTCAGTCCTGCCTGTTTTCACTCTAAGAATCAGGGAAAGAATGTAATATTTTGAGTATCGATCTGAGGCTGTTGGTAAAATGAATTTCCGTGAACCGCCGGGCCAGAACGGAATCACCCATTTCGATGGCCCTGATCATGTCCTTGTGCTCGTTGCACGAAGCCAGCGCGCGCTCCTTCCAGAACGTGGATCGGGTACGGCCCAGGCTCCCCATGCGCCACAGCCTTGTGATCTGTTCTTCCAGCTTGGCGTTGCCGCTGGCCCTGGCGACAACCGCATGCACAATGGTGTCCAGCCGGGTATATTCATGAGGGTCAAAGGGAGCCAGTTCTTCCATCTGCTGTTGGGTGTCCTTGAGCAAGGCAAACTGGTCCGAAGAAATGTTCCTCGCGGCGGCGGCGGCCGGCGCCTGTTCCCGGATGGAGCGCAGTTCCCACAAATCGCTGACCTCGTCCCGGCGCAACCCGGCCACAACCACGCCGCAACGGGGGATGTGCTCCAGGTATCCTTCCGACTGCAAGACCCGGAAGGCTTCGCGCACGGGGGTTCTGCTGGTGCGCATGCGAGAGGCGATGTCCACCTCTCCCAGCTTATGGCCGGGAACAAGGCTGCCGTCGATAATGGCGGTCCGTATTTTTTGCGCGATGCTTTCGGACGTGGTGCCGGCCGAATTGTCATCCCCAGGCAGCGGCTCTTCAAAAACGCTGTCCATATCCGCCACGGATCTCCTTGCCGAAGAGCAACACGTTTCATGGGAAACGCCTTCTTGTATACAATAAGATCACGGCTGGCAACCTGTTTTATTTTTCTCCGCATCATTCATGTGCCGGGCCGCAAAAACACCCGCGCGCGGGACAAAGAGCAAAGCCGTCGCCTTCGAAAGAGGCGCGGCAGCGCCGCCGCATCACGAACATCTGTTTTTGCATACAATCATGAAGAAAGTCGATTATCCTCTTCCGGCCAATCTTTCATTGCGCGAGCTTTCGGAACAGGCTACCATGCGCAACCGCTTTGAAAGGAGCCCGCATGCCCGTGAATGAATACCTGCTCGAATCTCTGTCCAACCAGGACTCCTGGCGGATGTTCAAAATTATTTCCGAGATTGTCGAAGGGTTTGAAACGCTGAGCCGCACCCGCAAGTGCGTTTCCATATTCGGTTCCGCCCGCGTGCCCCGGGATGCCCCGGTTTACGCCGCCACGGCGGAGATCGCCCGCCTGCTGGCCGAGGCCGGATACGGCATCATCACCGGCGGCGGCCCCGGCCTGATGGAAGCCGCCAACAAGGGCGCGCATGATGCGGGCGGCACATCCGTGGGCCTGCATATTCACCTGCCCAATGAGCAACAGTGCAACGAGTATGTGAAGACCCGCTGCGACTTCCGATATTTTTTCGTCCGCAAACTGATGTTCGTCAAATACGCCATGGCGTATGTGGTCATGCCCGGCGGCATGGGCACCATCGACGAGCTGTCCGAAGCCTTTGTGCTGGCCCAGACGCACCGCATCAAACCCTTTCCCATTATCCTGTACGACGGAAGCTATTGGAAGGGGCTGATCGACTGGATACGCGACCGCATGGTGCCGGACGGATACATCAACGAAAAAGAGCTGGATCTTTTCGTGGTGAAGGACACGCCGGAAAGCGTCGTGGAACATATCCGCAAACATGTAATCATATAGTAATGGCCCGCCGGATCATGCCGTCGCCGCCCTTTTCGTGGGCGGCCTGGGAAGACATCATGCAGGAAGCCCTTGCCGAGGCCCGGACCGCTGCCGGCCTCGGTGAGGTGCCTGTTGGCGCGGTGGTCGTGACGGCCGAAGGGATCATTGCCGGACGGGGACACAACAGCCCCCGCGCAGAGAACGATCCGTCCGCCCATGCGGAAATCGTTGCCCTGCGCCGGGCCGGAAAAACCCTGGGCAATTACCGCCTGGGGGGGTGCGTCCTGGCCGTGACGCTCGAACCCTGCCTGATGTGCGTCGGGGCCATGGTGCAGGCCAGGATCGCCGGCGTGGTCTTCGGAGCCTTTGACCCCAGGGCCGGGGCCGCCGTCTCGCATCTGGAAGGATTTGAACTGCCCTTTCACAACCACCGGATCTGGCAGGCCGGCGGCGTCGGGGAACAAGAATGCGCGGCGCTGCTTGCCGGTTTTTTCGCAGCCCGCAGAAACGGATTACGCGCATGACGGGCAAACCGCCGCTGTGGACGAGGGATTTTTCCCTGATCTGTTCCATCCATCTTTTATTGACTCTGGCCTTTTACGCGACCATGCCCGTGCTGCCGCTGTGGCTCAGCGAAAACATGCGGCTTTCGGGCTTTTCCATCGGCATGGTGACGGCCTGTTACACGGGCGCGGCCATTCTCGCCCGGCCTTTTGCCGGATATTGCCTGGACAGGTACGGCAGGCGCGTGATGTATGTGCCCGCCTATTTCGCGTTCGCCCTGATTTTTTTCGCCTATCCCCTTGCAGCCACCGCGCTGATGGTCGCCGTGCTGCGCCTGGCCCACGGCCTGGCCTGGGGCGCGGTCATGAGCGCCGCCAATACCGCGGCCGCGGACCTTATCCCCCCTGTGCGGCGGGGCGAGGGCGTGGGGCTTTTCGGTCTGGCCATGACCACGTCCATGGCTCTCGGGCCGTCGCTGGGGCTGTTCTGCACGGCCTGGCTGGGTTTCGGGGCGCCCTTCATCGCCGGCGGCATTATCGCCCTTGTCGGATTTCTGGGGCTTCTGTGTCTGCGCATTCCCCGCATTTCCCTCAATCCCCGCCCCCTCAACCTGCACACCATTCTGGAAAAAACCAGCCTGCCCGTCAGCGCCGTGCTGTTCTTGAGCTGCGTGCCTTTCGGCAGCGTGATGAACTACACCGCCCTGTACACAAAACACGTGGTGCCGGCGGACGCGGGGCTGTTCTTTCTGATTTTCGCCGCCGGTTCCGCCCTGATCCGCATTGTCGCCGGGCCGGCCTTTGACCGTTCCGGCCCGGCGCGGATCATGGTCCTGTCCTTCTGCCTGCTGATCGCCGGATACCTCAGCCTGGCCTACTTCCACACCCGGACCATGTTTTACATCTCCGCCCTGGTCCTGGGCGTGGGCAGCGGAGTCTCCATTCCCATCGCCATGGCCATGATCAACAATATGGTGCCGCCTCAACGCCGGGGCGCGGCCAATGCCACGGTGCTGTGCAGCCTGGATCTCGGGGTGTGCTGCGGCATCCTGCTTACCGGGCACACCCACGATGCCTACGGCTGGGAAGTCGCCTTCCTGCTGCTGAGCCTGTGCATGATCGCGGCCGCGCTGCTCTTCTTTTTCCGCGCCCTGCCGCATTACACGCGCAACCAATGCGCGCCGGACGTGATCACGATCGGCAAGTAACCCCCGGAAGCCCTGCGACGATTTCCGCCACGCGTTTGCCGGGCAGTCCGCCGTTTCCGGATCACCCGGCAACGGCCCCCACCCCGGGCGGCCCTTCCCGGAGGCCGCCCGGAAAGCCCGCGAACCGCATATCGCGATTGTCCGGCGCATACCCGTTGCGCGTAAAATTGCCAGACATTCCCATCCCGAAACGAGTCGCGCGGGAATCTTTGACACTCGCCGCGCTATTCGATACAGTCCGTACCATGTGTCCGCAGTCCATATAACCGGCAGCGTATCGTATGATTGATATTGATGTCACACTGTTCTTTCAATTTATCAATTTCATCATTACCCTGGTGGTACTCAATTATCTGTTGATCCGCCCCATTCGGGACATCGTGAAAAAACGGCGCGATCTGGCGGCCGGGCTGCTTTCCGACGCCGAATCCTTCACCGGCGACGCCGCGGAAAAGTTGGAACGCTATGAAGCCGCTCTGGCCGCCGCCAGGATTGACGCCGCGAAAATCCGCGACGAACGCAGGAACGCCGGAGAAGCGGAGCAGGAAAATCTGCTGCGCGCCGCCCAGCAGGAAGCGCAGGAATTTCTGGCAGCATCGCGCGACGATACCCGCAAGGCCGTGGCCGAGGCCATGGCCGCCATAAAAAAACGCATTCCCGATCTTGCCGCCATGGCCGCGGCCAGGGTCCTCGGCAAAAAAACCCGCTCCGCGGCGTAAGGAGGGCACCGTTTTGCGATACGCGCGCACGCTGCTTTTGGCCGCAGCCCTTGTTCTTGTCACCGCCGGCGCGGCCTGGGCCGCCGGGGAAGCGCACCCGACGGACTGGAAAAACCTGGCCTGGCGCATCCTGAACTTCGCCCTGGTTGCCGGCGTGCTGTGGCTTCTGGCGGGCAAGAAAATCGCCGCCTTTTTCAACGGCCGCAAAACCGGCATTGAAACGGAACTGGCCGACCTGGAAGCACGCAAGCAAAAAGCCGCGTCCGATCTGGCCGCGGTCGAACAGCGCATCGCGAACCTTGAGCAGGAACGGGCCGCCATCCTGGCCGAGTACCGGACCAGGGGCGAAGCCGTGAAAGCGGAAATCATCGCCAAGGCCGAACAGGCCGCCGCGCAGATAACCAGCCAGGCCAGACAGACGGCCCAGAGCGAAATGGACCAGGCGCTGGCCGCCATGCGCACGGAACTGGCCGCCGCCGTGGTCGAAACCGCGCGCACGGCCCTCACCGCCTCGCTGACGGAAAAGGACCATCAAAAACTGATCGACGCATCCATAACCAAGGTGGTGCTGCAATGACCGGCGGCATCGTGGCGCGGCGCTATGCGCGCGCGCTTTTTGATCTGGGCAGGCGCAAGGGACCGGACGAACTGGACGCGTACGGCGCATCGCTGGCCGCGCTGGCCGGGCTGGTCGGCGCCTCGCCGGACCTTTCCCGGTTGCTGCGCGACCCGGTGTTCACGCCGGAAGAAAAGCGCCGGGTGCTGACGGTTCTTGCCGGGCGCCTGAACATGGACGCTGCCGTGCGTGATTTTGTGTTTCTGCTGGCCGACAAGGGACGTCTTTCGTTCCTGAAGGCCATCGCCGGGGAATACGGCGCCCTGGTCGACGCGGAAAAAGGCATTCTGCGGGGCGAATTGACCACGGCCGTGCCCCTGAATGAAGAAAAACGCGACGCGATTCGGGCCAAGCTGGAAAAAAAGGCCGGCCGCGCGCTGGCCCTCAGCTTCCGGGTGGACGAGACGGTTTTGGGCGGCATGGTTCTGACCGTCGGCGACACTGTTTTCGACGCCAGTTTACGGGCGCAGCTTTCGCTCCTTCACGACACCATTAAGCGGGGTGAGTAGGATCATGCAGATCAAAGCCGAAGAAATCAGCAAGATTATTGAAGAACAAATCCAGAATTACGAGCAGCGTGTCGAAATGACCGAAACGGGCACCGTGCTGTACGTCGGCGACGGCATCGCCCGCGTGCACGGCGTGCAAAACGCCATGTCCATGGAACTGCTCGAAGTCCCCGGCGGCCTTATGGGCATGGTCCTCAACCTGGAGGAAGACAACGTGGGCGTCGCCCTGCTCGGCGACGACACGGGGATCAAGGAAGGCGACCCGGTCAAGCGCACCGGCACCATCTTTTCCGTGCCCGTCGGCGACGCGGTCATGGGGCGCGTGCTCAACCCGCTGGGCCAGCCCATCGACGGCCTGGGGCCGGTGGAAAGCACGGAAACCCGCCCCGTGGAACTGAAAGCCCCCGGCATCATCGCCAGAAAATCCGTGCACGAACCCATGCCCACGGGGCTGAAGGCCATCGACGCCATGACCCCCATCGGCCGGGGCCAGCGCGAACTGATCATCGGCGACCGCCAGACCGGCAAAACGGCCGTGTGTATCGACGCCATACTGGCCCAGAAAGAAACCGGCATCCACTGCTTTTACGTGGCCATCGGCCAGAAGCGCTCCACCGTGGCTCTGGTGGCCGATACCCTGCGCAAGCACGGGGCCATGGAATACACGACCATCATTTCGGCCACCGCGTCCGAACCCGCGCCGCTGCAGTACATCGCGGCCTATTCCGGCTGCACCATGGCCGAATATTACCGCGACAACGGCAAACACGCCCTGATCATATACGACGACTTGTCCAAGCAGGCCGTGGCCTACCGCCAGATGTCGCTGCTGCTCCGCCGTCCCCCGGGACGCGAAGCCTTCCCCGGCGACGTGTTCTATCTGCATTCGCGCCTGCTGGAACGCGCGGCCAAACTGTCCGACGAACTGGGCGCCGGGTCCCTGACCGCGCTGCCGGTCATTGAAACCCAGGCCGGGGACGTGTCCGCGTACATCCCCACCAACGTGATCTCCATCACCGACGGCCAGGTGTATCTGGAAACGAACCTGTTCAACGCCGGGGTCCGGCCGGCCATCAACGTGGGCCTGTCGGTTTCCCGCGTGGGCGGAGCGGCCCAGATTAAAGCCATGAAACAGGTGGCCGGGTCCCTGCGCCTTGACCTGGCTCAGTACCGCGAACTGGCGGCATTCGCCCAGTTCGGTTCCGACCTGGACAAGGCCACCGTGCAGAAGCTTGAACGCGGCGCCCGCCTGACCGAATTGCTCAAACAGCCGCAGTACAGGCCGCTGCCGGCCGAACAGCAGGTGGCGTCCATTTTCGCCGCGACCAAAGGCTATCTGGACGACATTCCGGTGGATGCGGTTTCCCGCTTCGAGGCGGAACTTCTGGAATACCTGAAAACCAGCGGCGACGCGCTTGAGGATATCAGAACCAAAAAGCAGCTGGACAAAGAGCTGGAAAACAAACTGCGCTCCGCCATCGAGGCGTTCAAAAAGAGTTTCAGCGCCTGACGCGCCGGAGGTAGGGCATGCCGTCACTGAAAGACGTCAGGGTTAAAATAACCGGGGTCGGCAAGACCAAACAGATCACCAAGGCCATGAACATGGTGGCCTCGGCGAAACTGCGCGGCGCGCAAAGCCGCATGGAGAAATTCCGCGTTTTTGCCGACCGGTTCCGGGCAATGCTTCACAACATCGCGGGCGGTGAGCACGAACTCAGCCACCCGCTGCTGACCCCCCACGAGACGGTACGCACTGTCGGCATCATTCTGGCCACGTCCGACCGGGGCCTGTGCGGCGGGTTCAACGCCAGCCTGATCGCCACGGCGCTGAAAATCGCAAAAGAAAAAACAGGCGAAGGCAAGGACGTGGTCTTTTACTGCGTGGGCAGAAAGGGCCGCGATGCGGTGCGCAAAGCCGGGTACGCGATCGCCCGCGACCTGGCGGGCCAGATGGGCGTGCTTGATTTTGCCCTGGCCGACCGGCTGGGTTTTGACGTCATCGACGCCTACCTGAAGCACGAGGTGGACGAGGTGACCCTGGTGTTCGGCGAATTTTTCGGCCTGCTGCGCCAGTCGCCGTCCGTACGGCCGCTGCTGCCGGTGAAACCGCAGGAGCATGCGCCGGAACAGCCGCAGGAAGGCAAGGATTATCTGTATGAACCCGGCGGGGACGCCCTGATGCAGATGCTGCTGCCGCGCGTGGTCAAGGCGCAGCTGTACCGGGGTCTTCTCGACACCTCCACCAGCGAAAACGCGGCGCGCATGACGGCCATGGACAACGCCACGCGCAACTGCGACGAGCTGATCCAGTCGTTGACCCGGCTTTTCAACAAGACGCGGCAAGCCGCCATCACCAAGGACCTTATCGACATCGTCGGCGGCGCTGAGGCGCTCAAAGGATAACGAGGGAGCGTAGAGGCTATGAGTGCAAACATCGGTACAATCGTGCAGGTTATCGGCGCTGTGGTGGACGTTGAATTCGCCGGCGGCAAGCTGCCGAACATCCTGAGCGCGCTGGAAATCAAAAACCCCAACAACGCCAACGCGCCCGAACTTATCTGCGAAGTGGCCCAGCACCTGGGCGACAACGTGGTGCGCACCATCGCCATGGACGCGACGGAAGGCCTGGTGCGGGGCATGGATGCCGTGGACACCGGCAAGCCGATCATGGTCCCCGTGGGCAAAGCCTCGCTGGGCCGCATCATCAACGTGGTCGGCCGTCCGGTGGATGAAATGGGCCCCATTGAGACCGACACCTATCTGCCCATCCACCGTTCCGCCCCGCCCTTCACCGAACAGAACACCTCGGTGGAGCTTCTGGAAACGGGCATCAAGGTCGTGGACCTTCTGATCCCCTTTCCCAAAGGCGGCAAGATGGGCCTGTTCGGCGGCGCCGGGGTGGGCAAGACCGTCATTTTGATGGAGATGATCAACAACATCGCCAAGCAGCACGGCGGCTTGTCCGTGTTTGCCGGGGTCGGGGAACGCACCCGCGAAGGCAACGATTTGTATAACGAATTCAAAGAAGCGGGCATTCTGGAAAAAGCCGCCCTGGTCTACGGCCAGATGAACGAGCCCCCGGGAGCCAGAGCCCGCGTGGGGCTGACCGGCCTGACCTGCGAGGAATATTTCCTCGACGAGGAAGGCCAGGACGTGCTGCTCTTTATCGACAACATTTTCCGCTGCACCCAGGCCGGTTCCGAAGTGTCCGCCCTGCTTGGCCGCATGCCTTCCGCCGTGGGCTATCAGCCCACTCTGGGCACCGACCTGGGTGCCCTGCAGGAACGCATCACCTCCACCACCAAGGGATCCATCACCTCGGTGCAGGCCATTTACGTGCCCGCCGACGACCTGACCGACCCCGCGCCTGCCACGACCTTTTCGCACCTGGACGGCACGCTGGTGCTTTCCCGCGCCATTTCCGAACTGGGCATCTATCCGGCTGTGGACCCCCTGGATTCCACCTCGCGCATTCTCGACCCGCTGGTAGTGGGCGAAGAGCATTACCAGGTGGCCCGGTCCGTGCAGAAAGTGCTGCAGAAATACAAGGACCTGCAGGATATCATCGCCATTCTGGGCATGGACGAATTGTCCGACGAAGACAAACTGACCGTTGCCAGGGCGCGGCGCATCCAGCGGTTCCTGTCCCAGCCCTTCCATGTGGCGGAAGTCTTTACCGGATCCCCCGGCCAGTATGTCAAGCTGGAAGACACCATCAAGGGCTTCAAGGGCATTCTTGACGGCACCTATGACGAATTGGCCGAAGACGATTTCTATATGGTCGGCGGCATCGAAATGGCCCTTGAAAAGCAGAAGAAACGCCAGGAAAAGGGCTAGGAGCGCAGAACATGGAACGGCTCCAACTGGAAATAGTGACTCCTGACAGCATCGTGCTCAGCGAGGAAGTGGACTACGTGTCCCTGACCGGTTTTGAGGGCGAATTCGGCGTGCTGCCGGGACACGTTCCTTTCTTTGCCGCGCTGACCGTCGGCTGCATGCACTACATCAGGGACAACAAAACCTGGTACGCCTGCATTACCGGCGGCTTCGCCGAGGTGGCGGACAACAAGGTGCAGGTGCTGGTGGACGCGGGAGAAAAAGCCGAGGACGTGGACGTCACCAGAGCCGAAGCCGCGCTGAAACGCGCCCGGGAACGTCTGGCCCTCGCCAGGCAGGAACACAACCTCAACACCACCAGAGCGGAAGCGGCGTTGCAGCGGGCCATGAACCGTCTGGAAGCCAAAAAACGCACGCAGTAACCGAAAGCGGAGCCGCGCTCTGCGACCGCCGGGGGCTCAGGCCCCGGCCATGATCAGACAAACCGGACAATCCGGGGGAAAGCCTGTCAGGGCTTTCCCCTTTTTCCAAAGGAATTGTATGGACTCTCCGGCAACGCCCCTTTTTGTCCTCAGTTTGAGCGGCGGCCTGGACAGCGCCGTGCTCTGCGCCGACCTGCTGGCGAAACACGGCCACGGCGCGGTCTTTCCGGTTTTTTTCGACTACGGGTCCAAGCATAATCCCTGGGAAAAGAAATCCGCCCGGGCCGTGGCGGCCCATTATGGGCTGCTTCTTGCGGCCATCGACCTTTCCGCCGCCTTTGCCGGCCTGCACAGCGCCCTGCTCGCCGCCGACCCGCGGGACATCCCGGCGGCATCGTACACCGCGCGGTCCATGAGCCAGACCGTCGTGCCCGGCCGCAATCTGATCTTCGGGGCGGTTCTGGCCGCGCTGGCCGAAAGCCGGAGCATACCGGCCGTGGCTCTTGCCACCCACGGCGGCGACCACCACCTGTACCCCGACTGCCGCCCCGCTTTCAACGCGGCCCTGGCCGAGGCGGCATCCCAAAGTTCCGGCGGTGCGGTGCGCATTGTTACGCCCTTTGCCGCCCTGTCCAAAGCGGACATCGTCGGCCTGGGCCTGCGCCTTGGCGCGCCGCTGCACCTGACGCGCAGTTGCTATGCGGCCCGGGAAACGAGCTGCGGCGTCTGCGGCACCTGCCGCGAACGGCTGGAAGCCTTCGCGCGGAACGGCGCGAAGGATCCCGTTCCGTACAGCGCTCTTGACGGAAAATCTGCCGCTTCCCGGCTGCCCGTTGGGTGAACAACGTGTCGGCGCTTTGCAACTGGCGCCCCCAACCCCGTCCGGGGGAAATGATTCCCCCCGGGACCCCCTTGATTCCCGGCACGTGGCGCTTCGCGCCGCGTGCCGGGCATTGGGGGTGCAGGGGGATCACTCCCCTGCCGGGGGGATTGGGGGACACAGTCCCCCAAAGTACCCGATACGGAGCCTAGGAAGTAAGCAGCCTGATCTGCTGTTCCAGTTCGGCATAGGTGCCCCGGTCGGCATCGGCGGCATTCAGGGTCACATTGTGCAGCACTATCTCCTGCACGGGCTGTGCGACGCCGCCCGCCCCCTTGTCGCTGACGCTGATGGTGGTGTCGCCGCCCGCCACGCGGAAGGAAAGCATATCCGCGAGGGTTTCCGCATCACCCTTGATACCGGCGAGGAGTTCGCTCAGATCCATGATGTCGGCGCCGCTTTCAAGACCGGCGGTGAAGCCGGTGATCTCGTCCGAGGCCGTGGCGGCGAGGCTTGCATCCCCGCCGCGCCAGACAACGATATCCTCCACCGAGGCGGAAAGATCAATGCTGTCGTTGCCCGCGCCGCCCCAAAGGATGTTGGCCTTGCCCGCATCGCCCGCGAGGGTGTCGTTGCCGCCCGTGCCCTGTATGTGGGAACCGTCCACGGCGTAAAAGGAAACCTCCGCCCGCGCGGCTTTCTCCGCCCCGGCGACGCCGGAACCGTCGTCTGTCACAGTGACGGTAAAGGTATCCACAAGGCGATGCGCGCCCAAGGCAAAGGCGTCGCTGTCCAGCGTATACGCGAAGGATACGGTGTGGTCTTCATCGCCGAGAATGTTCATGGAACCGTGATCGCCGCCCGCGCTGATCCCTTCGGGGCCCGTGCCGTGCCGGATGGTGACGGTGAATCCGCTGTCGTCCACATCCGTCCAGGCGAGCGCGCCCACCGTGGGTTGGTCGTGATCCGTGACGACGAGGCTGGCCCCCTGCGGTTCCGGGGCGTCGTTAATGCCGGTGACACGCAGGTTGTGGTCGCTGCTATCCGAAACGCGCTCCTGCACGAAAATGCCCTCCTCCATATGTCCGAGGCGCAGGGCGGCCCTGATGGGGATCTCCACCCGTTCGCCCGCCGCCAGCGTGCCGTTGCCGGTGAATGTATATTCGCCGCTGTCGGCGTTGAACTGGATGACGCCGTAGTCAGTGTCTATGGCCATGATGCCGCCGTTTTCACCGTAGGTGTCGCCGTTGACGGTCATGGTGTAATGGCGGCTGGGGTAGATATCGGGGTTGTCGATACTGGCGCGCAATGAGCCGCTGTGCGCCGTCCCCTCCGTAACGTCGACGGTGCCGCCGCCGGAATACGTAAAGGCGCTGTCCTCCCCGCGGATCGTCATCCGCACCTGGCCGGTGGCGGATTCGCTGTTCTTGTCCTCCAGGGTGTAGGTGAAGTTCTCGTACAGCGCTTCCCCGTCCTTCATGCCGAGTACGGCCCTGCCCACAAGAGCGCGGCCGGGGTCGGCGTCGTCCGCCGTGTAGTGTTCGTATGCGAATTCTCCCGTGGCGGCATCCCACCGAAGGTAGCCGTACTGGCCCGCCCAAAGCTGGTCGGTGTCGAAGCCGCTCCTGGTTTCGCCGTTCACCGTGATCGTTTCCCAGCCTGCGGTTTCCGTCCCGTTCGCGGTGACGGTGTGCGCGGTGCCGTCCATGATGCCGACGGCGACGGAATCGGCGCTCTCCGCCGCCGTGACGCCGAGATCATTATCGCCGATGATGACGTCGCGGCCGTGAACGACTATGGGAATGCCGCCGCTTCCGGATACGGCCCCATGGGGATCCTCCACCGAATAGCGCACCTGCGCGTGAGGCAGGGTGTATATCTGGTCTTGCGGCACATCCGTGAGCGTTTTCAGGAAGATGACCATGGGGTCATCGGGATTGTCCGCATTCGCCGGGGTCGTGTAGCGGACGGAACTGGGACCGGAGAGACAATTCCCGGAGGAGACTTTTATGAGGTTGCCGTCGGCGTCTTTGCCGAGATCCACAGGGTCTCCGAGGCGGCTTATGGTCTGGGTGGCGACGCCCACCTGGATGACCTGCCCTTTGATGTTCGCCCATATCGGCATGTCGTAGGAAACGGGCTTGTCGTCGCGGTCCAAGGACACCTCGCCGGTGGCGGTATTGTATGTGGCGCCTTTGCTCTCGATATAGTCCAGAATGGTTCCCGTCCCGAGCTGTTCCATGGCGACGCCGCTCCAGTTGAGCCCGTCGGTTCCGTCGGCAATGGGATTTCCCGAAGAAATCCAGAGAGTCGAGCCGGGGAGATCGCCGTAATTAGGGTCGCTCAGCGGATATACGACGCCTGGGGGAGGTACGTGCGGATACCCGCTGCAAGGGACCGTCTCGCCGCCGTTATACAGATCCCCTCCGGCCTCAACATACAGAAGGCCGGTCCCTGGAGCCGTGTTTGCCGGGAAAGCTCCCAGCAGGTTGAACACAAGGTCGGCTTCATGCACTTCTCCCGTTGTGCTGTCCTGCGTCTGATAAGGCATGCGCAGGGTGAAAAGTTCCCGGATTTGTTCGTCGGTTATGTCCGGATCGTTTTGCCTGAGCCAGGCGAGAACCGGGCTGAGGGTGGTACGGTTGAAATTGATGGTATACCCGGTGTCGCGGTCATAGAAAGTTCCCGCATTCGTTATGTCATAGGTTACGGTTCCGTCTTCCGCGATGTTGACGCTGCAATTCTCGAGCTTGAGTTCAAAGCGCGGGTTGCCGCTGACCATAACAGGCGCGCATGCGCCAACACCCGCCTGCTCGCTGTGGTTGTCCGGGATAATCCAGGACTTGCCGAAAACATAGGAGCCCGCGTTAAGGATTTTCGACCCTTCAACGCCCGTATCGTTGGCGAACAGGTTGAACGTTCCGGCAATCTCCCTGGGCGATGAGCCAAAGCTGCCGAACGTCCGGACGTCGTCATTGAGCCGCATGGCCGCCTGATCGGCATATCCGTTGACGGCGATGGCCAGCACGCCGTCCGTGGCGTTGACCGTCGTATCAGAGGGGTATGCGGGGTCAACCGCTTCGCGCACGCGGACATTGATGGCGTCAAGCACGGCGCCCGCTTCGTCATGGGCGTCATACCGGTAAGAGCCGTCCGCATCAACCCAAAGCTCGCCGTGGGCGGTTTCAATGCGGGTGTTGTCGGCAATGATGTCGTGATAAACGCCGTTCTTGTCCTTCACGGAGAGGATGAGGGAATCCCCTTCCACATCATACGTCTGGATTTTGCCCGTGAGGTCCTGTGTCACATCCGGCACTCTCTCTCCCCGGCAGTACAGGGCGGGGGCCTCATCGCCGAAAACGAAGTTCAGATCACCCAGGGGAACAGTGACCCCGGGGCCGCCCGAACCGGCGTGCACGCTGCCCGCCGATGCCAACGGCACGGTGCAGGCCGCATCCGCATAGAGGTCGTACACGGTGCCCTTGTATTCCAGCAGGTTATACTTTTCCATAAAAAACTTATCTTTTGTCATAAAAGTCAGATGGGTCGGTGAGGCGTGCAGATACCCCAGAAGCACACCGCTGCCGTTCGGGCCGATTTTTGCGTAGACGCCGATAACAGGGCCGCCCGCCAGAGGGGCGTCCAGAGAGAGGGTATTGCCCGTCAGCTTGGCGAGGTAATGCCGTTCTCCCGCCAGACTGTCCTTATAGGCATCCAGCATGGCTGCGCTTACGGCTCCGCGATCCGAGCTGTAGTCAAAGTACCTGACGCCGTCGGCATCGGTGGAAAAAGGAGTAAGCATACCGGCATTGTTCGGATCATTCCAATCATCCTCTTCGCCGAGAGCGTCGACGCGGACAAGGGGCGACTCGGTTCTGCCCTCAATCCGCACGCTGATTCTTTTCATGCCCGATTCAAGGCCGGTATCGTCAACGGCCTTGTACCAGAAATTTTCGGCAAGGGACTGCCCGGTGGTCATCCCGATGACGTCGGCATGGGTATTGTTCACCACATAGCGGAAGGTGCCGTCGCCGTCATCCACCAGCCAGCCGTACCGGCCCTCGTAGATATGCGCGCCCTGAACCTCAAGCTGCGCGCCGCCCACCTTGTTATTGTCCGGGTCAAAGCGAAAACCCTGATCCCGCGACTCCTGGCTGAGCTGGAACTCGGTAACCACGGAATCGCCTTTGTCTGCAAGCTCCGCTCCGGCGCTGCCGTTGTCGTCAAAGAAGAAGCGGAACCCCAGCCTGTCTGAATCGACATCCGTCACCAGCACGCCGGGGGCGTATTCGTTGACGGAATCGTTGTGCCAGCCTGGCTTCAGGGTCATCATGACGTCGCTGACCGCGACGGGAGGGTC